>NZ_QUKS01000003.1:344113-347187 GCF_003481165.1 Clostridium sp. TF06-15AC
CTTCAAAACTGCACACTGAATTTCTTCTACTCTCTATCTTTCATCCTTCAGGAAATAACTTCCTCTTACCTATCCAATTCTTAACCATATCCTTTTGGTTAAGCCCTCGACCGATTAGTAACAGTCAGCTTCACGTATTACTACGCTTCCACCTCTGCCCTATCTACCTCGTCGTCTTCAAGGGGTCTTACTACTTGCGTATGGGATATCTCATCTTGAGGGGGGCTTCACGCTTAGATGCCTTCAGCGTTTATCCCGTCCCGGCTTGGCTACTCTGCCATGAGCTTGATAGCTCAACAGATACACCAGAGGCCAGTCCACCCCGGTCCTCTCGTACTAAGGGCAGCTCCTCTCAAATATCCTACGCCCGCGCCGGATAGGGACCGAACTGTCTCACGACGTTCTGAACCCAGCTCGCGTACCGCTTTAATGGGCGAACAGCCCAACCCTTGGGACCTACTTCAGCCCCAGGATGCGATGAGCCGACATCGAGGTGCCAAACCACTCCGTCGATGTGAACTCTTGGGAGTGATAAGCCTGTTATCCCCAGGGTAGCTTTTATCCGTTGAGCGATGGCAATCCCACTTTCTACCACCGGATCACTAAGTCCTACTTTCGTACCTGCTCGACCCGTCGGTCTCGCAGTCAAGCTCCCTTCTGCCTTTGCACTCTTTGAATGGTTTCCAACCATTCTGAGGGAACCTTTGAGCGCCTCCGATACCCTTTCGGAGGCGACCGCCCCAGTCAAACTCCCCACCTGACATTGTCCCACCTCCGGGTCACGGAGGTTGGTTAGAAATCCAGTACCACAAGGGTGGTATCCCAACAGCGACTCCGACAAGACTGGCGTCCTGTCCTCTTCGTCTCCCACCTATCCTGTACATGCAGTACCGAATCCCAGTATCAAGCTAGAGTAAAGCTCCATGGGGTCTTTCCGTCCTGGCGCAGGTAACCAGCATCTTCACTGGTATTTCAATTTCACCGGGTGCATTGTCGAGACAGCGCTCAAATCATTACGCCTTTCGTGCGGGTCGGAACTTACCCGACAAGGAATTTCGCTACCTTAGGACCGTTATAGTTACGGCCGCCGTTTACTGGGGCTTAGATTCAAAGCTTCGATTGCTCTAACCTCTCCTCGTAACCTTCCAGCACCGGGCAGGCGTCAGCCCATATACCTCACCTTTCGGTTTCGCATAGACCTGTGTTTTTGCTAAACAGTTGCTTGAGCCTATTCTCTGCGGCCACATCTCTGTGGCACCCTTTATCCCGAAGTTACAGGGTCATTTTGCCGAGTTCCTTAACAATGCTTCTCCCGCCGGCCTTAGGATTCTCTCCTCATCCACCTGTGTCGGTTTACGGTACGGGTACATATCACGCAATAGCGGCTTTTCTCGACAGCTCGAATCCCGGACTTCGCTACTTTAATTCGCTCCGCATCACGTCTTCGGCTTACTAAGCGGATTTGCCAGCTTAGCACCTACCTCGCTTGCCCTGGTATCTTCATTCCCAGGTTCCGGTATCTCTCTGTGTCCCCACAGTTCTGATGATATGCAGTACAGGAATTTCAACCTGTTATCCATCGACTACGTCTTTCGACCTCGCCTTAGGCCCCGACTTACCCAGAGCAGATCAGCTTTACTCTGGAAACCTTAGATATTCGGCCTGGAGGATTCCCACCTCCATCTCGCTACTCATTCCGGCATTCTCTCTTCTTAAAAATCCACAGCTCCTTATCGGTACTGCTTCGTCTCTTTAAGAATGCTCCTCTACCAATGTATAATTACATTCCTAAGCTTCGGTGTTGTGTTTTAGCCCCGGACATTTTCGGCGCAGGACCTCTCGACTAGTGAGCTATTACGCACTCTTTGAATGTGTGGCTGCTTCTGAGCCAACATCCTAGTTGTCTTCGAAATCCCACATCCTTTTCCACTTAACACACACTTTGGGACCTTAGCTGTAGGTCTGGGCTCTTTCCCTTTTGACTACCCAACTTATCTCGTGCAGTCTGACTCCCGTACATCATTTATGCGGCATTCGGAGTTTGATATTCTTCGGTAGACTTTGACGCCCCCTAGGAAATTCAGTGCTCTACCTCCGCTAAACTAATACGAGGCTAGCCCTAAAGCTATTTCGAGGAGAACCAGCTATCTCCGGGTTCGATTGGAATTTCTCCCCTATCCACACCTCATCGCCACCCTTTTCAACGGATGTGCGTTCGGTCCTCCATTCCCTTTTACGGGAACTTCAACCTGGACATGGATAGGTCACCCGGTTTCGGGTCTGCACATGCTGACTTCACGCCCTATTAAGACTCGCTCTCGCTTCGGCTCCGGAGCTTTACTCCTTAACCTCGCCAGCATCCGCAACTCGCCGGACCGTTCTACAAAAAGTACGCGGTTGCACCTTAACGTGCTTCCACAGCTTGTAAACACAGGGTTTCAGGTTCTCTTTCACTCCCCTCCCGGGGTCCTTTTCACCTTTCCTTCACAGTACTATGCGCTATCGGTCACTAAGGAGTATTTAGCCTTGGGGGGTGGTCCCCCCGAATTCCCGCAAGGTTCCACGTGTCTCGCGGTACTCTGGATCCTGCCGCTGCTTATCGTTTTCATGTACGAGGCTTTCACTCTCTCTGGCCGGTCTTTCCAGGACCGTTCCATTAACGAATCAGCTCACTTATGCAGTCCGTAACCCCAGAGTGCACGCACTCTGGTTTGGGCTCTTCCCATTTCGCTCGCCGCTACTTTGGGAATCGATGTTTCTTTCTCTTCCTCCGCCTACTTAGATGTTTCAGTTCAGCGGGTTCCCTTCCATACGTTATGTATTGGCGTATGGATGACTGAGGGCTTCTCAGCCGGGTTTCCCCATTCAGATATCTCCGGATCAATGGATATTTGCTCCTCCCCGAAGCTTTTCGCAGCTTATCACGTCTTTCATCGGCTCTTAGTGCCAAGGCATCCACCCTGCGCTCTTATTAGCTTAACCAATTGATTCACACCGCGGGTACGGTGTTCCTCTCAGATGCATAGCGTTGCATCTTTGGTTTATGGTGTTTACAATTAATAATTGCTTGTTTT
>NZ_QUKS01000004.1:0-307821 GCF_003481165.1 Clostridium sp. TF06-15AC
TCCAGTCAAAATTCGCTTGGCTAATTTTAACCGTTATTACTGTTGTTTTGGTTCTTCGCAAAATTTGCATTTTGCTCATCGCGTTCAACTCGCTCATGCCTGCAAGCAGTCATGGACTCGTTTTTATCGCGAATGTTCTGAATGTTCTCTTGAACTTCAAGGCTTAACCAAAAGCCTTTGTTCTTAGAATTTTCAGGGTTTTACATACTGTTCAGTTTTCAAGGTTCTTTGTGTTGCCTCAGCAGCAACTTTTATAGTTTATCAAAAGTTTTTGCTTTTGTCAACACTTTTTTATTTTTTTACAAATCCACGTTTTTTCGAAATTTTTCTGAGTTCATCAAGAATCTTCAAATCATTTCTTTCGTTTCGTGTTTTGTTTTTGTCCTTGTCTCGAGGACGTATGTTATGATACCAGAGCATTCCCAGAAAGTCAAGTATTTTTCTAAATTTGCTATTTTATATGTTTTTTTGTGATTTTTAAGAATATTCTGGCATCATTTAAACAGAGCTATTTCTATATTGCTGTTCTTTCTTCTACAATTTTATCTTCTCATCAGCAGCCGGAACAGTTCTGACAGGTTCTGCAATCGCGTGCTGTCTGGTTCTATTGATTTTTATTGCTTTCCCGGGTTTTCTTAGCAATGTGTTCCTTCTTTCCCATCCGTCCCGCTATCTTTCTGGCACTCTCGGTCACTGCCAGACCGCCTTCACTCGTCTCGCGTAAAGCAGCCGGAAGCGCATTGCCGATCCGACGCATGGAATCGATGACCTCGTCTGCCGGGATTGCACTCTTGATTCCCGCCATTGCCATCTGCGCACTGACCGCCGCATTGACGGCGCCGGCGGAATTCCGCTTGATACACGGAACTTCAACCAGACCACAGACCGGATCACAGGTTAGTCCCAACATATTTTTGAGGGCAAATGCCGCTGCATTCGCGATACACTCCGCATCGCCGCCCTGCAGATATGCCAGCCCCCCTGCTGCCATCGCACTTGCTGAACCAATCTCCGCCTGGCATCCACCCGATGCACCGGCGATGCTCGCATTTTCTGCAATAACCGCACCGATTCCTGCACTGACAAAGAGCGCCTCGACCATCCGGTTCTCCGTTTCCTTACAATATTCCTCATACGACAAAAATACCGCCGGAATCACCCCGCATGCGCCCGCCGTCGGAGCCGCCACGATTCGTTTCATACAGGCGTTGGACTCTCCCATTTTCACCGCTTTTTCCATCACAAGCCCCATGTATCCGCCCGCCAGGCTGCGACCGGAGGCATTGTATGCGTGCAGTTTTTCTCCGTCGCCGCCCGCCATTCCACTTGCCGAGACGATCGAGCCGTCGTATTCCTGATCTGCCTGGCGCATCGCCTGATACATCTGCCGCATTGTTTCAAACGATTCTTCCACCGTCACCTGGCGTTCCTGCACATCCGCCAGAAGAACCACCTTCCAAAGCGGAATCTGATATTCGTTCGCTAAGCGGATTAGATCATTCACTGAATGATATAACATTTCCATTTTCCCGTTCCATTCCTTTTCTTATATGAACCCTTCCTATCGAAGACTTAAATACGTTACCTTCCTGATGCCCTCCTGGCGGCGCAGCCACACAAGCCCTTCTTCCGGAATCTCTTGATCACACTCAATAACCATCACTGCCATGCCGCCGCGCGCCGCACGGTAGAGCTGCATCGTCGCAATGTTGATCGATTTGTGCGCCAGCATCGCCGTCACATCCGCCACATGTCCCGGCTGATCGTCATTGTGGACAACCAAGGTTGGATAACTGCCGGAAAAATTGGCTTCAATCCCATCGACCTTCGCAATATTGATCCGGGAACCGCCCAGTGATTCACCTACTACCGTCAGACTGCGCCCGGAAATGCCCTCAAGCTCCAGTTCCGCCGAATTTGGATGCGCCTCTTTTAAATTGGCTTCATCAAAGGAAAACTCAATCCCCTTCTCCTCTGCCAGGTGGAAGCTGTCCGGAATCCGCATGTCATCCGGCGCCATCCCTAAAAGTCCCGCAATCAGTGCTTTCTGTGTTCCGTGTCCGGTTCCCGTTGCCAGAAATGAGCCGTACAGACCAATCCGTGCCCGCTTAACCGGTTCCCCAAGAAGCTTCTGCGCCACAAATCCAATCCGAACCGCGCCCGCTGTGTGGGAACTGGACGGTCCGACCATCACCGGACCTACTATATCAAATAGATTCATATTTCTTTCCTTTTCTCTCGTTTACTTCGCCAGGTAGCCGCCATCCACCGGGATTACCGCTCCCGTTATATATTCTGCCGCGTCACTCGCTAAAAACACGGTAATTCCTGCCAGATCCTCCGCCTTCCCCCAGCGGTGCATCGGGATCCGCGCCGTTACCTCTTCATACTGACCCGGATTTTTGGCTTTCATATCCGATGTGAGCTTTGTCTCCATATAACCAGGTGCGATCGCATTGACGGTCACACCACGCGACGACCATTCATTAGAGCAGGCTTTCGTGAGCTGCGCCACGCCACCCTTACTTGCCGCGTATGCCGGTATCATCACACTTCCGAAAAAGGATGTCATCGATGCCACATTAATAATTCTGCCGTATCCACGCTGCAGCATATCCCGCGCCGCCAGCTGAGACATCTGGAACATAGCACCTAAATTTACTCGCAGAACCCGATTCCACTCTTCCATCGGAAAATCTTCTGCCACGCACCGGTGCTGAACTCCCGCACAGTTTACCAATATATCCGCCTGACCGTCAAGGCTTTCCACCAGATGATTATAGATATCCGGAACCTCCTCTTCTCTTACCAGATCTCCCACTATTCCGTGAACCACCGCCCCGGTTATCCGTGCAAGCGCATCTGCGCTCTCCCGCACCTTCTCACTTGTTCCCAAAATGGCAACCTCCGCCCCCGCTCTGCACAGTCCCTCTGCCATGCCATAGCCGAGCCCTCTGGTTCCACCCGTGACGATCGCTTTCTTCCCCTTTAAGCTAAACAAATCCATAAAATCGCGCATCTTTCATTTCCCCTTTCAAAAGCACCCATCTGTAAACAGTCCCCCTGCTGCTGAGCGCGAACTATCGATACATTTGTTTTCTATTTTCTATATATAAAAGCTGCCGCGAAACAAGAATTTCATCCTTTTCACAGCAGCTTTTTTTCTTTTATTCAATGCATTTTCTTCCGCTACCTGACCGGCTGCATCGAGCGATCCGCTTATGCCAGCTTTTCGCCGGTCAGCATCTCATAGCTCTGAAGATATTTTTCAATGGTCTTGTCCACAATCTCCTGCGGGAGTGTCCAGTCATTGCCCGGATGAGCGGTCAGCCAATCACGTGCAAACTGCTTGTCGAAAGACGGCTGAGAATGTCCTGCCTCGTAGCCCTGTGCCGGCCAAAAACGGGAGCTGTCCGGAGTCAGCATCTCGTCACCAAGAACGATGTTGCCATTCTCATCCAGACCAAACTCAAACTTGGTATCTGCAATGATAATACCTTTTTCCAGTGCGTACTCCGCACATTTTTTGTAAAGTGCAATCGTGTATTCACGCAGCTTATCTGCATACTCTTTTCCCTTGCCCGGGAAGTATTTTTCCAGATGATCTACGCTCTGCTCGTAGGAGATGTTTTCATCATGATCGCCAATCTCTGCCTTAGTGGACGGTGTGTAGATCGGCTCTGGCAATTTGTCAGACTCTTTTAAGCCTTCCGGCAATTCAATCCCACAAACTTTTCCGGTCTTCTGGTAACTTGCCCAACCGCTTCCTGTGATATAACCGCGGACGATGCACTCAATCGGAAGCATCTCAAGCTTACGGCACATCATGCTCTTTCCTTCGAATTTCTCCTGCTGGAAGAATTCCGGCATATCTTTTACATCTACAGAAATCATGTGATTCGGGATAATATCTTTCGTAAGGTCAAACCAGAACTTAGACATCTGTGTCAGTACCTTGCCTTTGTTTGTCACTTCATTATGTAAGATAACATCAAAGCAACTGATACGATCCGTTGCAACCATAATCAGACTGTCTCCATTGTCATAGATTTCACGGACTTTTCCTTCTTTAATCGGTTTCATCTCCTGCATTTTTCGCACCTCATTCTTAAATTTTATGGTGGAATCCAGAGCCCCCCTATATCACAAATGTACAGCTCTGTATCCTTCTATCTGATAAATTACCACTTATCCGCCCTTATTGTCAAGACTCGCCTCCCCGTTTCCCCCTTAAATCCCAACAATTCAGCATTTTACCCTGTAAAGGGCAGTTTGGCATGAATTTTTCTACGCCGTTTTCTTCCAAAATGGAATAGTAAAAATGCAGCGTTATCTGCCGTTCTTCCCTGCTTAAAGAAGAGTTGGCAGATGACACCGCATTTTATCAATTTACCATTTATTATGTATATGCCTCGGATTCTCAGCCCGACACACTCTTACTTATTTCAGAGCTGCAAATCCACGCTCCAGATCCTCGATGATATCGTCGATATGCTCGGTACCAATGGACAGACGGATGGTGTTCTGCTTAATGCCCTGATCTGCCAGCTCCTCGTCAGTCAGCTGGGAGTGGGTTGTTGTTGCTGGATGGATAACCAGGCTCTTTACATCTGCTACGTTTGCTAACAGGGAGAAGAGCTGCAGGTTGTCGATGAACTTATGGGCTTCTGCCTGTCCGCCCTTGATCTCAAAGGTGAATATAGAAGCGCCGCCGTTCGGGAAATATTTCTCATACAGTGCATGATCCGGATGATTCGGCAGAGACGGATGATTAACGTGCTCTACTAACGGATGTTTTGACAGGTACTCAACAACCTTCTTGGTATTTTCTACATGACGGTCGATACGCAGAGACAGTGTCTCAGTTCCCTGAAGAAGCAGGAATGCGTTGAACGGGGAAATCGTAGCGCCCATATCACGCAGAAGGATAGCGCGGATGTAGGTGACGAATGCTGCCGGACCTGCTGCCTCTACGAAAGATACGCCGTGATAGCTCGGATTCGGATCTGCGATTGCCGGATATTTGCCGCTTGCTTTCCAGTCAAATTTACCGGAATCTACGATAATGCCGCCCAGAGTGGTTCCGTGTCCGCCGATGAACTTGGTAGCGGAATGTACGACAATATCTGCGCCATGCTCGATCGGGCGAATCAGGTACGGTGTGCCAAATGTATTGTCAATGACTAACGGAAGTCCGTGTTTGTGTGCAATTTCAGCAATCGCGTCGATGTCCGGAATATCACTATTCGGATTTCCGAGAGTCTCCAGATAGATAGCACGGGTATTTTCCTGAATTGCACCTTCTACCGCTTCCAGATTATGAGCATCTACGAAAGTTGTAGATACGCCGAAATGGGAAAGTGTATGCTCTAAAAGGTTATAGCTGCCGCCGTAGATGGTCTTCTGTGCTACGATGTGACCGCCGTCTGCTGCCAGTGCCTCGATTGTATATGTAATAGCAGCTGCGCCGGATGCGGTTGCCAGTGCTGCAACGCCGCCCTCCAGTGCTGCGATTCTCTTCTCAAATACATCCTGTGTGGAGTTGGTCAGACGTCCGTAAATGTTACCGGCATCTGCCAGACCAAAACGTGCTGCCGCATGGGCGGAATTTTTAAATACATAAGAAGTGGTCTGATAAATCGGAACGGCTCTAGAATCGGTTGCCGGATCCGGCTGCTCCTGACCTACGTGTAACTGAAGAGTCTCAAATCTATAGTTTCCCATCTCAAAATACCTCTCTTTCTTTTTCTGGAAGTTTATTTCCTAGTATGTAAATTCGTTTTTATTTTATATTCATTTTTTTATTTGAGCAAGCGTTTTTCCATTTATTTTCAAGCTTTCTATAAAATAATTGCTTTTTCCGCAATATTATATTTGCTTATGCAAATGTATATTTGGCTTTTTGGGTAAATAAAAAGCCGGACCGCTTAATCTTCTTTAAGCTCCCGGGCAAATGGCTTGCATCTTAAATCGTTGTCATTCTCTTGAACGGCAGATATGCAAATTTACCTGACCATATAAAATGCCCGGGAATTACACATTCGACAACAACACATCAGATTTCCGTTCCATAAAATATTCTGTCTTGCCATTGTATCTGCCTCCTTTTCATTTTCATGTTCTTTCCGAACTCGATGGCTTAATGATACTCTTATAAACCAACTTTGTCAATAGGTATTAGGAAAAAACTTTTTTTCTTTGTTTTCCACGCTTTTCTCCTTGAAAGTCCTATTACCTTGCGTTATAATTGGTTAATAGTAAGGAGGTTACCGAATGATATCAACAAAAGGAAGATACGCCCTGCGCGTTATGATCGATCTGGCGGAACAAAATTCTGCTGGATATATACCACTGAATGAAATTGCCACCCGTCAGCAGATTTCTGAAAAGTATCTGGAAATCATCTTGAAGGTTCTGGTCAAAAATAAATTACTGGAAGGACAGCGCGGCAAAGGCGGCGGTTACCGTCTGACCCGTCCGATGAATGAATATACCGCCGGAGAGATTCTGGAACTGACCGAAGGCTCTCTCTCTTCCGTTGCCTGCCTTGCACCGGATGCGCCGCCGTGCGAACGTCAGACAAGCTGCGTGACCCTGCCGATGTGGAAACGCTTTGATCAGGTTGTACACAATTTCTTCTATAATATTACTTTAGAAGATCTGGTAAAAGAAAGTCAGTCTTTGCCGAAAAGTACGAATTAGCATTTATAAATGAACGGGAAATCTTATCATTCATATTGGCATCGTTTGAAAATCCCATCACTTCGCGCTTTACAAGTTTACAAGGATTCAAAAAAGGCATTCCATTTTGACCGAATGCCTTTTTATTATATATAGATTTTTCTATTTATTTCAGATTGAAGGCACCTCAAACATTATTTTTTGATGCCTTTCCGCTCCTCTGCCCGCTCGAGCAGTTTCTCCGCCTCTTCCAGCGCTCCCGGAAGATACGCTTCCATCCACTCTTTTCCGGCTTTTTCCTGCTTCTTGATTGCATCCCAATCCGTGACCGGTTCTCCCTGTTCGGACAGCATCGACTTACCAAACACGTGCGGATGGCGGCGGATCATTTTTTCACTGGCGCCATCCATGACCTCCCGTATCGTAAACAGTCCTTCTTCCTCCGCGATCTGCGCGTGAAGAAGAATCTGCAGCATTAAATCCCCCAGTTCTTCTTTCAGGTTCTCCGCATCGCCGGTCGCCTCCCAGATATTGATACCGCCAATCACCTCTGCCGCTTCTTCAATGCAGTACGGTTTCAGCGATGTATGCGTCTGCGCCCGATCCCACGGACAGCCGTCCTCGGCACGGAGATGGCGGACTACCTCGCAGAAGCGCTTGAACGATGCGGCGCGATCATTTTCTTTTTTTATCTCATTTGATTCTCGTTTCATTCTCTCTATCCATTTTCTTGTCTGCTTTTATTTCTGAGCTTGTTTATATGCCTATTTTGTAGCTGTTCAGTACCTTCACAGCCACAAGCAAAAATCCATTAAAAATTGCCTACGGCAATGGGATTTTTGCCTGCTGACCCATATTTTCGTACGGTCAGCGCAGTAAATGCGCTGACCTACTGAACAGTTACCCCATTTTTTTATTATATTCCAAATTTCACTTTCTGTCAGCCGTAAAATGAATTTGGAATTGACAGTCTGATATTTTTCATTTACAATACAATTATAATAAAATAGATTCTTTTATTTATCGGGACTCCTGCCCGGATGCTCCCTTCGTAAATAAGAGCCATGAATCTTACAGGATACGTGGGTCTTTTTTTATTGCACATGATTCCGATACAGCTACCATACCGGATTGCTGCCAATCTTTTTTGATTTGGAAATTATCCAGTAAATAAGCGCTCGAATCATCCAGATAGAAAATCCCCTGTCAATTTCTGCACAATGCAGTATATACCTGGAGGATTGATACCATGACTTTTTATGAAACTTTAGATTCAATTATGAAACAGGATTTTGGCGGTCGCGGACTTTTAGCATCTCTGCCTGCTTCCCCACTTGCGGCTGTGTCTGCTTCTCTCGCCCATGCGAAAAGAGCCGTTCTTCTGACCGGTTTCCCGGTTCGAATGCCAGACGGTTCTATTACCGGCGAGACGGATGGACCTTCCGGAACTGCCAACCTCGCAGCAGCGCTGACGGCAGCTGGCTGCGGCGTGTCAGTCGTAACCGACTGGTCTTCTTATCCGCATCTGGAAGCGGCTCTCCGCTTCCGCGCTCCGCAGGCAACCTTGATCCGTCTGCCGGAACAGAATACGGATAACTTTATCCGCACCTTTATCCGTGATGCAAAACCGACCCATCTGATCAGCCTGGAGCGCCCAGGCAAAGCTGAAAACGGACATTATCACAGCATGCGCGGTGAACAACTCGACGACATGATCACGGATTCGGCTCTTTTCCTGTCTGCTGCCAGAGAAGCTGGTGCCACGGTCATTTCCATCGGAGATGGCGGCAACGAGATGGGAATGGGTACTTTCCGCCGTGAAATTCTCTCAGGAGTTCCACATGGCGAACTTATCTGCACCGCAGAAGCAGCAGACCTGACGCTGGCAAGCGGTGTTTCCAACTGGTGGGGCTGGGGCATTGCCTCCCTGCTCTCCCTGAAATTAGGACGAAATCTTCTCCCGTCTGACCGCACCGAGACAGAATTGCTCCGCCGGGTTGTGGCAGCAGGCGGTGTGGATGGATGCACGAAAAAAGCTGAACTGACCGTTGATGCACTCCCTCTGGAGACACATCTGAGAATTTTGCAGTCTGTCCGTAAATTGACTGATGAAATGCTTGAAAAGCAGACAGCAACGAGGGAGACTCCTTGTTTTTGCAGAGAGCGGAAGGTAATGGCAGCTGTTTAGGGACTTTTGGTTTTTTATTTGTTTTCATTTTCAGAATAAAGAATGTGCCTTGGCACATTCGGGCGTCTCGCGCGGTCGCTTGCGACATATTTTTTCTTCGCGCGAGTGCGCATCCCGCGAAGCGTTTTTTGTCATAGGATGACGTTTCCTATGGCTAAAAAAGACCCGCCTATGTATTTCACTACATAAGCAGGTCTTTTTTGAATGATTGTTTAATGCTCGCTTTTTACGCTTACAATTCACTTCTATCGTAACTGTTCAGTACCTTCACAGTTACGCGCAGACCTACTGAACAGTTACCTTTTATCTTCTTTTTATTTGCTCTTACTTTTCTTCTGCAACCTGATATGCCTGTGTCACATTTTTCGTGATCGCTTCCGCTTTCCGGTCAGCCGCCACAACCACATGACTCAATGCAAGTAATGCCAAAACGTTCGGAATAACCATCAGCGCGTTGAAGAAATCTGCCAAAGCCCATACTAAATTTACCTTTAACATAGAACCAATGACAATACAAATCACAACGATGAAGGAATAAACCTTTGCCGCGCCCTCGCCGAACAGATATTTCGCATTCGTCAGGCCAAAGAAATGCCATCCCAGAATCGTCGAAAATGCGAAGAACAGCAGGCAGATCGCAATAAAAATAGAACCAAAGTTTCCAAAACTCTGCATGAATGCCGCCTGCGTCAGCGCTGTACCATCCTTGCCGGAGCTCATCGCATCCGTTGTCAGGACTGCAAATACGGTCAGATTTAAAATAACAAATGTATCAATAAAGACACTGATCATCGCACAAAGCCCCTGATGATGCGGGCTTTCTGCTTTCGCACGTGCGTGAGCATGCGGTGTGGAACCCATACCTGCCTCATTGGAGAAAAGTCCTCTCGCTACACCAAAACGGATTGCTTCGCGGACGGTGATACCAGCACCAGCGCCCATTACCGCTTTCGGATCAAATGCGCCCTTGATGATCATCATAAATGCCGTCGGCACGTGATTGATATGAAGACCAATCAGAATCAGGCTTCCTACAATGTAAACGCCTGCCATAACTGGCACAACCTTCTCTACCACAGCTGCCAGACGTTTGGTTCCACCAATGAAAATGAATCCTGCCAGTACTGCCAGCACAAGACCGACCGTGATCGGCGGAATATTGATTCCATATACCTGAAATACCTCTGTAAACGCAGCACCGATCGAGTTGGACTGTACCATATTGCCCATAAACCCAAGTGCTAAAACAATAAAGATAGCAAACAGAGTGGATAATACCTTTCCAAAATTACCTTTAAATGCCGCCTTGATGTAGTAGACAGGTCCGCCTGTCACCTCACCATTTACCTCTGTCTTGTAGGTCTGTGCCAGAACCGCCTCGGAGTAGATGGTCGCCATTCCGAAGAACGCGCTCAGCCACATCCAGAAGATTGCACCCGGACCGCCGCCAAACAGCGCTGTCGCCGCACCTGCCAGGTTACCAGTACCAACCTGTGCTGCGATCGCCGTCATGATCGACTGAAACGGGCTCATTTCCCCTTTTTCATGTTTTTCTCCGTTCAGGCTGAAATGTCCAAACACATGCTTGCAGCCCTCGCCAAATTTTCTTACCTGGATGAATTTGAGACGAATCGTGTAATAGATGCCCGTTCCACACAGCAGAATCAGCAGAAGAAAACTCCACAGAAAATCATTGCCTTTGTTTACCAGTGTCAAAATCGTGTCCATTTTTTATCCTCCTCTATGTTTTCGTTACGATTCCGGCTCTTTTATAAATCCGGGATCGAGTAATAAAATAAGAGCTGATACAAATCAGCTCTCCAAAGAGTAGAACATATGCATACAATAGAACTCATCCCCTGGTTCCATTGTGATTGGTTGTATGCCCTGTCCTTTTGCCTGAGAGATCAACGAATACCATGGACGTGCATCCGTCTTACACCTTCGGCGCTCCTTCTTGGAGACTCTCCAGAGTGTCCCTGCCTGACTGACCTTCGATCACTCGTCAGGACGGTTCAGTAAACAGGAACGAACTTATGTGAGGTATGCTATCACATTTCTTCTGCTTTTTCAACTGATTTTTATAAATTATACGAAAATCCTCAAAATATTACGGTTCGCGACACGTTTTCCCCCTTTTCATTAAACTGCTCATACTTTTCCCCAATCAAAAGAGAATCCATCTGCGGGTATGCACCATCTTTTAAAATATACGATGGAATTTCCCCTTCTGGCTGCCATCCCGGCTTTTTCCCTCCCCATTCTTCCCGGTTTTGAGCTGCCTCTGCCTCCGTCACTTTCCTCCATGCCGATTCTGCTGCCTGACCACGCTTTCCCTGCTTTGTCAGAGGAATCACTTTAAAATGATATACACCCGCAGTCTGCATCAACGGTACAAAATCGTACTGTTCAGCACTCGTCCGATGCGGATGTCCGACACGCTTCGCATCCCGGTAAAGCATCACCAAATATGCCGAAGCCCCCGGCGCTTTCTTCCACCTGCCAATTCCTCTTTCCGCCCAGCCTGCTGCATCCACCGTTCCTATTATCTCTCCGGCATCCTGTAATTCGATCGTCAAAAGCAACGTAGTGCCATTATCTTTCCGAACTGCCTTGCTGCATACCGCGCCAAGCCCTGAAAACCAGATGTCCTCCTGGCGAAGGACGGAAAACGGATCATCTGCGTCGGATTCCAGTTCTATTTCGTATAGAATTTCCGGAGCAGGTTCTTCTGCATGGATTTCTTCTATCTTTCGTTCTTCTAAAGAAACTTCTTTGGTACCTATATTTTCAGAGTCGGCTTGTATGCTCCCTTTATATTGTTCATTTTCTTTTTTTCCCACCTCTGCCCCATCCATCGCCGGTCCGCTTGCCAACTCACCGGAGATTCGTTCCACACCAGTGACGCTATATGCCCTGTCCCGGCTTTCCGCCTCCAAAACAGGCATTCCCATTTCATCCAGCTCTTCTGCTGCCAGCCGAATCCTGACCCGATCGATGGATGCCGCGGCAGCGGGGAAACATCCCGCAGCCGCCTGGCTCAGTACGGCTGCTCCGAAGAGCAGCCCTTTCGCCATCTGATCCATAAAATCCCTCCCTTCCCTTTTTCTGCCATCTGATCGATTTTGATTTTTCTCTTATTTTTTTACTCCTCCTTGCCCTTATCATTCCTCTCCATATTCTTTTTTATATTTTCCTCCTTTCTTCGCCGTTCTGCGAGCGCCAGCCCTGCCCCAGCGCTCATACATATCAGTCCAATCACCAGTTTCCACTTCCAAATCAGTGAAATCACTTCATTCAGACGTTCTTTTTCGTCCTCAATCTGATAAGCGCCTTCCACTCCCCAGGTGGCTGATTCTCCATATCCCATCCTCGGAAGCGGCTTCATCTGTCTGCTGTCGAGAACAATTTTCCCATCTCCAGAGATCGACTCTGGCATGTGAACTGTTAAATAGCCCTCTTTCAGCTCTTCTATCACTTTCTTTGGATGTTCCGGCTGATCGTGTCCCGGTCTCCCCGACTTCTCCAGCTTCAAACGGTCATACATCCGCACAACCGTCACCGTTCCATCCTCTGAAACCGTAAATGAAACTGGTTCGGCTTTTTCGTAGCCCTCCGGTGCTTCCAACTCTTCCAGAATATAGCGGCAGCCCTCCTTTAAAATGCCCTGTATGCATTTCTCCTTTTCTTCAGAAATCCATTCCACTATTGCCTTTCCAGTCTCATCAGAAATCCTCAGGTGGGCGCCTTTTACAAATTCGCTATCTCCTTTCTGCTCCCTCCATTTCCGCTTCTCCACCTGCACTTCCGTCGGTCTGTCATACATCTTCACCTGATCGACTCGACCGTCCAGTGATACCGTAAATGTCACTTTTTCTGCTTTCCAGTACCCATCCGGCGCTGTTTTTTCTACCAGCACATAGTTTTTTCCAGCGTTTAACTTTCCTTTTATCACATGGGCGCCCCGATCAGATACCCACGAATCAACCAAGGTTCCGCCTTCCTTCTCCTCCCAGAGTTCCATCCGCGCCCCCGGCAGTTCCTTTTCTCCCGTCACACTGTATTTTGTGATTTCCACGTGCGTCGGCTTATCCTGCATGGAAATCCGCTCGACCGTTCCATCCTCGGAAACAGTAAACGGAATCTCTTCCGCATACGCAAATCCATCCGGCGCTCCCGTCTCGCGCATTATATAACTCTTTCCCGGTGTCAACGTTCCAATAATCTCATGAGGATGATCCGCAGAAATCCATGATTCGATTACATTTCCAGACTGATCCAGAATCTCTATCTGAGCACCCGGAAGCTCCGTTCCGCCCAGATCTGTCTTTGAAAAGACCAGCTTTGTCGGGGAATCTATCATTCCAATTCCATCTATCTGTGCATCGTCCCCCAGAGAAAAAATCATCTGATTCGACTCCACCTCTTCCGTTTTTCCACCGTCCAGTTCCAGCAGTTCAACCAGGCGGTATCTATTCCCACGTTTGAGCACATCACGCACCGACCGATCATTCTGATGAAATTCCCAGAGCACTGTATTTCCCTGCCGGGAGGTCCGTCCCGTGCTTCCTTTACTCTTCCACTCGATCGGCAGTCCATCCGGAGTCTGTGCCGGAACTTGTGCCCGAACCTCATAGTTTGTTCCCCACGGCATTCCTGTCAAAACAACCGATTCTTCACAAGAAAGCGTCAGGCTTCCTCCACTTCGCAGCGTTCCCGATTTAGAACCTGTGTACGAAATCAAGCCTGGAAGCTCTTTTCCCTCCGCATTCTTTAAGTATAACGTATATGTTATATCTATCTGCCTTAACAACGCCGCGGCAGTTCCCGTCACCCGCCCGGCGATAGCAATTGCGCCCGGAGATAGAATTGGATGGAAGGATTCATAGCTTTTGCCCGTTTTTCCCCATATCGTTGCCGTTACCGTCATACCAGAATGATTTTCCTGTCCGTTTTCATTTATATGCTCTCCAACCAGAACAGCCACCCGCAAAATGCCTCCTGATCCGGCTGCCACATTCTCTATATTCCAATACCAGGATTCACCTATTTGTTCCGCTCCGCCCATCGAAGCCGCTGTCATTAGTTCACACCCAGCTGGAATTTCCAGTCCAATCTTCATATTTTCTTTTTTATCTGACTGATTCCGATATGTAATTTCATATACAATTACACTTCCCGGCAGCACCGCTGCTCCGTCTTTTCCAATCGGGGAAACGGCGCGGATGCCACAAGGGTCGCTGTATTCCGGATTTCGTATTTCATGGATATATCCCAGGCCATCTCTGTTTTCCGGGATCCAGCTTTCCACTTCCCTGCCATCTGTCTCTTTCTGATGATATTCTTCCAGACGATACCTCGTTCCTTTTAATGTTCGAAGCGTCAGCGGATAATGTCCGTTCTCATCCCAATTCAGACGGAATGTATTTTTTTCTATCGTCCGGCGGCTGCCGTCACTGAACTCAATGATCTCCCGCAGTTCGAAACGATGTCCTTCCGCCACCCCCTCTTTTTCACATTTTTCTCGTTCCAGATAAGGCGCAGAAGCTTCCATCAGTGAAGAAAGTACAAATCCTTCCCCACTGTCCAAATCCCACAGAGTTCTCACCAGACGAAGCGCTTTTCTTCCCTGCACCTGCAGAGACATTATGCTGTCAAATAAACCGTCTGCTGTCTCTGTCTCCAGCGCATTTGCATCATCTCTGGCTGCGTTAATCCCCCTTCCTGTATCTGACACCGTGAAAATCATCGGTTTCTGCACAGTGTATCCATCCGGCGCTTCCAGTTCTTTCAGAAGATACGTGTGCCCGGCAATCAGCTTTCCTTCTATCACGTGTGTTTTCCCATCGCAGATCCAGGTTTCCAATGCCTCACCCGCTTCAGTGTACATACCATCCAAAAATCCCGCTTCATACACTGCCAGCTTTGCTCCTGACACAAAGAGACCCGTATCGAAATCCAGCTTGGAAATTTTGATTTTCGTTGTTTCATTCGGCACCGTCAGATCATACGTTAGCACCTCGCATTCCTTCTGATCTTCTATCTGCACCTCGTACACGCGCGGAATAAGTTGATATCCATCCGGCGGCATCGTCTCACGGACTTCGTAATGGTACGGAATCCAGCTTCCATTCTCCCCTATCGTTCCGATTGGCAGAAACGGGCTTTCCGCCTGACCGCTCTCGTCTGTCTCCATCTGAACCTTTTCTCCCGTCTCTCTGTTTTTCACTTCAAACACCGCACCTGCCAGTTTTTCCTCTGGCTTTCTCTCATCCACCTTTTCAACCCGAACCCGTCCCTGTTTCAACGTATTAACCGCTTCGATTGTCTCCCCCGAAGCAGCCGCCACCGTAAATTTCTTAGGTTCCATGAGGCGATAACCTGCCGGTGCCGAAAGTTCCACCAGATAATACACTCCATAGGCAATCGGAGAAATCCGATGCGGCTTCCAGTCCCCTGCCTTCCAGCCTGCCGGAATCTCCTGTTTTTCTGCTTCTTCCTCTGTAAATTTTCCATCCGATCCAGAAATCCAGCGTTCCACTAAATATTCTTTTTCCTGCATCAGGCTTCCATCCTGTGCCGCCCGGAAAACAGCAAGTTCTGCGCCTGCCAGATACATTGCCTCTTCGGATGCCTCTCCTGAGCTTCCCAGCTTGGAAATATAGACAGACTTTGCCCTATTTTCCAGCCCGTAAAGCTGAATTTCAGCAGTTTCTTCAACAATCACCGGCTTCGGTGCTGCTTTCTGATAGCCGCTTGGTGTTTTCGTCTCCACCAGAACGTAATAGCCTTTCTTTCTGTTCGAAGCCAAATCATTTTTCGTCGGATTCAGCGATAAATAATCAATCCGGTGAATCCCATCGGAGGTATCATAACTAACCAGAGTCCCCTCCGTCTGGTAATTCCAGCGAAAATCATAGCTATAGCCTGCTTTTCCATCCGGCTGCAGATTTTTCGTTACCTGAACAAGCACCTGCGAACCATTTCCCAGATTCCAGAGCTGACGCACTGATTCGCCCTGTTCTGTCGCCGTTTCTTCCTGTTTTTCAGCGGTATATCCACACCATGCAACCGTGTTAAACCTTGTGTGATATTCTGCATACAGCTTCTGATAGCGGGCTGCAAAGCTGTCGCTTCCTTGGCTGTAGGCTTTCGCATCTTCGGTCTTCCAGCTCGTCACCCGTTTTTCCCGGTCATAGCGCGGTGTTCCATCCGCTTCCATGACAATTCCATTTTCATCTGTCACTGCCTCGTACAGAGTCAGCTCCGCCGCATATGCATTCGGCAGACATTCTTTTTTTCCATCCTTCTCCTCATATTTGAAAAAGGCGGTTTTTATATGATCCTCCTGCATCGTGATGAGCTGCAGCTTAGAAGTTTCCTGGATTTCTACCTCTATTTGATTTGTCAGATATCCCGGAGGCGTCTCTATCTCCTCGAGAATATAATCGCCTGCCGGAATCCCCTCCCATACCATTGGCGTCTTTCCGACGGTCCATTTGGCAGTCACTGTCTTTTTCTGGTTTCTCTCATCTAGTACTGTCCAGTTCGCCGGAAGTTCCCCTTTCTTTTCCAGATAATACCCGGACGGATGTGCTTCCAAATCATCACTCGCAACTCTTTTTGCCGGATAGAGCGCTAACACGGCTCCTTCCACACTTGAAAACGTATATCCCCCTTTTCCTTCCTCCCAGGTCCTAGAATCCGATTCGTTCAAAATGCGATCATAGTCCCGGACTGGCTGCTGATATTGTTCTGGCGCGTCGATCTTTTCGATCTGCACCGTGATCGGGCAGTTAGTAAGGTACAGCTCCTGTACCTCACAGGTTTCCTCTACCGTAAGACCTGCCGGCATCCGTTTCGCATAGCCGGATGGAGCACGCGTCTCCTCTAAAATATACGTTCCCACCGGGACGCGTTTTAAAACATCCACCTGCCCATCTCTGATCCGTGTATGGAACGGATCGTTTGGCGTTTCATCCCCGGTTATCCAGCTGTTTTCCATCAGATACGCCTCACCCTGACGGTGGTACAGCGGTCGATCATCTTCCCGTTTTTCCGGATCATTTCCAATATCATAGAGTGCTGCCTTCAACTGCAGATCCCATGCATTGGCATTGTAAGCTCTGAGAAGATCGCTGTATCGGTAACGCACATAATCGCCATCCCGATCATAAACGGGATATCCTTTAATATAGGTCTGAGCGGAACGCTGGTAATAAACCGGCAGCCCATTTTCATTCAAAACCGGATTGACATGGGGCTGCAGCAGACCTCCGTCATATGTTCCAATCGTGTACTCCTGTTCCGTATCAGCATACATCGTTGCCACACGGCCGGTCTTTATCTTATCCCTGGCAATCACATTTCCATAGTGATCCTTAGATACCTGGATCGCCCACACCAATGTTTTGCCTGTTTTTTCCTCCGTCACATATGCCATTCCCGTGTACGGTTCTACCTCGCTGTCCCGGCTTCCGTCTGATGCCAGATGATAGAATTTTGTCCCGGAAGGAACGTATTCAAACCGCCTTTCTTTCCGGCTGTACACCATTTCTTCATAGCTGGGGCTTACAATTTCCAGAAATGGAACGCCGTCTTTCATCGCATAGATCGGTTCGCTGTCTTTCGGACGCACTGGTTCGCCTTTTTCGTTATAGGCATACCGCACGCCCCGGAGTGTCGTAAATACCTCCAGAGCCCCGAGATCGTAATATAAAATGTCTGTATCTTCGCGTTCAACCCGCTTGAGAATCCATCTGCCTTTCCCCTGGTCGTTGAACCGGTCATCCTGCGTATATCGTTTATAATTGTTATTTTCTCCTTTGCTATCTTCCTCCTCTTGATCTTTATCCCTCACATACAGAAGCCGGTTTCCCGAATAGCCTTTCTGCACATACATCCGGGTCACATTTCCAAACGAATCGCGCACCACATTGACACCGGCATACGCCCGGTCCTCACTGTCCCCGTTCTTCTTTACCTCGATCGCATCATACAGGCGCATCGATGCACCTGGAAGATATCGGTTGAATGCGTGCGCTGTATCTGGAACACGATGCCAGATCGCCTTTCCAGTAAAAACCTGATCCTCATAAATCAGGTCAATCCTCTCCCCGGCTTCCTGTTTTGCCCTCAGACTATCCAGCCAGCCCTTTGACCACCCATACCCAAGGAACGTTCCCGACGCATTGTACGCCAGTTCCAGATTTTCAAGACCATAACGGTTCGAAAGCTCGGTCAAAGTTCCCTCTCGCCGATCGCTCAACTTAAACAAAATCTCCGTTTCCTCCTGTTTTACTTTCGCGATTTCCAGCCGGATCGGCGTATTTCCTACATAAATCCGCGCCACATCCCCCCGGTCCTGCGGCTTATTGCCATTTGACTTCGTTCCATCCGGGTTCTGGACTGCTTCTCCGTTGCTGCTTATCCGGGTTACCATTTCTCCATACACGGCAGCTGCCACCCGCTGACCGCGCTCTCCGTCCCGATAATACGTCACTTCATCCGAATACACTTCCACCGCTATCGGTTTCGTTCTCACGTATCCTTCCGGTGCAGATAATTCACACAACACATAGGCTCCTGCTCCCAGCGGCTGCGGCGTGATCAGATATCCTGTATTCTGGTTGGACGGCAGAGTTTCCCCCAAACCACCAAAATCCTGCAGCGTCGAATAAACCTGGAATGTGCCCGTCCGCGTCCCAAAGGCATCCTGCATCACCACCTGATCGGTTTCACTGCAAATCGGAGTTCCTGCCGGGATTATGCCTGTATATTTTCCTGTATAAGGTGCTTTCCAGGGGTATTTTGACGGAATTAGCGTTTTCAAATCAACCGGCGCGATTTTCTTTGCCCCCATTGCCTCCAAAAATTCCCGGCTGGCTGTCACCTGTGTATCTTTTTCATAAAACTGCACCTCCCCCTCGCTGTACTTCGACGTGTCCCGGCTGGCGGCATAAATAGCGAACACCGCATCATCATGCAGAATATTCTCTCCCGTCTCCGAATCTAGTTTTTCAATCCGAAGCTTTGCAGCATAAAACGTATTCCGGTATTTTCCATCCGCGTAGCCGGTAAATCCCAACGCATCATAGGCGGACTCCGCCGCCGGTTCTGTCACACTGTAAGGCACCAATCCCTGAAAATACCGCCCGTCAAACCCGGTCAGCGCCCCGGTGATTGTCCTGACATGATCTTTCAGATAAAATCCCGCCGGATTGTTATCATCCGTCTTCTCTCCATACGGATATTCCACTGAATCTGCCCACCCTGCCTGCTCTGAGATCGAACCATAGCGGTAATAGCTTTCTACCTTCTCGTTGCTCCGGTACCGGCTGTTTGCATTTTCAGACCGATAAATGTCCTTGTACGGTGCCATTTCCCTCTGAGCGGGCGAAAATCCGCTGTAGTCATAGCTTCCGCCTGGATAGGAGATCGTTCCCTGCCGTTTATCCGCATCCAGACCATACTTATAAATCTCATAATTTCCATCCTGTCCATGTGCGCGGATCACATATTTCCTCAAATCCGCCTGATTTGTATCTCCCCACTCTTCATTCATCCGGATCTGATAGTTCGCCGCCAGCGTTTCCGGCGATGCCGAGGCGTCATATTGATAATCCGCTGACTTTTTTTCCGGAGATACGAGGTTTCCACCTGCCTCATAAACCGACGGGACTTCTATTTCTTTCGGCTGGTCGATCCGATAATGCTGGTTTTTGAAATCTTCCAGTGCTCCCGAATACGGCTGCTGCTCGACTGCCACATAGGTACCGTAAGGAAGGTATTTCGAAACGCCATAATAATAACCTTCCTCGGATTTTTTTAATTTTTCTGCTGACAACGTTGTTTTGTCCCGATCGGAACCTCCATTTTCCGCGCTGTCCCACTCAATCGCGTATAAATCGTCCAAATCATAGGAGAAAAACGGCTTCAAATATTCCTCTGCTTTTAAAATTGCCTGATGTAATGCTTCATCATAGATATAATCCGGGTAGCCTTCCTGTCCGCCCGATGCTTGAATGTTCTGCTTCTTTACCTCATCCTTCAAATACCAGTCCATCGCAAACTGACGGACAGCATCCGACCGTTTTGCATTTTCTATGGCTGCTTCTGACGTACGGCTCTGGTTCTGTATCGCCGCATTGTTATGATGCACCGGATCTTTTATTTCTCCGCCACCGGTTCCAAAAATGCCCGTACGGATCCACGCAAACGGCTTAAAGGATGTATCTGCTGCATCTGCCCGCTGCCATTTATCCCGGTTCGCCACCGCCATCGCATCGAAAAATTTCTCATACTGATAGCCGGAAACTTCCCGTACCGCTCCCGCTCCATCTTCCTTGGTCCGCATGACCGTCTCAAGAAGTCTTGTATATCCCTGATTGACCTCTTTCGAATCCGCGATCTGCCCGTCTTTTCCATATTCGTACAGACGTTCCTTTGCCGTCACTGCGCTGTCCCAGACATTGTTATTGACAGAACCAGCCGTCTGGGAATCTTTTTTATGAATTACCTGCGTGAAAATTTTCTGAACCGGAGCAAAGGATTCTCTAAGCAGTGGAAAATTCTTTTTTACCTCCGGCAACGAGACGACTTCCCCATCCCGGTTCATCCACACGATTTCGCCATCCGTATTTCGGTACAGACGTTCCAGATTGGATTTCAAATAGAGCTTAAAGCGGAAATTTGGCAGTGCTGAAGCGACATTTTCGTTTCCTCCCTCTTTTTCCGTAAACGGATCGGTGTGCCCACTTTCCGCATAAGTGTTATGTGCATAGGTGCCCTCCGGTGTCGTCGCTATATTTTTGACGATTTTTATCTTCTGGCGGATCACTCGCTCCAGTACACCCAGCGGTTCTTTCCTTGTCCCGGCATCCTGATAGGTGGTCTCCTGCCCCGGGTATGCCAGTGCCACCGGGACCACATAGGAATCATCCCCTATCAAGCCGGAACGTCCAGAATCGATATATGCCTTTGCCCGCGCCTGTTTTACCCACGTGTAATAGCTGGAACTGTTCATCTGGTGACCGGCAAAGAAACCATTTCCCAGCATTGCGGCTTCTTCCTCGTTCAGTGTAACCTTCTTCTCTTTCAATACCGCCTTAAATCCCAGCTCTTCCAGCACGCCTGCATTTGTTTTTTTCACGCCAAAACTGTCGGTAAAATTCGCGTTGACCCGCAGTATGTATCTCCCATCTGCATTCCGGGCTGCTGCCTGATGAACCCATTTTGTCTCCGTTACCTCCCGCTGCTGTGTTTCTGTCTTTTCCCGGTAAACAACTACCTGGATCGGCTGCCCATCCGCATCATACGGAATTTCCCCGGTTTTGTAATAGACATTTACCTCATTTTCCTTCGGAACAATCGTACCATCTCCCTCAATCACAGCATCGGTCTGCAAAAGTGCCGACGCCATCACCTGATTTCCAGCAGTTGTTTCCCTGTAATCGGTATACGTTCCAAATGCGTCCCGCTCGCGATTATTTGAATATGGTATATACACATAACGCGGACACATTTCCATATTATCCGGCAGCCACTCTGCCCGGTGAAAAATCAGGCTGTCTTTCTCCGGATCACTTCCCAGTACCATAAAATTTTCCGGTATTCCTAAAATTCCTGCATATACCGTAAATTCAAACGAATCCGAATACTCATGCACCGCGTCCAGACCGCCATAGCTGATATATGGATAGGTATGATAAAAATCCAGAATGGAAGTGATCGCGTCTCCCACTGTCATTGAAATTCCATCTTTTGTTTTCGGCACCGCAATCGTCTGAACCGGAGAACCATACACTGTTTTTTCTGCCTTTTCACCCGGCGTCACACCGCTGACGCCGTACACATCCCGCTCTCCTTCCCGGACACCCCGGTCAAATACGCCGGTATAGATACTGGAATATGCATTTCCTCCTGCTCCCGGTGTCCTCGGTGTTATTTTCGCATGTCTGCGGAGTACCCGCTCGGCTTTCCCTTTCAAATAACAAAAGTCATCCACATCAAATATCTTTGCCAGCTTGTCCGCATTTTCTTCCTCGGTCATTCCCGTTTCTGCCTGCAAAAGAACTGCTTCCACTGTCTCCGGCACAAGTTCCTGCACCCGGACCTGGCGCATCCACCCCGCCGCATACTCAATCGGAACTTTTTTATTCATCGGCGTGCCATCCGCATTGTACCTTGGATACTGATAGTCGTTCTCTGCCACTGCCAGTTCCCCGGTATAAACTTTTTCATACTCACCTGTCCCAGCTTCCACCGAAACCGTTCCTTTTCCCTCGTCTTTTCGATAAAAGCTCACGCCCTCCGGCAGCCCTGACACCACAATCTCATAAACTCCATCTTTCGTGTCCTTTGACTCTGCCGAAAAGAAAATTTCATTCGTATCAGCTCCGCCATCGCCTGCCTGCTCTTCCCCATACATCTGCATGGAAATATGGGCATATCCTTCTCCCGGTTCCAGGACCGCCGCCTCCAGATCCTGTCCCAGGTTTGTAACTGCGTGAAGTTTATTTCCAACCGAAAGTTCAAAGCCCTCGGATCGGCTTAATTCCTTGACATAATATTCCCCCATCAGAAGTGGGCGTCCAATCCAGGCATTCCCATTCTTTGACGTATTGTTATAATAAATCCGCTCCCAGGCTTTATCTGCCGTATAGTCATCGATCGCCGCATCTTGTGTATACAGATTTCCCGGCGCTTTCTTTCGCCATCCATCCGCTGCATCCGCAATTGTCCCCTTCGAATAATCATAGGTTCGCCCCGGCGCCTCTGTACATGCCAGAAACGAGGCATCGCCATTTTTGTCTGTCGTCGCCACCGCCACCAGATGATTGGCCCGGTAAACTACCCCTGTTTTCCCATCCGGATGCAGCAGTTCTTCTGCTGCAAACAAGCCATACACTGCACCTTCCAGCGTTGCATCCCCCTGTGCGTCCCCAAGCGCATTGTAAGACTCATTTTCGCCCTTTTTCAGATCCAGATCCTTTTTATTGATATGTACCTCGCCCTCTGTCCGGTGATCGTAGATCCTCCAGGCATCTTTCTCGCCGTCTGCCCCATTGCAATGGCTGAAATTGCCAGCACTTCCCGGCTCTATCGCTGAACCCACACTCGCGGAAACAAGCGCCGATTCATAGGCTGGGAAAAATAGAGACTCTGCTGCCGCACCCGCCAGTGTTTCCGTTCTTTGTGACAACTGCGGATTTTGATACAACGAAGAAGGTGAATGCCAGCTTGTATAAAAACCTGCCTCGGTTGTCAATAAATTTGAGCCGGTTGCCATATATCGCCGAATACTTGCACGTTCCGCTTTTTCTGCTTCTTCTAAATCATCATCCGCTTCATCAATAAACACAAAACCTTTCTGGACGCGATTTACCAGACGCTCCGAAATAGAGACTTTCATCTCCGAGGCAGTTGCTTCCTTCTTCTCCTGTGTCAATTTTCTGCCTTTTTCATTTATGTCCTGTTTGTTTTCACTTGTCTTGCTCCTATTTCTCCCCGCTTTGCTTCCTGTATCTTGCGGTTTTTCTCCTATCTCCGCCTCCGACGGTGTCCCTTTCCCCAGAAGCGCTGCATCCAATGCCGTAAACAGAACCACCCTCTGCGGCAAAACACGCATTTTTAACGGCCCTGGAAATGCAGGACTCTCCCCTAGAAAAGCCGCTAAATTTTCCCGGATCGTCCAGCCAGACGCACTTCGACGATCCCAGCCATTTTTTTCAGAAATTCCTGCCTTCGCCTCACTTTCTCCATTCTGATTTCCGGAAGCCTCTCCGATGCCCTGACTCCTTCTAACACTCTTCGTTCCCAGCACCACATCACGCGAATATCCGCCTCCAAAGGCTGCATTTGCCCCATGCTCAGATGCATCGGTTGTGATAATCTCAATTGGCAGGTCATCTGCATGTTCATCATGCAGAATATATCCATCCCGCGCTTTAAATTCTTTCCAGGTATAACTGTACTTCATGGAAATGAACTTCTCATACGTCTGCCCACAGTCCTCCTGGCAGCCAGACTTTGCATACGAAGTTTCCCCGTCTGCCCCTGTCATCGGTCCCGCATCGGGTGTTTCTCCCTCGGAGCCGCCGTCTGACGCGATACCTTCTATCTCCCCTGCATCGACCTCCTCCATTATCCAGTGGAAATGGACGCCCTCAAAGTCTCCGCCCGCCTTTCTTTCACATTCCTCTTCGCACAAAAGCCAGCTATTTGCCAGGCGGATATTTTCTGCCTGCGCCGCCTCAATCTCATCCTCATTGATGACTTCTCCCTCTTCGTCCTCCTCTTCCTCTGGAACAGGTACAAAGGCCGGCGCCGGATGACCGTCACAGAATGTCTTATCATAGTGATAACCGTGTTCCACTGTCTGGGAGGCGTAGCCATCGCCATCTGTTACCGCCGAACCCACTTGTCTGAAACCATCCCAGAGAACCGGCTCATCCTGATAATGACTGGCATATGGTTCTCCGCCCTCATACAATTCGGCAGCTCCGTCCCGCTCAGTATTTACCCTGTTCTTATCGTCAAAGCGCTCAAAGAAGCCAAACCGCGCCCCTTCCAGCGCTTTCCCTGTCTCATGATCGTATTTATACATCTGTAGATTATAGGTGGAAGTAAAATCCTCTTCATGCCTAAATACCTCAAACTGAATGCCTCCCTGCTCTGGTACCGGGGTTGGATCGCCCGCCAATGCAGCAAAATAATTGACCGGAACCATTCCGAGCTCCATCCATGCCATCCGCTGATGAATCCACGGATCACTTTTGGCAGGCGTTCCGCCTCCGTGTGTCCCCGAACAGGTCACACACTCCCAGATTTGAAGCGACTGGTCAATCGCCTCCTCCGCCGAAGCATATCCCCCGCCGCCCGAAGCGTATGGGGTTCCTTCCACCCGGAAACGAATCAGGGCTTTCGACGGTTTTGGATTTGGATTTTTAAATACAATCTGCGAGTCGGTTTTTGTATACGTCCATCCATCGGTCGGAACCGGGCTGAATGAAACACCGTCATTGTTTGAAAATTCAAGCGGTACAGAACGGATAAAATCCCAATCCGAGCCATCCGGCGCAAACGGCAGCGTCAGAGTCGCCGCATCTACCTGTTTTGCTGTTCCCAGCGAGGTGCTGGAAGCTATCACATCTGGAATCTTTCCGCCTCCGACACCGGTATTTTCCTTTCCGCTGCCTCCGCCAGACAGCATTCCTCCCATTTGCATGTACGCCTCACTATTTGACGCAGCTACCTCCAGCCACGGATATTTTGCCCGCACAGCTGGAACATAGAGGATCGTTTTCAGATCTTCCTCGGACACCATCTTAATAATTTCCGGTTTTCCCTGTGCTTTTGCTTCCACATTGATCGCCCGGATAAATGTATTTGCCTTTTCATCCCCCAGTGCTGCTTTGAGCGAGAGCATCGCCCAAAATACATATTTCTGTTCCTGACTGCTCAGCGGAACAGATGCCTGGGAGGGACGATTCGCTTCATAGAGATCCCCTTTTTCTGCAATTCCCCAGATCGCATAACCGCCCTTATCGATACAATAAAGCTTGTGTCCCAGCAGCGTATCGCCATGGGCTGTCGTCAGTGCTGTCTGCTGACCGATCGCAGGTGCTGCTTTCGCCGGAAAAGCCGGAAATCCTGGCAAAAAAGCCATTCCTCCCAATATAATTGCCAACGCAAACGCCATCCCCCGTTTCACATTCTCTCTGTACCGATACTCCCCCATAAACTTCCTCCTCGTTTTTACTGCCCTGCGCCCCTTAACATCGGCAGTCCCTTGTTTTCTTTATTTCTCAGTTCCCCAAACTGATTTCAGCAGTGAGATAATCCCCGTTTCATACTCCTGTCTTGGTATTTCCTGTCGTCCCCACTGTTCTTCTATCTGCCCCATCGGTGCCTGTATTTTCTCCCAGGCAGCCTCGGAAATTGTCCCCTCTCCCCGCATACTCAAGGTCAGCGCCAGCACATTGGCAAGACTGTCTGGATCCGCTTCATACTCCTTTCTTCTCTGCTCCCGCTCCTTATTCTCATAGCGGTAAAACTCCGTCTCAAAGTCAACCGGATACGTTTTCGCATTTGAAAATAGCGGCAGACTGGAGGTCGGATCCGTCGCATACCACTGTGTGCCGATCCGCACCAGGCACGCATCATGGAGATATTCCGGCGTGTAGGTCACACACTCCAGCCCTACGATCCGGCATAGGAACTGAAATTCTTCCGCGAAATCCCGGCAGACGCCAACGCCTCCTTCCAAAACCGGGAAATTCTTTGCCTCTTCCGGCGAACCGTAATGATTCTGGTTAAAACCTCCCTCTCCGTTTGCAATCCGGTTATGCACATACAGAAGACGCGTTTTTTCATCCAAATGAATCCAGTCAAAACTATTGACAAATTTCTGCAGTTCTTCGACCGAAGCCCAGCTATAATTTGCTTTCGGTTCTCCCTTCGTATTCCACCCTGGATTTGCTTCCCCCGGATAACGGACTGCCTCTTTCA
Organism: Clostridium sp. TF06-15AC; assembly: GCF_003481165.1. Lineage (NCBI taxonomy): Bacteria > Bacillati > Bacillota > Clostridia > Eubacteriales > Clostridiaceae > Clostridium > Clostridium sp. TF06-15AC. Next base: position 26,381 of record NZ_QUKS01000004.1, read on the forward strand.
GGTAATATTCCGGATCGCTGATCTCTGGGTACTGCTCTGAAAAAATACTTCCATTTCCATAAAAACTCATCTCTCCATTCTGCCACTCCCATCTCAGACTCTCTGTGTCCTTCCATTCACCGCCATGCGTCCCCTGATTGCCCGCATAAGCGCTGAAACCTCCGGCTGCGATCATGGCTGCTGCCAGTACGGCTGTACATTCCGATTTATTGGTTGTTTTCTTATCCTGTTTCATTTTTTTTACCCCCATTTTTATTCTTTCCGTGTCATTCCACTTCATTTTCCTGTTTGTCTCTGTTTTCTTCTCTCCTCCTCTCTCAGCTTCTCGTCTGTACTATTCCGTCCAGCACCCAGGAACCATCCGCATTGACTAAATTCCCATCGGGCGTGTGCGTATTTCGATACAAACGTCCCCTCATTCCATCAGATTTTTCCTGAAAATAGTAACAATGAAACACTCCATCGCTTCCCGGCAGCCAGTTCCAGCCAGTCAGCATACGCCCCTGGGTTCCATCCATTTCCTTCCAGAGATAATATGTGTTTCCATCCACATCCGTATACCAGCCGTTCACCATCCTGCCATCTGCATCAAATCGGAACCAGTCAAACGTACTCTGCCCCTTTGTCGGATCGGCATATGGATTGTGGACAGCCGCCCATTCAGAAGCATAGTTTCTACCGCCCGCTTCAAACTGCCAGCTTCCATCTGCATTCTTCCGCCAGTTTCCAGCTACTACATATTCCGGTATGGCTGCCTCATCTGCATTCTGCCCGGGGTCTGCCTGTCCTTCTGTCAGATTTCCAATACCCGCTCCTGTCAAATTACTGAACCCCGATGCCGGTCCGGTTGCATTCGCTGCACTGCTTCCTGCCGCTGCCCCCTTTCCAGAAGAAGAGCCTCCACCCAAGCCGCCACCCGAATGAGAACCTCCGCCCGAATGGGAACCTCCGCTGTATGTCTGATCGACCGCCTCATACTGAATTGTGACTGCCGCCCGGTCCGTGAAGCCACCATCCTCGGTTTTCACGGTCACATATGCCGTATGGCTGCCTGATTTTAAGTATTGACGATCAAGCTCCTGTATCCAGGAAGCCGTCGTATTGACCGTCACGGTTCCATCCGATGATACATACAGCGAATCATCACTTGCCTGATATGTCACTTTCTGGTTAAACGCCTGCGCCGGAAATACAGACGCTGCCAGCTTTTTCGCACCGGTTCCCGTCCATGCCTCCACCGGACGATAACCTGCCCCCGTCCGGGTGCGTTTGATCTCATATTGCAGCGTTTTCGGTATAAGGCTGATGCCTTCCACACAAATCTTCGATTCGTCCACTGTCCGGAAATCCACCTGTACTCTGCACGATGCCGTCTGCCGGTTTCCAAGCATATCATCGCCGATCACTGTCACCTTCGTCGTGCGGCTGCCGGAAGCTGTCTGTATTTCATACGGTGTATTCACATGTCTGCCCTGATCTGCCGCGATCAGATCCCGGATCCATTTTGCATCCTTTTTCGCCTGCACACCGGCCGACTTGTCCTCGCCGTCCACCGAAATCAGTGCTGCGTCACCGACAGTCCACGATATATCTTTCCGGTCAAAATAATCGGGTGTGAAAGACGCACTCAAGACCTGCGGTGCCGTAACCCGGATCGTTTCATCTGGATGTTTCCGATTTCCGTTTAATGTCCGCACCACCTCAAATTTCAACTGATCCTGATTTAGTGCCGCACCTTCATTGGCTACATAGGTCTGATCCTTGATCTGGAACGTAACCTCAATCCGCGCATTTCCCCGGCACGGCTTCCCATCAAAGCTCGCCGCCGGTTTCGTCTCTGCCGTCAGCACCGCTACGCCGCCGTTCTGATACCCTGCTCCGTATATGTCGCTTCCGATCGCATACTGGTATCCGCGGTCTGCCTGCTCTTTTTCCAGTTTCCGGACTATATCAGTGATAAACGAACTATTTAAATTTACCTGGACTGACGCGCTCTTTTTCGTATAACCACTTTCCTCATCGTCATTTGGAAGTAACGTAATCAAATCTGAATCATCGATACTCCAGCGCACCGATGCATCCGCCACATCATTATTCCGATCCACAATCGCCTGCACCGTCACCGGCTGTACCTGTGTTCCCGCCTGCAGATTTCCATGGATGTACGTCGCAATTAATTTTCCATTTCCATCCATCACGCGTGTGACTTTCGTCGGATGTTTCCGGTTTCCGGTCCGCTCCTGCACCACCTGGAATTTCGTCACGCCCGGCGTCAGCCCGACCGAAACTGCCACCTTTTTATAAACCGCCGACACCTGCGTATTTTCCTCCGGCATCGTAAAACAATACTCGCCGCCATTTACATAAGTAGTATCTTTCCGGCTCTTCCCACGCGTGTACGTCGGAACTCCCTCCATCTGAAAGCGCGCTTTTTCCGCCTGCTTTGCCGAGGTGCTGACCGTCACCGTCTTTCCCGGTGCCACCGCACCTCGATGTTTTTTATCGAGTGTCCGGTAATACGCGCCATTTCCCCGTGCTTCCAGCACTGCCACATCGTAATAATTCGTTCCATTGGAGACGGTATCGATCTGCGGAATCGTAATCAGATAACCACGGACCGGGCGTCCCGCATCATTTGGTGCAAAATGGTCAAGATCGTACCCGACCGACTCCGCATCCATCTCCCCGCCCAGCTCTTCATCCACAATTGAGAGAATCCCCTGTTCCAGTTCTTCATAAAAATATCGCTCGTCCACATCCCGCGTGACACCACCGGATACCAGCGTGAAGAAATTGTCCTTCGCGTGGGAATATCCGATGTGCGCCGCGTATGTATACTGGTTATCATCTGAAATGCCGCTTCCACAAACATTGTTTGCGATTTTCGCCTCCGTATCCGCAAACAGGTACACGATGTCATCCCCATATTTAAAATAATTAGCTGGTGCGCGGTATCCGATGAAGGTTCCTCTGTGTCCGGCAGCCCCGGTTCCCGACTGACCGATCGTTCCCTCAAACCGCCCCACTTTCAAGTCTCCGCTGATTCGTTCTCCAACGAGTCCTCCGACATTCTGGCTGCCAGAACCGCCGATCGTGCCATTTACATAGGTATTGTAGAGAGCCGCCCCATTCTGAAGCCCCACGATTCCGCCGACAGTCGCATCCGTTCCCTGAATCCGCGAGGTACTGTTATCCCCGGTGCGGACCTGGCAGTCAATGATACGAGAATCATCCGCCGCTTCCCCGGCGATTCCGCCCGCAAGCGCCTGCGCTCCGGCTGCACGTCCCGTCGTTCGGACAGTTACCTGTGCCATTCCGTTTTCCACCGTGCTGCCTTCCATGTGCCCGATTATTCCACCGACCGCTCCGGTTCCTTCCACATCGCCTTTTACCTGACAATTAAAAATCTTGGAATCCTTCGCATTTCCTGCCAAAATTCCCACCTGACGCACTCCTTTGACCGGCTTTCCTGGTTCCAGCATCAGATTTCGGATCTCCGCCCCATCCAGCGCACCAAAGAATCCAACATTCGGCGAACTGCCTCCTGCAAACCGGAAATTTGAAATCTTATAACCGTTTCCATCCAGATTTGCCGTAAACGGGTGCGTCACCTCCCCTGAAAATTCCGAATCATCCCGGTAATAACCGATCGGATTCCAGTCCATTCCTCCCAGATCGATGTTCGCCGTCAGCTCAAACCATGCGCCCCGGTAATCCCCCACGATCTCTTCTTCCACCTCGCCGTAATCCGGCTGCATGCCAAACGCCGCCAGGAAGCTAAGTCCCATCAGCTGATGTTTCGTGCGTATCTGATACGGTTTTTGTTTCGTTCCAAGTCCATGTGTTCCATCCAGAAAGCTCAAATCCGCCACATCCCAGTTTTCCCAGAGATTTCCGAGGCTGGCGCTGACGCTAACGCGCGGCATGATTAATTGTGAAGGAGTTGCCTCTATGACTTTGGAAGAATATAATTCAGAGGGAGTTGCCCTCACATCCGCATTCATAAGCTCACTGGACGATGCAGCCAGTTTCTGCCATTCTTTCCGCCTTTTTATGGCATCGTCTGTATCATCTAACTTTTCCTTCCTTTCCGAAACAATCCCCAAATCCCAATCCTCAAACACAAACCCGCTCGCCGCAAACGCCGGCAGCGTCGCCGACAAAAACATCGTCGTCATCACCGTAAATGGAATCACTTTTTTCATCTTCTTTTTCCCCATACACGTTCCCCTCTTTCCCCAAACATTAGATTGATTAATCTCTTTCCTAATCAAACTGCCAAACAGCTTCACTCCCGCTTTCCAAGCTCAACAAGTATTCTTTTTTACATCTGTGACAGTGCAAATGCCGGACGTACTCCATATGTCTCACTGTCCGTCCTCACCGGACGCAGACAGCCATTTACCAGGTCAACGCCATAAATCTGCTGATTATAAATGAATTTCCCGTTTTCATCCTGCAAATAAAAAGGCGTCCGCAGATAATATCCCTGTGAATAGGCACTGACCTGACTTTGTGGGTTATCATCCCCGGAATCAAACCGCCATAGATATTCCCGGTACGCAAGTGCCTCTTCCAATGACAGGCAGAAAAGCTGGTCGTTCATAAGCTGAAAACCAATATCCTGACGCGCCAGTTCCCGCCCGGACGTCTGCGAAAATGCACCAGCCGCCGTGCTTCCCATGTACGCGGTCTGGATTCCCGTATGGATCGGTTCCAGACAGAAGCTGCTGTTCTGACTGTTTTTCTGCAGCCATGCGCGCACCTGCGAAGTTTTATAATTATTGTCTTTGCCAAACGAGAAAATGTTCATCTTTTTTCCCGGTGCCGTGTCCACATCCGCCCGGATCACGCGGTCACAGAGAAACAGCGCTGCTTTCCGGTGTTCATTCTGCCAGTCATGGTAATCGTCGTCGATACAGGTAAATGACAAAATCTCTCCGCCCACCTCGCGCAGCTGGACATCGCCCTCCTTCCAGATCACTTTTTCGGGCATTTCACTTTCACTCCAATCCACGCTTCCACAGCGGTCACAGATTTGATCCCCGTTTTCATCCAGGTGCCCCAGCGCCGGAAGGCGCTCTATCTTTTCTTTCTGACATCGTCCGCAGACATACACTGCCCGCCCATTCTTTAAGCAATCATTTTCCTCCCACTCCCATTGGCTCCACTGATGCGTACAAGTACGGTCATCCCAGTTTCTCCGCACCCGGATGCGCGTGATGATATATTCCTTTCCATCCACCGAAAAGGAATCCTCTTCCACCTCAGAATAAACCGCGTCGTATTCCACCCCGATTGTTTTTGCCGATGGTGTAAAATCCTGACCAATCAGATAAAATTCATGCCACGCTGCATCCCCGATCGCAGATACCAGATTCCGGATCCTGGCATCATTTTCCGACTGATTTTGAACGGTCAGACCGGTGTGGCTGCCCGATACCGCCGCATCTTCGCGTCCGAATATGGTGCACTCCGCCTCCCATGCCCTCTGTTTCCATCGTTCCAGACGTTTCCGAAGCGCCAGCATGACAGTATCCTCCTCTGCTCCCATTTCTGGGACCTTGCCGCCTCTTTCATATTTGATATAAATTTTTTCAGTTCCTGTTCCATACAATTCAAATATTTGCGGTGACTGTACCGCTGATTTCCAGATATGCCCGTCGCTCCCTATGATTTGCTCTGGGAAAGATACGTTCAGGGAAGTTCCTTCCAAAACTTTGCCCGTCTGCGTATGAAATATAAGATGATTTGCATTCTCAGCATCTATAAATGAGACGCTATAACCGACTATGACAGCTGTTTCTGCCTGTTTCACTGCATTTTCAGCTGCCAGCGCCATTCTACCGGATGAAAATATCAATATCAGTGATATTCCCAAAATGGTACCATTCCGGCAGCGACGCCCTTTATGAGCCCCCATGTTTATTTTTAACAACTCAAACCTCCCCCCTCAAACCTTTTTCACATCTCTTTTCTTATCCTCTTTCGCAAGTTATATAAGGTTACTGTTCACGCATACGTGCCCAGTAACGGAATTTGCCGTGGCTTCGCATTTAAATACGGCAAATTCCTGCTGCCACCACGTTTTCTTACGGCACTTTCGGTTCCAAAAGTGCCTACCTGTGAACAGTAACTATATAAGTTCTAATTTGATTCAAAACACACTCTCACTCTGAGTCAGACAGCGGTTCTTTCCGTCTATAAAAAGCTTTCATTTTGCATTGCATATATCATATAATATATTGCACATTTTTTATAACGATACAGTTATCCGATTCTCCCAAATTTTCCTAAATCATCGAATTCTGTGCGAAACGCACCTCACAAATTACCAGAATAAAAAGATAAATTAGAACGAAACCACCTGCGACCGCAGTTCATTTCGATAAGATATATTGAGTCTAACACATCTATTCTCTAAATGCAAGAACTCTTTTGGAATTTTCACAACGAAAAATGCCCGCCCCAGAAAATAAAATTCATATTCCAAATTTCATTTTCCAGAGCAGACACTTTCCCACTAACTCATATATAAATTCCTATTTATTTTATCTCAGCCACATTCTCCCAAGGGTATCCCACATCAATGCCGATGCATCGAGAACGACGACATATCATACGCCTTCAGGTTCTCATGTACTTCTCTTGCCTCTGCCTCGGCGATGAGTTTGTCTCTCGACTTCTTCGCCTCCATCTCGGCTTTGTGCTTGCTCGGTCCGCCGACACAGCCGCCGACGCACGCCATACCCTCGATGAAGTCCTCCGGCAGACGTCCCACTTTCAGAAGAAGAAGGGCTTTCTTACACTCAGCCGCACCGTTGCAGCGCGCTACCTTGATATCGGTATTCTCACCAGACTCCTTCAGACATTCTAATACCGCCGCTGTTACACCGCCGCCGTTGCCGAAGCGTTTTCCAAATACACTGGCTTCCTGCATGCTGTTCTCTTCCGGCTCCAGATTTACGTCTTTCGCCCGCATCATCGCACGGATCTCTCCGTAAGTCATCGCATAGTCCGCATTGCCCTGGATATTCAGATCCAGCGTCTCGCTCTTCTTCGCGATACACGGTCCGATAAAGACAGTGACAACCTCCGGATCCTGCGCCTTCAGCATACGGGAGACCGCACACATCGGGGAAACCGTCGTGGACATATTGTCAAGCAGCTGTGGGAAATGCTGTTTGATCATGTTGACAAATGCCGGACAGCAGGAGGTCGTCATCTTCTTGCCCTCTTTGTAAGCTTCCGCCCACTCTTCTGCCTCGGCTGCCGCGGTCATATCGCCGCCCAGACCAACCTCGATCATATCTGCAAATCCAATCTTCTTTAAAGCTGTTTTCCAGCTTGCAAACGTGATATCCGGTCCAAACTGGCCTTCGGTCGCCGGTGCCAGCATCGCTACAACCTTCTTGCCTGCGTTGATCAGGCGGATCACATCGACCATGAAGGTCTTGGAACCGATCGCACCGAACGGGCAGGAATGGATGCAGGCGCCACACTGGATACATTTTTTCTCATCGATCACACATACACCATACTCATCGTAGGTAATCGCATCCACTGGGCAGACCTTCTTACACGGGCGCTCCAGATGGGCAATCGCATTGTATGGGCATGCCTGGGAACACTTTCCGCACTCGCGGCATTTATCCGGGTCGATGTGCGCCTTGGTATTTCCCATGCTGATCGCTCCAAACGGACAGGAGTTCTGGCAGGCTTTACCCATACATTTACGGCAGTTATCGGTGACTGTGTAGGACGCAATCGGGCACTCCTCACAGGCTGCATTGATAACCTGTACGACATTGTTTGTATTGCGGTCAGACGGACATTTACCTTCTGCCAGACGGATTCTCTGGCGGACAATCTCTCTCTCCTTGTATACACAGCAGCGGTACTGTGCCTGCGGGCCAGGGCTGATTTTGTACGGAATATCGTCTCTTCCGTCCTCTAACTGATCATTCCAGGCAAGCTTTGCTACCTCATAAAGTATCTCATGTTTGATGCGCAGAATTGTCGCGTCATTCGTTACCATGGTTTATCCTCCTTATTAATAATACGTTACCGTAACTTTCTTTCCCATACCTTCGACTGCTTCTTTTAGCTGTTTGACCAGGTTCTGGCGGATTCCCAGATCAAACGCCATCCCTGGATTCTGGTAGGCGCTGTTCGCCGCCGTTCCCACAAACATATGTAATTCCGTGCAGTCTTCTATCAAAATCTTCGCGATCATGGACGCACCATTTTTCTTGTCCAACTCGCTGAAAAACTCAGAACTTAAATCGCATTCGATCAGATAGCGTTTCAGAAGTTCGATCGCTTTCCGCAGCGTCAGGACTCCCTCCGTCACCAGATCGATGCCTTCCATAAAAGCGATCGGCGGAATATCCGGGTCGCTGTAATCCATTGATACCCGCAGCGGTCGTCCCAGCTCCCGCGACAGGATCGTCGCGCTGGTTCCGCCCGATACAATGTGCTTTGCCGACTCATCTTTCATAAAATCCGCCGTGATCGTCTCATCGTCGTTGCGGTCGAGCGGCGGTCCCGTCATCAGGTTGACCGGTTTCCGGTCAATGATCCGGGCTACCACAACCGTCGTATCATCGCCCGGTTTTCCCTCGTAAATCTGGCTGCATTCCGCACAGAGTGCCGCCGCCATACGTGCCGACGAAAGAGAGGTCAGGCATTGTTCCGAAACAAACTCTGCCACCGACTCCCACGGCCAGCCAAATTTATATTTGCCGCTCTTTCCGACTCCCGCGTGCGTCACGCCGTCGCTGACAAGTACCAGCGCATCACCCTTCTGAACCTGGAACCGGCACTCGCTGATCTCCTTGTCCTTGACGAGACGCTTGTATTTCTGCAGCTCCACCACATGACCACAGCGCAAAAAAATGCATCGCGGGTTATCATATTCAACTAAATATACCTCGCCGTTGTTGAAAATCTGGAGAATCGAGAACGTCGCATACGCCACCTGTCTCGTCTGACAGATCGGAAGCGTCTGCACAATCGTCTCCACACATTCCTCCAGCGTGGCTCCATTTAAAAACATCGTACCCAGAATCTTTGCCGTCAGCGTTGAAAGAATATTCGCCTTGACGCCGCTTCCCATGCCGTCCGCCAGAATGATAACGTCCGAATCTTCCGTTTTCAGGCACTCTACCGTATCGCCGCACAGGATCTCTGAATACTTATTCAGACTTTTAAACGTGACATCTACGGTTACTCCCATTTATCGGACCTCACTTTCGCTCTCATCGTCAATCAGGGAACAAAGCTTCATCAGGGTTGTCTTCGTCTCCGCCGTCGTCTCACCCAGGAGTCCGGCAATATTCTGTGCAACCATCATCTGTTTGTAAATGACATTCTGTGCCAGATCAATGGTCGCCTTTTTCTTGGCATATTCCTGTTTTGCCTGTTTTTCCTCGCGCGTCACATCAATGATCGTGGCAATGACAAAATTGCCGTCATCGATATACGCAATGTTTTGAAGCGTCACAAGATTCCGATCCGGATAGATCACCTTCCGGCTGTGGACGCTTGTGTGCGTCCGGAATACCTCGCGGACATCCTCGGCGTTGATAAAGTCCTCCAGCGGTTTTCCCTTGATCGCCTCCGGTTTGACGCCGAAATACATTTCTGCCGCCACCGAACACTCCCGGATCCGCATATCATCGTCGATGATCATGATCAGGTTCGGAGACGTATCCATCACCAGATGAGACAGCGACTGCGCCCGGTCATGCAGGTACGGAATACACATATCGACCTCCGCCTTTTTCTGGAAAACAGCGATCGCCTTCTCCCGGCAGGTCGGATAACCGCACGCACCACAGTTTAATTCCTGCTCCGGCGTCATCTTGCCCGTCTTTTTCAAGATCTCCCGGATCTCTTCCTCGGTCGGAATCCGCTCCTTCTGGGAACGATCCACAAACGTCCGGTGAATCTCCACCTGGCGAGCCGCCTCATGCATCAGGGATAGATCTGCCGGTTCCTTCGGAAGCATCGCTTCCAGATCCAGCTTAACTTTAAAACTCGACACGGAGGTCGCCGTGGACGGTCCATTGACACAGCCTCCATGACAGGCGTTCATCTCGATGAAACAGCCAGCCACCTCGCCGGTTTTCATCGCCTCACAGACATCCAGGCAGTCCTTCACGCCGCTGACGTAGAACTTGCGGTACTTGTCCGGTTTCTTCTGGGTCGCCGTCACCGCCGTAAGCAGTCCGCCGCTGACCGGATAACGCAGATTCGCGCCCGGTTCACGATCTTCGAACGGTTCTTCCTCACATGCTTCAATCTCGATCTGTTCCTCTGACAGCCACTGTTTTAAATCCTCAAATGTGAGGACTGCATCGGGCTTCACAACCCTGTTTTTCTCTTTTTCCGCGATACACGGTCCGATCACGACTACCTTCGCCGCCTCGCCGAACTCCGCGTGCAGCATGCGCGTATGGATCCCCGACGGAATCAGCACCGGTGCCAGATATTTGATCAGTTCCGGATAATGAATCTCAATCAGGTTCACGATACTCGGACAGGCAGTTGTGATGATATTTTTCATCTCGCCCTGCTCTAATAAACGGACATACTCTTCCGTCGCCAGCGCGGCGCCCTCCGCCGCATCACAAACATTCGTAAATCCCAGCTTTTTTAATGCTGACTTGACCTGCCCCCGCTTTTTATACGGCAGAACCCCCATATAGGAAGACGACAGCGATGCAATAACCGGTGCGCCGCTCTCAATCAGCTTTTTGACCTTGGAAAGTTCGCTCGGAACACGTTTTGCCGACTGCGGGCAGTTCAAAAGGCACTGCCCACAGAGAATACAGCGATTTGGCATGATATATGCATGACCATCCCGGATCATGATTGATTTCACTTCGCAGCCCCGCACACATTTATAACAATGCTTACACATCGTCGCCTTAAAATCAATAATCGGCATAGACTCTCCCTCTCTTTTTGCCGTTATATGTAAACGATTACGCGTTCAGGCGTCCCAGAATCTCCTTCTGGAAAAATTCTTCCGTTGTCTCCGGTTTTACGGAATACAGTTCTCCATCTACCGTCACACAGACACCTTTACGGCAGTTGCCGCTGCAGAAATCTCCATTTAAATCCACCTCACTGTCCAGATGATTCTCTGAAACCAGCTTCTGCAGCTTCTGGATTACCTCGCGGGATCCTTTCAGATGACAGGCACTTCCGATACAAATCGATACTCTCATATAATGACCTCCTCACTATCCGTTATAAAACAGACGCAGCCTTTCACCGGAGATTCCCGGTCAAAAAACTGCCTGTTCACATGCATCTTCCAGGGGAATTTACTAAAAATGCATCTTTCCCCATTCTTCTTCATTATCTCATATTGTGATATTATTATCAATCAAATTTCTTTCTGATTTTGTATTTTTTTTAGACCATAAGTACCTGATTCCAAAACCTTTTCACTTTCTTTTCATCAGCTTATGACTCTCCCGGTGTTTTTTAGGAAAATAATCTTTTTATCGGGCACCTTGCACTGCTTTTCTATAATATTTCCATCTTCCCCATGTACGCCCGTAGCCTCTCCACATTCCCGTCCGCAAAACAGTAACCATCCATGCCGCAGCCCTTCGCGCTGTCGATGTTATCCTGACGGTCATCGATGAAAAAGCATTCTTCCGCTTTGAGATGAAATTTTTCAAACAATCTCTCATAGATCGCCGGATTCGGCTTCGCCAGCTTCTCCTCCGCTGAGACAAGCGTGCCATCAAAATATTCAATGCCCGGAATCTCCTGCTCGAACACACGCAGGCGCACGGAACAATTCGAGCAGAGGTAGATGCCGCAGCCCTTTTCTTTCAGTTCCTTCACCAGCTCTCCCATCCCCGGCTTTGCCCAGATGTTGTACTCATGCCAGTGTTCCAGACTTTCCTTCGCCAGCCAGCGCAAATGTTCATTTGGCAGGCGTTTCTGCACCCGCTCCAGCGCCTGTGCATCCGTCAGCGTTCCCTCGTCTAAAAGCGACCACTCCTTCGAATCAAACAATTCGCGGCGCATCCACTCCACATCCTCCGGATTATCTGTGTACTCCCAGCACACCTTGACCGGATCATACTCCAGTAAAACCATTCCCATATCAAATACTATATTTCGAATCATACTTCTGCCTTTCTCTCATCCCGCAAATCTGCCGCCATTCCTGCGGCAGATGGAATTTTCAGTCCAAAAAATTCTCACCTGCAAGCAATCATAATCATTTATATTTTAACATAAATTTCTCATTTTTTTATTTCCATTTTCATAAATTAATGGTACAATAATAGAAAATTTTTCAGGAGGTACCGCTTATGAAAATGATTATCGCAATCATTGGCAGTGAGGACGCCGATGATTTAGTATATGAATTAAACCAGCACTCCTTCTTTGTCACCAAGCTTTCCACGATGGGCGGCTTTCTGAAAAAGAAAAGTACAACCCTGATGCTCGGTGTCGAAGATGAACGCGTCGAGGACGCCATCTCCATCATCAAAAAAATGTCCGGTGCCCGCGAGCAGCTTGTATACACGCCGCCGACCATGGCCGGAAACTGCTGCCCGACCGTCAATATGACCGTTCCGATGAACATGAAAGTCGGCGGAGCAACCGTATTTGTAATAAATGTAGAAGAATTTCAGAAATTCTAATTTTTTGATTTATATTACAAATTCGAATTACAAAAGGGGCTTTCGCTTGCGCGTCTGCCCCTTTTTGATTCCTTTTATAGAAAAAGAAAAACTCCCGGAGAAATCATCTCTGGGAGTTCCACGCTGCACTCAGGTTCTGCAGCTAATCATGCAGAAGAAGGGACTTGAACCCTCATGATGTTGCCATCACACGGACCTGAACCGTGCGCGTCTGCCAATTCCGCCACTTCTGCGTAATTTCTAGTGCGGGCAACAGGACTTGAACCTGCACACTCTCGTACCAGAACCTAAATCTGGCGCGTCTGCCAATTCCGCCATGCCCGCTTGCTTGTCTTTCTGACTCACAAGTGTGTTTATTATAACATAGGGTAGTTCAAAATGGAAGAGTTTTTTTTATTTTTTTGAATTTTTTCGAAAGTTCTTTTAGAAAAAATGTGCGGCAAATTCATCGATACTGAAAGTCCGTGTGATCTTTCGTGTGATCCTTGTACCGAAAAGTGTGTACCTATAACGGAATATTTTGTTCCGCTTGAAATCTTAAAAACACAAAAAAGGCTTGAAAACAAAGGAAAAACCAATGTTTTCAAGCCTTTCTCTATCATGGAGACAACGGGATTCGAACCCGCGACCTTTGCGTTGCGAACGCAACGCTCTCCCAGCTGAGCTATGTCCCCGTCCAAACTGTTATCATTATAGCACAACTGGAATGAATTGCAAGTAGAGAATAAAAAAAACAGAAACCCTTGTAAATCAAAGGCTTCCGTTCTTTTCTAGCAGAGCTGCTGACGGGAATCGGACCCGTGACCTCCGCACTACCAATGCGACGCACTACCGACTGTGCTACAGCAGCATCTTTTTGTTTTTGGCTCATCTCTAAGCCTCGATTAGTTTATCATGATACAATCGTTTTGTCAACGGTTTTTTTGAATTTTTTTATTTTTTTAAATTTCCCGTTTTTTTCATCGGATGCCTCCGTTTTCATTCGCAGACATCCGATTCTCATTTCCTATCTTTTCATATTTCTATATGATTCCAACGGGGAGGGGAGCAGCGGAATCGGTTGACCGATAACCTTCACTTACCCTACATCATTCTCTGACGCACAATCTCATATGCCAGCACGCCAGCTGCCACCGATGCGTTCAGGGAGTCAATATCTCCCTTCATCGGGATCGATGCGATGAAATCACATTTTTCCCGCACCAGACGGCTGACACCTTCGCCCTCATTGCCAATCACCAGACCGATCGGTCCTTTTAAGTCGAGGCGGTACATGCTCTCTCCTCCCATATCGGCACAGACAAACCAGAGTCCTCTCTCTTTCAGCTCCTCGATCGTGGCTGAAATATTGGTTACCTTCGCCACCGGCGTATAATTCAGCGCTCCCGCCGAGGTCTTCGCAACCGTCGATGTCAGTCCCACTGCGCGGCGTTTCGGGATGATCACGCCATGTGCGCCTGCCAGATTGGCAGTACGGATGATCGCACCCAGATTGTGCGGATCCTCAATGCCATCCAGAATAAAGAGAAACGGCGGCTCGCCTTTCTCTTCTGCCAGCTTTAGCATATCTTCCACCTCTGCATAGCGGTATGCCGCTGCCTGTGCAATCACGCCCTGATGCTTGCCGGTCTCAGAAAGCTGGTCGAGTCTCTCCTTCGCCACATAGTGGATGATCGTATTCTGCTTTTTTGCCTCTCTCGTGATCGTCTTGACCGGTCCATCCTGGCAGCCATCCAGCACAAACAGCTTATCCACCGTCTTGCCCGAACGGAATGCCTCTAAAACGGCGTTTCTGCCTTCGATCATCGTCTCTTCAAATCTATTTTCCTGCTTATTTTCCTGTTCCATCTATTTTCCTCATCATGATTTATAACGATATTAATTCTCCCATCTGTTCCAGCCCTTTTCCCAGAAGTTCTGCCATCCTGTCAAACTGCTCGGTCAGATAGAGATAGCCCATCAGCGCCTCAAATCCGGTCGCCATCCGGTAATCCTTCATCGTCGCGTGCTTCGGCATCGTAAAAGATTTCGCATTGCGTCCGCGTCGGTATGCCGCCTTCTCCGCATCCGTCAGCTCTTCCTCCAGAAGCAGATAAAAACGTGCCTGTGCGTCCGCCTTGACCAGGTTAGCCGTCTTCTTGTGCATCTTGTTGACCTGCATATTGCCGCGGTTCATGACAAGGGTGCGGATCGCCAGCTCATAGACCGCATCGCCGATATACGCCAGCGCCAGCGGGGAATACTCCCCCGCCTCAACATGTTTTAAATGCAGCGCTTCCTTAAACGCATTTAAGCCCGTTTCCATTTGACGCCCTCTCTCGTATCTTCCAGAATAATTCCCATATCGAGAAGCTGTCCACGGATCTCATCTGCCAGTGCGAAATTCTTGTCTTTTCTCGCCTGCTGGCGTTTTGCGATCAAGTCTTCTACTTCGCTGTCCAGAATCTCTTCCTTCTTCTCCGTGATAATACCGAGCACATCGCAGAGTTTGTCCATCGTCTCTTTGACATAGGAAACATATGCCTTCGTCGATGCTTCCGAAATCGTGGAGTTGCTCAGGCGTACAATCTCAAAAATAGCTGAAATCGCATCTGCGGTGTTGAAATCATCATCCATCGCCGTCTCGAACTTCTGAACCAACTCCTCGACTGCTGCCTGATTCTGCTTCTCCTCTGCCGTCATCTCGCCCTCTTTCGCTGCTTTCAGGCAGTCTGCCTGATGCTCTGCCGCAGTGCGGATGCGCTCTAAGCTGTTTTTCGAAGCTTCCATCAAATCCGCGCTGAAATTGAGCGGGCTGCGGTACTGGGCGCTCAGCATGAAGAGACGCAGAACCTGCAAATCGTATTTCTCACTGATCTCACGCACGGTAAAGAAGTTTCCAAGAGATTTGGACATCTTGCGGTTATCAATATTTAAGAATGCGTTGTGCATCCAGTAGTTGGCAAAGGTCTTGCCGTTCGCGCACTCGCTCTGCGCAATCTCATTTTCATGGTGCGGGAAGATCAGATCCTCTCCGCCTGCATGGATATCGATGGACTCGCCAAGGTATTTCTTGGACATCTCGGAGCACTCGATATGCCAGCCTGGACGGCCCTGGCACCACGGAGACTCCCAGAACGGCTCTCCTTCTTTTTTCGGTTTCCAGAGAACGAAATCGGTCGGATCTTCTTTGCCTTCCTCGCCGGTTACCTTGATCTCACGGAAGCCGGACTGCAGATCGTCCAGATTTTTATGGGACAGTTTTCCGTACTCTTTAAAGGATTTGGTGCGGAAATAAACCGTGCCGTCAGCTGCCACATACGCATGTCCTTTTTCGATCAACGTATTGATCATCTCGATCATACCGCCGATCTCCTGAGTCGCCTGCGGATTCTTCGTCGCCGGTTTGACGTTCATCATCTCCATATCTTTTTTGCACTCTGCGATATAGCGCTTGGAGATCGTCTCCGCATCCACGCCCTCCTCGATGGCTTTCCTGATGATCTTGTCATCCACATCAGTAAAGTTAGATACATAGTTTACTTCGTATCCTTTGTACTCAAAATACCGGCGGACCGTATCAAATACGATCATCGGTCTTGCATTTCCAATATGAATAAAATTGTAAACGGTCGGTCCGCACACATACATCTTAACCTTGCCCGGTTCGATCGGCACAAACTCCTCTTTTCTGCGGGACAATGTGTTGAAAATTTTCATAACCTCATTACTCCTCTTCTATTTTAAATCTGCTTCCGGTGCTGCCTGACAGCCGCCACAGCCGCCGCATCCACCGCAAGCCGCTGCCTGCGTCATCATTTCACTATCATAACAGTAATTCTCCACTTCCGTCAACAGGGTAATCGCCTGTGAGGAAATGCCCTCGCCGCTGCCTGTAAAACCAAGCCCTTCCTCGGTCGTCGCCTTGACACTCACACGGCTGACCGGAAGCCCCAGCGCATCTGCAATATTTTCTGCCATCTGTGGGCGGTATGCAGCCAGCTTCGGGCGCTGCGCAATGATCGTGGCATCGATATTTTCAATCACATAGCCGCGTTCCTGCAGAAGTTTCCCTACCTTTTTCAGAAGTTCGATGCTCGACGCACCCTCATATGCCGGATCCGTGTCCGGAAAATGCTGTCCGATGTCGCCCAGTGCCGCCGCCCCTAAGAGCGCATCCATCACCGCATGCACCAGCACATCCGCATCCGAATGTCCTAACAGCCCCTTCTCATACGGGATCGTCACGCCGCCTAAAATCAGTTCCCGATCCGGAACAAGTTTATGCACATCATATCCCTGTCCTATTCTCATCGTATTCCAGTTCCTTTCTTGGTCATTTTGTAACTGTCCGGACTGCCCGCAGTTACTTTATTTGATAAATTATTTTATACTTTTGAAAAATATACACTTATCCAACAATTTTTAATTTACGCTCAATACAGCGGACTTCCAGATTGCTCTGGTACTGACAGCTCTCGCCGTCCACGTGAACTGCCATCGGACGTTCCGTGTAGATCTGGACCTCCCGGCAACTGAAGCACCGCAGCCCCCGGTTGTGGGAGCGCCGGAACAACGCCCGGAACAGGGTTCCAAGCACCTGCCGCTTCGAGGCATGGCTGACAATGCAGACCTCCAGGTTGCCGTCGCTGCTGTCCGCCTTCGGCGCAAACCAGAATCCGCCGCCCTCGCAGGGTTGAATCTGTGCACTGATAAAATAAATATAATTAAATTCCACCCGGCGCGTTCCATCGAGCAAAATATACCCCCGGATCGGTTTCGCCTTCAAATACTGTATAAATCCCAGTATCCGGTACGACAATCGCCGCAGATGAATCCGGTTGCAGATATTTTTGATCGCCGAACGCTGCATATGCTGGCATACTTCCGCATCCAGCCCGATCCCCGCGCTGACGATAAAACGCCGATGTCGGAGCACATCATCGCCATATGCAATCACACCATAATCGATCTGCCGGATCCGCCGCGCCTTAAAAATCCGGCGCAGTCCGCGCATCGGTCTTCTCGAAAGCCGGAGCCCGCGCGCCAGATCACTGCCTGTCCCCACCGGAATATAGCCCAGCGTCACCATGTCGCAGGAAACGATTCCGTCCACGACCTCATTCATCGTCCCGTCACCGCCCACGACCACAATCACCCGTGCCTCCTTGCAGTGGGACGTCAGCTTCCTTGCATACTCTGTCGCCTGCCCCGCATATTCTGTCAAATATGCCTGATACTCAACCCCGTCCCGCACAAGCCGCTGCTCTATTTTCTTCCATATCTTATAGCCGCGGCCACTCTGTGAAGCGGGATTAATAATGAAATAATACATTACTCCATCCTCATATTTTGCCATAACGCCCCTGCTTTCCGAAAATACAGAAACTCCCCTGCTGGGGCGTTATATTTTATCTTTTACCCTGCCAGAATACCTGTCACAGGATACAGCGCCATTACAATTTTGCATAAAATAAGTATACCATACTTCCTTTTAAATGATAAGAAAATTTCTATAAATTATTTTCTCAAAAGTGTTGACAATCTTGAAAATTTATATTATACTTGCAAAGCAATCGCGATTTGTGCGAGTGTCAGCGGGATCTTAGCTCAGCTGGGAGAGCATCTGCCTTACAAGCAGAGGGTCACAGGTTCGAGCCCTGTAGGTCCCACTTTTCTAAATTTAATATGGCGAGATAGCTCAGTTGGCTAGAGCACGCGGTTCATACCCGCGGTGTCGAGGGTTCGAATCCCCCTCTCGCTATTTTATCTGGGATCTTAGCTCAGCTGGGAGAGCATCTGCCTTACAAGCAGAGGGTCACAGGTTCGAGCCCTGTAGGTCCCACTTTTAAAATTTAATATGGCGAGATAGCTCAGTTGGCTAGAGCATGCGGTTCATACCCGCAGTGTCGAGGGTTCGAATCCCCCTCTCGCTATTGATAAAGCAGCTTGCAGTTGAGCAAGCTGTTTTTATTTTACTTAAAGTCCCTGTCCATCCATAAAATTTTTGTTTAACAAATTTCACATTCCATAACCTTTTTCTTAATATTTATAACAATCCCTATTTAGCCTTGAAGTTGGCGGGTGAGTGTGCTATAATCAGACGAACTTGGAGAGATGTTAAAATAATGTTAATTTATTTATGATAAAAAGAAAATCGAGGTTGATTGATATGAAACATTTTCTGAAGGAACTCCTGAAGAAATACGGGCATATATGGATTCTGGGATACGGATTTATCTATCTTCCGTGGTTTATGCATCTGGAAAAAACCGTGACCTCCAATTACCATATCATGCACTCATCGCTGGATGATATGATTCCGTTTAATGAATACTTCGTCATCCCATATTTACTGTGGTTCGCCTATGTGACCGCTGCGATTGCATACCTGTTCTTCAAGAACAAGGAAGAATATTACCGGTTATGTGCATTTTTATTTACCGGCATGACGCTGTCACTCTTAATCTGCACCCTGTTCCCGAATGGAACTGACCTGCGGACCGCCGTAAACCCGGACAAGAACCTCTGTTCCCGTCTGGTCTATATGCTCCACCAGGCTGACACGAACACGAATGTATTTCCAAGCATCCACGTGTACAATTCCATCGGAACCCACATCGCGGTCATGAAGAGTGAGTCTCTGAAAAAGCACAAAGTAATCCGGATTCTTTCCGGTATCCTGATGGTCGCTATCTGCATGGCAACTGTCTCGCTGAAGCAGCACTCGGTTCTGGACGTCGCAGGCGCGATTCTTTTAAGCGCAGCTATCTATCCGTTAGTATATGCAGGAAGCACGCAGGAAGAGACAGAGAACGAACCGGAATATATTCGCTAAAGGATTTCTCAAGACAAGTAAACATAAGCTGGCGCCAAAGTATGACAGGTGCCAGCTTTTTTCTATTTTTACACCAAGTTTTCAGTTTTTAAAATCCTATACAAAATCTCATTCTAATTTGCACAAATGTGATCTATAACAATAATAGGATCAATCTTATATTTATAAAGTATTTTTCTTGTATTTTTCATTATATTTCCTGCCGCGGTCATTCCGAAAATTAGAGCTCCATAAATAACAGTGCATCACCTACTGAGGATTTCCCAATTATTGACCTAGCACAAAAAATCCGACCATCTGGAAACACTCGACTTTCCAGACGATCGGATCTTTTAATTTCACTTTTATGATAGATTTGATTTCGTTTTCTAATCCATATTATTTCAATTTTTATAATGGATTTCTAGTTAAACCCATAAAACTTCTGCGAAATCTTATAGCAGGCGATCGACACCTTCCGTCCGCCTTTTCCCGGCAGGTTTACGCCCTGTCCGAGGAAGCCCCAGCGCAGGCGCATATACAGCGTGAAATTCTGCTGTTTCAGATACTGCCACAGTTCTTTTTTCTTCTTCAGATTCTCCTCTGTCTCCGAGCGGATCGCCAGAATTGAAGTAACTGTCATCATGATCTCCAGATAGCGGACCATGTAGTGGCGCAGCTTTGGATTCTTGATCTTGGTCACATCGTAATATCCCAGCATCAGCTTCGTAACGAGTATCTGCTGATCAATACGGCTGATCATGACTTTTTCATTGACCGACTGATCGTCGCGTCCAATAAAATAGCGGTAGAAATTCACATCCAGGTAGTACATGGATTTTACGTGTGGAAGCGGCTGATACACAAAAATATTATCCACGTAGAACGTATGCTTTGGCAGTTCCAAGCCGCAGTTCCGAAGCATTTCCACACGGTAAATGACTGAGTGCATCAGGATATACTGTCCCAGGCGGAAGCCTCTTGCACCGTTCCAGTCGATGAGCTGGCGTTTTGGGAGCGCCATGTTGTAGTTCATGACCTTTTTGTGTTTTGCGCCCTGTTTCTCATAAACGAAGTTGGTAATCAGCATATCCAGCGTCACATTGTCATGGACAAATTTGCGCAGCGTATCCAGAACCTCCATATATGCCTCTTCGTTGACCCAGTCATCGCTGTCCACGACCTTATAATAGATGCCCGTCGCATTGCGCAGTCCCGCATTGACGGCCTCGCCGTGACCACCGTTTTCCTGATGAATCGCCCGGCAAATCCCCGGATAGTTTCTCTCATACTCATCCGCAATCTCCGCCGTATTATCTTTTGTGGAACCGTCATCCACGATCAGGATCTCCACCTCATCGCCGCCCGGCAGCAGGGATTCGATGCAGTTACGCATATATGCCGCCGAATTGTAGCACGGAATCGCTACCGACAACAGTTTCATTGGTTTATTTTCTCTCAAAACTCCAGTTCCTCCATCTCTTTGTTGACCCGATCCTCACAGGAGCGCATGGCGAGAATCGTCTGTTCCATCAGTTTGTCTAATTCCCAGCCAAGCTGATCAGCCCCGCGGCGGATCACGTCTCTGGAACATCCAGCCGCAAATTTCTTGTCCTTAAATTTCTTCTTAAGACTTGAAAGCTCCATGTCCTTGGTGCTCTTGGACGGGCGCATCTTCGCCGCCGCCCAGATAAGCCCTGTCAGCTCATCGGCTGCAAACAACACCTTTTCCATCTCATGTTCCGGAGCCACATCCACCCGTATGCCGTAGCCGTGGCTGACAACCGCATGGACTAAATCTTCCTCTGCGCCTCCGTCGCGCAGAAGCTCCGGTGCCCGCTCGCAGTGTTCTTCCGGATAAAGTTCAAAATCAATGTCATGCAGCAGTCCTGCCATGCCCCAGAATGCTTTTTCGTCCCCGTATCCCAGCTGCTCGGCATACCACTCCATGACGCCCTCCACGGTCAGTCCATGTAAAATATGAAATGGTTCTTTATTATACTTGCGAAGGAGCGCAAGCCCCTGTTCCCTGCTCAGTGATGTCTGTTTCATCCTCCGTGCCTCTCTTTCTCTTTCCACGTTTCCGTGTCCGGATCCTTGATTCCCAGTAATTCACACTATCTATAGTTATAACAAAATTAACCAGCAAAATAAAGCAGATTTTTGTAAAAGTATTGTGAACAAGTCGTTGCTGTTCACGCATACGTGCCCAGTAATAACAACTCAAACTCCCCACGTCTGCCACATTGACTGAAATTCTCTTTCAAAATAAGTTACGCATCTTCTTAAACACCACCCATAATCAATCTTCTCCACTGTTTCTGCCGCATAGATCGGATAAGCAGCCACCTGCTCGTCATTAATATAATAGGATGCCTGCCCGACCTCCTGTCCTTCATGAACCGGTGCTTCCAGCTCGGTCGGGTACTCATAACGGATGTCTGGCTTCTCGTCCGCGCGCAGAAGCATCAGAAACGTCTGTTTTTCCGATGGCAGATTCAGTGTGAGCGCCGTCGTTCCTTTCACGCCCCGCCTCACCTCCACCTCCGGAAATGTTTTCTCCCGGTCAAATATATCATACCAGTTATATGTATCAAATGCATACTGATCGAGTTTCCGCATATCCGCCCATTTGTACGTCTTGTGCGGCGGCCACCCGCAGCCGAGAAGCGCCACCGTAAATGCTTTTCCCTCTTTTTTTAACGCCGCCACATAACAGTACCCGGCTTTCCCGGTAAATCCTGTCTTGCCCGACAGCACCTCCGCGCACTGGCTTAAAAGCGCGTTGTGGTTTGCCAGGTAAAATGAACGGTTTCCCGACTCATCCTGAATCGTCCGTGATGCCGTACGGGTAATTTTCAGAAATGTTTCGCGGCACGGCGACTGGAACGCGCAGTAGCGCATGATCCGCGCCATATCCGCCGCCGAAGCGCTGTGTTCGTTTCCATCCGCATCCGCAACGTCCAGACCGTTCGGTGTCACGAAACAAACATTCTTACATCCTATCTCCCGCGCTTTCCGGTTCATTTTCTCCGCAAATTCTTCCACACTTCCCCCAATGTGCTCCGCCACCGCCACGGCGCTGTCGTTGTGGGATTCCAGCATCAGGGAATAGAGTAGATCCGATAGGCGGTACCGCTCCCCCGCCCGCATATTGAGCTGGACATCCGGCATGGAGGCCGCTTTCTCTGATACCTCGACCCAGTCATCGGGATTTCCCTGTTCCAGTGCGAGAATGCAGGTCAGAATCTTCGTCGTGCTTGCCATCGGATAAGCGGTATCCGCATCTTTCCCCGCCAGAATACGCCCACTGTCCGCATCCATGAGAACCCAGGCGCGGGCGTGAAGGGTCTGTTGTAGAGAAGTCTCTTTCTCTCCCAGAATCTCTTTATTTTCTATGTTTTCACGAACAAAAACCGCCCCGCCGACCGGAACCAACTGAATCATCGCCAGTATACTTCCTGCCAGCAGAACGGCTATCCATTTTCTGATTCTATCTCCCATCCGGCTGCTCCGGAATCCCTTTTCAGGAGATTATATGAGAATAAACCTGTTTTCTATGACTTTTTCTTTTTATTTTTCCAGCGGCTCATTCAGCTTCTCCGTCCCCGGCAGCGCAAACCGTCCGCCCGCGATGATCTTTACACTCGTTCCATCTGGATGAATCGCCTCGATCGTATCCAGCTCGGAGTACGGGATTGTAATGTCCGTATGGCAGCCAAAATATGCCTCCTGCGGGTTTTCTTTGCGTTTTGCTGAAATCTCATTCTCACGCGCCACCATCTCGCGTCCATCCGGGTTGAAGACCGGGCAGTCCTCCATCCAGCTGTAGCAGGTATCGCCTACCGCAAAGTGCGGTCCCATCTTCTCGGCAATCAGAATCGGGAATTTGTCGAGAATGCCGTAGCGCAGCGCTACCTCATACGCAGTTGTGTTGGTGCCAATCGCAAACTCGCCCATCGGCAGCGTCTCATGGTTTTTGAGGATCATCTGTTTCACTAACGCCTTATTTTCCTCTTCCGTCTCAAAGTTTTTGCAGGTATAGGAGACAGCGATACCATTTTCAAACCGGATTTCCAGATCTTTGAACTGAAATTCCCCGATATAGACGCTGCCGACATGCAGAAGCCCGTTTGTCCCAGCAAGCTGCGGGGAGGTAAAGACTTCTCCAACCGGAATATTTACATCCGCCACGCAGTTTTCGAAATTCGACTGTTTCGTCGGCTCAGCAAGCGTGTGAAGCTGTACGGTCAGATCGGTGCGGTTGCCGCCGCGTCCGCTGATGTGGACTTGCGATGCCTGATCCAGTTCGTTGATCATGATCTGCTGGATGTCGCGGTACAGCTCATAGTCCAGCGTATTGATGCGGATCGTCTCCTTGAAAATCGCCTCAAACTCCGCTCCGATCTCCGGAAGCGGGAATGCAATGATTGTGAAGCTCGTCTCCGTTCCCGGAATATACGCGTCCACAATCTGCATCGCCTCATTGCTGTAGGATAACAGCAGTTTCTCCTGTTTTTCACTTAAAGAAAAGGCTGCTGCTGCATTGACCGGCTCAAATCCGGCCTCGCCGAAGGTTTCCACAACTGCCGGACCGGCATATACCGACGCCAGATCCTTGTACGTCTCATATGCCACCTTCAAAATAGACAGTTTCCGCTCACGAAAGGCCTTGTCCAGGTAAACCGCATTGTCGTAGCGGTGATCATACTCGTACTGGCGGTTCGCCGGTGTGCCATAGTAACCGTTCGTGCGCGCCGCCATCCGGTTCACCGTGCCGATGGAGGCGCGGGCAATGATCGGCTCCAGACCGAGTTCGCGGAAATTTTCCACTGCCATCCGGATCATGCGCTCAAATCCGATGTGGTAACGGATCTGCACCGTTTTCTTGCCCTCATAGCTGCGTCCGGTCGCTGCAAATCCCTTGCGGTAGCCTTCTGTGTAGGTATCTGCCATCCGGCGTACCGTCTCCTCCGGCAGCTCATTCATAAAACGTGCCGTCGCAAGCTCTGTCTCCGAGATATATTCGCCAAACCGGTACAGATAACGCAGATCGTTTAAATCACTGTCCATAATGATCGATTTTCCAAAATCCAGCGACGGATCCAGCGTCTCACGCACCCGCCACGGAAGCATCCTGTCACAATAATCACTGACAAAATAGTAGAGCGGCTCGCGAAGCTCCGCCACCTCCGGAGTACCGCCCTCAAACAGGTTGTAAACCTCAATAAACAGTTCCTCCAACACCGTCACATCCACCAGACGGCTCTCATAGGCGTAAACGATCGCGCTGCGGATCTCCGTATAGAGAAATGACAGCCACGGACCATAGTTCTCTCCCAGCTCTTTTGCCGCATAGTCCGGGTTCGCAAAGCTCTTCCCATACGCCCCTGGAAGTATATCCGCATAAAGCATCCGGTTAAATTCTGTTGCTTCTTTCTGGCTCATCGCCGCCAGCGTCCCATCCATCTGTTTCTGGAAGGTTTCTTCTATCAGCTCGATAAACTGGACGGTGCGCTCAAAAAATGCCCGGTATGGCTCACCAACCGTCGCTTCTTCTTTCATATGGCCGATGCGCTCCATCGCGAGCTCATGGCGCTCCGCAACCGCCTCATTTTCTTCTTTCAAAAGTTCCCAATATTTCATGTTCAGATATTTCCCTCCTTCTGCCATCGCCAAATTTCACTTTCAAACCACGCCCGCCGCAAAGGCTCTTACCGGCGTTCCATTGGTCCGGCATTCCAGGCAAGCCACGCATAAAAACCATTCATTCTTAGCCCCGGATGCCAATCAAAATCGTCACAATCCACCAGATGACCAGAAGCCCCGACAAAATCGTACCAATTTTCGCGAATATATAATTTTTTTCTTCTTCTTTAAAAGATTTCCATCCGTACATCAGCGACGCCACGGAAAATAATATGCTCGAAAAGCACATCGACAGCGCGCCGACCGGCGTATTGCCCTGGCTGCGGACACTGAATGCCATCCCTGCCACGCACAGCAGCAGACCGACTCCCGCCAGTCCCAGGCAGAGATAGCCGTGTTCTGCCATCGGCTTGCGGATATAAGAAATCCGGTTATCTGTTTG
This sequence comes from Clostridium sp. TF06-15AC, assembly GCF_003481165.1. Taxonomy (NCBI): domain Bacteria; kingdom Bacillati; phylum Bacillota; class Clostridia; order Eubacteriales; family Clostridiaceae; genus Clostridium; species Clostridium sp. TF06-15AC. The sequence goes on from NZ_QUKS01000004.1 coordinate 51,948, forward strand.
ACGTCCCATGCAGACACCTCCCAATTGCACGTGTAATCCACTGGCAGAGGTAGCCAGCAATTCCACCTAGCGTATTTAAAAACATATCATCCACATCAAAACTTCCCACCTTGAATACGAGCTGAATCGTCTCGATGCTCAAAGTCAGAAGGAAGCTCAGAATCAACATCAGGTACCATTTTCCAAATCTCGGACTGATGATCGGCAGGAAAAATCCAAACGGCATGAAGCACACCACGTTGCCAGCCGTATTTAACAGGAACGCTTCCGTCCCCACTATATCACGATAAATATAAAACCGTTTGATTTCCTTAAATAAAACGAGATTATAGGCATACTCCACATGCGGCGCGCGCCCGAATCCGTCCGAAAAAAACATAAAATATATAAGAAGCACCAGGTATGCGACAAAGAATATCCAGCACACCTTCTGATGCGTTTTTGTCCGTTTCCACATAATTCCCCACATAAACTGCCAGAAAAGAGAAAAACCGTACACCGTCCCCGGTCATACGGTTTTTCTCTTTCGACTGGGCATATCTGCCCTGTTTCAAATCCAATTTTTAGAATGTAATATCTGATTTGCGTTTCAGTAAAAACGCACCGCTGACGATCGCCATCACACCGGCTGCCAGCCCTACCGTGATGATCACGCTTCCAATCACGATATTAATCACACCGGTTCCCTGCATCGTTTTGTAGATCTTTTCCATATCGATCCGCTCCTTCTTACACTCCGTCGCATGGCATTTCCCATTTCAAGCATGCCGCTCCGTGAACCAAATCTCTATTTTGCACCGTACTGCTCATAGTATGCGTCGATCGCTGCTTTCAGTGTATCATCGATCACGACCTTGCCCTGGCACTCCTTGTTGTACAGGCACTCTACGACATCTGACATCGATACGATCGCTGCGGTCGGGAAGCCGTACAGTTCCTTGATCTCATCCAGCGCACACTTTTCTCCCTTGCCGCGCTCCATACGGTTTAAAGATACCATCAGACCTTTGATCTCCACATCTGCCTGGGATTTGAGAATCGGGAAGGTCTCCTCGATGGATTTACCGGAAGTGGTTACATCCTCGATGATAACGACGCGGTCGCCGTCCTTTAACTTACTTCCCAGAAGGATGCCGGTATCGCCGTGATCCTTGACCTCTTTCCGGTTGGAGCAGTAACGTACTTCTTTGCCGTACAGCTCACTGATCGCCATCGAGGTGGCAACTGCCAGCGGGATTCCCTTGTAAGCCGGTCCAAACAGGACATCGAAATCCAGACCATAGTTGTCATGAATCGCCTTTGCGTAATACTCGCCCAGACGGCGCAGCTGCGTACCGGTTACATATGCACCCGCGTTCATGAAGAACGGAGATTTACGTCCGCTCTTTAAGGTAAATTCGCCAAACTTGAGCACTTCGCTCTCTACCATGAAATTGATAAATTCCTGCTTATACTGTTCCATCATACTCTCCTATCTTACCGAACCGCACCAATCAGTTCATGTATATCTTCAATGCCATATTTTTCCATGTAGGCGTCGATGCCCTTCACGATCTCCTCCGTCGCATACGGATTATGGAAATTCGCCGTACCGACTGCCACCGCGCTTGCGCCTGCCAGAATAAATTCGATCGCATCGTCCGCATTCATGATACCGCCCATGCCGATGATCGGAAGCTTGACCGCCTGCGCCACCTGGTAAACCATGCGGACTGCCACTGGTTTCACTGCCGGGCCGGACAGACCGCCGGTACGGTTGGCTACCGCAAAGGTTCTCCGGTTGATATCGATCTTCATGCCAGTCAGTGTGTTGATCAGGGACAGCACATCCGCACCGCCTGCCTCGGCTGCCTTCGCCATCTCCGTGATGTCGGTAACATTCGGGCTGAGCTTCATGATAATCGGCTGTTTCGCATGGCGTTTTACTTCGCGGGTGATCGCCTCCACTGCCTTCGGATCCTGTCCAAATGCGATGCCGCCCTCCTTGACGTTCGGGCAGGAAATGTTGATCTCCAGCATATCGACCGGCTGGCTCGCCAGTTTTTCCACTACATCGACGTAATCTTCCGTCGTTTTTCCACATACATTGACGATAATCTTCGTATCATACTGACGTAAAAACGGGATATCCCTCGATGCAAATAAATCATACCCCGGATTCTGCAAGCCGATCGCGTTGATCATGCCGCCGTACACCTCCGCAATACGCGGGGTCGGATTGCCTGGCCACGGCACATTTGCCACACCCTTGGTCACAACCGCGCCGAGCTTGTTCAGATCGACCATCTCGCCGTACTCTGCCCCTGAACCAAAGGTTCCGGATGCCGTCATGACCGGGTTTTTAAGCTCTACACCCGCAAGATTGACTGCCATCTGTCTCATAATTCTACCTCCTCGGCTAAAAATACGGGACCATCCTTGCAGATCCGCTTGTTGTGTACATTGCTGTGGTGGTCTACATCCTTCGACTGGCAGACACATGCCAGACAGGCGCCGATTCCACATGCCATCTTCTCCTCCAGGGAAATATAACACTTGATTCCCTTTTCTGCCGCATACTCCTTGATGGCGCGCAGCATCGGGGTCGGTCCGCAGGCGTAGATCACATCCGCCGTCAGGTTCTGCTCCCGGATCGCGTCCAGGACATTGCCCTTCGTGCCGACGCTTCCGTCCTCGGTCGCCACAAAGACTTCTCCATATGCCTCAAATTCATCCCGGAGGAAGAGATTTTTATCCCGGTATCCTAAAATGATCTGTTTTTCGCAGTTTAACTGTTTCGCCATCTCAAGCATCGGCGGAACACCGATGCCGCCGCCGATCAGAAATACATTTTCGCCCTCCTGCGGGAAACCATTTCCCAGAGGTCCCATGATGTCGATCGGGTCTCCGGAAACATATTTGGAAAATTCATCTGTTCCTTTACCGGCAATCCGGTATACGATCCGCAGGCGTCCTTCATCCGGATCTGCCTCGCAGATACTGATCGGACGCGGAAGAAGTCTGGAACCGTCCTGGCTGTAGACCGAGATAAACTGTCCCGGTCTTGCCTCGTCCGCTATGTCCGTCACGATCCACATACTGAAAATGCCAGGTGCCAGTTCTTCCTGACTATATACAACTGCTGTCTCTTTCTTCTGTGCCATGAGCTCCTCCTTACAGTACACGTCCGATGTCCGCAATCATATCGATGACAGCCTGTCTCGATGCGTCCGCAAAATGCTCCGGACCGAATTTGGCGTATGCGTCTTTCTTGTATGCTGCGATGATACCGCGGGAAGAATTGACGATCGCGCCCAGTCCATCCTCGTTGAAGCAGTATTTTAAGTCTTCGGCCGTACCGCCCTGTGCGCCATAACCCGGAACCAGAAAGTAAGTCTTCGGCATCAGCTTACGCAGAATCTTGCTCATCTCCGGGTAAGTTGCGCCCACAACTGCGCCTACATTACTGTAGTCGCCATCCATGGAAGCCTCCCCCCACTCAACAACCTTCTCCGCTACCAGCTCATAAAGCGGGCGACCGTCCACCAGACGATCCTGGAACTCGCCGCTGGATGGGTTAGAAGTCTTTACCAGTACAAAGATACCGCGGTCGGATGCGTTGCACTCGTCCACAAATGGTTTCACGCCGTCGGTTCCCAGATACGGATTGACCGTCACATACTCGGTATTGAACGCAGAACAGGTCGTATTTCCAACCTTCACGCTGCCGAGATGACCGGTTGCGTAGGCAGCCGATGTGGAACCGATGTCGCCGCGCTTGATGTCTCCGATGACAATTAAGCCCTTCTGCTGGCAGTATTTGACAGTCCGGTCATACGCTTTCAGACCTTCGATGCCAAACTGCTCATACATCGCAATCTGCGGTTTGACCGCCGGAATCAGATCAGCCGTCGCATCCACGATCGCACAGTTAAACTGCCAGATCGCCTCTGCCGCTCCTTCCAGGGTCTCTCCGAACTCCGCAAATGCTTTTTCCTTCACGTGCTCCGGAATATATCCAAGCATCGGATCCAGTCCTACACAGATCGGTGCCTTTGTCTTCTGAATCTTCTCAATCAATTTACTAACCATCACGTTCTCCTCCAGAGTATCTCTCATAAATAATCAACTTATTTTATCATAAGTGGAGGGCGCTTTCAAGGGCACGGAGCAAGGAAAAAAGGGTTTTTGCTTATGCCCTTTTGATTGCCCCGAAAGAAGCGCGCCAGCTGTCACGGCATCGGACGGCTGGCGCGCTTCTTTCTTGAGTGTATCGTTTCTTTGAATAATTGGTTTTAAAATTGCAAAATTAGTTTTTCTTGCTTAAATATAAACTATTTCAACATTTAATACAATGAATCAATGCATCTAATGCAGCGTCAACGTCGCCACATAATCTCCATTTTTGTAACTTTTAGCCGCAAAATGTTCCTCCGTCTCCGTCTGAAGTTCCATCCAGAGTTCTTCGGCGGCGAGCATAATGTGGGAGAGCATGATGCCGATGCTGAATTCGCGCATCGCATGGAAGCTCTTGCCCGGAAAGCGGGTTTTTAGGGCGAACACATAGATTCGGTCGGAATAGACGATGAAGCGCCACGGCTGGGTGTTCATCGCGGACGGTGCGAGACGCGCCGCACGGAGAATCGTCTTCATCTGCTCTCCGGCTTCTTCCTTGAAAATACAGAGTTCATTGAGCGGGAGGCGCTTTGCCAGCGGGCTTTCACGGTAGAGCTTGCCCTCCGGGTAGCCGAATGCGACCATCATCAGGCAGCGTTTGCCGCCGCGCACCTTCTGCGCCGGCTGCACGCTGCCCAAATAGCAGGTTCCAATCCCTTTTGCCGTCATATAGAGCACCATCTGCTCCATCAGATAACCGGCATTGCGCTCGCAGCCTTCCTCCTGGTCCGAATAGATCGCCAGATAGTAGGGAGCATCCACCTTCCAGAGTCCATGGACATCGGCTTTTTTCTTTGTATTGTCGAATATCACTGCCTCAACCCGGATCCGGTCATTTAACCGGGAGGTCTTATCAAAATAGGACAGGATCTGCCCACGCAGCTTCTCCGTGACCTCCCGATCGGTGTATTTTCGAACTGAATGGCGACATCCTATCGCCTCATACAAATTCATCATACCTGCTCCCCTCCTATCTTTTTGCTGCCGTTATCATACGCATGACCCGCAATATTTTTTTCTCTGCCTCTCTATGTGCATTCCAATTTCTATACAAATTCTGACCGTTTCAGCACCACCTTTAAATCAGTCCCGACATCAGTGGTACTACCACTACGGTCAAAAGACCGGCGACCGCAATTGACAAGCTGCTCATCGCACCCTCGATCTCGCCTAATTCCAGCGCCTTTGCCGTTCCAATCGCATGGGCTGCCGTTCCAAGTGCCAGCCCCTTCGCGATCGGCTCTTCAATTTTAAATATTTGAAACAGCCAGTCGGCTATAATATTTCCCAAAATTCCTGTAATTATAATGCTGATAACCGTCAGCGTCACGATACCGCCCGCTTCCTCGCTGACGCCCATGCCAATCGCCGTCGTAATGGACTTTGGAAGCAATGTCACATAGTGCGTATGCTCCAGTTGAAAGAAACGGCACATCACATAGATACTGCCGACACTTCCCGCTACCCCTGCCACGATTGCAGAAACAACCGCAATCAGGTGCTGGCGCAAAAGCTCCAGCTGCTTATACAGCGGAATCGCCAGACAGACCGTCGCCGGTGTCAGAAAATAGCTCAGATACACCGCACCGCGGTTGTACTCCTTATATTCTATATGAAAAACAGATAAAAATGCAATCACAACTATAATTGCAACCAGCAGCGGATTTAAAATCGCCCAGCCGGTCTTCTTTTTCAGCCAGACGCCCAGCATATACGCGCCGACGCTGACCAGCATTCCAAAATAAAGAGAAGAATGAATCAGTCCATTCATGCTTTTGCACCCCCTTTATTCTTTCTGCGGATAATGCTCTGCGCCACGCACCCGGTCGCAACCATAACAAATACCGTCGAAATCACGGTAATCACTGTCAGCGGCACCAGGATGGACTCCGCCTCCTGCACGCTGTCAAGCAGGCCCACACCTGCCGGTATAAACATAATCGGCATCGTATCCAGGAAGAAATCCCCCACTTCCGCCACATCTTCTGTATGTAATGCTCCTGTGCAAAGCATAAGTAGAAGAATGAACAATCCGTATACGCCAGACGGAACCGGAAACGGAAGCAGATAGTTCAAAAATTCTCCCAGCATTGTGATACCAAAAATAATTGTCACTTCTTTCAAGTACTTCATGATGTCTTCGCCTTTCGTATTAATGCCTCTATTCTATCACTCTCAAATTTATAGGACAATATGAAAATTAGCATAAATTCTGTCAATTTCCTTGAATTTTTTGCGTCTTTTTTATACGATACAGGTAAGCTTTTCCGATTTGAAAAATCCAGACATTTTCGATCCAAAAAACGTGAAGTTTTTATCCGCAAATACGTTTATCTTTATGAAAGACTTATCTTCTCAGCTGCTTTTGTAGCTGGTACACTTTGTATTGCAAGAAAGAAAGGATTAGAAGTTATGAATTTAATTCAGACAAACTCACTCTCTGCCAGACAGGCAGAACAGATCCTGGCACTGTTGAATGAATGCCAGAAGACGCAGCCGATCCACATTTCTTTTCCATTTGAAGACGGAAATTGTTTCCTGCTTCTTCTGGATGAATCAGAGACACTTGCAGCCATCATGGGAATGATCCTTCCACCGGATGGCTCTTCGGACGAGGAACCCGTCGAATGCATCGCCTTCACCCGCCCTTCCCTGCGCCGACGCGGATATTTTGCCGCACTCTTAGAAAAAGCCTGCGACATCTCCGGTGAGCACGATATTCTATTTCCGGTTGACCCAGAATCCGCTGATACGGCTGCCACGATGAAAGCCATTCACGCTGACCGCGTCGATCAGGAATATCAGATGAAATGGGACTTTGACCCGACGGCCGAACGCTTTGACTCTCCCATGGTTGAAAAACGCCCGCTTACCTTTACCTGCACTTCTGCACCAGAAGGTGACGTCAACGAAAGTGTTGATCCCGACAGTTGCTGGGACTGCTTCCACAGCGCCGATGATCCAGATCCGACCGTTACAATTCTGACCTATGAATTTTTAGAGACTCCGCCGGATCCGATGTGCTCTCCGGCTGCCGTGTGCATGGCGCGTATGCAGCCCGTCCCGGACGTTCCCGGCACATTTCATGCCTGTTTCTACGGCTTCCGGGTCCATGACCTCTGCCGCGGACTGGGAATCGGTGAAGCTGCTTTCTGTCTGGTCTTAAACGACCTGATCACGCGCGGCTGCACCCGGATTGTTCTTCACGTCAGCAGTGACAATTATCCGGCACTCTCGATCTATAAAAAAGCAGGGTTCCGAATTACCGAAACCCTGTCCTATTTTATGTATTAAAGGTAACGTTTCAGTAGATCTGCGCATTTACTGCGCTGACCGTACGAAAACATGAGCCAGCAGGCAAAAATCCCGTTGCCGCAGGCAATTTTTAATGGATGATACATGGTCTATTCGTTTACATCACGGCTATTCTTCCTGCGTCGGATGTTTTTCCTCAATCTTCTGACGGATGCTTAACATCTTGCAATCCGTCTCCGCGATGACATCCGCACACTTTTTCAGCTCCGCACCGATCTCCGCGGCCTCCTGGGCATCCAGCTGCTTTTTATACTTGAGCTGGTGATCCAGACTCGCCCAAAAATCCATGGCAATCGTGCGGATCTGAACTTCCACACGGATATTTTTCTTACTGTTTGAAAAGAATACCGGTACTTCCACGATCATGTGGTAGCTGCGGTAGCCGTTTTCCTTCGGCGCCTTGATATAATCCTTGATCGCAATGATGGTCACATCATCCTGGCGTTCCAGCATCCGGCTGATCTCATAAATATCGTCCACAAACGAACATATCACACGGACACCCGCTATATCATCCAGGTTAGACTCCATCGATTCGATCGAAAGCGGAAGTCCGCGCCGCTGCAATTTTTCTACAATACTCTTCGGCTTCTTCACTCTCGCCTTGATCATCTCGATCGGGTTTCTTGCATTCCGCATGGAAAGCTCATCGTTGAGCACTTCCAGCTTCGTCTTAAACTCTCGAATCGCGCAGCTGTACTGCATCATCGCTTCCTGAAACTGCCTTGCCGTCTCCCGGAATGTCTCAGGAATCTCAAACACCTGAGGCGTATTGACCGCGAAATGGCTCAGCTCGCTGTTGGGATTCTGAGCAATATTCATTTGTATTCTTCCACCTCTTCTATATATCTATATTCTTTTATGCCTTCTCAACTGCGTCAGCCGCCGCATCCAGCCATGGGGATTCCACATACTCAACCAGCCCCTCGTCCACCTTGGACGCAATCGACGGATCGATCGGAATCTTCGCAAGCACCGGAATCTCATACTCGTCTGCCGTCTCCTCGATATGGCTTTCACCGAACACAGAAATCTTCTTTCCGCAGTCCGGACATTCCAGATAACTCATGTTTTCAACCAGTCCCAGAATCGGAATATCCATCTTCTTTGCCATGTTGACCGCTTTTGCCACGATCATCGAAACCAGCTCCTGCGGGGAAGTCACAATGATAATACCTGCCAGCGGCAGGGACTGAAATACAGTCAGCGGCACATCGCCAGTTCCCGGAGGCATATCGACAAACATATAATCAATGTCCTTCCAGAGTGCCTCGCTCCAGAACTGCTTAATCACGCCGCCCACAACCGGTCCACGCCAAATTACCGGATCCGTCTCATGCTCCAGAATCAGGTTCGAAGAAAGAATCTCTATCCCCGTCGAGGTCGTGCGCGGCAGCATCAGCTGATCCGCTGTCACACCTACCATGCCGTGAATGCCAAATGCCTTCGGGATCGACGGTCCGGTAATATCTGCATCGAGAATGCCAACGCGGTTGTTTCTCGCACGCATCTTACATGCCATCAGGGATGTCACCAGGGATTTTCCGACGCCGCCCTTGCCGCTGACTACACCAATTACTTTTTTAACTGAACTCTGCGGATTTAACGGCACCCGGAAACTCTCCATCGTCCGGCTGGCACACGTTTCGCCGCAGCTTGAACAATTATGACTGCAATTCTCACTCATACATACTTCTCCTTTTTATCAGGTTGGATTCTGACAGTTCACTGGCTTTCGTTTTTGCATCCTCTTCAGACGTTTTCCAAGACCAAAAACCTGTAACGCCCAAATCTTCCTCTGTCGTAATCTCCATACATCTTACCATATTTTCTGCAAAAATGATAGGGTCAAACACAACTGGCAGCGTTACAAAAGAATGTGCCGTTACTGGGCACGTATGCGTGAACAGTAACGTTTTCTATGAGACAAAAACAGACAGCCCGTTTGCTGCACTGCATTCAGACTGTCTGTCTTTTTTATATCCTATTCATTTTTCTCTACAGATACGCCTGTACCATCGGGCGCAGCCGTCTTGCCATGATCGCCGCCAGAATGCAGAGAATATAATCCGCCGGCATCTCCGGCAGGCAGTAAACCAGCACAATCGCTTTCCAGCCGATCGGCTGCAGGGTTACGAGATGGGTAATCAGATAGAAATAAACCATTCCCATTCCATAATATACCACATATCCAGCCGTCGCCGCCGTCATCAGCGCTCCCATTTTCCAGGAATTCAAACATTCACAGACCTTTCCCATGACCCACGCCGCAAGGAAAAATCCCACCAGAAAACCAAAGGTCGGGCGCAGCAGATACGCCGGACCGCCGCCGCGTGCAAAGATCGGGACGCCCGCAAGTCCAATCAGCAAATAGACACCCACACTGGTAAATGCCCGTCTGGAGCCCAGCAGAAATGCTGCCAGCATCACAAAAAACCACTGCAAGGTGAAGTTCATGGTATCTGCGCCGGTCGGAATGACAACCTTGATAAATGCCCCCACGGCAACCAGCGCCGCAAACAGACCGCAAAGCGCCACATCCTTCGAATGTTCCCGGCTCCGCGAAACTGCTTTTTCTCTCATCTGTTTTCCTCCATCATGCATGATGCATTTTTTCATAAACGGTTCCTTTCATGGCATGCAGCCACCGTGCCCGCAGACTTTCGCTGTCCATGTATGTTTCCTTTTGCTCAAAACGAATCCTCCAGAATCACTCCGACTGGAATTTACGGATCATCCGCACAAGCCCAAGACTCTCCATCCGTTTTGCAATCAGATAAAAGAGTGCTGCATCCACCGGCCACTTGATGAGATTCTTAAGCACACGCATCGGCAGAAGCACCATCATTGCTTTTCCAGACATCATGCTAAGCCAGAGTGTGTTCAAAAATATGTTGCAGATCAGCGCCACCACCAGATCCGCCCAGAGCGCCCGGCGGAAGGTAAGCGGTTTCCGATACAGAATTGTGCCATACAGCACGCCGCCCAGCATCGCATTCAGCGTAAATCCCGGGAAAAATGCCCCCGTCGGCTTTACGACATATTTGACCAGGTCCAAGACTCCGCCATAGACCGCTCCAGCCACCGGACCGAAGAGGTAGTAGACAAACTGGTTGACCACACCGCCGAATCCGATTTTCAAATACGGACCAGCCTCAATCGTGAAGTATCCCAGAACAACGGAGACAGCCATCAGCATGGCGGCAGTCGTGAGTGTTTTCACGTGTTTCAGTTCCTGAAAGGATGCCTGATAACATACTGCAAATTTTTTCATAAAAAAATACCTCCTTTTCTGCAGATCTCTCGAACCACATCAGGAGATAGATTGTATCAACGATGCAGCGGGATGCGGAATACTGACCGCGAAACCCCGGAGGGTCTCTTCGTCCGGCTGACAACTCCCTGTTCAACCGGCACTTAACGCCTGTATTCCTACTCTGCGTTTTTTTTTATCTTTTACATCATACCACAATTTTCCCGCTTTTCAAGCACTTTATAAGCGCATCTGTCATTTTCGAACCAGTCAGCATTTACTCTTCTTTTTGGCTCTGTTCGCTGTATTCCCTAAACGCACGATCCATCTCGATATAGTTGCGTTTCAGGGAAACCGGCTTTCCGTCGCGGGTCAGGAAACAATGGCGGCTCTCACCCACGCAGCGGATTGCGCCCGTTTCCTTGTCAAAAACCGTGTATTCCAGCGTCATGCGGATGCCGTTGTATTCCTTCATCTGAACCAGCACCTGCACCGTCTCGCCAAACCGCGCCATGCTCTTATAATCGCAGTGAACCGACAGCACCGGGCTTATGATCCCCTGTTTTTCCATGATGTCATATCCCATTCCCATCTGCTCCATCATGTCGATCCGCGCTTCCTCAAACCAGTGCAGGTAATTTGCATGGTGAATGATTCCCATCTGGTCGGTTTCATAATACTGCGCTTTGTGTTCGTAAATTTTCAGTTCCATAAAAACCCCTCTTTTCCATCTAAAAAGGGATACCTGCACAACTGCAATTTCTGCCGTTCTGCGATATCCCCCTCTGGTTCTGATATGTGTGTCACCGTCCGCACACTGTGCAGGCAATGGCTGATACCTTACTGTTCCAGTTCTTCTCCGAGTCCGCTCTCGATCGCCTCGGTAATCGTCTTCAGCGCTTCTTCCTCATCCGGTCCGTCGCAGGCAACCGTGATCTCGGTGCCGCACTTGATACCCGCTGCCATCACGTTCAGCACGCTCTTTGCCACAATATGTTTCTCCCCGCACTCAATCAGAGTCCGGCTCTTAAATTTCATCGCGGTCTGCGAAAGCACGCCAGCCGGCCGCAGGTGAAGTCCCGATGGATTAACCACTTTCACTTTCTTCGATACCATAGCTGTCCCTCCCTCGTCAATTCTTAGTTTTAATTACCCTAATTTTAGTCTAAGTAAGGCAGACTGTCAAGCGTTAGACCAGCACCTGCTGCGCGTAATTAACAGACGCCATCGCATCGCGGCAATACGCATCTGCTCCGATCATATCCGCGTATTCCTGGGTCAGAACCGCGCCGCCGACCATGACTTTCGCCCACGGTGCTTCCTTGCGGAGCTGCTTGATCGTCTCCTCCATGCTCGGCACGGTGGTCGTCATCAGGGCGGACAGACCGACCAGTCTTACATGGTTCTTGATCGTCTCTTCCACGATCGCCTCCGGAGCTACGTCCTTACCTAAATCCAGCACATCATAGCTGTAATTCTCCAATAATACTTTTACGATATTTTTTCCAATGTCATGAATATCGCCCTTGACGGTTGCCAGCACGATCTTGTCCTTCTTCTCTCCTGCTTCCCCGGAGGACTCCATCTGGTTTTTGATGACCTCAAACGCCGATTTTGCCGCCTCCGCACTCATCAGAAGCTGCGGCAGAAAGACGGTGCCTGCCTCAAACCCCTTTCCGACCTTATCGAGTGCCGGGATCATGCAGGAATTGATGACGGTCAGGGAATCCATGTTCTTTAAGAGTTCCCCGGCTGCCGATGCCGCCTGCTCTTTTAAACCTCTCTCCACACTGACCGTAAGCTGATGCTCCGGACCGGATGCCTGGCTGCCAGTATCCGCACTGCCGGAAGCTCCAGCTGCACCTGCCGCCGGGGCACCCGAACCTGCGCTGCCTGCTGCACCTGCGCCGGAAGCTCCGCCCGCACCTGCCTTTGGAATCGCCAGCCGCGCTGCCTGCTCAATATAATCGCCGCAGTGTTCATCCAGTGCTGCCAGAGCCCGGTAACTATAATAAGAACGCATCATTGCCGCCGAATTTGGATTGATGATCGCCGCGGTCAGACCGCTCTGCATCGCCATCGTAAAGAAATTGGAGTTGACAATCTCACGCTGCGGTAATCCGAAGGAAATATTGGAAACACCGAGAATCGTATTGCAGCCAAGTTCCTGGCGGACACGGCGCACCGTCTCCAGTGTCACCAGCGCGCCGGTCGGCTCGGAGCTGATCGTCATACAGAGCGCATCGATCACGATGTCTTTTTTCTGGATGCCATACTTTTCCGCCTCCGCACAGATTTTCCGCGCGATCGCCATACGTCCGTCCGCCGTCGCCGGAATGCCTTCCTCGTCGATCGTCAGCGCAACCACCGTGCCGCCGTAATGTTTTACCAGCGGAAATACAGCGTCCATGACCTCCTGTTTGCCATTGACAGAGTTAATCAGTGCCTTTCCATTGTAAATACGCAGCGCCTGTTCCATCGCCTCTGTGTCAGTCGTATCAATCTGCAGCGGAAGCTCGGTCACCGCCTGCAATTCCTGTACGACCTCGCGCATCATCGCCACTTCATCGATCTCCGGCAGTCCCACGTTGACGTCAAGCACCGCAGCGCCATTTTCCTGCTGGGTGATCGCCTCGCGCAGGATATATTCCAGGTTGTGATCGCGCAGCGCCTGTTTGAATTTTGATTTTCCGGTCGGATTGATGCGCTCGCCAATAATGACCGGATCGGTTCCCATCTCAACTACCGACGCGTAGGAAGTGATGAGAGTGTCATTTTTCGGCTCGATCGGCTTTCTCGTTCTGCCCTTACACATCTCTGCCAGCAGACGGATGTGCTCCGGGGTCGTACCACAGCAGCCCCCGACTGCCGAAACGCCCATCTCCAGCATTCCTTTCATTTCCTCGACAAATTCTGGTGGATCAATATCATATACGGTCTTTCCTCCCTCGCTTCGCGGAAGTCCCGCATTTGGATTGACAACCACCGGGATCGACGCATACCGAAGGAGTTCTTCCACAATCGGCTTCATCTGAACCGGACCTAATCCACAATTGATTCCGAGCGCATCCACGCCCAGACCTTCCAAAAGTGCCACAACGGACTTCGGTGTTCCGCCGGTTAAAAGTTTGCCTTTTCCATCGAAAATTGTGGTTGCAAAGATTGGAAGATCGGAATTTTCCTTTGCCGCCAGAACCGCTGCCTTGAGTTCATACGTGTCGCTCATCGTCTCGATCAGAATCAAATCCGCGCCGCCGCGCACGCCTGCCTTTACCACCTCGGTATAGATGGAGACCGCCTCCTCAAAGTCCAGATCGCCCATTGGCTTTAAAAGGCGTCCGGTCGGTCCCAGATCCAGCGCTACATAACCACGACCGCAGTGTTCTACCGCTGTCCGGGCATTTTTCATCGCCGCATCCACGATCTCATCCAGATTAAACTCGGCTGTCTCATTGTATTTCAGGCGGTTCGCGCCGAATGTATTCGATAAAATAATATTCGCACCCGCGTTCAGATAATCCTCATGGATCTTTACCAGGACCTCCGGATGCTTGATATTCCAGGTTTCCGGCAGTTCGCCCGGTTTCAGCCCGGCTCCCTGCAAAAGACTTCCCATTCCTCCGTCAAATATCAGTATTTTATCGTTCCAATCTTCCCGTATACCCATGTCAGCTTCCTCTCTGTTTTTTGTTTCTTAAATTATTTATCTCTCCGGTACAGGCAGTTTTTGTTTGAACAGACCTCACAGCCCTCTTTCACACAGCCCGCCGCTATCTTCGATACTCCGATGACCGCCGTCACCGACTTGGACGGCATCATTAAAAAACTTTCCGTCAATGTAATCCCCACCGTCTTTTCCGCTTCCAGTACCCGGCAGAAATCCGGCTGGCACGAAAGCGGCAGATCTCCATAACCTGGCGAAAAGCGGGGACGCAGATAGAGTCCTTCTTCTGCTGCCTCCGCTTTTAATTTGTCATTGATTTCATTGCAGTAACTCTCAATCCGTGCCGCCGCGCACGCCTGCAGGACAACCGCCCGGCTCATCGAAAGACGGCTGTATCGGCGCAGAAGCAGATCCACACCAGCACCCAGCGTCGCCGCAAAAAGGATGACCTCCTGGCAGTCCTTTAAATTGCGGCTGAGCGCCCGGCTTTTTACTTTAAAACACGTAAAATCAAGTTCTGAATCTGGCAGCAGCGTCAGCGGATATCGTCTGTAAAAGCTCCGGCAGTTGACGGATCGCTCTAATTCTTCCAGACAGTCCTCCACCAGAGCTTTCGTCTGCAGATCCGGCTCCTGCTGCCCTTTAATTCCTAAATACCGATATATTTCTCTCCGATTGACTTCCGCCATTACAGAATCTCCGACAGGTTGTTCTTAATCTGCGCCGCTACATCCGGTTTATTCATCGAATATACATGGATTCCATTTACATGGTTCGCAATCAGATCGATGATCTGCTCAGTTGCATAGGCGATACCTGCCTGCTTCATCGCTGCCGGGTTATCACCAAAACGATCTACGATCGCCTTGAAGCGTGCCGGAAGGTAGGTGCCGGACATGCTGCAGATGCGCTTGATCTGACTTATGTTTGTCACCGGCATGATGCCTGCGACAACCGGAACCGTGATTCCTTTTTCTCGGATACGGTACAGGTAATTATAAAGGATATTATTGTCAAAGAACATCTGGGTCGTCACAAAATCACAGCCCGCTTCCACTTTTTCTTTCAGATGCCCGATATCCACCGTCTTGTTGACCGATTCCACATGTCCCTCCGGATAGCAGGCTGCGCCGATGCACAGATCCGGGCAGGTCTCACGGATCTCGCGGATCAGCTGGGATGCATACTGATAATCTTTTTCTACCTTGCCGTCTTTCGGAATATCGCCGCGAAGTGCCAGGACATTCTCAATTCCGTGTGCCTGAATCTCGCGCAGGACACTGTGCACCTTCTCACGGGTCGAGGAGACGCAGGTCAGATGTGACAGCGCCGGCACCTGGCAGGTACTCTGGATATCCGATGCGATCTGGACCGTATACTGGCTTGTGCCGCCGCCTGCTCCGTAGGTCACGCTCATAAATGACGGATTTAACTTTGCAATCTCAAGCGCCGCTTTCTCAACGGAAGCGAAGTTGCTCTCCTCCTTCGGCGGGAACACTTCAAACGAAAGCGTCGGCTGTCCTTTGGCTAAAATATCCTTAATCTTCATCGTATTTATCTCCTGTTCTCATCATTTCGTCCGGTTCTGCCCCGGACCTCTATTGCCTATGTATTCTATATGATTTTTGCCCAGTATACCATATTTCCCCAATGAACGCCAGACTTCCGGCAGCTATCTTCTGGATTGATTTTCTATATCTTGCCATAGGTAAAATCTATAGAAACCAAATAAAATACATAAATATACGATACAGATAATTAATTCCATACAAAGCAAACAAAATCAGTAAAATCACCAGCACAAGGCTCATTTTCCCCTTCTTTTTCTGATTTTTCCCTTGCTGCACCGCGCTTCGTCTCTGCGTTGTCTGATACGACATACTGTTCTGGTTCTGTGTCCGGACGGATGCCTGTCTGCCTGCGCCTGCTGCTTTCTGCGTCTGGGAATATACCTTCGCCCGGTCCGCAAGCGTGCGGATGGCATCATCTGTGCCTGCCCTTGCACTCGTTTCCCACGAGGCAGATCCCGCATTGTGGTACTCACAGTCCGTCTCATGCGCCGGGTGACGCTCATTCAGATAATAAGTTGCATTGACATAGTTAGGATTCCGGATCCACTGTTTACAAAAAGAACAATAATGACCATACTTGATCGGATGGTCGCAAATCGGACAAATTCGTCTCTGCATGAAATACCTCCCCTCGGATCGAACATACTTTTTCGAAAACACCTCGTCAATTATTTTTTATTGTACCATAACTTTTTTACTTTTTTCTATATTTTCTCTTGTATTTTCTCCATTTCGTGTTAAAATACAAACGTCCATTACACCTGTCAAGACAGGTGTAAGCCATTTATCTCAGTCGAGAATACTCCCACCTCTTCAAGTGGTGAGTAATAGCAAATTTGTCTCAGTGGAAGCCTTGTCTCCGACTGAGATAAACGCTCCGCGAGGATGCGCAGTGATTCTGATAGGAATATGTCAGCTTCGCTGACCAGAATCACGCGCCAAGTCTCACGGACGTTCGACTTGAATTGACTGTCATGGATTTGACCGGAATGGCTGAAACGATTCATTCCGTTCACAATTATTTTACTCTGGGAGGTTCTATCAATATGGAACGTGTGAAAGCTTTTCTGAAACGGAAGCAGGTTGTCATCTCCGTTCAGACGTATCTCATCGATGCGCTGGGCGCGATGGCATTTGGTCTGTTTGCTTCTCTTCTGATCGGTACCATTTTCGGCACGCTGGGGGAAAAAACAGGCGTTGTAATTTTTACTACGATCGCAGGCTACGCCAAGAGCGCGACCGGTGCGGCGCTCGGCGTCTCGATTGCCTACGCCTTAAAGGCACCGACGCTCGTCCTTTTCTCCGCCGCTACCGTCGGCATCGCGGGCAATGAACTCGGCGGTCCGGTCGGCGCGCTCGTTGCCACCATCATCGCAGCCGAGCTTGGAAAAATCGTCTCCAAAGAGACACCAGTTGATATTCTCGTCACCCCGGGCGTCACCATCATCTCCGGTATCCTGGCCGCACAGTTTGTCGGTCCGGGCGTCTCTGCATTCATGACCGCTTTCGGAAATCTGGTGAAGACAGCGACCGTTATGCAGCCGCTTTTCATGGGTATTCTGGTTTCTGCCCTGATCGGCATCGCCCTGACGCTTCCGATCAGCAGTGCGGCAATCTGCATCATGTTAAGCCTCGACGGTCTGGCAGGCGGTGCCGCCACCGCAGGCTGCTGTGCGCAGATGGTCGGATTTGCCGTTTTAAGCTTCTGTGAAAATAAATGGGGTGGTCTTCTGGCACAGGGACTCGGAACCTCGATGCTCCAGATGGGAAATATCGTCCGGAATCCGAAAATCTGGATTCCACCGACACTCGCCTCGATGGTCACCGGTCCGCTCTCCACGATGGTCTTCCATCTGGAAAATATTCCAGCCGGTTCCGGCATGGGAACCTGCGGTCTCGTCGGACCGATCGGCATCTACACCGCCATGCAGGGAAGTGGAAATTCGATGATGTGGCCGGGCATCCTGCTCATCTGCTTCGTGCTTCCGGCTGTTTTGACCCTGTTCTTCGGCGCACTTTGCCGGAAAGCTGGATGGATCAAGGAAGGCGATTTGAAGCTGGATCTATAATTATAGCTCCATAAAACAGGCATTGAAATGCTCTTCATCCACCACTGTGTGGATAGCAAGCATTCCAATGCCTGTTTTTTGATCCAGTTATCTTTTCCCTATTCCTTATCGTTCTTCTTTTCCCAGCAGCTCCCGCATACTTGCGAGCAGCTTCGCCTCTTTGTCTTCCTTATATTCTCCGAGCAGGACCTCTTCAATCTCCTTCTCCACCTTCATCCGGCGGAAATACGAGCTCATTTCATCCGCCATGCCGGAGAGCCGGTTTAACAGGCGGGAGAAATCGCGCAGCATCACGTCGTCCTTGTGGTACGGATAAACAATGTCGTGGTCAACCTCACTCCATCCCTCCTCGAACAGCGTTCTCGCCTGAATCTCGACGTAGTAACCGCGGTATTTGATGATGTAGTGAAGGGAACGGTAGATACCGCCTGACTTGATTTCGATCACATTTTCATCGTAGATCCGGCTGTCCCCGTTTCGGCGGTATACCTTCGGACGCTCCGCAATGTAGCAGTGTGTCTCATCGTTGTCAAAATCGCGCTCACGGTCTTTTACATACTGATCCGGGGCATTTTCAAACGCCGATGTGATGTATTCATGGAAATGACGCCAATCCTCACGGTACAGGAAGAATACACGGATACCGATAAGGTCCGTCACGTATTTCCAGTAATTATCAACTCCCAGCTGGGCAAATTTCTCCGGCTGCTCTTTTTTCTTGCGGATGATCTTCTCCAGCAGATGCCCCGGTGCCTTGGTACGGTAACGGTAGGAATGGATCCCCGCTTTTTCAATATCATACAGATACTTATCTACAAAATCCTTGCCAATCTCCCGCAGCTTTCCCTCGATCGTCGCATAATGATCCGCGATCGCAGTCAATTCCTCCCAGGAAACGCCCGCCGCGTCAAAGTCTTCCTGTTCGATCCGATATTTTCTTAAAAATAAATCTCTCTCCATTATCTCCTCTTTATCGGAAGCCCACTGAGCGCAGGAACCGGGCAAATGCCTCCCTGCCTTCCGGCGTACACTTATATACACCCGCGTCTTCCAGTACCTGCTCAAAGACAAGACCTACCTCTTTTTGCAGGATTTCGTTTATATTTTCACTTGTTATATGCTCATACTTCGGCAGGAACTCATCCACCCAGTCCGCATGCTTTTCAAGCTCCGGATTGGAACGGATATCGCCTCCGGAAAGGATCGCCTCCGCCAGATCGGCAAGCTCCTGTTTCAATCTGGACGGGAGCACCGCCAGACCCATGACCTCGATCAGACCGATATTTTCTTTCTTGATGTGATGCAGCTTCGCGTGCGGATGGTAAACACCAAGCGGATACTCATCCGTCGTGATGTTATTGCGGAGCACCAGATCCAGCTCATAGAAATCGCCATTCTTTCTGGCAATCGGCGTGATCGTGTTGTGCGGTTCTCCGTCCGTCTCAGCATAAATAAAAGCATCCTCATCCGTATAGCTGCGCCATGCACGCAACACCTTTTCACCCAGATCAATCAGGAGGTCCGGATTCTTGGAACGGGTCCGCAGAACTGACATCGGCCATTTAACGATTCCGGCTTCCACATCCTCGAAGCCTTCCATCTCAAATTTCTGTTCAATCGGCGCTTTTGCCATCGCAAACGTGTAATGTCCGCCCTGGAAATGGTCGTGACTTAAAATCGAACCGCCGACGATCGGCAGATCCGCATTGGACCCCAGGAAATAGTGCGGGAACAATTTCACAAAATCAAACAATTTGACAAACGTTGCCCGTTCGATCTTCATCGGCGTGTGCACACCGTTAAACACAATGCAGTGCTCATTGTAATACACATACGGCGAATACTGGAAGCCCCACTGGCTGTCATTGATCGTGATCGGGATAATGCGGTGGTTATTGCGCGCCGGATGGTTGACACGTCCGGCATAGCCTTCATTTTCCTTGCATAAGAGGCATTTCGGATAACCGCTCTGCTTTGCCAGTTTGGCTGCCGCGATTGCCTTCGGATCTTTCTCCGGCTTGGATAAATTAACCGTGATGTCCAGCTCCCCGTATTTTGTATCCGTTTTCCATTTCATATCCTTGGAAACACGGTAACGGCGGATGTAATTGGAATCCTGGCTCAATTTGTAATAATAATTGGTTGCCGCCTCCGGCGATTCCTCATACAATTTCCAGAAATGTCCAATCACCTCGCTCGGGCGCGGCATCAGGCAGTTCATCAGCTTCGTGTCGAACAGATCGCGGTACACCACGCCGTCCTCCTTCAAAACGCCCGTCTCATGTGCATAATCAAGCAGGGCATCCAACGTCTCTTCCAGTGAAATCTCCCTGCATGCGTCCTGTGGTTCTTCATATTCATCCAGTCCCAGAACCTCGAGAATCTGATTCGTCGCGTAAATGCGATCCGACTCCTGAAGAAGCCCCGTATTGACTCCGTACTGTACTAAATTTCTGATTGCTTCATATACTGCCATACCCCATCCTCCTGACTGAAAAACAACCTTGCTGTTTCATTCTTATCCTTTTATCATTATAACTTTATCGTTACTGTTCACGCATACGTGCCCAGTAACGGAATTTGCCGTGGCTTCGCATTTAAATACGGCAAATTCCTGCTGCCACCACGTTTTCTTACGGCACTTTCGGTTCCAAAAGTGCCTACCTGTGAACAGTAACACTTTATCTGCCCATCTACCACTGCGCCACCTTATCTCATGGCATTTTCGGTTCCAAAAATGCCTGCATATAAACAGTCACTGTACATCCTCTTACTCTTGTGGCTTCCATTTACATAAATTTTGTCAAATCCAGACATTTTAAGCGGTTTACCAGGATTCCTCCGAGAAGCCCAATCAGCGCCCCCGCTGCCGTTCCGGCTGCCAGAAGCACCGGAAGATAGTAGAACAGACTCGCATTTTCCACCACCAGCGCCGCCACGATAAGCTGCCCGATGTTGTGTCCCGCACCACCCAGGATGCTGACACCGATCACGCCGAACCAGTCCAACCGGCGGAACACCACCATCAGAAGAAGGCTGACCGCAGCACCTGCCAGACTATACAGCATCATCGACAGGTTTCCAAACGTAAATCCTACCAACACGATACGCACCAATGCAATCGCCGCTGCCGCACCGGCTCCCAGCAGATACAGGCTCACGATCGACGCCAGATTCGCCAGTCCCAGCTTGACCCCCGGAACGCCCAGGTTGATCGGTATCAGGGTCTCGACATAGCTCAGCAGAAATGCCAGCGCTGTCATCATTCCATATAAAGCGATTTTTCCGGCTCTGGATGTGCCTGCTCGTCCTTTTTTCTGCATTTCTTCCTCCTCTGTATACCTCTATAATATATTAGTAAAAATTTTTAGTTTTGTAAAGCGCGTAACGGTTCACAGATAGGAATTTTCTGAACTGAAAATTCCGTACGATACAGTTCTGGCGTTACTGTTCACGCATACGTGCCCAGTAACGTTCTGGCTGCCGATGCGTTTAGTTTCTGGGCCGTAATCTTGACTTTCCTATCAACCTTTGTTAGAGTAGTTGCAGACATTTTTGCAAACATAGTTTCAAACCGAATTTTCGATATTTTTAAGAATGGAGCTCTTTATGAAAAAAAAGGATTTATCCGCGCTTCTGACACTTCTTGCCGTCGTATTTTTTGGCTGCGGCGCGGCGCTTCTTTTCAGCAAATCCCGCCGGGAGCCGATCAGCCGTTCCGCGTTTCTGCTGAATACATTTGTCAACATCACACTCTATGATTCGCAGGATGAAGCGATCCTTGACCACTGTGTGGACATGTGCCAGGAGTACGAAAACCGTTTCAGCAAGACGATCGAGGGCAGCGAGCTTTACAAGTTAAACCACCGCAGCGCCGACGAGACGACTTTTACCGTCTCCGACGATATGGCGGCGATGATTTCTGAAGGACTGCATTACAGTGAGGTTTCCCATGGTGCCTACGACCTGACGATCGAACCGCTCAGTTCTCTCTGGAATTTTACCAGCGACGAGCACGTGATCCCGGCGGAGGATGACATAACAGCGGCGGCAGAACGCGTCAACTGGAAAAATGTGAAACTTGACGGAAATACTTTAACCTTCCTCTCCCCGGACACGACGATTGACCTCGGCTCCATCGCCAAGGGCTACATTGCCGACCGCATGAAAGACTATCTGACCGAATCCGGCGTCGAAAGCGCCATCATCAACCTGGGCGGCAACGTACTCTGTGTCGGTGAGCGCACAAACCACCAGCCGTTCCGCATCGGGCTGCAGAAACCGTTTGCCGACTATGCAACGGTCTTTGCCGATCTGAATATTGATGACATGTCCGTTGTCTCCTCCGGCGTCTATGAGCGCCATTTTGAGAAAAACGGTGTCAATTACCATCACCTGTTAAACCCGAAAACAGGCTATCCGTACCAGAACGGACTGGTTGCCGTGACGATCGTCTCCCCGCGTTCAGTGGACGGCGATGTACTCAGCACGACCTGTTTCTCGATGGGACTGGATAAGGGTCTGGAACTCATCAATTCGATGGATGGCATTTATGCTTATTTTATCACGGATGATTATGAACTGATTTACTCGGATGGAGCGGAGGCATTTATTGATGAAATCAAAGAAAAATAGAAATGATTTTGTTTTGATTCTGGTTCTTCTTGCCGTCATACTCATCGGTTTTCTGATTGTGCGCTTGCAGCGCCAGAAGGATGCTTTTACCGTCGATGTCAGTGTCGATGGAACAACCGTCGCCACCTACCGGCTGGATGAGGAGATAGACACCTGGATCGACGGGTATCAGGGGGGACAAAATCATCTGGTGATTCAAGATGGATGTGCCCGGATCGAAGAGGCAGACTGCCCGGACAAACTCTGTGTGAAGCAGGGAACCGTTTCAGAGAGTGGGGAATCGCTGGTTTGCCTGCCGAATAGGGTGGTTGTGGCGGTTAAATAGATATGGTTTGCCAACACGGACGGAAACGCCCAGCGGGTACGCATAATTGCGCCGCTGGGCGTTTTCTGTTTATTTTATTCCACAAATTTGATCGATTTTAAGCAGCTCTTCCTCGCTCAACGGTGCCCCATCCAACATTTTCAGATTATTTAATATCTGCTCCGGTTTGGACGCACCGATGAGAACGCTGGTTACCACAGGATCCTTCATGACCCATTTGAGCGCCATCTGGGAGAGTTTTTCGCCTCTCTGGCCGGCCATCTCGTTGAGGGCGCGGATCTGGCCGATTTTTTCTTCGGTGAGCTGGTCTTTTTTGAGAAATCTGCCGTCGGTCATGACGCGGCTGTCGGCTGGGATGCCGTACAGATAACGGTCGGTTAAGGTTCCCTGTGCAAGCGGGCTGAATGCAATCAGGCCTTTCTTTTCTTTGACAGCGGCTTCTTTTAAGCCGTTGTTTTCAATCGTGCGGTCAAAGATGCTGTAGCGGTTCTGATTGATGACGAACGGGCATTTCAGATCGCGCAGGATCGCAGCGGCTTCCTGCATTTTTTGTCCATTGTAGTTGGAAAGTCCTGCATAGAGAGCTTTTCCGCTCTTAACTGCCTGATCGAGTGCTCCCATCGTCTCCTCAAGCGGCGTCTCCGGGTCCATCCGGTGATGATAGAAAATGTCTACATACGGAAGTCCCAGGCGTGTAAGGCTCTGATCGAGGCTTGCGAGCAGGTATTTGCGGCTGCCCCAGTTTCCATAAGGGCCGTTCCACATCTCGTATCCGGCTTTCGTGCTGATGATCAGCTCGTCTCGATATGGCATGAAATTTTCCTTTACAATCCGTCCCAGATTTTCCTCAGCACTTCCCGGCTCCGGTCCATAATTGTTGGCAAGGTCAAAGTGCGTGACGCCATTGTCAAAAGCGGTAAAACACAGCTTCCGCATTGTCTCATAGACGCCGGTGCTGCCAAAATTATGCCAGAATCCCAGCGAAACTGCCGGGAGCCTGAGTCCGCTGCTGCCGCAGCGGTTGTAGGTCATTCCATCATATCTGGTGTCTGCTGCCTGATACATATACTCTTTCCTTTCCTACTCCCGTCCAGCCTCTGCCTGAACCTCGCGGATAGCTGCGTCGATCTGTGCCTCTACGGATACCGGCTTCTGGACCGGTGCTTCCGGCTGCTTCTTTACTTTCTGTACGGTCAGCGGCATATTAACGCCCAGCGGATTGAGAACGATGCCCTTTGCCTCCTCCGGGAGTACCTGAGCCAGCTTGAGCGCATCTACGACAACCGGGCGGAATTTCTTCTCACGGTTGAAACGCTGGAACTCGATCACATCCGTAAAGATCGGCTGGAAAATATCTCCGCTCTTTAATTTAACCAGCGGAATGCCATTTCCTTCCTCTGGAAGCGGCACGATATAGCGGCCCTTCGTGAAGTGCGCGCCGATCTCCTCCTGTAAATCGTTTAATTCCGGCGTAATCTCCTGATTTGGCTGACGGCGCAGATCCTGCATATAGTAAAGCATCGTCAGGTGCAGCTCCGGGTTCTCCACCCAGACTTTTCCATTCTTGCTCTCCTCCGGGTCTTTGCGTCTTACAAACTCGGTCAGCTGAATCATCTTCTGCTCCTCGCCCACGTGTACCTGGATAGCATTGACACCCATCGTGTAAAGGCTGGTATAGAAAAGCAGAAGGCTCTTTCTGTCTACCTTCGCGATTCCTACCGGAATCTGCTGCTCTGCCAGCTTCTGTGCGCCTGCCTTTGCGCCCTCTTCGTCCGTAAACAGCAGGATGGCATCATCCATTGTTTCCGGATCACAGTATACATACGGCTCTTTCGTACATCCGGAAAGAATGGCATATAAGGAATCTGCCTCTCTTAACTTCTGTGCGAAGATATCCGGCTCCTGTTCATTCGTATTTGTCTGCTTTGTCTCGTTTTCCATCCGTCTAATCTCCTTTTTATTGAATCGTCATCAATGCCTCAAAATCAGCCCGTGCAAATCGGTGGTAAATCGTGTGCCCCATCTCCTCACGGATGCAGTAATCATATGCATCGATGCTGCTGTCTGTAAAATAAATGACATAATCAAAATCCATGCCGTCCGGCATCTGCCGGCACTCATACGCGCCGAATTTTTCAAACACAGCGGTAATCTCTTCCTTTGTGCAGGCGTGCTTTTCCCGAAACAACTGGATCAGCTCTTTTAAAAACGGCGGTTCCGGAACCTGCTCATGGACATACTCCACAAAATCCGGCGGGATCGTAAAGACGATCCGATCGGCGTGGATCCGAATCTGGGTATCTCCCATTTTCTCCTTCTTCGCCTCCAGCTCATGCCGTATCTTCTTCGCCAGCTCCCGGATATCCGTCTCCTGCATCTCCAGCATCGCATTCAGGGAAGAAAGCGGATAATAAAGGCGCATCGTCTCCCTGGCATAACCAAGTTTTAGCTGCGCCTCTTTGATCTGATCCGTCATATTTTGAATTAAAGCTTCCAGTTTCATGTCATACTCCTGCCTCGGAAACGAAACCTCCGTCCCCGGCATCTTTATTGGGTCGATTGAGTCATTGATAAGTACCTTTTTCACAATCTCTCTCATTATAACAATTTACCGAAAATGCGTCAATATGCGGATATTTGCTTTTTCGGTTTCTGTACACGCATAGTTACTGGGCACGTATGCGTGTACAGTGACACACATATGTGCCCAGTAACAGACCTCTACAAATAGCAGGTCGTAAAATGCGCCTCGCCCTCGTCATCCAGATCCATGAGCATGTAGCTCGGGCGTCTGCCCTCCTGGCGTGGAAACGAAAGACTGCCCGGATTCAGCACAGTCAGATCCCCGCGCCGCTCCAGATACGGCTTGTGGGTATGTCCAAACATCGCAATCTGCACGCCGCGATCCTGTGCCTCATCGATCAGGCGCTCCGTCCCAACCGATACGCTATAAAAATGACCGTGGGTCAGAAATGCGCGGTATTTTCCAATCGAAATCTCCTTCTCGCGGTCCAGATGGGAGAAAAAATCATTATTTCCCAGCACCATATAGACCTCGCAGTCCGGGTTCTGCTCCTTACACCACGACGTAATCATGTCCTCACTTCCCTCGGCGTCACCCAGATGAATGAACATGTCAAACGGTGCTTCATTCTGGATGACTTCCAGCAGATTACCATCCCGGCGGTGGGTGTCGCTTGTAATTAATATTTTTTTCATCACTCGCCAAGCGCCTCCTTCAGCGCATCCTTCATCCGCTCCAGCGCCTTGCCCCGGTGGCTGATACGGTTTTTCTCCTCCATCGTGAGCTCTGCTGACGTTTTGCCGTACTCCGGCAGCCAGAGAATCGGATCATATCCAAATCCGCCATTTCCAGCCGCTTCCTTTGCAATCTCGCCCTCCATCGCCGCTTCTGTGTGAAGCACTCTGCCATCCGGCAGCACTGCCGCGATATTGCACATAAAACGGGCGCTCCGCTCTTTTCCTTTTGCATCCTTCACGCGCTCAATCAAAATCCGGTTCTTTTCCTCATACGGTGTGTCCCCTAAATACCGCGCTGAATAAACGCCCGGCTCGCCGTTTAAATAATCTATCACCAGTCCAGAATCATCTGCCAGCACAATGCCGCCCGTCTTCTCCCAGACTGCCTTCGCCTTGATCTCTGCATTCTCGCGGAAGGTGGTTCCATTTTCCTCGATCTCGCCTTCAAATCCAGCCTCGCGCATCGTAACAATCTCACGGTTTAAATCCTTTAAAATCTCACGGATCTCTTTCAGCTTTCCCGCATTTCCCGTCGCAAATATAATTTTCTCGCTCACTTTTCCTCGCTCCTTTATCCTCAAACAGCATGGCTTTTCATATCCCGACATTCCGAATCACCGTTCTTCAAAAACAGCTTCCGCCATACCTTCACATCCGTACCAGCAATCAATTCTAAGAATCCACATTCCTCGTATACGCTTTCAAACACACATTGCAGTTTTGCTCCGTCTCCACGCGCTCCCAGGAGGAACCGCGGTAACTGATATAGCCTTCACCGTCGCTTAAATCGACCGTCAGTCCCTTATCCGGCGAACTGTACTCGATCGCCACCGGATGAATCGCTCCCGGCGTCGTGATCTCGACAATCACGGCAAACCGTTCGCCTGCCTCCAGCGTCACCGTCTTATCCAGCAAAACCGTATAATATCCGGCGTTCGCAACCTCCCCGGAAGCCACCTTTCTGCGCCGCCCGAACTGGGAGCTGCCCTCGGCGTCCGTCACGGTATATACCTGATACGATGTATTTTCCCCGGTTGCATAGAAGCCGACTGCCTCCAGCTCTTCTTTCTCCTCTGCCGTATAAATATTGGCAAAAAATGCCGATTCTTTTCCGTAACCGAGCTGCCCGACCCAGCCGCACAGATCTGCCTGATAAATGTGGTCGTAATTATCTGCCGACTCGATTCCGGAATAGAGAATGTTGTGGATCCCAATATTTGTATCATAGTAGGACACGTAAAAATACCCATCGTCCCCAAATTCGCCGCCCCAGCTGTTGGCGCAGATAAACGCGCCATCCCCCTCCGGCGGCTGGTTAAAATTGTCTCTCGAATAGTGGTCATCCCAGCCGATGATCACAACGTCATGATTTGGCTTCTCATCGCCATTATACCAGTACGCCCCTGTCTCTTTCCGGTAATAATGCGTGTCGTCGCGGTCACTGACCATCGCCGTATACAGGGAGCTCTGAACGCCTCCGTACAGATAAACCGCCCGTTTAACCGCCTCATAATCCTTCTCCGGCAACACCTGTATCTCCTGCACATGACAAGCAGGGCTTAAACCGTCAGGCGAATAGCCGTCGCCGTATGGATCCTCTTCTTCCAGCACCGGCCCCTGCCACGCCAGCAGATACGCCATCGACATCGTATACTCGCCCCCGGCATTCTGTGAAAAATGGAAGCTGTTCCGGAGGGACATATGATCCTCCGAAAAGCTGACATTCCACTCCGGCCGGACACGACTTTCCAGCGCCATCACCGATGCAAATGCCCAGCACGTTCCGAGACTCCCCTGGTTTTTAACCGCCGGTGCCCGGCCTGCCTTCCGGTAATCATAGGATTCCGGCAAAAACGTGGCTGGATCCTCTGACCCGGTCAGTTCCATTTTCCGGTTCTCTGCATCCCAATTTTCTTCATAGGAAAATACCTCCGTCACCGCCTCAAGCGGCACATACAGGATTCCATTTTCCCACTCTGGGGGTGCTGCAATCGTCTGGCTCTCCTCCCCAAGCAAAAGTTCCGGGCTTCCGACCGTCATCTCCGCATGAGTATTGCCGCGCTCCATCACAAGCCGGTTTCCATCGTAGAGAAGCGCCGCACAGGAAAGCGCGTCCGGCAGCATCCCATACGGTATCATAAACTGCCCATCCTGCGACATTCTCAAGCTTCCAAGCTGCGGATCGACCATTGTTCCATCGACTTCCAGCGTGATCGGGCTGTCATTAATCTCCTCGGCCATCTGCTCATACCACTCCGGCTGCCACTCGGCGCTCTCCTCCGTCTTTTCCACCTGCTTCGGAATATGAATCAGACGGTTCTCGCGTACCAGAAATCCCAGCAGAAGCACCAGAAGCGCCCCATAGAAAACATTACGCTTCAACCTGATCCCCCGTTTTTCTTCTCGGCGGCTTCGGACCCATAAACTGATAATAATACGTCTTCATCATACCATTGTAGATTTTCCGGTTCTTGTCCGCTTTCCTGCCAATATAGCGCTCTGCGTCCTCATACGCGGTAATCAGGTACATCGACCAGGAATCCAGCGCCTTAAACCGTTCACCGATCGTCTTATAGAGCGCTGGAAGGTTCTTTTTCTCCTCGATACGCTCGCCGTAAGGCGGGTTTGTGATAATAAAGCCATATTTCTTCGGATGACTCAGCTGCGCCACCGGGCGCTCCTGGAAATGAATCATGTGATCCACTCCGGCTCTCTCCGCATTTTCCCGCGCCGCCTTGATTACCTCTCCGTCAATATCGTAGCCCTGAATGTCTACCTTTACGGTATCATCCACCATCTCGGTCGCTTCATCGATCGCGTCGTACCAGCATTTCTTCGGAATCAGGTTTGTCCAGCTCTCCGACAGGAAGGAACGGTTCATGCCCGGTGCCATATTTGCCGCGATCATCGCCGCCTCGATTGGGAAAGTACCGCTTCCGCAGAACGGATCTACCAGAATCCGGTCCGCTTTCCACGGAGTCAGAAGAATCAGAGCCGCTGCCAGTGTTTCCGTGATCGGCGCCTTACTCGTCATCTGACGGTAACCGCGCTTGTGCAGCGACTCGCCGCTCGTATCGATACCGACTGTCACCTGATCCTTATAGAAAAAGACGCGCAGCGGATATTCATTGCCCGTCTCCGGCATCCGGTCCAGATCGTAATATTCCTGCATATGACGGGCAATCGCCTTTTTCATAATTCTCTGGATATCTGACGGGCTGAACAGCTTACTCGAAATAGACGACGCCTTTTTAACCCAGCATTTACCGTCCTTCGGAAGATATTTCTCCCACGGAATCGCACGGGTCGCCTCAAACAGCTCGTCAAAGGTCACTGCCTTGAAGCTTCCCACTTTTAAAAGGACGCGCTCCGCCGTCCGCAGAAAAATATTCGCACGGCAGATCGCCTCCGCATCGCCGATAAAGGTTACGCGGCCATTTTCCACCTCGGTAACCTCATAGCCCAGATCCACTACCTCTTTTTTTAACACTGCTTCCAGTCCAAAATGGCAGGGAGCAATCAGTTCATATCGTTCCAATCTTTTTTCCTCTTATCTCTCTGTGAATTCATTGCCAAATCATTTCATGCAAAGAATCCTTTTATTTTCATTACAGTCTTCACCATTTTTATTCTAGTTGACTGGTCTGCATCTGTCAATGAAAAGCCGCGGCAAAAGTGTCTATCTCAGGCTGCACTGATACTGTTCACGCATACGTGCCCAGTAACGGAATTTGCCGTGGCTTCGCATTTAAATACGGCAAATTCCTGCTGCCACCACGTTTTCTTACGGCACTTTCGGTTCCAAAAGTGCCTACCCGTGTACAATAACACTGCACTGATACTTTCCCTGATAAAAGCGATAACCGCCGCCCAGATTATAAACCTCATATCCCATCCGGTCATACCAGCCGCACACCAGAAGGCTTTCACTCCCCCGCGCACAGTAAAACAGAAGCGGACGTTCACCTGTAAGTGTCTGCCGGTTATCCTGAAGCCATAAAAATGGAATATTTTCCGCCTCGCAGAGGTGAGACACATTATATTCTTCCGGCGTCCGAAGGTCAATCAGCCGTCCCGTGTACCCTTGCTCCAGCCACGCGTCCAGATACCGCACCGGTATGGTCTGATACATCCGTCATCCCTCCTCATTTTATACAAAAACGGTTTCTGACAGAACCCGATTTCTTTTTTAACTCTATGTAATATTAATATATGCTTTGTCCGGCGGACAGGTGTCGGAGGAGATGCGGCAGCCTCTTCCATTGGCTAGAAAACGAACAAATGCCGGGAAACGGTGGATATTCCGCATTCCCGGCATTCACTATTTTTTCTCTTATCTGCCTGTCTCATCAGTCACAATCGCTGTAATCATCCTCTGTCTTGTCCTGATACTGGTTTTTAGAGCTATTCCTGGAACGGTTCTGGCTCTGGTTCTGCATGCGGTTCTGGCTCTGGTTGGAACCATAATTAGAGCTGTTCTCGGATGCATTTTTGGTGCTGTTTTTCTCGGCACTGTTATCATAGTTGCTGTAACTGTTTTTGCTTGACATAAGTCATTCCTCCTAAATTCCTGCCCTGTCAGGTTTTCTACGTGTCGGTTCCGGCTTCCTGTGAACAGCCGCTTAACCGTCACTTTCTTGTTACAGGTCTTAGTATGGAATTTTACTGCGAAAGTATGCAGGGTAATTCTTACTTTTTATGCCAGTAATATTTTTTTGTTTCATCGGACGCAATTTCCTATGAAATCAAAAAACATCTGCATCCAACCCTTTTTTCATGAAAAAGTTCAATGCAGATGTTTCGTAAATTCATTCTTAACCCAGCACGTTCACAATCTTAACCGGTGTGCGGTAGTTCCATGGGGAAGTCTTGATGCCGGTCCTTTCAGTTGAAGCATGTACCACTTTGCCGTCGCCGATATACATCGCTACATGGTTGATACCTCTTCCGCTTCCGTAAAAAATCAGGTCGCCCGGCTGCATCTGGTCAGCGCTGATTGCTGTACCCTGCTTGGACTGGGAAGCTGAAGAACGGTTCAGGCTCACACCGGCACCGTGCTGCATCACATATTTCGTAAAACCAGAACAGTCAACCCCTGTGTGCGGGTCGCTGCCGCCAAATTTATAACGTCCACCTACAAACTGCAGTGCATAATTGACTAACTGCTCTCTGGTCGAGAGATTGCTCTGCTCTGCGACAAATGCATCTGCGACTGCAGCTGCTTCCTCTGCCTTGCTGAGCATAACGCTACTCTGAACCTTCAAATAGCCTTCCATCTCACCGGCCGCTACCTTGATCCAGCTGTCATCTGCCTTTCCAACTACGTCATAGGACTCGCCCTTTTCAGCCATCGCTACTACTTCTGAGTTTTCATCCTCATCCGCATAGATCGAAAGGTCTGCTGCCACGGTTGCCACCATGTCGCTTTCATAACCTGTAGACGGCCCCGCAAAAGCTGCCTGCGCGCTGCCAATGGTCAGCATTGAGCACACGCATACCATACTGAAAAGTTTCTTTGTTCTATTTAAATTCATGCTTCAAAACTCCTTAATTAGATTTTGTGATTCCCGCAGATATTGCTGAAACAAAAGAATCGAGTCCCAATCGCTGTGGTGTTATCTATCGTTCGAAATGTTACATAATTATTAAATCTTATTACATTGTTATTATATTTTCTTTTCTTTTCGTTGTCAAGGAAATGACGGATCTTTTATATTTATTTAAGATTTTAATTTCCGACAAAAAAGCGCAAAAATACAGGGAATTTCAACCATATTGGGACAAAATATTTTTGCCCCAGGCTGCCGAAATGCCCTGTATTTTCAAGTGTTTTTTATATCATCTCATATATAATGCAAATCACGATTCTGAAACATATTTCATAATTCTAAGATTCTGTCTCTGGCAAAATTTTATTTTCATTTTTCACCAGCCGTGTCCAGCGTAAACCAGAACTCCACACCGTTCTCATGGTTCTTCACACCGCACGCCTTATGGTGCATCTCCATGATCGCCTTGACGATCGAAAGCCCGATGCCGCTGCCGCCATATTCCCGCGTTCTCGCTTTATCTACCTTGTAAAACTTCGTCCAGAGGTTCGGAAGCGCTTCGTCCGGGATCGGATTTCCCGTGTTAAACACTTCCACGCAGACCTCTTTTCCATCGCGCCGGTGGTCAATCCGGATCTGAATCTTCTTCTCCCCGCCTCCCACATGATGAATCGCGTTCGTCAGATAATTGGTGATGACTTCCTCTATTTTAAATTCATCGCCCATGACGTAGACCGGTTCTTTCCCGTCAAAATCCACAGTCAGCTCATTCTGCTTAAGCAGCACACCGGAAGAAGAAATCACACTGGCAATCAGCTCCGTCAGGTCAAACCGCTCCACAGACAGCCGTTCTCCCCCAAATTCCAGCGCCGTCAAGGTCAGAAGCTGGCGCACCATCCGATTCATTTTCCCAGCCTCGTCCATGATAACGCCGCAGTAATAATCGCGGTTCTCCTTGTCCTCCGCCATGCCCTCGACGAGTCCTTCCGCATAGCCCTGAATCAGCGCGATCGGCGTCTTTAACTCATGCGACACATTCGCAATGAACTCCTTCCGCATCTCATCGATCTGCACTTTCTCGTCAATATCCTTTTTAAGCTGTGCATTCGCCTCTTTCAGTTCCCCGATCGTTGTCTTGAGGCGCTCCGAAAGCACATTCATGCTGTTTCCAAGCGTATCAATTTCCTCCGTCGAGCGGCGGCTTGTCTCATATCGGGCATCAAAATCCAGGTTCGACATCTTTTCCGACAGCTCCGACAGCCGTTTGATCGGCATCGTAATGTGCCGGGTAATAAAATAAATCAGAATACTTCCCGCCAGAATTACCACGATTCCAACAAACATCAGAAACCGGTTTGAGATAGCCGCGCTCTCATGGATGCTCTCCATCGGCATCGTCATGATGAAAATGGTCGCATTATCCGAGAAAAACCCCCAGCTTTCCAGATAAAACGTCTTGCTGAGCGGGTCAAACGTCTTCTGAATCATGTAGTTGTCATATTCCCGCAATACATCCCGCTTCGCCCCCGCATGACCGACGATATAGCGCCGCACCCGGTCACGCATGACTTCCACATCCCGCGCCGAGGAGACGAGTGTCTGGTCACTCTCGCTGTCATATAAAAGCAGGGAAATATTCGACCGGTCACGCAGCTCGCGGATCACATTTGCCAGCCGGACACCGCCGCTCGAAGCTTCCTCCCCATCCAGTGCATCCGCCGATGCATCCTCCGAGTCATCCTCCAGCACCACCGTGTCACCTTCCGCATATTCACCCAGCGCATCCTGTGTCTCATCGCCAGCCCTATCACCGGTTCCATTTTTACCAGACTGAGTCGAACCGCCATCCGCACTGTCCATATCAGAACTTCCATCTTTCGACTTCTGGTACTCTTTCCAACCCGAATTCAGCTCCGCCTGTGCGTCCTCCAGCGAACTCTCGCCATTCCGGACCTCATCCTGGATAATCGCGTCAATCGCCCGATATCCCTTTTCCAGCGTATGAATCTTATAATTCTGGTAATATCCGGACAGAAACCAGTTATTGATACACCAGATAAGCGCGATTGCAACCGTCATCAACCCGGCAAATATGATTGTAAATTTCCATCGGACCGAACGTTTCATTCGCTTACCTCAAATTTGTAGCCCATGCCCCAGATCGTCTTGATGTACTCGCCTTTCTCACCCAGCTTACTCCGAAGCTTCTTCACATGCGTATCGATCGTCCGCGCATCGCCGAAATAATCATAATTCCATACATTATTCAGAATTTTTTCTCTCGAAAGCGCAATTCCCTGATTCTCTGCAAAATACGTCATCAGCTCAAATTCCTTGTAGCTTAAATCCACCGGTTTTCCATCCACGCTGACCTGATGTGCCGTCTTATCAATGTGGATGCCGCCCACATCGATCACATCCTGGCTGCCGCCGTTGCTGCGGCGCAGGATCGCCTCCACACGTGCGACCAGGATCTTCGGACTGAACGGTTTGGAAATATACTCATCCACGCCCAGATTAAAGCCCTGCAGCTCGTCGCTCTCCTCGCCTCTCGCCGTCAGCATGATGATCGGCACCTGCGAATACTTGCGGATCGTCTTCACAACCTCCCAGCCGTCCATCTTCGGCATCATCACATCCAGAAGAATCAGCGCAATGTCCTTCTGCTGGAAAAACAGATCCACCGCCTCCTCGCCGTCCCCGGCTTCCAGCACCTGATACCCTTTAATCGAAAGGAAGTCCTTCACCAGCTTCCGCATCCTCGCCTCATCGTCCACGACCAGTATTTTTATCTTATCCATAAAATCTTCACCTCATTTATTTTACTCTGCCGTGTATGACAGAACCTTTTTCCACGCTGTCATATCCTGATTACATTCTCAATCTGTCTGTATTTTAGCAGATCCGGGTGGGAGATTCCATAGATTCACAAAAGATTCATAGTTTCTACCACATATAGAAAAGAGAGTCCTTTTCCATCCTCCTGGGCTCCCCAATGCGAGCAATTTATATATTCAGTTGCCAAGGACAAATGGAACTTTTTCATCTCACACGCAAAACAGGACTGTCCGACAAAATCCAGTATTTCTCTGCATTTCTCATCCAGCCCTATTTGCTTTCTATTTCACAGTCTTCTCAGGCTGTTCCATATCTTAAATTTTATTCTTCGGTTTTCTCCGCCTCTTCGCTCTCAACCACGCCAATCGAAAGATCCTGCAGCTGTTTCGGATCAACCTGAGACGGTGCTTCCATCATCAGGCAGGAAGCATCTTTTACCTTCGGGAATGCGATGACGTCGCGGATGCTGTCTGCGCCGACCATCAGCATAACCATACGGTCCATACCGTAAGCCAGACCAGCGTGCGGCGGTACTCCGTATTTGAATGCGTCTAACAGGAAGCCGAACTGCTCCTGTGCTTTCTCTTTCGTGAATCCAAGAACCTCAAACATCTTCTCCTGGATGTCTGCCTGATGGATACGGACAGAACCGCCGCCCATCTCGGTACCGTTCAGGACGATATCGTATGCTTTTGCACGTACCTTGCCCGGATCGGTATCGATCAGCGGAAGATCCTCTTCCATCGGCATGGTAAATGGATGGTGCATAGCTACGTAGCGATCCTCCTCCTCTGAATATTCAAGCAGCGGGAACTCGGTTACCCACAGGAACTTGAAATCATCCTTCTTTAAGAGGTCAAGCTGTCTAGCGATCTCCAGACGTAAGTTTCCAAGTACATCAAATACAACTTTATCCTTGTCAGCTGCGAACAGAAGCAGATCGCCCGGCTTACCGCCCATAGCAGCCACCAGTGCATCCAGCTCTTCCGGCTTCATGAACTTGGAGAAGGAGCACTTGTAGGTACCGTTCTCATGGATTGCCAGATATGCAAGACCTTTTGCACCAAAGCCTTTTGCGTACTCAACCAGCGCATCGATCTTCTTTCTCGGCATAGCGCCCTGTCCTTCTGCGTTGATACCGCGGACAGAGCCGCCATTTTCCAGTGCACTCTTAAATACAACAAACTCGCAGTCTTTTACTACATCCGATACGTTTTTCAGCTCCATGCCGAAACGCAGATCCGGCTTATCGGAACCGAAACGATCCATTGCCTCGCGCCAGGTCATACGCTGGATCGGAAGCTGCAGATCGTAATTGCAGATCTCCTTGAAGAGCTTCTTTAACAGACGCTCATTGACATCCAGAACATCCTCAACGTCAACGAAGGAAAGCTCCATATCGATCTGGGTAAACTCAGGCTGACGATCCGCTCTTAAGTCCTCGTCACGATAGCAGCGTGCCAGCT
This sequence comes from Clostridium sp. TF06-15AC, assembly GCF_003481165.1. Taxonomy (NCBI): domain Bacteria; kingdom Bacillati; phylum Bacillota; class Clostridia; order Eubacteriales; family Clostridiaceae; genus Clostridium; species Clostridium sp. TF06-15AC. The sequence continues at coordinate 88,049 of NZ_QUKS01000004.1, forward strand.
GGAAGTAGCGGTCATATCCGGAACACATCAGAAGCTGTTTTAACAGCTGCGGAGACTGTGGCAGTGCATAGAAGCTGCCCGGATGTACACGGCTCGGTACCAGGTAGTCTCTCGCGCCCTCCGGAGTACTTTTAATCAGAGTCGGAGTCTCAATCTCAAGGAAGCCTTCCTCTGCTAAGAATGCACGGGTCAGGATAGCCACGCGGCTTCTTGTCATCAGGTTTCTCTGGATATCCGGACGTCTCAGATCCAGGTAACGGTATTTCAGGCGAAGATCCTCTTTGGTTTTGGAGTTCTCCTCGATCGGGAACGGCGGTGTCTCAGACTCTGCCAGAATGCGGAGATAATCCGCGCGGATCTCAATCGCACCTGTCTTTAAGTTTTCATTTACTGCACCGGAACGTGCCTCTACGCGTCCGGTTACAGCGATAACGAACTCGCTTCTCAGCTTTTCTGCCTTTGCAAAGCTCTCAGCGCCGCAGTCAGCTTCCTCGAAGATCAGCTGCAGGATACCGGAACGATCCCGCAGATCCACGAAAATAATGCCGCCTTTATTTCTGCTCTTCTGAACCCAGCCCATAACGGTTACTTTCTCACCGATATTGGCAGTTCCCAGCTCGGTACAGCGATGGGAACGTTTCAGTCCTGCCATAGATTCTGCCATGATAGTATTTCCTCCGTTTATTATAGTTTTATCTGAAAAATTCAAAAATTGAATCACTTCAAACTGTCTTTGTAAAATTCCACGATCTCCTCGTAGCCGTCCTTCGCCAGCTGCTCCTTCTGGAATTTCTTGTTCTTGTTCATCTGTGCGACTGCCACGCGGGTGCCGTTAGCGCGCTCTTCCTGTGCTTTCTTTAAGACGGCACGGAACTGCTCGCCGCTTAAACCTTTCTCATACAGGAATGCTTTCTTACCGGCTGCCTCCGGTACTTTGAAACCGGAATCCATCAGGATCGTGATGATACGCTCAAAACCGATGGAGAATCCGCACGCCGGTGTATCGACGCCGGTAAATTTGCCGATCAGCTTGTCGTAACGTCCGCCGCCTGCAACGGAGCCGCCGAAGCCTTCCATGGAAACCTCAAAAATCGTTCCGGTATAGTAGCCCATGCCGCGCACCAGCGTCGGGTCAAATTCAAGACCGAATTCGATGTCTGCAACCGCTTTAACTGTCTCCATGATCGTTGCCAGATTCTCTGCCTTTGCCGGATCCATCACGCCGGAGAGCTTCTCGCCCAGCGCGCGGACGCCTGCCGCATCGTTCTGAATCTCTGCCAGAAGTCCGGTGTATTTCTCAACCGCCTCTGGCGCATAACCTTCCGCAAGCAGCTCTTCGCGGACACCGTCCAGACCGATCTTATCCATCTTATCGAGAATGATAAATACCTTATCGGTCTCATTTTCCGGGAATCCGCTGTAATCTGCCATGCCCTTTAAGATCGCACGGTCATTGACGCGGACAGTGTATGCCTTGTCCGGGCAGATGCGCTTCAGCGCCTTGGTAAGCGCCAGAATCTCCTCGATCTCAGCCAGGTTTGTCGCATCACCTAAAATATCGATATCACACTGTACAAACTGACGGAAACGTCCCTTCTGCGGACGATCGGCACGCCATACGCTTCCGACCTGCAGCGCCTTGAACGGCGCTGATAAATTAGCAGAATTGTTTGCATAATAACGGCTGAGCGGCAGAGTTAAGTCATAGCGGAGACCACCGTCTACGACATCTGCCTCTGTCTGTGCTGCCTCGACGTTCAGCTTCTCGCCTCTCTTTAAAATCTTGAAGATCAGCTTCTCATTGTCGCCGCCCTGCTTGCTGGTCAGGTTCTCAATGTGCTCCACGCACGGAGTCTCGATCGCCGAGAAGCCGTATCCGCGGTAGGTATCTTTGATGATATTCAGCACATAATCCCGGATCTCCATCTCGCCCGGAAGAATGTCCTTCATGCCTGTAACTGGTTTTTTCTTTAAAGCCATGTGTCAAACTCCTTCTATGTCTTTCTGCGACCATATTTCCCGCGCAAAGAAAAGTTCACTTTTCTTTGCTGGAAACTGGATTTTTATGTTTCTCTGTTACAAAGTGTTTTTCTGCATCTGACACCCTGTATCTGTGAATTTTTCGTTTTTACTCTCTTCGTCCAAGCAGCTTCTCTTTCCGCCCGATCATCTCATCGATCCGGTCGATATACTGCTCAACTTCCTTGACGTTCTCCGCCCTCTCAATCCGGTTTTCTGCCGGGAAATAAACCTTGGTGGTCGTTCCCGCACCGCAGGCGGCGATCGTCTGTTTTTCTTCCATAATCAATATATTATAGAGACATTCCTTGCCCGGAACCGCATAACCGACATTTTCAAAATTGCCCGCCATATTTTTCTGGCGGTAGAGATAGTACGGTTTCAGTCCCATCTCCTCGGCATACTGCGCGGTCAGGTCAATCATCTCCTGTGTATTGACAATCTTCAGATTTCCGTAGCGCTCCTTATAGATATTCAGGCGCGCCGCGCGCTTGATCGCCAGCGAATGCACCGTCACGCTGTCCGGTCTGAGTGCCTTGATCTCCTCCATTGTCTGGCGGACATCGTCGATCGTCTCCTCCGGCAGACCCACGATCAGGTCCATATTGATATTGTCAAATCCCAGCTCCCGCGCCAGCAGGAATTTTTCCTTCACATCCTCCACCGTATGACGGCGTCCGATGAGGTCAAGCGTCGCCTGCTTCATCGTCTGCGGATTGATGGAAATACGGGAAATGCCGTGATTCCGGAGCACCTGCAGCTTTTCGCGCGTGATGCTGTCCGGACGTCCCGACTCAACGGTAAATTCAACTGCCTGTTCCACCGGGAATAATTCTTCCACCTTTGTCAGGATCTCATCCAGATCCTGCGGATTTAACGAGGTCGGTGTGCCGCCTCCAAAATAGATGGTCGAAAGCGGGCGATCCTTCATCTGCTCCGCCACATATTCCATTTCCTTAAAAAGCGCCTCTTTGTAGAGGTCCATCCGTTTTTCCCATTTCACAATCGGAAACGACGTAAACGAACAGTACAGGCAGGTCGTCGGACAGAACGGGATTCCCACATACAGGCTGTACCCATTCTCATAATCGATCGTGGACAGCAGGCGTCTCTCGCGCTCCGCCACGTCGATGCTCAGATCGATCTTTTCCTTGCTGGTGAAATACGTCTCGCGCATATAGGTCTCGATCTGCTCGTCCGTCCATCCATCATACAGCTTCGTGAGCGCAATCTTCGTCGGACGGATGCCGGTAAGCGTCCCCCACGGAAGCTCTCTGCCGGTCTGGGCACTCAAAAGACGGTATAACGTCTGTTTGATCTCATTTTTCGTCTCAAAACGGTTGGAAAAATCCGGATAAATCAAAGCAAAGTGAACGGTCTCTTTCTTCACCGGCGTCACATCCAGGGAAAACGAGTTTCCGTCCCGGACTCCCCGTACAATCAGCTCCGCCTCCCCGGCTTCCTCTTCCTTGTGCGTAAATGTTTCGCCCGGATAAAATGCCATCAGGAGCTCACGGATATCCTGTTCAAAGGACGCGTCATTTAACAAAATCGCTATCATGCTTCGCGCCCCCTGTATCCCGCCAGCGGATTGTACTGTTTTTCGTCGGCGATCGTCGTATATCCCATGTGTCCCGGATATACATTCGTATCATCCGGCAGGTTCAGAAGGATATCTGCCACCGAATGAATCATCTGACGTCCGCTTCCAGTCGGGAAATCGATGCGTCCGTAAGAACCTTCAAATAAGGTATCTCCCGAAAACAGCACCTTCTCTGATTTTACATAATAACAACAGGAACCTTCCGTATGCCCCGGTGTATGAAGCATCTGGAACGTGTAGCCCGCTGCCTCGAACGTCTCTCCATCCTTCAAAAGCATATCCGCTTTCAGATGCAGACCGCCGCCCTGAAACTGGACGGACAGGTTCTTATCCGGATCCGCCAAGACCGCCTGCTCCTGCTCACAGGCATAAACCGGCACGCCCAGATCCCGTCTCAGCTCTTCCATCGCCGTCACATGGTCAAAATGTCCATGAGTCAGCAGAATCGCCTTTGCCTTCGCTCCGGTCTGCGCCAGTGCATCCTCGATCCGCGCCGCCTCATCGCCCGGATCGACAATCACAGCTTCCTTCGTCTCCGGATGCACCGCAATATAACAGTTCGTCTGGACCATTCCCACGATCAGCCGTTTTATCTCCATCTTTTCCTCCTAATAATATGTGAAACTTTCACAGGGTGTAAGTACCTGTGAAATATAGAGAGAACCGCTTATCCGGCAGTTCTCTCTATATCTAATACTCCTTCAATCTGTCTGAGTTTATCAGATAATTTATTTAATTCCTCAATTCCGTGAATATCGAACGTCATGACGATCGTCGCCTTGCCCTGCTTGCTTGTCCGCACATTCATCGAGGTAATGTCGATCTGGCGCTCGGTAAATACCTTGGAAATATCCACAAACATGCCGATGCGGTTGTTCGCATAGATCTTGATTTCGGTGGAGTATTTTTCCGTGCCCGTCTGTGCTTCCGGCTGCTGCCACTCGGCTTCAATCAGGCGCTCACGCTCTTCCTGCGGCAGATTCATCACATTGATGCAATCCGTCCGGTGGATCGAGATACCGCGTCCCCTTGTGACAAATCCGACGATCTCATCGCCCGGAACCGGGCTGCAGCACTTCGAAAAACGAACCGCCAGATCGTGGATTCCCTTGACAACGATACCGCTCTTCGACTTCCCGGCTGCGATCACCGGAACCTTGTTTCCATCCGACGACATGTTATCGAGGATCGTCGTGTCGGTTACTTCCTTCTTTAACTTCTTGTTGCGCTCATCCAGCATCTTGTTGATGACCTGTCCCTCTTTGAGGGCGCCATGTCCGATCGATGCCAGAACGGAATCCCAGTCACGGTACGCATAGCGCTTCATGACCTTTTCCATATATTCCGGTTTATTTAACTCTGAATAATTGATGTCTTTCGCCTTACAATATTTATCCAGAAGCGCACGGCCGCGCAGGATATTGTCCTCTTTCAGCTCGCTCTTGAACCACTGGTTGATCTTATTCTTCGCCTGTGTGCTCTTAACCAGTTTCAGCCAGTCGCGGCTCGGTCCCTTGGAATTCTGGGAGGTAATAATCTCGACACGGTCACCATTTTTAATGACATAATCGATGTTGACCAGTTTTCCGTTGACACGGGCACCAACCATTTTGTTGCCGACCGCACTGTGGATCGAATACGCAAAATCGATCGGGGTGGAACCGCTCGGCAGGTTCTTGACATCGCCCGTCGGGGTAAAGCAGTATACATCATCCGTAAAGAGGTCCAGATCACTCTTTAAGAGACTTAAGAACTCTTTATTATCGGACATATCCCGCTGCCATTCCAGGATCTCACGCAGCCAGGAAAGCTTTGCCTCGGCGCTGTCGATCGCCGCCTTGCTGCTGCCGCTCTCCTTATATTTCCAGTGTGCCGCGATACCATACTCAGCGGTACGGTGCATCTCATAGGTGCGGATCTGAATCTCAAACGGCTGTCCGCTGCTGCCAATCAGAGTCGTATGCAGCGACTGGTACATATTCGGTTTCGGCATGGCAATATAATCTTTAAAACGTCCCGGAATCGGTTTGTACATCTCATGGATGACACCGAGCGCCGCATAACAGTCTTTCACGCTCTCCACGATAATCCGGACCGCAAAAATATCATAGATCTGATCCAGCGTCTTGTCCTGGTTTACCATCTTTTTATAGATGCTGAAGAAATGTTTCACACGGCCGTCTACCTTGGCTTCGATGCCCGCATCGTCCATATGTTTCTTGACTTCATCCATAATCTTATGGATAAACGCCTCCCTGGTGTCCTTACGAAGCGCCAGTTTTTCGGACAATTCTTTGTAAACCTCCGGCTGGAGATATTTGAGAGACAAATCATCCAGCTCGGTCTTGATCTTGGAAATACCGAGACGATCAGCAATAGGCGCGTAGATATCCATCGTTTCACGCGCCTTTTCTTTCTGTTTTTCCGGCTTCATATATTGAAGCGTCCGCATATTGTGCAGACGGTCTGCCAGCTTAATCAGGATAACCCGGATGTCCTTCGCCATCGCTAAGAACATCTTACGCAGGTTTTCCGCCTGAATCTCTACTTTATCGATCGTCCACGAGATCTGGGTCAGCTTGGTAACGCCGTCTACTAAAAGTGCTACCTCCTCGCCAAAGATCGCCGTGATCTCCTCCTCTGTCATGACCGTATCTTCCACGACATCGTGCAGGATACCTGCCACCAGAGTCTCTTTATCCAGCTCCAGATCCGCCAGAATGATCGCCACACAGAGCGGATGGATGATATACGGTTCACCTGATTTACGCCTCTGATCCTTGTGTGCGTCATACGCGATCTGGTACGCTTTCTCAATCATGCTGATGTCATCCGACGGATGGTACTTGCGAATGGCGGCAATCAACTCATTATACAGTACCTCCGGACTCGTAAAATCCGCCGGCGCTTCAATTTCCTGATCCAGCTTTTTTATTTTATCCAAATTTCCCATATATGCCTCCTGACCCTTCCGTAGATAACTGAAACGCCTGCCGTTCGGAATCCGGAAAGCGGTTCACGCAAATGAAATAAAATATTATATAGAATACCCCTATTATACGAATATTTGACAAAAAATGCAACGGCAAACTATTTTGTTACTGTTCACGCATACGTGCCCAGTAACGGAATTTGCCGTGGCTTCGCATTTAAATACGGCAAATTCCTGCTGTCACCACATTTTCTTACGGCACTTTCGGTTCCAAAAGTGCCTACCCGTGAACCGTTATCTATTTCCCCTCATAGGTAATTAGGGCATCCACCGCATATCCGTTCAGTTTTTCGCGTCCCTTTAAGCCTGCCAGCTCCATCACGCAGCAGATTTTTACAACCTCGCCGCCCATCTTCTCGATGAGCTTGACAATCGCCTCGGTCGTTCCGCCGGTTGCGATCAGGTCGTCAACGATAACTACCTTCTGTCCCGGTTTAATGGCATCCTCATGCATCTCCAGAACCGCGCTGCCATACTCCAGATCGTAGCTTACAGATACCGTCTTGCACGGCAGTTTGCCTTTCTTGCGGATCGGCACGAATCCCTTGTGCATCGCATATGCAACCGGCACGCCGAAAATAAACCCGCGGGACTCCGGACCAACCACGATATCATAATCCACGCCCTCTAAGGATTTCTGGATTCCGTCGATCGCAAGCTGCAGTCCGTCTGCATCCTGTAAAATCGTAGTAATATCGCGGAAAATGATCCCCGGCTCCGGGAAGTCCGGAATGCTTCTTACATATTCTTCCAGCTTTTTCATGATTTTAACCTCTTTTCTATAAATTTTGTATCTCAATTTCTCAGTTTTAAATCGCCATCCGGCTCTTTTTCCACCGTTCTTCTCATTTTTGCAGAAGTTTTCCCCTGCTTCTTCTTCCTTATATACATAGAAGCCACAATCACCGCCAGCACAAACAGCGCACCTCCGCTGATCAGCAGTCCCTCATGCAGTCCCTGCGGATAATACCTGAGTTCCACCGTATGGGTTCCCGCCGTCAGTTCCACGCCGGTAAATGCCTTCCAGACCGGACGCGTGATAGCTTCTTTTCCATCCACCGTGACTGTCCAGCCCTCGTCATACGGGATCGTGAGGAACAGCGTTCCGCCCTCGCCCGCGTCGATCGTGCCCTTCATCGCCTCCTCACCCAATGTTTCCAGTTCAAATGGATGCTGGTTTAGGCGCTCATAGAGCGCACGCAGCCCGGCTTCGTCAAAGCGGTACGCGCTCGCGTCCATGCTTCCGGCACTGTCATTGCTCTCCAGCAGAATCAATGTGCCTGCCTTCACATATCCAGTTTCCACCAGATACCCGCGTTTCAACGTATCAATGCTGCGGCTCTCCCCGCCGACATCCAGTTTAACCGAATCAATCTGACGGTTTGCGACACTTATATAATACTCCCCATCTTCCGGTGCTGTAAAGGAAAAACGATTCCCCTGCTCCTCCCCGTCCGTGAAAATCAGGCACTCCGGCACGCCCAGCACATCCGATAAATCGTTCTGGACATCCGCCGGCGAAGAAAGATCGCGCTTCCAGCCCGTTTCTACTATGTCCGGCAGGATAAAGCCGAGCGGCAGCGTCCACGGATTCTCATAGAGGTACGTGTCACCTGAAAATGCATAGAGCGACAGGCGCGGATTGTCCTGCTTGCCCTCATAGAGTGCATATTTGATTGAAAATAACGAATCCACCAGCGGCGTACTTCCCACGATGCTGTATGCGTTCGTCGAACCTTCGCAGCCCATCTGTTTGAAGAAATCCGTCACCCCGGCATTTGCCACCGATGAAAACAGTGATACGGATGGAAAATGCATCCACGCGCCATCATTTTTCGTGCGCGCATTCGTTTTATCAATCCGGTAAAATTCCGTCTTTTTGAGCGGCTCTGTCACCGCTGCAACATCCTGATTGTCTGCCACATAATCAGTCCGGCTCGTCGTCGGAATGCTCGTTGCCGCCATATTGGCAAGCGCCTCCACACTTACCAGCGCCATCGCCAGAAGCGCCGCCGTGAACGCGAAATGTTCTTTATTTTGATAGAAATAAAAGACGCCCAGATACAGCAGCAGAAGCACCACTGCCACATACCAGACAACTGGCTCAAACGCATCGTCCGTCACCAGCTTTTCTGCCAGAATCACGTAGCCAATCGCGGCGGATGTCACCCCGGCAAACTGCCGTTTGGATATTTCATCCAGATATAGATACGCCCGGAAACACATCGTCAGCACCAGCGCGATATAGATAAACGACTGGCGGCACGGCAGGCTGTTCGGGTAATGGAAGCCATGCCAGATAAAATTCAGCACATTGAACGAAAAGCTGGCATAGAAAAAGAGCAGCAGCACACCGTACACAACCTTTTCCCGGATCGCAATCCGGCGGTTCAGAAAATACAACCCCATGAAAATGTAGACTGCCACGCCGCAGTAGAGGTTCGGCCAATGGTCGAGTCCCGTCTCCACCTGTACATTTCCGATGTGCCGCGCGATCATGTCAAAGATCGGGAAGTAGATATCCAGTGTGGTCGGAAAATTAAAATCGCCAGACGCCGTACTCTGCAGCGCCGCAATCTCCGGAAGAAGCACCGCAGCCGCCAGCGCACCCGCCAGAAGCGAATACACACCAAACAGGAAAAAGCTGTGCAGACAATCTTTCCATCCCGGCCGTTTCTCCAGAAACAGGAGCGCCACATAGTAAATCACCATGAAGAGGCATATCATAATTGATATATAGTAGTTGGACAGGATTGAAAGTCCCAGCATCAGGCAGTAAAAAAGCCCTTTTTTTTCGCGCACCAGCCGCTCCAGGCCGTGCAGGATCAGCGGCAGCAGCACGATGCAGTCCAGCCACATGATATTCCAGCTATACGCCGCCATATAGCCGGACAGCGCATAGAATACGCCGAAATAGCACGCTCCAAACTTCTGTGAACCCGTGTGCTTTTTCAGGTACCACGCCATCGAAAGACCCGCCAGACCGCTCTTGAACACGATCATGTAGGTCATAAATTCGATAATCAGGGACGACGGGCATAACAGCAGCAGCCAGTTGAACGGGCTCGCCAGATAGTATGCATAGAGCGCGGCAAAGTTTACGCCCATGCCGACATCCCAGCTGTAAAGCAGGCTCTCGCCACTTAAAAGCTTATGCCGGAATTCCGAGAAAAACGGCGCATACTGGTGGTACATATCCGTCCGCAGGAAGCTTTCCTGCCCAAAGGGGAAAATACCGCGGTATGCAAAAATCAGGATCAAAATCACCACCGGCAGGAAAAATGCCGCCAGGAGATCATCCGACGGACGGAAAACCGCAGCCAGGCGGCCCATTCCGCGGGGTGATTTCTCTGATTCATCCCACTCATCTAATTCATCTAATTCTTCCTGCTCCCAGTCATCATCATTCAACTCTTTAATGACATCTGCTCTGGACTCTGAAAGTTTAGATTTTCTGGCATCTTCTTCCTGTCTCCAGGCCGGCATTCGTTCAGCACGTCTCATATCTGTACAAGCGGTCTCCGAATCCACGTCCGCACCTTCCCGCTCGTTCTCATAGTCCTCTATTTTCCCCGTTGTTTCCGCTCCCGTAAGCTCCCTGAGTGCTTCTTCCAGTTTACTGGAACTTTCGTCTCGTTCTCTTTGCTCCATCTTCCCTCCATCCAGAATCCTGTTCAGGCGGCGTTTTCTCTACTCTTTCCGGTCTGTCTTCAGCATCCATTTCCGCTGTCATTTCCCCACACATCCCTATTTCGAGGATTCTTTCTTTTTGAAAATAAATAATTTACTGCAAATATAATTCAGCACCAGCGAGATCGCTGATACCACAATCTTACAGATCATATCCTGTTTGATTCCCATGCCGTCTACCATCACGATCATCGCCACATACGTGAACACCGATGTGAGAATACGGCAGGAGAAAAACGAAGCCATTTCCTTAAGAAGATATACAGGGTGGAAATTGTAGCTTCGGAATACCCAGATCTTGTTTGTCACATATGCAAACAGGATCGCCGCCGCCTGACAGCAGATCGTCGCCATACGGTAGTTCATGCCGTTGTGGCGGAAAACCGCATAGGAAATCCAGTCCACCAGCGTCGTCAGAACGCCGAATATCAGATATGATATCGTCTCCCTGTTTACAAACTTTCCCCACATCAGAGATAACTTTTCCTTTATCATCACTTTTTCTCCGAAAAAAGAATTGTATGGGCAGCGGTCCTTCGACATACCCATACAATTCCTGTACTTCTTGGTTTAATATTACATTTCCTCTAACAGCTTGTTGACACTGACCAGCTTGACGCAGAGTGCAAACAGCTCGGTTGCAGTGATCAGATCCTGCAGTGGCGGATAAGATGGAGCAATACGGATGTTGCGATCCTCCGGATCCTTGCCATATGGATAAGTTGCACCGGCTCCGGTCATGACAACGCCTGCTTTCTTGCACTTCGCAACGATCTCCTTGGCACAGCCGTTCAGTGAATCAAAGGAAATGAAGTAGCCGCCGTGCGGTTTTGTCCAGGTACCGATCTCCAGTCCGCCCAGCTCGCGGTCGAGAATGTTCTCAACTGCCTCGAATTTCGGGCGCAGGATGTTGGCATGCTTTCTCATGTGCTCTACCATGCCGTGGATATCCTTGAAGAAACGCACGTGGCGGAGCTGATTCACTTTATCATGACCGATAGTCTGAATCTTTAACTGTTTCTTGATATCATCCAGGTTATTGTGGGAGGTTGCGATTGCCGCAATGCCGGAACCCGGGAACGTAATCTTGGAGGTTGAAGAGAATTTGTAAACCATATCCGGGTTGCCGGCTTTCTTACATTCTGCCAGAATCTCCAGCACATGATCCTGCTCATCATCGTATAAATGGTGGATGCCATAAGCATTGTCCCAGTAAATACGGAAATCCGGAGCTGCCGGATGCATGCGTGCCAGACGGCGGACAGTCTGATCGGAATAGGAATTACCGGTCGGGTTGGAGTATTTTGGAACACACCAGATTCCCTTTACGGTCGGATCGGTGGTCACATACTTCTCCACCAGATCCATATCCGGACCATCTGCGGTCATCGGAATGTTGATCATCTCGATACCAAAATATTCAGTAATGGAGAAATGTCTGTCATATCCCGGTACCGGGCACAGGAATTTAACCTTGTCAAGCTTGCACCACGGGGTATTTCCCATAACGCCATGAGTCATAGAACGGGAGATGGTGTCGTACATTACGTTCAGGCTGGAGTTTCCATAGATAATGATATTGTCAGCCGGAACCTCAATCATATCCGCTAACAGCTCCTTCGCCTCGCTGATACCGTCCAGGCCGCCGTAATTGCGGCAGTCTGTCCCATCTTCGCAGGTCAGATCACTGTCGCTGCTCAGTACGTCCATCATTCCCATCGATAAATCAAGCTGCTCTGCACTTGGCTTACCGCGTGACATATCCAGCGTCAGATTCTTGCCCTGAAACTCCCGGTACTGATCGCTCAGATCACGCTTAAGCTCCAGAAGTTCTTCTTTCGTCATCTCGCTATAAGGCTTCATCCTTCAACATCCTCCTTGTTTCTCTTATTTATTTCATCATAATTTCATAATCTGCTTTTCATCCAGCTCCCCTTGTTCAAGGGTTCGGATCATCTCATCTAAGCATCGTTATAATAATAACATAGGTACAAAGGGCATGACAAGCATTAATTTGTTATGTCAGCACATAAAATTTGTTATATGGTACCGCTTGGTTTTTCCGATTCGGTGCATTTCACGGACAGCAAATTATAATAAAAACATGATGTTCCCCCTTCTTTCATATACTAATGAAAATATATCTTTCAGGTCACATCATGTTCATTCATTTTCCCATGCATTCTGTTCCATCACGTTTCCGGCACATCATTTCCCCGCTGCTGGTTCCCGCCCTGTTTGCCATCTCTTTCTTCGCCGGGCAGACTGCCGCGCATTTCCTGCGCCGTCCATCCGGGCACACGGTTTCAGCGCCTGTTATCGCCTGTGGCTCGCTCCCGCCTGCCTTTGATTCCGATTCGATTCCGGTTTCCGCAGATGGAAACTGGGGACTTGGATTTCCCAGTCCAGGGCAGACACCGGTCGGCAATGCCTCCGCCGACACTTTAAAAAACTTTGACGCTTTCTATGTAGGCGATACCTCCAAGCCCGTCATCTATCTGACCTTCGACGCCGGATATGAAAACGGCTGCACACCTGCCATTCTGGAAGCACTGAAAAAACACCATGTCCCGGCAACCTTTTTCGTCGTCGGCAACTATCTCGAAACCAGTCCTGAACTGGTAAAACAGATGATCGCAGAGGGTCACACCGTCGCCAACCACACGTATCACCATCCCGATATGTCCCGCATTTCCGACAAGGCAGCATTTGAAAAGGAGCTGACTGCCCTGGAAACACTCTACCAGTCCGTCACCGGGCAGACAATGAAAAAATATTACCGTCCGCCGCAGGGCAAATACAGTGAATCGAACCTGCAGATGGCAAAGGAGCTCGGCTACAAGACCTTTTTCTGGAGTCTCGCCTATGTGGACTGGATGCAGGATCAGCAGCCATCCAAAGAAGAAGCATTTTCCAAGCTTCTGACGCGCATCCACCCCGGCGCGATCGTCCTTCTGCACAGCACTTCTCAGACCAACGCTCAGATTCTCGATGAACTTCTGGCAAAATGGGAGGAAATGGGGTATCAGTTCGGGCAATTAGATGAATTATAAAATTATACCAGCAGCATTTTCCGGATAAACGAAAGGATCGCGCCTCCGATGCTGCAGAACAGCAGAAATCCGTGGTTTGCATTGATCGCCTCCAGCGCCGCATAGACGCCGTCCACAATCGGCTGTAAGCTGCCCGCATTCTTCGGCATCAGGTACGCTGCCGGACCGGCTACTAATACCAGAACAAGGATGATTATAAACGGGATAAATCCGCGCCCCGTATCGTATTTTTGCAGCCGTACTTTACCACCCGCGTGCTTGCCTGACAGAATCCACAGGCACCAGATCGCGCCCATCAGTACCAGAAATACGCCAATCCCTACATACAGCCCCAGACCATAATTTTCCTCGGTAATCATAGTTCCGATATAGCCCAGATCGTCGCCGCCATACCGAAATGCCTTCGCATTCGCCCAGGTGATTCCCGCCATCAAAAGAAAGCTGGCTGCCTGCATCACGCGCGCCATCAGCACAACCACGCCGGTTACTCCGGCTGCCGTCACATCCAGCACGGACGGACCGTCATTAGAGTCACTCTGCGTATGCGCCTCACTGCGCTCCGCCGCCCGTCTGGTGCGCTCTGCCTCCCGGGACTGGCGTTCCAGTTCCCGCTGGTGGCTGCGCTCCATCCGGTTTTTCTGACGCTCTGAGCGCTCCCGCTCCGACTCCAGAGCATGAAGGCGTTTTTCCATCTGCTTCTGCTGTTTTGCATCCCGCTTATCCTCTTTCGCGCTGGAAGAAGAACGTCTCGCGTCCTGTCGTCTGCGCGATGCCGCTTCACGGTCACGGCGGGCATCCTCCTGTGCCTGGGATTGGCAGCGTTCATTGTCGCGGCGCTCTTCCTCACGCTTCTGTGCGTCCTGACTCTGGCTGCTCCGCTTTTCCTGACTGTTTCGTTTCGATCCAGAGCCGGATTCCGCCTTTTTCTCATCCGATTCCATCCGAGCTGGATTCCGCTGTTCTGAATCACCGTCGTCATAGCTATTTTCCGGCTTTCTTCCCACCGTTTCCTTTTCTCGGCGTACTGTATCATTTACAAGCGGAGTTCCGCAGTTACTGCAAAAATTTCCAACTGCTTCCTGTCCGCATTTTGGACACTTCATTCTATTTTCTCCTTCCTCCAAACGATTCTTTCCATCCATTTCCGCACTCATTTCTGGCATTTGAAACGCATTTAACCAATGTACATTTTTTTACACAGCCAGAACTTTATTTCCTGTTTCCCATGCCCAGCTGCCAGAACGCCACTGCACTCGCTGCTGCCACGTTGAGCGAATCCACGCCGTGTGACATCGGGATTTTCACGGTGTAATCGCACGCCGCGATCGTCGATGCCGCCAACCCGTCACCCTCGGTTCCGAGAATGATCGCTAATTTTTCTTCCTGCGAAAGCGCCGGATCCGCGATACTCACGGAACGGTCACTGAGCGCCATCGCCGCCGTGCGAAATCCCAGCTTCTTAAGCGTTTCCATACTGTTCTCCGCCCAGTCGCCCTTCGGAATGTACGTCCACGGCACCTGAAACACTGTTCCCATACTGACACGGCTTGCGCGGCGGTACAGCGGGTCACTGCATCCCGGTGTCAGAAGCACCGCATCCATAAAGAGCGCAGCCGCTGACCGGAAAATCGCCCCCACATTCGTAGGATTTTCTACATTCTCAAAAATCGCGATCCGTCTGGCACCTGCACAGATTTCCTCGATCCCCGGCATTTTCTTCCGTTTCACCGCACACAGCATCCCGCGCGTCAGTTTAAAGCCGGTTAGGCGCGTCAGCACATCAAATGGTGCCGTAAACACAGGCACTCCCGAACACACCGGGCGTTCCAGAATCTCCCGCCCTTCTGTCTCGATATGGCGTTCTTCCATCAGAAAAGAAACCGGCTCATATCCCGCGTCGAGCGCCCGCCCGATGACCTTAGGGCTTTCCGCAATGAAAAGACCTTCCTTTGGTTCATTATAATGAAATAACTGCCCCTCGCTCAGCCGGGCGTAGATATCCAGCTCCGGCGCTTCCAGGGTTGTAATTGAAATATGATTCATTCTGCTTTTCACCTTTTTTAATATGGTTTTCATGTTCTATCGAGTATACCACATTTCTTACAAAAAGGAAGTGCCGATTATGGACGCTGACATGAAATCATTTCTCTATTCTGCCGCATTCTATCATCCTCTTTCCGATTCCGTTCTTTTTTCCGTGTAAATCTATCTTCGGCAAAAGATTTGACTTTTTCATCCCTGTTTTCCATACCGCCTATCATAACGCTGAACCCCCGCTTTATGTCAATCATCTGGGCAAAGATTTCACACAAAGTTCAGAAATAAAAAATGGGTTCTGACACATCTATGTGGGACTTCCAAAACAAAAAACCAGAACTGTCGACTAAATCAGCTACACAGTTCTGGTTTTTCTGTTACTTATAAGAGCAAAAGACTATCGTCAGCCATCTCCTACCGTCCCCCACACTCCATAATAATCCTCTCACACATCTCATACCCCAGCACAGAACTGTTCAGCGACAGTGTATAATTACTTGCCATCCCCCACTTCTGATCCGTGTAAAAGCGATAATTGCTCATACGGCGCTTATCAATGTCTTCTGTCATTTTGATCGCTTCCTGTTCCGTAACATTGTATAAGCCGCAGATCCGCTTTACCTTCTCCGGCATATTTCCGTGTATAAATACGTTCAGAACGTCATCCCGATCTTTCAGAATAAAGTCCGCATTTCTACCTATTATCACACACTCTTCTCTTTCCGCAATATCCAAAATGATCTTTCTCTGCGCTTCATAGATCATGTCTTCGACAGATCGTCCCATCTGGTCGCGCCCTGAAAACGCATAGGCAAATAACCCCTTCTTGGGTGACAATTCCGCATTCTCCTGGATATACTTCGGTGAAAATCCGGACTGCTCCGCAATCTGTCCGATCATCTCCTTATCGTAGTATTTCACACCCAGTTTCTGCGCCACTTCCATACCGATAAAACGTCCGCCGCTTCCAAACTCCCGGCTGATCGTAATAATTCTTTTTCCCATCATCCTATCCTCTCTCCTTACTCCAAATGTTCCACTTTATTCGTTCTGATTTTCTTCAAAAAACCATATCCCACCAGGCAGGCGGCGAGCTCTGTGATCGGAAACGCCCACCAGATAAGCGAAACACCCGCCTGACCGTTTCTCACAAAGATTGAAAAGATGCCTGCCAACGGCAGAATAATCACAAACTGTCTGAGCAGTGAAATCACCAGCGACTGGATGCCACTGTTAAGCGCCTGATAAATGCCCTGATATGCCACATTGATCCCGGCAAAAATAAAGCTGATGGAAATGATTCTCATTGCCCCGATAAAGTATTCTCTGGACGATCCGGCATTAAATAATCCGGCAAACACCCCTGGGAAAACCTCTGTGATTGCCATGCCCACAATCATCAGAACAACCGTATAGAACAGTCCATATTTGATTCCATCCAGAATCCGCCTTCTGCTATGCATTCCGTATGCAAATGCGATGATCGGTGTGATGGCGTCGCGCAGACCAAACGCAAGGAACAATACAAACTGCTGTACTTTGTAGAAGAGTCCATACGCCGTCTGGGCGGAAGGATTGAATTTCAAAATCAGGTTCATCACATACACCATAATAGACATGAGCGCCTGCGCGATGATCGCCGGAAGTCCGATCGCGTAGATTTCCCTTATAATTCCGACATCCGGCTTCATATATGTGAAATCATGCTCAAACTCTTTGTTTAACTTCATATGAAAAACAAATAATAAAACCGCCGATATGACCTGCCCGATCACCGTTGCATAGGCAGCGCCCGCAACTCCCATCTCCGGGACAGGTCCAATTCCATAGATCATAATCGGGTCCAGAATGATATTTACCACTGCTCCCACAACCTGACCGATGGTCGAATAAAACGAACGCCCTGTTGCCTGCAATAATTTTTCAAACAAAGAGAAAAATACGATTCCAAACGAAATCACGCAGCAGATCCGAAGGTACTCCGTTCCCATCGAAATAACCTCCGGATCGACCGTCTGCGACGTGATATATGCGTTTACTCCAAAAAGTCCGAATAACAGACATACCACATAAATAATCACACCCAGAAACAGGCTGTTTCCGGCTGCCTTTGCAGCTTTTTTATTATTTCCCTGTCCCAGCATCCTCGCAAGAAGCGCATTCGTTCCCACGCCGGTTCCGATTCCCACTGCCACCATCAGTATCTGGATCGGGAACACCAGTGTCAGCGCATTCAGGGCGGCTTCGCTTCCTACCCTCATATTTCCCACAAAGGCGCTGTCCACAATATTGTAGACTGCCTGCAATGCCATCGATAAAATCATCGGTATGCCCATCTGGATCATGAGCTGATTTACCGGCATATCCTTCATCTTGTTGCTTTCTGCCATTTTAAATAAATCCTCCTTTTTTCCACATAAAAAAGTGTGCACCTATCTCATAAGCTGGACTTACGCTGATAGGCAACACACTTTTTAATGGCATTTTTATAAAATTTAATAAAAAATGCACCTTGGCACATTCTTTATGGAATAATAAAAAAAGAGTAGCAAAACTGGATTTACGCTCGTTTGCTACTCGTTTCGGTATTATTATATTTCCTGTTTTAAAAAAAGTCAAACCAAAAAATCACCTGTCGGAAACAGGAATTCTGGTTATTGGTTCACGGGTAGACACTTTGGGAACCGGCACTCCCACTCTCCGCTTCAACGCCTCAATATACAGCCCCGCAAACCGTCCCGGTGTCACGCGATTGTGGGTAATGTAACCGATCTCCATATAATCGTCCACATCAAGCGGAATCGCTACAATATTCGGTCCGTTCAGTTCCTCATTGATGACACCGCTGCAGATCGTATACCCATTCAGCCCGATCAGAAGATTAAACAGGGTCGCGCGGTCGGACACCAGGATGTCCTTGCGGCTGTCCAGCGTGCTGAGGATCTCCTCGGAGAAATAAAAGGAATTGTGCTCGCCCTGCTCATAGGACAGACGCGGATAAGGTTCCAAATCCGACAGGGTGATGGAACTGCGGCTTGCAAGCGGATTGGCCGCACCGATAAATACATGCGGTTTTGCCATAAAAAGCCGCGTAAATTTGAGGTCGTGTTCCCGCAGCGTCTTGCGGATCACCGTCTCGTTAAAACGGTTCAGATACAGCACGCCAACCTCGCTCCTAAGCTTCGCCACATCCTCAATCAGCTCATACGTCTGCGTCTCGCGGATACGGAAATCGTACTCTTCTCCGCCGTACTCGCGGATCAGATCGACAAACGCCTCAACGGCAAAGGAATAGTGCTGGGTGGAGACACAGAACTGGCGTTTCTGCGGCACAGCGCCAAAATAGCGCTCCTCGATCAGGTTTGCCTGCTCGATCACCTGTCTCGCATACCCCAGAAATTCTTCCCCGTCCGGGGAAATCACCACGCCCTTGTTCGTGCGGGTAAACAGGGAAAATCCAATCTCATGCTCCAGTTCCTTGATCGCCGCCGTGAGGCTCGGCTGTGCAATATAAAGTTTTTTTGCCGCCCCGCTGATGGTTCCGGCTGCCGCCACCTCCACCACGTATTTTAACTGAAGTAATGTCATGCCCTGTTCTCCATTCTTACTGATTTTCTGTCATTTCTTTCTGAACCGCATCTGCCACAGAATTACATCAGGCTCAAATCCGCCTCTAACACACCTAGTCCACAAATTTTTCCGTCTCTTTCAGACGAACCAGCGCTCTCGCCATCGCCGCGCGGGTGCTGTAATACTCGGAAATGCTCTGTTTCTGGCGCAGCCGCTCTTTCGCACGCTCTAATGCCTCCTGCGCCCGGATCCGGTCGATCTCCTCCGGTTTCTCGATCGTATCTGCCAGCAACATAACACGGTTGTTGGCGATCTCACAGAAGCCCTGCCCGACGACTGCTGCCTCCCACGGACCGTCCTCTGTCGCCTGGAAACGCATTTCTCCCGCTTTGACTGCCACGATCTCGCTCTCATGGTGCGCCATGACAGCCATCTCACCGTCCACCGCCGGAAGGATCAGACAGTGGCAGACTCCCTCATAGAATGTCCGGTTGCTGGATATGATTTTTACATGAAAATCTGCCATCCGTTCCTACGCCTCCTGTTTCTCTAACGCCTTCGCCTTTGCCACTACATCCTCGATCGTTCCGACATTGAAGAATGCTGCCTCCGGGTACGCATCCATCTCACCATCCAGAATTGCCTTAAAGCCCTTAACGGTATCCTTTAACGGCACATACTTGCCCGGTACACCGGTAAAGTTCTCCGCCACGTGGAACGGCTGGGATAAGAAACGCTGTATCTTTCTTGCGCGGCCGACGGTCAGCTTATCTTCCTCAGACAACTCGTCCATACCCAGAATTGCAATGATATCCTGCAATTCCTTGTATTTCTGCAAAATCTCCTGCACCCGTCTGGCCGTCTCATAGTGTTCTTCTCCGACCACATCCGGTTCCAGAATACGGGACGAGGATTCCAGCGGATCGACCGCTGGGTAGATACCCTGTTCTACGATCTTTCTGGAAAGAACCGTAGTCGCATCCAGATGGGTAAAGGTAGTCGCCGGTGCCGGATCGGTTAAATCATCCGCCGGTACATAGACTGCCTGGATTGAAGTGACCGAACCATCTTTCGTCGAGGCAATCCGCTCCTGCAGCTCGCCCATCTCATTCGCTAACGTTGGCTGATAACCAACCGCCGACGGCATACGCCCAAGCAGCGCTGAAACCTCCGAACCTGCCTGTACATAACGGAAAATATTATCGATAAATAGTAACACATTCCGGTGCATTTTGTCACGGAAATATTCTGCCATCGTAAGCCCGGTCTCTGCAACTCTCATACGGGCTCCCGGCGGCTCGTTCATCTGTCCAAACACGAGCGCTGTCTTTTCCAGAACACCGGATGCCTTCATCTCACTCCAGAGGTCATTGCCCTCACGGGAACGCTCACCGACACCCGTAAAGATAGAATAACCGCCCTGCTCCATCGCAATATTCCGGATCAGCTCCTGAATCAGGACTGTTTTTCCGACGCCCGCGCCGCCAAACAGACCGACTTTTCCGCCCTTGGAATACGGCGCCAGAAGATCAATAACCTTGATGCCCGTCTCCAGAATCTCCGCGACCGGGCTCTGATCCTCAAATGGCGGCGGATCCCGGTGAATACACCAGTGCTCCTCACCATCCAGCTTTTGTCCTCCATCTACCGTCTCACCTAAAACATTAAACAAACGTCCAAGCGTCTTTTCGCCAACCGGAACGGAAATGCCTTCTCCCGTCGGTGTTACCTTCATGTCACGGCTCAAGCCCTCGCTTGCCGACAGCATGATGCAGCGGACGATATTATTTCCCATGTGCTTGGCAGCTTCCATCACACACGTCTTTCCCTGATTTTCTACTGTGAGCGCGTCCCGGATCTCCGGAAGGGGACCGCTCTCAAATTTCACATCGACAACCGGACCGGAAACCTGGACAATCTTGCCTTCCGGCAGGCTGGTTTCAGTCTTTTTTGTCTCTGCCGCCTGTTCTCCCATCACACTCTCATCTCCTCTTCTCGTTCTCGTCTCTGTGCAGCCGCGCCGCCGCATACTTCGGTGATCTCCTGTGTGATCGCCGCCTGCCGCGCCCGGTTGTACATCGTATTCAAATCTTTTAAAAGTGCATCCGCATTATCCGTCGCCGCATCCATCGCCATCATACGGGCATTCTGCTCGCTGCAGAACGACTCAACCAGTGCGCCGTAGATAAATCCGGCTACATAGTTCGGAACGATCGCATTCATCGCTTCCTCCGGCGTTGGCCGGAGGGAAAACTCCTCCAGCCGCACATCGACCGGAATCGCCATTCCGTGCATATCCGGCTTGGTAATCGGAAGCACCCTTTTATCCTTCGCCACACTCTGCATCACATTTTCCATTCTTGTATACAGGACATGGATCTCATCCAAATCACCCGACAAATATCGTTCCAGAAGCATTCCTGCAATCCACCTTGCCCGGTTAAATGTCGGATCCTGCGCCGTATACTGGAAATTTTCTTCAATCGGGATGTGCTGGGAGGCAAAAAACTGCCGCCCCGTCTCACCGATGACAAACAGATGTACCTCGCGGGAAGGATCCTTTAAAAATGTATCCGCCATCTTCATGATGTTATGGTTATAAGCACCCGCCAGCCCTTTATCACCGGAAATAACCAGCAGCCCCGTTTTCTTCGACTGGTGCCCTTCTTTTTCAAAATAGGGACTTTCCATGTTCGGCAGATGCCTCTGGATACGCCGGATGACATTTTGCAATGCATAGAAATACGGCTCCGTCTCTGCCAGTTCTTTTCTGGCTTTCTTTAATTTCGTCGAAGATATCAGGTACATCGCGTTCGTGATCTTGCGCGTATCCTGAATACTCCGGATCCGGTTCTGGATCTCTCTGAGTCCTGCCATCTTCCATCACCGCCTTACTGCTTATCCAGTTTTGCATCCGCTGTGGCTGCCTCCAGCGCATTTCCCTGTGCTTTCAGGAATTTTGCCTTGTACTCGCCCACCGCCTTCGCAATCTCGCGCTGAATATCCTCGCTGAGTGTCTTAGTCGTGCGGAGTGCATCGCCCACCTGCGGGTAGGAGCTTCTCATATATTCGTAAAGACCGCCCTGGAATGTCTTCAGCTTTTCCTTCGGAATATCTACCAGCAGATGGCTCGTCGCCGCATACAGAATCACAACCTGTTCTTCCATCGAGAGCGGATGCTCAAGCGGCTGTTTTAACAGCTCCATCAGACCGCTGCCGTAGGTAAGCTGTGCCTTAGTTGCCGGATCCAGATCGGAGCTAAACTGTGTAAATACTTCCATCTCGCGGTACTGTGCCAGGTCGATACGTACGCTTCCGGCTGCCTTCTTCATCGCCTTGGTCTGCGCTGCGCCGCCGACACGCGATACCGAAAGCCCTACATTGACCGCCGGGCGCATGCCCTCGAAGAACAGCGAACTTTCCAGGAAAATCTGTCCATCTGTGATGGAAATAACGTTGGTCGGGATATACGCCGACACATCGCCCGCCTGTGTCTCGACAATCGGCAGCGCTGTGATTGAACCACCGCCCAGCTCATCCGAAAGCCGCGCCGAGCGCTCCAGCAGACGGGAATGCAGATAGAATACATCGCCCGGATATGCCTCACGTCCCGGGGAACGTTCCATCAGAAGAGACAGTGCACGGTACGCAACCGCGTGTTTCGATAAATCGTCATAGACAATCAGAACATCTTTTCCCTGATGCATGAAATATTCTGCCAGCGCCGTTCCTGCATACGGCGCGATATACTGTAAGGACGCCGGATCACTCGCCGTCGCTGCCAGCACGATGCTGTACTCCATCGCCCCGTGTTTTTCCAGTGTATGAACCAGTCTCGATACCGTTGAAGCTTTCTGACCGATCGCCACATAGATGCAGATCACGTCTTTTCCCTTTTGGTTCAGCATCGTATCCACCGCGATCGAGGTCTTACCGGTCTGGCGGTCGCCAATGATCAGCTCACGCTGTCCGCGTCCGATCGGGAACATCGAATCGATCGAGAGGATACCGGTCTCCATCGGGGTATCAACTGACTGACGCTCGATAATACCCGGCGCCGGTGACTCCACCGGACGGTATCCGGCTGCCTCAATCTCCCCTTTATTGTCGATCGGATTGCCCAGCGCATCTACAACACGCCCTAAGAATCCCTCGCCAACCGGGATACCTGCCATCTTGCCGGTCCGCATCGCGCGGCTTCCTTCTCCGATGGTGTTCGCATGTCCAAAGAGGATGCAGCCGATCTCCTTCGACCGGATATCCTGTACCATGCCTCTCACATCGCCGTCAAACGCCACAATCTCACCGTACATCGCATGGTCGATTCCATCCACATAGGCGATGCCGTCGCCCACCCGGCTGACCGTACCGATCTCACGGACCGAAATGTCGATTCCATCCAGATTTCCTTTCAGAATCCCGATGATTCCCTTCTGTGTAAGGAAATCACCCGAATCCGGCTCTTTTGCCAGATTCTTTAATTTATCTGCCAGCGCCCGTTTTCTTCCCTCCGTGCTCCAGTCATATTCCTCACTTCCGACCCGGAGGATAAAACCACTTCCAAGCTCCGGCTTTTCTTCCTTCACAATCCGGAGTTCCCGTCCCGGATATTTCTCCGAGAGAAATTTCCGGATTCCGGCTGCCTGTTTTTCATCCGGCTCTTTGACATATTCCAGCACACAGCGCAGATATTTATCCGGCTTTTCAAACGCCTCCGCTTCCTTAATCAGATCCGGCATCATTTTCATTGTCTGATCCTGTGCCAGCACCTCGATGATTCCCCGGACTGCCAGCGGAAACAGGCTACGAACCAGATCTTCCCGCTTCTCACGGGTCAAATCCGGATTTTCAAGCTCTGCCGGAAGCTGCGGTGTCGCAGCCAGTATCTCAGCCGCATGCTGCAGATCATCGACAGAAATCTTCTGCCTCTTTATTTCTTGTAAATAGACATCAAGTTTCTTCATTCTCCGTCGTACCCGCTTTCTTCAAAAACTCATCATAAAGAGCGCTGTCATCCGACTTCTTGTTCATCGAACCAGCCGCCGCGTCCAGAACCAGCGACAAAATTTCATGCTTCGCCTGTTCGAGCATCTTGTCCTTCTCCCGGCGTGCATCCTCGCCCGCCTTACGGATGACTTTATCTGCCTCTTTCTGGGCGTTTTCAATCAGCTGGCGTCCTTCCTCACGTGCACTCGCACGCGCCGCATCCAGCACCTTGTTTTTCTCTACTTCTATTTCATCCTGGCAGGCTGCGTATTTCTCTTTCTCCGCCTGCGCTTCTTCCTGCATCTTTTTTGCCTCATCATACTTTTCCTGAATGGCTGCATTCCGTTTATCGATCACTTTGTTGATCGGCTTAAAGAGGAAAATACGGATAATCGCATACCAGATTAAAAGGTTGATGATCGTAAAAACCAGGTTGATGTCCAACCGTAACATAGCCTTGCCCCACCTTTCGTTTTCTATCGTATCAGCTTAAAAGAATAATAATCAAAAGGGCAATAACGAAACCATAAATAGCAGTTGCCTCGGCAAGTGCCGCACCTAACAATAGAATCTTTGTGATTTTTCCCTCTGCCTCTGGCTGTCTTGCGACTGCCTCAGTCGCCTTAGATGTGGCGATTCCGATACCAATTCCGGCTCCTGCGCCTGCAAGAACTGCCAGACCTGCTCCGATTGCAATGATTGTACCCATAATAAAGTCTCCTTTTTGTAATTTTCTATTTCTCTTCTATTACTCGATTGATTCCTTGATAAAAAGCCCTGTCAGAAAGACAAATACATACGCCTGAATCAGACCGTCAAAGATATCAAAGTAAGCGCTGAACAATACCGGAAGCCCTACCGGAAGGATGTATTCAATCAATTTCATGATGACGAACGCGCCCAGCACGTTTCCGAACAGTCGCATACACAGCGACAACGGTTTGATAAATACCTCCATGATATTGATCGGTGTCACGATGGCGATCGGCTCTGTAAAGCTCTTTAACCATCCTTTTAAACCTTTGACCCGAATCCCTGCTGTCTCAATCAGCACAATACTCATCAGCGCCAGTGCTGCCGTGACGTTCAAATCCTTGGTTGGCGGCTTGAATCCCAGTATACCAAGCAGGTTCGCCACGCCCAGATACATCAGCACGGATGTCAGATACGGCGCATAGCCTTTTCCTTCCTCTCCGAGGATTCCCTCGCCGATGCCCTGCAGCCACGTAACAGCGTTTTCCAGAAGGAGCTGTCCGCGTCCGGGATGTTCAACTTTCAGACCGTGCGTCACAATCAGTGAAACCACGAGCACCACTGCCATCATGATCCATGTAACCACAACGGATTCTGATATGCCGATCCCGCCAATTGTAAAGGCTGTCTCACAGTTCAATTCCTTGATCAGGGTCGCACCCAGATCTCCCATACTGTCACTTCCTCTCTCCGGGTTGTTCTCCCGCGGCTGCCCCGGCTATTTTTCTTTCATTTCCCGATGCCGCCACGTGTTCTAGTTACTGTTCACGCATATGTGCCCAGTAACGTTTTCGCCTGTGTCTCCACATTCTTCCCGTCTGTTCCCGATCTTACTCCCAGAAATACAAATGGTAAAATTATATTTTTTTCCTATATCCATAGATAAAATGAATGGTGATAATTATTGGTAATCGTTATTGTGGCTGGACATTTCTGGAAAAATACGATAAAGTGTGACTATATTTGGTAAATACACGTACAGATATAAAATCAGATAAACACTGTTTCAATCAGGCAGAAACAGTCCGACATACAGAAAGGATTTCAACTACATACATGGACATCAGTTTCGACTACTACAAGGTTTTCTATGAGGTGGCTCGATGCCAGAATATTACCCAGGCGGCTTTGAATCTCTGCCTCACGCAGCCAACCGTAACAAAATACATTCATAATTTAGAAGATATGCTTCAGTGCAAACTTTTCAACCGCTCCCAAAAAGGCGTGACCCTGACCGATGAAGGGCGGATCCTGTTCCGCCAGATCAACCGTCCCTGCCAGCAGATGGGACGAGCGGAAGAGCTTTTAAAAGAATACACGAACAGTCAGAGCGGCAAGGTTTCGATCGGTGCGAGCGAGCTGACAATGCGCTTCTTTCTGCTTCCTTATATTGAACAATTCCAGCAGCGTTTTCCGAATGTGACCGTGCAGATTCATTCCAACTCTGCGCCGATCACCGCTTCTTCCTTAAAGGCCGGGGAAAATGACTTTGCCGTCATCATTTCTCCGATCCACGAGATCATGAAGGATCTGGATCTGGTTCACGTGATGCCGGTTGCCGAGTTCCAGGACATCGTCATCGCCGGAAACCGTTTTTCCGAGCTGCAAAACCGCACACTCTCTCTCGAAGAGCTTTGTATGCACCCACTTGTCAGCATGGAGTCCGGCACAACGACGCGGCTTTTTTGGGACAATCTCTTTGAGGAACAGGGGCTGGATCTGCGCCCGAGCATCGAAGTTTCTTCCAACGACCTGATCGCCCCGACCGTCTCCCACAATCTGGGAATCGGCTTTGTTCCCTCGGAATTTGCCCGGAACTACCTGCTCAACTACCGCGTGTTCCAGCTTCACCTAAATATCCCTATCCCGAAGCGCCAGATCCTCGTCCTGCAAAACCCGATGCGCCCGCTGACGCCGGCGGCACAGGCATTTCTGGATATGCTGAAACAGCCGGTGCAGGAAAGTATCGGGAATGGACAGCCAGTCTTGTTACACCCATAGGGATTTTCACTAAAAATACCCTGTCGGTCGGATTTTAATGCTCCTGGCAGGGTATTTTTGTTTGTAATCTACAAGCTTCTAACCTCTTCATATAAATGAAAGTGATTTTTTCTAAATTCCAGAAGCCCTTCCCGCTGCATTTTCCCCAGCTCTGCCGACAGCGCCGACCGGTCCACACCCAGATAGTCGGCGAGCTGCTGGCGGTTGAATGGGATATCAAATCTCTCGCTCTCATTTTTTACCGCCTGATCGGAGAGGTACGACAGAAGCCGTCCCCGGATGGATTTCGACGATGTATTGAAGATCCGGCGGGACAGCTGCAAGTTTTTCTGCGCCGAGATTGCAAGCAGGTTGCGGATAAGCTGCGTGTGATGTCCGCAAGAATTGGGACACTGCGACAGCATTTTTCCAACATTTAAAAACAGCACTTCCGTCACCTCCGCTGCAAACACATCGACCAGCAGCTTTTCCCCCGGCACGCACGCATATGTCTCCGCAAAAATCTGTCCCGGTTCTACCCGGTCCAGGATGCTGCGGTTGCCCCACAGATCATCGTTGACAATCATCACGCTTCCGTGCATCACCACACCCAGAGATGTGACCGTATTCCCCGCGCGATAAATCATTTCTTCTTTTTCATAACTGCGTTCCTCCGCCCCCAGACAGGACAGCATCTCCCCGATTCCGGATTCGCCCGCGCCTCGAAACAGGGGGCTGCGGCTTAGAAGCTGCATTTCGAAGGGAGTTAAATTCAGGCTGGCGCCCGTTTTATAGTTTGATGCCATATAGATGTTGACCTTTCTGTTTTAACTAAGTGTTCTTATTATATCAAATATTTTTATATTTTTCTGCAATCTGATTTCCCGTTCTTGCACATCCATGCAACTTCTGCGATAATAGAAACATTCCTATATCAAATGAAGCTTTAAACCAGAAGATTTATCGGACAGGATATTTACATAAAGAGGAGACTTTCAAATGATCGAGCCAAACCAGCTTCTTCAGACATATATCCGCCAGTATCAGGCGGCAAGCAAGAAAAAAAGAAAGACCAGTTCCCGCCCCCGCGATCTGAGCGAGCGGACCAACCGGCTGTTTAAAACACTGAAACGCACCAAACCGACACAGGTCACCAGCCTCTCGCTGGAGGAATGGCACCGCCAGATCAAAAATCTGGCTTATTTTGCGTACCGTTCGCACAACGATTCTGTCACAAAGCTCATTGAAACCAGCCTGCTGCCACAGCTCATCCGCCTGGATGAGGCAATGTTTCTGCCCGCCCAGCGCGATGATATTTCCGTGGATTTTCTGAATTATCTGGAAACAGAATTGGATGGTCAGCTCTGCACGCAGACACTTCTGGAGCTTTACCAGATCTATAAGCGCTACGTCATCCAGTATAAAATCATGGATCTCGTCCCATCCCGCCCAGAGCTGGAATTTCCGGAGACTATGGCGATGAACCGCCGTTTCATTCTCCACATCGGACCGACCAACAGCGGCAAAACATTTCACGCGCTGGAACGCTTAAAAACAGCGAAAAAGGGCACCTACCTCGGTCCGCTGCGCCTTCTGGCGCTTGAGGTATATGAAAAAATGCACGACTGCGGCGTTCCCAGCACCATGCTGACCGGTCAGGAGTGTATCGCCGACGATGACAGCCGGATCACAGCTTCGACGATCGAGATGGCAGATTTCTCCGAGGAATACGATATTGCCGTGATTGATGAGGCGCAGCTGACCGCCGATCCAGACCGCGGTCATTGCTGGACAAAGGCGATTCTGGGACTGAAAGCCCACGAAATCCATGTCTGCATGAGTCCCGCCGCTGAATCTGCTGTCACACATCTGATCCATCTGTGCGGCGACAGCCTTGCCATCTGCCGGTATCAGCGCAAAACTGCGCTCATCTGTGAGGACACGCCATTTTCCTTCCCGGAAAGTGTTCTTCCCGGCGATGCACTCGTCGTATTTTCCAAAAAATCTGTGCTGGATGTAGCGGGACGTCTGGAAGAAGAAGGTATCAAGGCAAGTGTTATATACGGAAGCCTGCCGCCGGAGATCCGCCGCCGCCAGATGCAGCTTTTTACCAGCGGCAAAACCAAGGTGGTCGTCGCCACCGACGCGATCGGCATGGGACTCAACCTGCCTGTCCGGCGTATCGTATTTGTACAGACCCAGAAATTTGACGGTACCACCCGGCGCGGTCTGTCCGTACCGGAGATCAAGCAGATCGCCGGACGCGCCGGACGCTTCGGACTCTTTGACACCGGCTACGTCAATGCGATGGGGCAGGAATCCCTCGATTATATCCGGGAACAGCTTACTCAGGAGGAGGAACCGATCGAAAAAGTCAGCCTCGGTTTCCCACAGATTCTCCTCGATCTGGACGAGCCGCTGGACGTTATCATCAAAGTCTGGAAATCCGTTGAGCCGACGCCTCCGTTTGAAAAGGTCAGCGTCGATGAGATTTTAAGCCTTTATGCGCAGGCAGAACGCCACAGAGACGATATCTACGGATTCGATGACAAACGGATTCTCTACCGCATGATCAGCTGTCCGATCGATATCAAGGATCATCAGGTTGTCCTGCAATGGCTGCGCTACTGCAAGGATTACCCGGCGGACAAACGCCTGAAACACCCGGACAAAGGCGCCGGTTCCAAGCTGGGACTGCAGAAATACGAAACGTATTACCGCAAGCTCGACCTCTACTACCAGTTCTCCCACCGTTTTGACAAGATCATCGACGAGGACTGGCTCGAACAGGAACGCAGCCGCACTGAGGGTACGATCATGCGGTATTTGTCCAAGGGCAAAAAAAGCTACATCGCCCGCTGCCAGCGCTGCGGACGGATACTGCCGGTTGGATATCCGTTTAAGATTTGTGAGCCGTGTTTTCATCACAGTTCCATTATCGATTAGCCCCTGATTTTACCGTTTTATTTTCCGGCTGTTCAACACCACCAATGCTGTAAAAATCAAAAGAATGCCCAGCACATTTTCAACCCGCAGCATTTCTCCAAATACCACAATCCCAGCCACAGCTGCCACCATCGGCTCAGCAAACGCCAGAACCGAGGCTTTTCCTGCCTCCATCTGGCGGAGTCCCGGTGTGTAGCTTACAAACGGAAAAAAGGTAGATACAAGTCCCAGCGCCAGCCCTTTGCCAAGAAGCGCCGGAGAGGTCATCAGGCTCGAAAACACCTCCGGTAATTTTACAAAGGGAATCAGGCTGATGGTTACAGCCATAAAAGAATCTTTATTCTGAGGTGATGATATAATAACGGAAGATGCCATGACGACATAGGGGATGATGTTTCGGGGCAGCGCATGACGTGCTGCCTCTTTTTTCGAAATTTATGCTATAATACAGAAAGAGGGAATCAAATTTTAGGAAAACAAGGAGAATTTCAATATGTATGATGTGTTAATTATCGGCGCCGGTCCCGGCGGTATCTTTTCTGCCTATGAGCTGATGGAACGTAAACCGGATTTAAAGATCGCTGTTTTTGAGGTAGGACATCCGCTGGAGCACCGTAAATGTCCCATTGATGGTGATAAAATCAAGTCCTGTATTCACTGCAAATGCTGCTCCATCATGAGTGGATTCGGCGGAGCCGGTGCATTTTCTGATGGAAAATACAACATTACCAATGATTTCGGCGGTACTCTCTATGAGTATATCGGAAAGAAGACGGCCATTGAATTGATGGAATACGTGGATGGAATCAACCTCCGCTTTGGCGGGGAGGGAACGAAGCTGTATTCCACTGCAGGAACAAAGTTCAAGAAAACCTGCATGCAGCATGGTCTGCATCTTCTGGATGCTTCGGTTCGCCATCTGGGTACGGATATTAATTATGTTGTTCTGGAGCACCTCTATGATCATCTGAAGAATAAGGTAGATTTCTATTTTGACTGTGCCATCGAAACCGTGGAGAAGACCGAGAAGGGTTACAAGGTTTACAGCGATGATACAACCTTTGAGGGTACGAAATGTATCATTTCCGCCGGCCGAAGCGGCAGTAAGTGGATGCAGAAGGTATGCAGGGACCTGGATATCCATACGAATTCCAACCGTGTCGACCTGGGGGTCCGGGTTGAACTGCCGGCTGAGATCTTTTCCGATCTTACAGATGAACTCTATGAGAGCAAGATCGTGTATCGTACGGAAAAATACGAGGATTACGTGCGCACCTTCTGTATGAATCCCAAGGGAGCTGTGGTAAATGAGAATACCAACGGCATCGTAACGGTAAATGGCCACAGCTACGAGGATCCTGCAAAGCAGACCCATAACACGAACTTTGCCCTTCTGGTAGCGAAACATTTTTCAGAGCCCTTCAAGAATTCCAATGAATATGGAGAAAGTATTGCAAAACTCAGCAACATGCTGGGCGGTGGTGTAATTGTGCAGCGTTTTGGAGACCTGATCCGCGGAAAAAGAAGCACGCAGCAGCGAATCAATGAATCTTTTACGGTTCCAACCCTCAATGCGGCAGCCGGTGATCTGAGTCTGGTTCTCCCGAAGCGGATTCTGGACGGTATTATCGAGATGATTTATGCCCTGGATAAGGTAGCACCGGGTACGGCGAATGATGACACCCTTCTCTATGGAGTGGAGGTAAAATTCTACAACATGGAGGTGGAAGTGGATCATAACCTGATGACCTGTCATGATGGACTCTACGTCATCGGTGACGGCAGCGGTATTACTCATTCCCTTTCCCATGCATCTGCCAGCGGTGTCTATGTGGCACGGCAGATCGCGGAGACAATTTAATAATAAACGGTCAGAAATGTCTATTAAAAATGGATAAGATGCAGCCCCTATCGTCTGCCATCTTATCCATCTCATTTCACTTCTTTCGCTTACCAACATCTCATTCAGATGCATTTTCCTTGATTCCCACTCAGATCCCCAACTTCCGAAACAACACATACAATTCTTCTGCCTCATCCATCGAAGGTTTCCATCCATATTGTTTTAAATCGACGCGGTCACCGTCCTCGGTGGAGTCCACCCGTATTCCATCCTGTTCCAGCAGTTTTTTCTGCTGTCCCGGATAGTCGAACGCCGCTGCGCCGCTTAGAAAGCCCTTGGAATTAATCACCCTGAATGCCGGGACATCGCCCAGGCGGTTGGTGCGGAGCGCATATCCCACCTGACGGGAATGGCGCGGTGCACCGCACAGGAGCGCTACCTGACCGTAGGTCGTCACGCAGCCGTCCGGAATGCGCCTAAATACTTCTTTCATTCTCCGATAGATGTCCATAATTATTTTCCCAGCACCTCGTCCGCATGATCAAGTGCTGCCTCGATATTCGGGCAGAAATGATCGCGTCCGACCATATCCACAAATCCTGCTTTCTCCATCACGTGCATCGGCTGCTCGTTGACATGGGACAAAATCAATGTGACGCCGTTCTTCTGGCAGCGCTCATAGAGGGCAACCATCGAATTCATCGCTGTACTGTCAACTGCCGGAACAGCACGCATACGAAGAACCAGGCATTTCGTCTCCTCGCGGGTTTCAATCTGGTTGATGCGGTCTGCTGCACCGAAGAACAGAGGTCCTGTAATCTCATAAACAGCCAGTTCTCTCGGTATCTCCCGCAGACGTGCCTGTTCTTTCATGGCTGCTTCTTCATCTTCTGCAGCTGCCGCTAAGAGCTGTGCCTCTTCCACTGAAAGCTCTTTTCCGGCTTTTTTCGCTTTTCTTGCTTCCTGCGCTTTGCGCTTCTGCTCCTCTACTTCTTCGACATAAAGCCAGCTTCTGACGCCCGTCTCATCGCTCATCCGCTTCATAAACAGCAGGCAGGATAACAGCATACCGATCTCGATCGCTACAACCAGATCGAAGATAACGGTTAAGAAGAAGGTCAGCACCAGAACCGCAATATCACTCTTCGGAGCCGTCTTGGTCAGACGGACGAAGGTTCTCCACTGACACATATTGTAGGCAACCATAAACAGGATTGCCGCGATGGTCGGCATCGGGATCCAGCTTGCACACGGCATCAGAACTACCAGAATCAGAAGCAGGACAACCGCATGAACCATGCCTGCAACCGGGGTACGGCCGCCATTTTTGACATTGGCTGCGGTACGCGCGATCGCGCCCGTCGCCGGAATACCGCCAAACAGGGCGGAAATAATATTACCCGCGCCCTGTGCCACCAGCTCCGTGTTGGAACGGTGTTTTCCGCCGATCATGCCGTCCGCTACCACGCAGGAAAGCAGAGACTCAATCGCCGCCAGAACTGCAATCGTAAACGCATCCGACAGGGAACCCTGAATCACATCGTAGCTAAACACCGGCAGACGAAACGCCGGAAGCTTGTTGCTGACCGTGTAAAGGTCGCCGATCGTATTCACATGCAGCGGCAGGAATTTTACCATTAAAATACCTGCGATAACCGCTACCAGCGATCCCGGAATTTTC
This sequence comes from Clostridium sp. TF06-15AC, assembly GCF_003481165.1. Classification (NCBI taxonomy): domain Bacteria; kingdom Bacillati; phylum Bacillota; class Clostridia; order Eubacteriales; family Clostridiaceae; genus Clostridium; species Clostridium sp. TF06-15AC. The sequence continues at coordinate 121,202 of NZ_QUKS01000004.1, forward strand.
TCCGTGATCATCGGCATCACGATCAGAATCGCCAGACACACCACGCCGACGATGACCGCGTGCAGGTTGACACTTCCGAATCCGGCTGCGAACGCTTTCAGCTTCTGCATCGTCTCGATCGTCTCCATTCCTGCCGGATAGGTCACGCCGAAGAAATCCTTCAACTGACCGATGACGATCGTCACCGCGATACCGGAGGTAAATCCGGTTGTAATTGTAAACGGAATAAACTTAATCAATGAACCAAAATGGCAGAATCCCATGACGACCAGGATAATACCTGCCATGATCGTCGCAACTGCCAGCCCTTCCACGCCGCTCTTCGCCACGATACCTGCCACGATCGTTGCAAATGCCGCCGTTGGACCTGCAATCTGTACCTGGCTGCCGCCTAAAAATGAGATCACAAATCCGGCTGCAATCGCCGTGTAGATACCCTGTTCCGGACCTACACCCGAAGCCAGCGCCAGCGCGATCGAAAGCGGCAGCGCGATGATCGCTACGATGATACCCGCTACCACATCTGACATCAGCTGTGCGCCGGAATACTTCTTCAATGTTGTAAACAACATTGGACGTATTTTTTCCATACCTCAAACTCTCCCTTTTTCTTCCCAATTTAAATAAAAAGTAATTGCCAGCCCTAAAAAGAACCGACAATTACCTATTATACCGCAAAATAAGGGGGTGTCCAGTTTTTTCGAAATTTTAACACAGATTTCTTAGTTGTGATTTTTTTGTCAAAATGACGGATTTGTAAACTTTCTGTCACAAACTTCCGGCTATTTTTTCGATTGACTTTCCTTTAAAAAAGTCTATAATTCGTACTTGTAAAAAGCATTGAGCAGGACACGATTTCCAATTCTCCACGTTTTCAGAGAGCTGCCGGGCGATGAAAGACAGTAACGCCGATGGAAATTATCCCCTGTGAGCTGATCGGACAAACGCATGCAGGATACCAGTAGTCCGGTCCGGATTCCTACCGTTAAAGAGGAACATATTCAGAATGATGGATATGGCTGAGAGATCGGCTTTACAGCCGGTAAAAGAAGTGGTACCGCGGATGCTTATGCCTCCGTCTTCTTGAACTTTTAAAAGTTTCAGGAGGACGGAGGCTTTTTTGTTTCCCCGCTCCCGAAACTCCGGCAAACTGCCGGGACACTAAAAACCATTTGACCTATGGGAATGGAGGTATCTTTATGAACACACTAGTTATCGTAGTTATCGCAGCCGGTTGTCTGGCGGCTGGTTATCTGCTCTACGGCAGATGGCTCGCCCATAAATGGGGCATTGATCCAAACGCCAAAACACCGGCCGTCACAAAAGAAGATGGTCAGGACTATGTTCCGACCGATGGCTGGGTTGTATTTGCCCACCAGTTTTCATCCATCGCCGGTGCCGGTCCTGTCACCGGTGCTATTCAGGCGGCTGTCTTTGGATGGGTTCCGGTCTTTCTCTGGATCATCCTCGGCGGCATCTTTTTCGGCGCTGTTACCGATTTTGGTGCCCTGTACGCCAGCGTTAAAAATGAAGGCAAATCGATGGGACTTCTGATTGAACAGTACATCGGCAAAACCGGTAAAAAGCTGTTTCTTCTGTTCTGCTGGCTCTTTACTTTAATTGTAACCGCCGCTTTTGCCGACATGGTTGCTGGTACATTCAATGCATATGAGACGGTAGACGGCGTGACCAGCTTATCCGCCGCCGCAACTGTCAACGGCGCAGCCGGAAGCATTTCCCTTCTGTTCATTGCCTTTGCCGTTGTATTTGGACTGATTCAGAAAAAGGCTCAGTTCCATGGCTGGAAACAGACCTTGCTCGGACTTGTCTGCACGGTAGCTGCTTTCGTCATCGGCATGAACTGCCCGCTCATTACCACCAAGGCGAACTGGTCCTACATGGTATTCGCTTACATTTTCCTCGCAGCCGTTCTTCCGATGTGGCTTTTGATGGAACCGCGTGACCTGATGACAACCTTTATGTTTGCCGGTATGATTATCGGTGCCGTCGTTGGACTGCTTGTCGCACATCCGGCAATGAACCTGGCGCCTTACACTGGTTTCCACAATGAGAAATCCGGTGACCTGTTCCCGATTTTGTTTGTAACCGTTGCCTGCGGCGCCGTATCCGGTTTCCACAGCCTGGTTTCCTCGGGTACTTCCTCCAAGGCAATCACCAATGAAAAGGATATGCCGAAAGTTGGCTTCGGCGCTATGCTTCTGGAAAGTTTACTGGCTGTCCTGGCTCTGTGCGTTGCCGGTGCTGCCGCTTCCGCTGATGGCACGCCTGCAACCGGTACTCCGTTTGCTATCTTCTCCTCCGGTGTTGCCGGATTCCTGGAAATGTTCGGAATCCCGGTTTACGCTGCCCAGTGCTTTATGACGATGTGCGTCTCCGCACTTGCCCTGACAAGCCTGGATTCCGTTGCACGTATCGGACGTATGTCCTTCCAGGAGCTGTTCAGTGTCGATGACATGGAACACGCCGAAGGATGGAGAAAACTTCTCTGCAACAAATATTTTGCAACTGTTATCACCTTGGTATGCGGCTACATTTTAACCCAGATTGGCTACTCCAACATCTGGCCGCTGTTTGGCAGCGCCAACCAGCTGTTAAGCGCCCTGGTTCTCATCACCCTGTGCGTCTTCTTACGCGTCACCGGCCGCGAAAACCGCACGCTGCTGGTTCCGCTGGTTGTTATGCTGTGCGTTACCTTTACCGCACTCGTTGAGCGCTGCATCGCACTGGTAAAGGCTTACAATGCCGGAACCGCTGTCTTTATGGTAGAAGGACTGCAGCTTATCATCGCGGTTCTGCTGATGGTTCTGGGTGTCATTATTGTGGTTCATTCCGGTAAAGTACTGTTTTCGAAATCGACTGCTTCGAAGACAGAAAACGATAAAAGATCTGAAATGAATAAACCGGCGCATTGCTAATGATTTCATCAAAATCAAATTATAACCCGACTATAGGTGCCAAAAAGGGAGTCTCTCGCTCACGAAACGAGACTCCCTTTTTTGGTATTTTTAATTCTATTGATAACCACTCTGCTACTATATGATGCCAACTCTTCACCTCTGAATCTTTCTCACCGCGAATAATTGGCACTTTTGTTACTGTTCACGCATACGTGCCCAGTAACGCACTTTTTTCTATTCTTTCATCTTTTCTCAAATTTCTCTGGTATTTCCCCTGCATTTCGTCTATAATAGGAAGCAAATTTTTCAACCGAGCACAGCGCTGACAGGCGTTGTATCAGACAGGAGGAGACATGGATATTGTATGTTTAGATCTAGAAGGTGTATTAGTGCCGGAAATCTGGATCGCATTTGCTGAAGAAACCGGAATCCCGGAGTTAAAACGCACCACCCGCGATGAGCCGGATTATAACAAACTGATGAATTACCGTTTAAACATCCTGCGCGAGCACGGACTGGGACTCAAGGAAATTCAGGAAACGATCTCTAAAATTGATCCGCTTCCGGGCGCAAGGGAGTTTTTAGACAAATTAAAAGAAATCACTCAGGTAATCATCATCAGCGATACCTTCTCCCAGTTTGCCGGACCTCTGATGAAGAAACTTGGCTATCCGACCATCTTCTGCAACTCTCTGGTTGTCAGCGAAAATGGCGAGATTACCGATTTTAAGATGCGCTGTGAGAAATCCAAATATACAACCGTCAAAGCACTCCAGTCCTGCGGCTTCGAGACGATCGCCAGCGGCGACAGCCACAACGACCTCGCCATGATTGAGGCAAGCAAGGCGGGCTTCCTCTTCCGCACGACGGAGGAGATCAAGGCAGAATATCCGCAGATTCCGGCTTATGAGACGTATGATGAGCTGTTAGAAGCGATTAAAAAGGTATTAGCGTAAACATTCCGTATTTTCATAATTGCATATGCAATCGTAAAAGCAGCCCCCGGAATCCACACTCCGGGAGCTGCTTTTCAATCGTTTATCCTCTCAAATGTTCACTGATTATTTTTCAATAAATAACTGTTTTACATCAAATGCCTCGTCGATCATGCCGGATTCATACATGAAATCAGCGGTCTTCTGGAAGCCTTCTTTGTCATCATCTGTGATCTCGGTAGAGAAATCATAGAGATCGTACATGCTTTTGACTGCATCGGTGTCCAGATCCAGCTCATCGGCTACGATCTGCATCGTCTCATCCGGTTTTTCTTCCATGAAATCAGCAATCTCGGTCTGTGCTTCTTCCAGCTTCTCGATGATCTCCGGGTGCTCGTCATAGAATTTCTGTGTCACTGCCACTGCAATGATCGCCTTAATCAGGCCTTCGCCGTCGGCTACCAGGTGGTAACCCTGCTTCCCTGCATTGTAAGCAGTTGCGCCAGCAACCAGAGCCACGTCTACACTGCCGCCGTCCAGACCTGCTTTTGCATCCGGGATCGACATATTGACATAGTTGACGTCGTCGATCGTCATGCCAGCCATTGCCAGATAGGAAACGAGAAGCTCATGCAGGTTGGTTCCGGTCGGTCCTGCGATTGTCTTTCCTCTCAGGCTTTCCGGCGTCGTCAGGGACTCATCCTTAGAATACATACAGAATGCCTTCGGAGAACGGCTGTACATATTTAATACCTTGATATCCGCTCCATTTGCTGCAGACAGAATCACCGAAGTACCGCCAACCGCATACAAAACCTGCACATCGCCGGAAGCCAGCGCCTGTGTCTGATCTGCCCCGGAGGTCAGCTCCGCATAATCAACCTCAATCCCCATATCGCCAAATGTTTTTTCAAAAATACCCTGATTTTTCTCGATGATCGTCGGCACATTGAGCGGAGAAGTTACATACGTAAAGGTCAGCTTATCCAGATCAGATTCTTTCGCTGTCTCCTCCTCGGCTGCCGCCTCCTCTGCGCTGGTTTCTGCCTCTGCCTGCGTGCTCTCAGCCGCATCTTTTGTACCGGAGCAGCCTGCCAGGGAAGCTGCGGTAAGGCAGAGTGCCATTCCCATTGCCATCCATCGTTTCATCATAATCGTTCCTCCTCTAAATAAAATGTAAATTATTGTAACTGTTCAGTAGGTCTGCGCATTTACTGCGCTGACTGTACGAAAACATGGGCCAGCAGGCAAAAATCCCATTGCCGTAGGCAATTTTTAATGGATTTTTGCGCGTGACTGTGAAGGCACTGAACAGTTATAAATTATTTATAATATCCCTTTTCAGGGTTATCATCTCATCCTCCAAAAGATTCCTCTCTTCCTGCGGCGCCTTGACCTCATAGAGCGCCTTGACCATGCCCTTTTCAATGACCGCAATCTGGCTTCCCAGAATCAGTGCCTCATCGATGCTGTGCGTCACAAACAGAATGCTCGCACTGCGCTCCTGCTGGACACGCAGAAGCTCTTTCTGCATCTGTTCCCTTGTAAAATAGTCAAGCGCAGCAAACGGCTCATCCATCATGATAAAGGTCGGCTCATACGCCAGCGCCCGCGCGATCGCCGCCCGCTGCTGCATTCCGCCGGAGAGCTGTGCCGGATATGCTTTTTCAAATCCAGATAATCCGACCGTGCGGATAACCGCCTCTATTTTCCCCGGATCTGTCTCCTTTTTTGAAAGCCCGAACACCACATTTTCCCAGACGGTCAGCCACGGCATGAGGCGCGGTTCCTGAAAGACAAATGCCGTCTTGTGGGCGCTCTCCCAGCGGATCTCTCCGCTGTCCGCCGTCTCCAGTCCTCCGGTCAGCCGCAGAAGCGTCGTTTTCCCGCATCCGCTCTGCCCCAGAATCACGGTGATTCTCCCCGCCGGAAGCGACAGGTTGATCCCGTTTAAAACGGGAATCTCCCGGTTATCCACCCGGTATGTTTTATGAATATCAATCAGTTCAATTCCAGCCATTTTCCCCGGATCCTTTCAGCACAAATCCTATCATCCATCCAAACAGGCGATCCGTCACATATCCAACTGCCCCGATCGCCAGAATCCCCACGATCACCTTGTCGGTCCGCGACATCTGCTGTGCAAATAAAATCATATGTCCAAGCCCGGTGGACGCCGCCACCATCTCCGCACCGATAATGGCGCGCCAGCTATAGCCAAGCCCGATCCGCATTCCGACCAGAATATCTGCCCTCGCATAGGGCAGAATGATGCGGAAAAATTTACGGCGCTTCGAGTAGCCAAACATATCGCCCACTTCCAGAAGTTTCGAATCGCACCCGGTAAATCCCTTCACGATATTTAAGTACATCGGGAAAAAGGACGCCAGCACAATAATCACCGTCTTCGTCGTCTCTCCGATTCCGCACCAGAGAATCAGCAGCGGAATCATGCTGAGCGGCGGGACATTGCGGAAAAACTGCACAATATACTCATAGTAAACGCTGCTGCCCGGAAACAGCGCCCGGAACGTTCCCAGCACAAAGGCAAACAGGAACGCAATCGCAAATCCCTTCATGACACGCAGGAAACTGATTGAAATATCCCCCCACAGTTCCCCGGTTTTCACCATTTTTAAAAAGCTCGTCCACACCCGCGCCGGGGACGGCAGCACATACGCACTGACCATCTCCATGCGGCAGACCAAATACCAGATCAGAAATACCGCTCCGATTCCCAGCGCCGGACCGAAGTATTTCTGCCAATTATCCTTGAATTTCTTCGTTTCTTTCATTCTTCCCATTCTTTTGCCGCAATTCGTGCATTTTCCGCTTCTTCAAGCGTTTTCCATGAACCGCAGCTTTCTCTCACTCTGTCTGCACGCCATCCCCGTGATGGCATCCATCCTTACAATACAAAAGTTCCAGCAGATCCGCCTGCTTCCAGCTTCCGCTCTCCACATATGCCCGGATTTTCTCCGGACTGCTGACACTCTCTACCTTCGCCGCTTGTCCATCTTTCCGGCAGATTCCCGCAAAATACCCCGGCGGAATCGGGCTGTCTTCGATCGCCCGGACGCACACCTCACCGCCCGCCAGACGATTCCATGCGATAAACCGCGTATTCTCAAGTCCCAGCGAATTTCCAAGCACCGCAAGACTCTGGCATGGCGTCGTGATGATCTTCTCCCCATCCGCCAGATCCGGACGCGTGCTTAATTCCCGCGCACAGTGAAGTAAAATCGGCTCGATCGGGGCAACTTTCAGGTTTTCAATTCCAGATTCGTTTTCCGGCTCCTTCTGTATCTCTTCAAGCAGCCGAACTGCCTCCGGACAGCGCGCATCCGCAAGCGTCACGCCCGCCCGCAAACTAGCTTCATATCTTTCCCGGACGATCCGTCCCCAATCGCCCCGGCACTCGACCCGCGTCAGACCATGCCGTTCTAAAAAACGCTTCAGCGAATCTTCCTCACACATCCCGGCAGAAACCGGATTTATCCACAAATACTGCATTGTTTCTCCACTCTATCCAATCAGGCTGCCTAGCTTTCACACCTATGCACCTAGTTTACTTCGTTTTCACGTTCCCTGCAAGTTAGTTTTTTCTAACTAGCTTATCATAGCAAAAAATCGATATATTGTCCAGTTTTGATTGTAAACTTTTACAATTTTATAAGTTGACACTAGCCGGTAAAAATGATAAAATCGGTTTTAATGATTCCTATTTTCATACATCTTTAATAGGTTTTGTTCCGAACGGATTCCTGTTTTTATTGAATCCTATAAAAAAATATGCCTTGGCACATCCTCTCGGAGCGTTTTTTGATTGGAAAATGATGGAATTTAGTTACTTCTGTTTACTGCTGGCATACCATCTGCTACATAACTTCAAAAATTTATATACATTGATTACATAATTCACAAAGGAGATTTTTCTATGAGTACAGCTACTTCTACCCAGACCTCTTCCACCGAATGTCCTTCTACCGAATCCAGCACTACCGCCGCTGATCCAGTTCTGACCCGCGAAGAGGCGATCGCGATCCTAGCGGGTCCGGACAGCGAACTGCCGGAACTTTTAAAACGCGCCGGTGCGCTGCGCCGCAAATATAAGGGGAACCGCGTCAGCATTCACCTCTTAACGAATGCCCGCAGCGGCAACTGTTCCCAGAACTGCGCCTACTGCGCCCAGTCCTGCCGTTCCAAGGCGGATATCGAGACTTACAAATGGGTCGATGACAAGAAACTCTACGATGACAATGAATTTGTCCACGACCATCACCTTGCCCGCCATTGCATTGGTCTGAGCGGTATGGGATTTTCGGACGATGAGATCCGCGAGCTGGCAGACCGCATCCGGGTCATGAAAAAACAGGGAACACATCTTTGCTGTTCCATCGGATTCCTGACCGAAAAACAGGCGCTGATGCTCAAGGAAGCCGGGCTTGACCGAATCAACCATAACTTAAACAGCAGTCGTTCCTATTATCACAACATTTGCACCACCCACACCTTTGATCAGCGTGTCAACAATATCAAAATGCTGCAGCGGCTCGGTTTCGAGATCTGCAGCGGCGGTATCATCGGCATGGGCGAAAGCCACGCGGATGTGGTCGATATGTTATTAGAGCTGCGTGAGATCGCACCGCAGGCGCTTCCGATCAATTTCCTGCTTCCGATTCCGGGCACCCCGTTAGAGCACACAGACACCTCCGGTCTTACGACCGAATACTGCCTGAAAGTCCTCTGTCTTGCCCGACTGATGGTTCCACAGACCGATCTGCGCTGTGCAGCGGGACGCGAGGTCTATTTCAAAGGACGCGAGGGGGATCTTTTACGCGTCGTAGACTCCATCTTCGCATCCGGTTACCTGACGGCAGGCGGACAGGGCATCAAAGATACAATTCAGGCGATCGAAAATGCCGGATATACCTATGAGATCGAGTCGGATGACCGTGAGGAATAATGAGACCCATTCAAACAGAGCGTCTTTTCATGGGACGCTCTTTCTATGAAAAAAGGTTTTAACCAGTTCACATATTTATCGTGAAAACCAGCTAAAACCATTTTTCATTACAGCATATTAATAAACCCGGTCGATACCAGGAAAAGAACCAGCATGACAGCCGGCACAATATACCGGATTAAGAAGCTGTACATACCTGCTCTTGAAAAATGTTCCCCATTTTTCTCGACTTCTTCCACGATCCACTTCGGTCCGACCACCCATCCAATCAGGATGCTGGTTAAGAAGGAAATGATCGGCATAAGGAAGCTGTTGCTGATATAATCCATCACATCAAGCAGCTGTCCGGTGGAACCGTTCGGCAGCTTCAACTCAAAATACAGAACATTGTAGCCCAGACAAATGAGAACCGCCGTGATCAGGGAATAGATTCCGACCATCACACACATCTGTTTTCTCGTCTTTCCAAACACTTCCATGCAATTGGCAACCAGCGTTTCCATGACAGAAACGCAGGATGTCAGCGCCGCAAAGCCAAGCATCAGGAAAAATGCAAGTCCCACGATATGACCGGCGCCTCCCATCGCCTGAAATACCTTTGGAAGCGAAATAAAGGTCAGACTCGGACCGGACGCCATGCCGTCGCGTCCTAAAAATACAAAGACCGCCGGAATAATCATCATACCGGACAGAAGCGCCACACCTGTATCAAAAAATTCAATCTGGTTGGTCGCCTTGTTCAAATCGATCTCATCTTTGACATAAGAACCATATGTTACCATAATTCCCATCGACACACTCAGTGAGAAAAAGAGCTGGCTCATCGCATCCAGCAGTACTTCCAGAAATCCTTTTACCGTCAGTCCCGTAAAATCCGGGCGCACGTAGACGAGGAATCCCTGTATTCCCGTCCGGACCGTCCCATCCGCATCCGTGTAGGAAAGCGTCAGTGAAAAAATCGCGATTCCGATGACTAACAGGATCAGTCCCGGCATGATAAAACAGGAAAATTTCTCAATTCCCTTCTCCACACCTCTGTATACAACCCAGATTGTGAGCGCCAGAAAGATTCCCGTGAAAATCAGCGGCGCATTCTTTTCCGTGATAAACGATGTAAAATATCCGTCCTCCGCCACATCCCTGCCGGATGTCGTCAAATACTCAAAGAAATATTTCGTGATCCATCCGCCGATGACCGAATAATACGTCATAATTAACATCGGAACCAGAAACGTCAGGTATCCAACAAACTTCCACTTCGGATGCAGCGTTCCAAACGCCCGCAGCGCATTCTCCTTCGTTCTTCTGCCGATCGCCACATCCGTCGTCAGAAGTACAAATCCAAATGTCGCCACCAGCACCAGATACACCAGCAGGAACAGTCCGCCTCCGTCTTTCGCACATAAATACGGAAAACGCCAGATATTTCCTACACCGACGGCACTTCCGGCTGCTGCCAGCACAAACCCCAGCGAACCGCTGAAGCTGTTTTTCTTTTTTGCCATTTACTTATAACCCCCGTGATTGTAACTTTTATGTCCGTCTCCCGCGGACATAGACAGCTTCTATTCTACCTGTTTTTATTAGAATTACAAGTATCTGCCAGCAATTTTCTCCTCAAATCCCCCCCTCCCGCTTTTCTTCCCAGCCGCCCCAACGTTACTGTTCACGCATCATGCCCAGTAACGGAATTTGCCGTGGCTTCGCATTTAATTTATTTCCTCCCTTTCATCTCTACTTGCCTGCCTTATCATCTTCTGCTAAAATTAAAAAGATAAAAACAGAAATTTTCTCATGGAATGAGGCATATACACAATGAACAACAATCAAACATTCCCGCGTCTTTGCCGGGTTTTAGAAATATACGAAGCCGATTTTGGCTGTGAAGAACGCCCGGACGGACAGGAAACGATGGTCTGTGTCCGTCTGCTGGACACAACTGAAAATGCAAACCTCTCAGAGCATCCAGAATATACGATACGCACCGCGGATCAGGCACTCTATGATGCCGGAATCGATGAGGGCGATCGCGTCTGGTTTGACCCGGAATCCGGGCAGATTGAGAAAGCGGCTGAATCACACTAAAATATAAAGAATTACAAAGGAATATCAAAATGGAACCATTTTACTATAATCACATGAACAAGAACCAGCAAGCCGCCTACCGCGCCATGCAGCAGGGGCTTACCAATCTCTCCGACGAATTTCAGATTCCGCGCCTGGAGGGAAAGGATTTAAGCAATGTATTTTTTGAACTGCGGCTCGATCACCCGGAGATTTTCTGGGCTTCCGGCTTTAAATATAAGTATTACCCAGATTCCCCGAACCTGATCCTGATACCGGAATACCTCTTTGACAAGGGCAAGATCCGCGAACATCAGAAAGCGATGGGCGCCCGCGTCGAAAAACTTGCCCGCCCGGCAATGAAGCTGACTGAACTGGAAAAAGAACGCTATATCCACGATATTATCTGCGAACACGTTCACTATGACAAATTAAAAAAGCCCTACTCCCATGAGATCATCGGACCTCTGGGACAGGGCGTCGGCGTCTGCGAGGGCATTGCCAAATCGGTCAAAATTCTTTGTGATACGCTCGGCATCTGGTGCATGATCGCGCTCTGCGGCAATAACCCTGAAAAGGGCATCAAATACCGCCATACCTGGAACATCGTCAAGATCGGGAAAACGTACTACCATCTGGACGCTACCTTCGACAACAGTCTCGGCAAATGCAGCCAGACAGGGGAGGAGATCCGCTACGATTACTTCAATCTCGACGACAAGGCGATCTTCCGCGACCACGAACCGCTCATCGCCCCGGCGCCTGCCTGCACGGACAGCGATCATTTCTACTACAAAGAAAAGAAGCTTTCCTTTACCAAACAGGAGGATGTTTACAAGCGCTCCTTACAGGCGGCCAAAAAAGGAAAAACACTGACGTTTCACTGGCGCGGCGGCTATCTGACAAAGGAAGTTCTGCGTGAACTGCTCGATCTAATCGAAAAAGCCGGAAAAGAACGGCAGAAAACAGCCCTAATCAAGCTTAACTGGCCCCAGGCTGTCCTGCGCGTCCGCTATACTGATGAGGCCATCCAGCCGATTGTCACCATGGAGAAAGCCAATGAAGGGGAAGAAACCCCGGAAGGCACAGCGTCTTTATAGTTCGCTGTGCTTTTCCGCGGAGCATTTTTGTGTCATAGGACGAAGTTTCCTATGACATGAAGATTCTAACAATCATAGAGATCATCTTCCAAAACCAGATCCTGATGTTTATCAAAGCTGCCTGCCAAAGGAGCTTATCCAGAAAGTTTTACGCTGTTTTTTTGCTATACGTCAATGATTAGGATGAAATTTCTTAGAATTTTTCTCAAAGGAACTATTGCTATAGTCTCTCTTTTACTTCCATAACTGGGCACACACCAACTCCAGTACACTTCCCGCGATACATCTCGCCTTGTCCGAGATCAGAAAACAGTTGGAAAGTTCCTCTTTTCTCGGATCGACATCTGCTACCTTGAAATGTTCCGTCACCCGATAACCATCCCGCAAAAGACCTCGCAGAATGCCCGTGATCTGTGTCTGAACCAGAAGTTTCGTTCCGTCCTCCTGCCAAATCTCCGCGATCGTGTCCCCGGCTTCAACGATATCACCGATCACACGCACATTTTTGAAAATACCCGCTGCCTGCGCGTGAATCACCCGCTCTGCACCGTATCCACCGATCACGCCCGGAATCCCCGTATTCGGGATTGCCGCACCCTCGCGAATAATTCGCCCCAGCCGGTGACCGCGCTTTGTCTCCACCACAACATCCACATCCTCACCTGCCGTAAAGCCCGGACCAAGTGCAATAGTGAGCGGTGCCATATCCCGGCGGGTTCCAAGATTTCGCTTTGCTAGAATCGCATCGATCACAACAGCCGGTTTCAGCGCTCCAATCGACACGCCTTTCGGATCAATCAAAATCGGCACGCTATTTTCCTGCCAGACCGCTTCTGCCTCCTCATATCGATCAATCCGGACAGCACGAAGCCCCTCGACCTCAGTTGTTTTTGTATAAACCGCCTCACACAGAGCTACCTGTCGCCGGATCGCCGCCGGATTTTCAATCTCCAGCACCAGCACCCGAAGCCCTGCCGCCCAGAGCCGATGAATCGTTCCAGTTGCCAGGTCACCGCCGCCGCGCACAATAATTAAATCATCTCGTTTCATGAGGATGCCTTCTCCTATCTCACTTTTGTTACTATTATTTCCATTACCTGTTTATGCAGCTTCTTCTTCAAATAATTCTTTTGATTGTGTTTTCTGCTTTTAGAGTAATTCTTTTTACTGCCACACACACGACACCTTATCATAAACAGAAGTGTCTATCCGTCCGCTCCACTGCTCCCACTCCTCCGGGCGCATCCGCCACGCGAGACCACAGCCAGCAGAAATCTCTCTCGGAAGAGGAATCAGACGTCCCGGAATGCCGGTTTCCATACATCGTTTTTCCCATTCCATCGCCGCCACGGTCGTGTGAAAAGATAGAACAATAAATGGATGTTTTTCTCTCATACTGCCGCTTTCTCCTCATTCCCTACTTTTTTGCAGACCCATTGAAAACCCGATTTTTTCCCCAGTTTTTACGCTTCCTCTGCCAGTGCCCGAACTGCTTCTGCTGCCCTCTCAATCTCCTCTTCCGTATTAAAATGCGAAAAACTGAACCGCACCACTCCCTGACCGACCGTTCCAAGCGCCCGGTGCATGAGCGGCGCACAGTGTGCCCCCGCGCGGACGCAGATGCCGTATTCTTCCCAGAGTGCATCCGCCACACGTGCCGAATCTTCCCCGGAAAGGTTGAGGGAGACGATCGGCGCATGACATTTTGCCGCCGGATCTCCATACACAATGATGCTCGGAATTTCCTTCACCTGTTCGTAAAAACGGCGTGTTAAATCCCTCTCCCGTTTCTGCAATTTCTCGATCCCCTGATCCATCCGGTAACGGATGCCTGCTGCCAGCCCCGCCAGACCATGGACATTGAGCGTCCCGGCTTCGAGTGCCGTTGGCATTTCCTTCGGATGGTGTTCATCATAACTGTGAATACCGCTGCCGCCAACCAGAAGCGGTTCCACCGAAAGTCCCGGCTTCACATACAGCCCGCCGGTTCCCTGTGGTCCCAGAAGCGCCTTATGCCCGGTAAAACAGAGCACGTCGATTCCGAGCTTCTGCACGGAAAACAGTTCTTCCCCTGCAGTCTGCGACGCATCCACAATCAGAAGCAGTCCATTCCGTTTAACAAACGAAGAAATATAGGAAAGATCCGTCACATTTCCTGTCACGTTGGACGCGCCGGTAATTACCACCGCACGCGTCTCTGGGCGCAGAAATGCTTCCAACTCTTCATATTTTAGATTTCCACGCGCATCCACACCCACAAAACTAAGCATCGAACCCCGATCACGCAGACGATAAAGAGGACGCAGCACCGAATTATGCTCACAGACCGTCGTGATCACGTGATCGCCCGGACGAATCAGCCCGGAAATGGCTATGTTCAGCGCCTCTGTTGCGTTTGCCGTAAAGGCAATCCGCGATGCATCTTCCGCATCGAACAATTCTGCTGCTGCCGCACGTGCCCCGTACACCAGTCTTGAAGCATGTAAGGTTGCCTCATGCGCGCCGCGCCCCGGATTTCCTGCGGTGCGAAGCGCCTCAAGGACTGCCTGTTCCACCTGCAGCGGCTTTTGAAGCGAAGTCGCCGCATTGTCCATATAAATCATGGTTTTACCACATTTCCAGCGCCCAGCATTTTTTCAGCGATGACATACATGTTGGTTACACCGCCGACTGCCAGCTTCTCGGTCAGACCATAGAAATTCAGGCAGGTGCCGCAGGTCAGAATCTCCACACCTTTTGCCTCCAGTGTCTTCAGATCCTCCAGCATCGGAGATCCTTCACAGGTCAGACTGGCTCCGCCGTTATAGAAAAGAATGGTTTTCGGCAAGTTGTCCTGCTGGGTCAGGGCAAATGTAAATGCCTTCAAAAGCGTCTTTCCAAGTTCCTCACTGCCCTCGCCCATCTTATCATTGGCAATCACAACCACGGTATCGGTACGGCTGTCCGGAATACAGGCTTCGCATCCGGCTCCTGCCTGTGCTTTTTCCTCTTCTGTCTGTTCACCCACCGTAAAGATAACCTGATATTCCTGATCCGCCAGCTTCTTTGCACTGCTCTGATAGCCCTTCTGCTCTGCCATTTTCGTCAGATTCTGAACTGCAATCTCATTATCCACCAGCACTTCCACCTGTCCGGCACCCGAAAGTTCCTCTATCGCGTGTTTTGCCTTTACGACCGGAATCGGGCATGCGTCTCCTCTTGCATCTACTTTCTTCATTTCTGTTTCCTCCTATCCTCGTACAAAAATTTCAACCTCTCCCGGTTCCGTGATCGTTCCCACGATCCGCGCCGGAAGCCCGGCGTTCTGCAGCTCCTGTTCCAGTTTCTCCGCCTCATCCGGGGCAGCTGCCATCAGAAGTCCGCCGGAGGTCTGCGGGTCAAACAAAACCTCTTCCATTGAAAACGGTACATTTTCAAACTGCACCGCCGCCCCGACATGGTTGCGGTTTCTCTGTCCTGCCGCCGTGTATAAAAACGCATCTGCCGACTCACGTGCGCCCGGAAGCACCGGAATATGGTTCACATCAATCTCGCACGACAGCCCGCGCCCCATCATTTCATGCAGATGCCCCAGAAAACCAAACCCAGTCACATCTGTGCACGCGTGAACCGTGTACTTCCGGCTGATTTCCGCCGCTGTTTTATTGAGCGTCGTCATCGACTGTACCGCCCCGTCCATCTGCTCTTTTGTCACTTCTCCGACGCGGTTTGCCGAACAAATCAGCCCAACCCCCAATGCCTTTGTCAAAATCAGGCGGTCGCCCGGCTGTCCGGCATCATTGGCGTACAGCTTTTTCGGATTTACCAGTCCCGTCACGGACAAACCGTATTTCACGCCCGTGTCCGCGATCGAGTGACCGCCCGCGAGAATGCCGCCTGCTTCTGCCACCTTCTCCGCGCCGCCCTGTAAAATCTGTCCCAGAACATTCAAATCCATTGATTCCGGAAAACACACCAGATTCAGCGCCGTCTTGACCTCACCGCCCATCGCGTACACGTCGCTCAGCGCATTTGCCGCTGCAACCTGTCCAAAAATATACGGATCGTCCACCATCGGCGGGAAGAAATCAACCGTCTGCACCAGCGCCAGATCCTCCGTGACCTGATACACTGCCGCATCGTCCCGGCTGTCATATCCGACTAAAAGATTCGGATCCTTCTCGCCGCGCGGTAGTTTTTCCAAAATGCGGCTTAAAACACCGGCTCCCAGCTTTGCCGTACAGCCGCCGCCCGTACAAAATACGATATCCTTTTTCTCACTCATCTCTCTCACTCCTGATTTCATTCTGTTCCTGAAAAGGAAGTTAAAATTCCCTGAATTCCGTAGCTATGTTTCAGGATATCCAGTACCTTTCTGCCATCCTCCCGGCGCTCTGACGTGTCCGCCTGGTTCAGAACCGCAAAAAACGAACGCCCCGATATATCTTTTCTGGCACCGTTTTCGCTACCAAGAAGCCACGCCAGAAGTTCTGGGGTCAAAGGCGTATCTTTCGAAATGGGCACTTCTTTGATCAGTCTTTTTCCTTCTTTGGGATAAGCTGCGTCCCCATACTCGCACACATCCCTGTTCCACGCCTCAATCGCCAGTTCCGCCCGGAAGCACACCTCCCCCAGCGGACGATACAGGGCACTCAGCCCCGCGACCGCCAGCACGATATCGCTCTGCGGCAGTATCACCGGCTCATGCGCCGCCGGGAATTTACACGGAAGACATTTCGCGCCATCCGCCTCCAGAAATGTGATATCTGCATCCGAAATCCACTCGCTTCGAATCGCTTCTGGCAGAATTGTCAATTTTTCGTGTGGGGCTGGGGTTCCGGCTACGACGTAGGTTCCCTGCTGCCAGAGACGATCGCGCTCTTTTCCGGCATTCTCCCACGCGGTATTTTCTTCCTCATTTACCGCAATCCACGGCACATTTACCGGCTTCCGAATATGCGTCGTCGTCGCCGTCAGCACCCGCCATCCCTTCGCCGTGCAGTACGCCGACAGCGCATACAGAAGCGTCGTCTTTCCGCCTCCGCCAATCAGCGAGACCACGTGTCCTTTTTCACGTAAGAAAGGAAACTTCTGCTCCCAGTCCATCACCGCAGCTTCTCTTCCCATTCCTTCTCCCGAAATCCCGTTAAAACAGTATCTCCATCCACAATGACAGGGCGTTTTACCAACATCCCATTGATGGCAAGCAGCTTCAACTGTTCGTCCTCGCTCATCTGCGGCAGCTTATCCTTTAACTGCATTTCCTTATATAACATCCCGCTCGTATTGAAAAATTTCTTGATCGGCAGCCCGCTTCTCGCTTGCCACTTCTTCAATTCCTCATACGTCGGATTTTCCTCCACGATATGGCGCTCTGTATATGAAATTTCCTGTGCATCCAGCCATTTTTTCGCTTTCTGGCAGGTACTGCATTTTGGATAATAAATAAACAGCATCTTATTCCTCCTTTGTGAGTATGCTTGCTATTATACGGCACCTTCTATTTTAAATGCGACCGTTCTAAACAAAGCATTTTACCTTTTTAAATTACCTACAGAAATTATACCCAGACACCAGAAAGATTGCAAGGGATGCCTGAAAATGATACAATAATAATATCTGCAACTATATTCAAGTCGAACGTCCGTGAGACTTGGCGCGTGATCCTGGTCAGCGAAGCTGACATATTCCTATCAGAATCACTGCGCAACCTCGCGGAGCGTTTATCTCAGTCGGAGACAAGGCTTCCACTGAGACAAATTTGCTATTACTCACCACCTGAAGAGGTAGGAATCTTCTCGACTGAGATAACTCCCCCTCTTTTATACCAACAGGGAAACACATTCACCCAAAAATTATTATAAAAATATCCACTATGAAAGAAAAAATATTTAACATCATCCAGATCGGCGACAAAAGCAACCGTATCAGCCGTGCATTCGATATTTTCATCACCTTCACGATCATCTGCAATATCATTGTCACGTTTCTGGAAACATTCGATCAATTAACATCCTTCGGTGGTCTGTTTACCATGCTGGAACATGCCAGTGTCCTGATTTTCTGTATTGAATACGCGCTGCGCATCTGGACTGCCGACTATCTCTATCCAGAAAAAACACCGGGACGCGCCCGGTTCTGCTTTCTCATTTCCTTTGATGGAGTGGTGGATCTGCTGACGATCATCCCTGTCTTTTTTCTGTCGGGCTTCATCATTTTCCGTATGCTGCGCGTGGCGCGGATTTTCCATCTGTTCCGGCTCAATGCGAAATACGACTCGTTCAACATCATTACCACCGTACTCTATGAAAAACGGAACCAGATCATTTCCTCTGTATTCATCGTCATGGTGCTGATGCTGGCGAGCAGCATGTGCATGTATAGTGTCGAGCACAACGCTCAGCCGGACATTTTCCGCAATGCATTCAGCGGCATCTGGTGGAGTATGTCCACGCTGCTGACCGTCGGTTACGGCGATATTTACCCGGTCACAACGCTTGGGCGCGTGATGGCGATCTGCATCGCCTACCTCGGAGTCGGTGCCGTCGCAATCCCAACCGGTATCATCAGCGCCGGTTTCGTCGAACAGTACCAGCGCAAGAGCAGCCTGTCCAGCATGAAGGACGCGGATATTCAGGAAATTGCCGAGGTTTTCGTCGATAAACGGTATGCCGGAAAAACCATTGAAGAGATGGAAGAAGAGCAGAATATCAAGATATTTCTGGTGCTGCGCGATGATCTGTCGGTGCTTCCGCAGAAAAATATGGTTTTGAAATTAAATGATATTGTGATTATACGAATAGAAAATGAAGCGTAATCAAACTTATCATCAAACATTTTTTGTGAACACAAAAAGACTGCCGTCCAAAGTTTCTCTCTCTGGACAGCAGCCTTTTCTTTCCTTCAAAATCAGCTTCTCAGCTCAATTCCATACGTCTTATTCAGCTGTTTCAGCACTTTCTTGACATATCCGTCAACGGTATCTGCCTTGAACGCCTCTTCCTTCGGAGTGAAGAGAACGGTAAATGCCATCGATTTCTTATCGGCTGCGATCTGTCTGCCCTCGTATACGTCGAACAGGCTAACATCCTTGACGTAAGCACAAGCCTCGCGGATACAGCCCTCAACCTGTCCGCAGGTGATGTCTTTGTCCATAACCAGCGCCAGATCACGTTTTTCCTCCGGGAATTTTGGAAGCGGCTCAAATACTTTGGCTTTTCCATACCATTTCTCCAGCGCTTTCATGCTGATCTCCAACACATACGCATCTTCGCGCATTGCCTCTTCCTTCATGATCTCATATTTTACCTTACCGAGGTAACCAATCTCCTCGCCCTCGCAGAAGATCGCTGCGGTCTGATACGGATGCAGGAACGGTTTCTCTGCTTTTTCATAGTTAAAAGTAATATTTAAAACATCGGCAACTGCCTCTGCCATTCCCTTTAAGGTAAAGAAAGACTCTTCCTTACCAAATGCACCGATGCACAGCGTCTCTCGCTCTTCCGGATATTCCGTCAGAGGCAGGGACTTCGGAATAAATGCATTTCCAATCTCGAAGATACGTCCCTCGAAGATGCCTCTCTTCTGGTTGCGTCCCATCGCATGAATCATCTGCGGTGCCAGTGTTGTTCTCATCAGGGACAGATCCTCGTTGATCGGATTCATGATGCGGATCGCCCTGCGCTCTGGCGCGTCCTCTGCAAATCCCATTTCATCCAGATCCGACGGGGAGAAGAAGGAATAGTGGATTCCCTCAAATGCGCCAACACTGCACAGCGTTCTCTTTACTTTCAGAATTGTTCTCTGACGCAGGTTGCTTCCACCGATCGTCACCTTAGCACTCGGCATGAAGGTCGATGTGATGTGATCGTAGCCGTACATACGGATCACTTCCTCGGCAACATCCGGATAATCTTCCATATCCTCGCGGTATGCCGGGAAATGCATGGTCAGTTCGTCGCCGTTGATCTCCGGCTGGAAGTTTAAGCCAGTCAGGATGCGTAAAATATCCTCGTCCGGAACGGTAATACCCAGAACAGCGTTTACCTTCTTAACACTTGTCTTGAAGGTAGTCGGCTCTAAGGAGTTTCCGGTATTTACATTTTTATGGGTCTTGGAAATCTTACCAACTCCCAGCTCCTCAACCAGGTGCAGGGCACGTTTCATCGCCATCTCGGTTGTGTACTCATCAACACCCTTAGAATATCGCTGGCTCGCGTCGGAGCCCTGTCCTAATGCACGGGAGCTTCTGCGGATGTTGTCACGGGCAAATTTAGCTGCCTCAAACATCACTTCCGTCGTGGTATCACGGATCTCAGAATTTAAACCACCCATGATTCCGGCAAGTGCTACCGGCTTTTTGCCGTCGCAGATAACCAGATTGTTCGGATTTAAGGTAAATTCTTTCTCATCCAGCGTCACGATCTTCTCGCCCTCGGCCGCGCGTCTTACGTTGATCGCATTGCCCTCCAGATAATCGCAGTCAAACGCATGAAGCGGCTGACCTAACTCACGCATGATATAGTTTGTAATATCAACAATATTGGAAATGGAATTATTCCCTACCAAAGCCAGACGTCGTCTCATCCATGCCGGGGACTGACCCAGTTTTACGTCATATACATAGTGTGCAATGTAACGCGGGCAAAGATCCTGTGCCTCTACCGTTACGTTGAAGCCTTCTTTCTCAACTTCTGTCTCAGTGTAATCCAGTGCCGGTGTCTTGAGCGGCTCGCCCAGTGCGGCGGCAACCTCTCTTGCCAGACCGAAAATACTCTGGCAGTCCGGACGGTTTGCCGTGATAGAAACATCGAAGATCCAGTCATTTAAGCCAGTCAGCTCTTTGACATCCGAACCAATTTCCGCATCCTCCGGCAGAACCAGCAATCCGTTGTAACCAGCACCCGGATACAGATCCTCGTTTAAGCCAAGCTCGGTACCGGAACACAGCATACCCTGGGACTCATAACCTCTCAATTTACCCTTTTTAATGGTAGCCACGCCCTCGATCGTCACATGATCTTTTGCAGTTGCATATACTTTCGCGCCAATCATGGCAACTGGGAATTTTCCGCCAGCTTTTACATTGTCAGCGCCACAGCAGATCTGTAAGAGTTCCGGACCACCTACATTGACCTGGCACACATGAAGATGTGTTTCCGGAATCGGCTCACAGGAGTCAACATAACCAACGACGATGCCACTGATATCCTTGCCAACCTGCCATTTTTCTTCTACCTCAAATCCACAGTCAAAAAGCTTCTTCTCCAGCTCATCTGCGGAAATATTAATATCTACATAATCTTTTAACCAGCTTAACGGTACAAGCATTTCTAATCCTCCTGTCCTGATCAGTCATCGATCTGATCCAGCACACGCAGATCAGACTCAAAAAGCATCTTGATATTGTTGATGCCGTATTTCAGCATTGCGATACGCTCCAGACCCAATCCGAATGCGAATCCACTGTATTTATTGGAATCAATGCCGCAGTTTTCCAGTACCTTCTTATTTACCACACCAGCGCCGAGAACCTCGATCCAGCCTGTTTCCTTGCACAGACGGCAGCCCTTGCCGCCGCACTGGAAGCAGCTTACATCGACCTCAACAGACGGCTCCGTGAACGGGAAATAGGACGGACGAAGTCTCGTTTTTGTCTGCTCACCGAAAATTCTCTGAACAAACATATCCAGCATACCCTTTAAATCACACAGGGTGATGCCCTCATCAACAACCAGACCTTCCATCTGGCTGAACATCGGAGAATGGGTCGCATCATCGTCAGAACGGAATACTTTACCCGGGGAAACAACCTTGATCGGCGGTTTTTTCGCTTCCATAACATGAACTTGTCCAGCCGATGTCTGGGTACGGAGCAAGAATTCCGGAGACAGATAGAATGTATCCTGCATATCGCGCGCCGGATGATCCTGCGGTGTATTTAAAGCTGTAAAGTTATAATAATCGGTCTCGATCTCGGTTCCCTCATATACCTCAAATCCCATAGAGGTGAAGATATCCGTCAGCTGATTGCGGACCGTCGTAACTGGATGCAGATTACCGTAACGGATTTTAACCGGCGGCATCGTGATATCAATCTTCTCCGATTCATAGCGCTGCTGCTGCTCTTTCTCTTTTAATTTCTGATCCAGCTCGTCAAAGAAATTGTTTGCCCACTCCTTGGCGCCGTTGATAGTCTTACCAAATTCCGCTTTCTGGTCATTGGCAACATTGCGCATTTCTTTCATCAGCAGACCAATTCTGCCCTGCTTATTATCCAGAAAGGTCTTCTTAAACTCATAGACACTCTTGGAAGTCGTCAGAGCATCCGCACCCTGGCGGATTTCCTCTTTGATCGCAGTGATCACTTCATTCAGCTCTTTTAAATCCTGCATGATTTCTCTCCTTCTATTACTTTTGTTGCTTTTTATCTTGATATTGCTTTAACTTGTGGACACGAATTTGTGCATAAAGGATGTTCTCTGGCACATTCGGGCGTCTCGCGCGGTCGCTTGCGACATGACATAAAAAAATCCCTTCGCACAAAACGTGCAAAGGGACGATCATATCTATACCGCGGTACCACCCAGCTTCCTGTCGGCAGGTCATTTTTTCGTCTGCCACAGACACTTTCCGGTATGTAACGTACACCAGACGGCAATGCCTACTCTAAATTTCAGCAATGCAACTCCCGTGGGAAATTCGGATATCTGTCTGAACGGAAAAAGGCTCACAGCCGCTGACCTCTTCTCTCTGACCGGAAACAGTATCTTATAGAACACGATCATAGCTTTTGGTTTGTTTGGTTTGATTGATTTCATGTATGCAATCTGTTTATTATTTTAGGCATGTTGGTGGGAAATGTCAAGGGATTTCTTTCCTTGATATTTTCATTGATATTTTCATCTTGGTATTTTCAAATTATAAGAAATTTTACTTACTGCAAGCATTTTGCAAGCACAAAGCCCAGAAACCTCTAAAAAAGCAGATGTTTCAGTTTGAAAACTTCCGTGTAAGGAAGCTCACTGCAATCAATGCCCTAAATTTTTATATTACCCTGTGCATGGCATTTCTGGCACATATATCCATGAAATCAGAAACGCATGCCCTGAAGGTTGCAATCATACAGAAAGCAGACCCTATAAAAGAAAAAATCCATTTCAGCTATTATCGGCTGGCTAAAGGTATCTCAGGCATACTGTCGTATGTAAAAGAAGGGATCAGGCTATGGTTTCGGACAAAACGTCCGATATACCGTCAACTTTGCCTTAAGCTGGTCGCTTAAATAGATAAAAGAATAACTCTCCCAAGTAGTGAAAGGAATCATCCATTTATTATTTATCTCCTTCTTCTATCATATAGAATAATTATAATTCAAACATTTAGAATTGTTATTATATTTGTGGTGTATGTCAACAACTTTTTTTCTTTTTAATTCTACCAGCAGACAGCATCTCTTTTTATGAAAGGTTATCATTTTATCAACTGTATAAGCACGCAAAAAAGCACCAGCCAACTAAGTGACTTATGCTTCTCACATCTGATATCCTTTATTTTTTATAAACTGTATTCCCTTTTGCAATCACTTCAACAAGCTGAAGTTCCTGGTCGAGAATACAAAGATCCGCATCATAGCCTTCTTCAACCTTACCTTTTCCCTTAAGACAAAGAATATCTGCTGGATTCGATGTAATTGTAGAAATTGCTATTTCTAAAGGAATTTCTGTTTTAAATACACATTCCTTTACTTCCTTCAGAAGGCAGCTGGACTGTCCAACGCCCATTCCAAGGAATTTGCCATCACTACTATACATCGGAAGGCTTCCCTGCCCGTCAGAAGAAATTGTTATGCGGTCAGGATTTACTCCTGCATCTAACATCCGTTTGATACCATTACATACACGTACCTCATCACAGATAGTTTCCCAATAGTCAATATCTTCATTTCCAGTAAAGTCTACTGCTCCGCCTTTCAGTGCATACTCAATCGACTTGCCAAAAAGCATCTCATTTCGATTGATATGTGTTGGCAGTATTTGAGTTGCCGGTATCTCTGTCTCATCGACTACTCGTTCAATCAGATCTAAGCATCTCGGACTATCGCCCAGATGAACATTTACAATGCCAGCTTTCCCGGAAAGAACACCACCAAGCCTTGTATCCGCAATGACACGTGCAAATTCCTCGAAAGTCGGCTGTGAAGAACGATGATCAGAGATCGCGATTTCTCCCGTTCCAATGATTTCCTGAATCATCATAATATCTTTCACAATACTGTCAGTCAACGTGCGGACCGGAATCTGATAACTTCCGGTATAACAGTATGCAGACATTCCCTGCTCATTCAATCCTTTTGTCTTTGCAACCAGTGCACACATATCACGACCGATTCCATCTGTTCCAAGGCAGCCAACAACGGTTGTCACTCCAAACTTCGTAAGTCCTTCCATGGTTGCTTCCGGAGTACGATTGGCGAATCCGCCTTCGCCACCGCCTCCGAGTACATGAACATGACTATCAATGAATCCCGGAGTTAAAAGTAGCCCCTCTCCATTGATCCTTTCTGCCTCAGAAAGAAATCCGTCTGCGGATATAGAACCCGCATCTTTAATCTTAACAATCTTATCATTGATTATAAGTACATCTTTTTTCCCCAGATGCTGTGGAGCATAAACATCAATATTCTGAATTAATTTCATCACAAATCACTCCCACTGAGACAAATTTGCTATTACTCGCCACCAAAAGAGGTGGGAGTCTTCTCGACTAAGATAAAATACATATTTTAGAATCCAATTCCAACTGCAACAAGAACTGTAATGATTGCACCAATCATTAAGACACCAAGGAATTTCCACATGAATTTAATCCAGTTAGACCACTCAATCTTTGCAATTGCAAGAGAGCCAATTAAGCATCCGGATGTAGGAACAATCAGGTTGGTAAATGCATCACCCAGCTGGAATGCAACTACAGCTGTCTGACGCGAAACACCTAACAGGTCTGACAGCGGAGCCATGATCGGCATTGTGATGGCAGCCTGTCCTGTTCCGGATACAACGAAGAAGTTAAATACGGACTGGAACAGATACATAAGTACGGCTGCAACTGCTCCGGAAACTCCAGACAATGCATTTGAAATATTATACATAATTGTATTAATAACTGTAGGTGTTGTCGGATCAGAACCACCAAGAACCTGCATGATTCCCTGTGCCATAGCAACGACAAGGGCCGCACCGATCAGGTCTTTTGCTCCATCTTTGAAAGATGTTGCAATATCATTCAGTTTCATATCATTCAGTTTAAAGATAACTCCAAACACACCGGAAACAATTCCCATAATAAAGAACTGTGTTGCAATCTCCGGCATGTAGTATCCCTGAGTCATAACTCCCCAAACTACCCATACTACTGTAACAGCCAGTGTCAGAAGGACTAAAATGTGTCCAAGACCAAATGAATGTCCTTCGTCAATTCCTGTTGTTTCATTCTGCTCACGGAAATATGAATCCGTCTTATATGCGATTGAGATTGTCGGATTCTTTTTAATCTTTGATGCATAGAACATAGTCATTCCACAGCCGAGTGCTGTAAATACGACCCACATTACCATACGGAATCCTGCACCGGAGAATACGTCAATACCTGCAATACCCTGTGCAATGCCTACAGAGAACGGATTCATCCAAGATGAACCGAAACCAATCTGTGTGGCAACATAAGTAACAAGAACTGCGATAACTGAATCATATCCAACTGCTACAAACAACGGACAAAGAATCATAGTAAACGGAAGCGCTTCTTCTCCCATTCCGAAAACTGCTCCACCAAGAGAAAACAGTACGAAAAGTATCGGAATCAGTAGTTTTTCTGCTCCCTTGGCCTTACGGATCAATCCGATCAATCCAGATTCAATCGCACCTGTACGGATCATGATACCAAATGCACCACCTACTACCATAAGGAATGCGATAATCTCGATTGCAGAACTATTTACGATTCCGTTGTACATATAGTTGAAAAATCCTGTTCCACCATCTCCACTAAAGAGTGCTACTCCTTCTGTTACTGCGTTTCCCGCATCATCTGTCAGATACTGGAAACTTCCGTCTTTGATTACTGTACGGGTTTTCTCAACACCATTGATCATATATGAAATATCCTGTGTTTCATAAAATCCCTTTGGTACAAGGAATGTCAGAAGTGCTGCGATAACGACTACTAAAAAGATGATAATGTAGGTATCTGGCACTTGGAATCCCTTGTTAAAGGACTTTAGCCCTTTTTCTTCTTTTTTGCTCATTTTTGAGTCTTCCTCCCATTTTTTGATATACCATATTAGTGTACCATAGAATGCGTAAAATCCAAGTGAAAATTTACATATTTTATGTCATTCTTCTGTATTTTTATACATCAAAAAAGAACCCGGCTTCTGCCGGGCCCTTTCATAGCTAAATTTGTATATGTTTTGAGAATAACCTTTCGTTTCACTTACTCTGCCGGATTCCCTGCTTCATTCTCTACATTTTCCTTCTTCTCTTCTGTTTCCGTAATTGTTTCTTCAGTCTCCTCCTTTTTTTCAGTGGTCTCAGTTTCTTCTATTTTCTCCTCTTTTCCTGCATTCTCTGTTCCCTCCGGCTTCTCTGTTCCCTCCGGCTTCTCTGTTCCCTCCGGCTTCTCTGTCTCACCTGTTTCATGGGTATAATATACAAATACCTTCACATCCTTATCCACCGTAAATCTAGGATCCGGATTTGATTCCAGTGTATGACCATCAAATTTCTCCACCGGAGTTGTGATGATGCTTCCGTTTTTCACACGCCCTTTGCTCTGAGACAATACCTTATCATCTGTCGTACAGAGATAAACTATCGTAAAATTATAATATCTTGCATAGCGAACCTCAAAGACGTTTTGGGAACTGATTTTATTCAGTGTAAACGGCGTAATCTCCTGATCAAGTTCATAGCCCTCAAAGGTTTTCTTTTTCGGTGTAACGGTGGTGCCAGCCCTTCCGGTTCCTTTTACCACGTTCAGAACGCGTCCATTTTCATCTACATATTTGATCTGGTACTCTGTTGTGACCAGATGATCCGGTTTCTGAGATATCAGATACTCCTTAACTGCCTCCGGTCCGTATTTCGTTCCTGTTGCCTTCAGCGAATTCGGACTCCAGGTTTTGTGAGATCTCTCGTTCCGAATCTTATCATCCGTCAGATTGATGTACTTGTTTCTGAGATTTCCAAATCCATAGGAATTGCCTCCAATTGGATCCTCCCAGGTTACATCCACATGATACCAGTCACCATCCAGCTTAACCAGATTCCATGCATGGGAGGAATTGTGGATATATCTTGCATCCAGTCCGCAGAGCTTGGCTGTCTGCAGAAATGCATCTGCATATCCGGCACACTGTGCCTTGCCGAGAATGATACAGCTGTATGCGGTAGAGCGGGACCAGTCGCTCTTGGACTGATACCGGCAATTCTGCACCAGCCATTCGATAATCTTAATCTCCTTTTCCATGTCACTCATGCCATCGGTAATATATTCCTGTTTGAATTTCTCGATAGCGGCTTTTGTTTCCTTCCACTGGCTGGAAGTCATCATGCCGAAATTCGCTGTCTTGAAATCATTGGCAGAACCGGACACCGATCCATCTGCATAATCATCCCATTCATCATCGTCATCATCCTCATATCTGTGACTGCCGCCATGAGAACCTCCGCCGGATGAAGAACCGCCTCCGCCGGATCCTGTTTTTCCGGATGTTCCGCCTCCGACACCGGCGGGTCCACCACCTCCTCTGGTTGCTTTTTTCGTTTTCACTACCTGGTTCTCCACCCAGGCGCCTTCTGCATTTACCAGGAATCCATCCGGTGTCAGTCCAGAAGTGACAGCCCAGCCATTATCGTCGAAATAGTAGCATTCTGCCACACCATCCTGATTGCCGTCCAGCCACCTCCAGGTATGGATCGGATAGCTTCCATTGGGATTCAGCCACCACCATTTACCTGCATTGACTCCGTCTCCCTTCACCCATCGGCCTTCCGGCACGGTAACGGTTTCCGGTGTTCCCATGGTTTTCACGGTTCCATTCTCCACCCAGGCACCTTCTGTATTTACCTGAAAACCGTCCGGTGTCACGGTATTGGCAAGCATGTAGCCATTCGGTGCGAAATAGTAACATTCCGATACACCATCCCGGTTTCCGTCCAGCCACTGCCAACTGCCTGCATGATAGGATCCGTCATCGTTTTTCCAACGCCATCCTGCTGCATCCTGCTGCCAGGAACCTGCCAATGCCGGCATCACATTGCCTGCTGCCATTAAGAATGCCAGAGTTAAAAGTCCACCGCTTTTCATCTTTTTATTCTTCATACTCATTACCTCCATCTCTTTGATGAGTATATTGTAACAGGCAGTTTTCATCGTTTTTGGACACTTACAAAGGTATTCCCACTAAAATGAAAGAACCAGGAAAATCCATTTACCATTTCCCGGTTCTTTTACATTTCTGCTTATTTACTGTTGTTCTTTTTTCTTTTTTTGAATATAACTCCTCTGAAATTCATCAGCGCTCTTATCCCCACAAACAGTATAATAAAACTGCACAATACATGAAGAGGCACGATAATATTCAGATGACCCTCGCCCATAAAGTCCTCAATCAGTGTCTGCAGATAGTCACATCCATCAATCAGCGCTGAGAAAATAGCTAAGAACGAAAGCGCTGCCAATGCCCGCTCCATCTTGCCTTCCTGCTCAGCCCTGACTTCCTCGGCCCATTCCATCTGCATGCTGCTGAGTTCGCTGACCGGTTCCATCACATCGTCAAATAATGCAGTCAGTTCCATCCTCTCTTCGATTTTTTTATACAGATTGTGATACTGCGGCACTTCTGTGATCCGTTCATACTCATAATCCGTCCGATAGATATTCAGATGCTTCTGATAAGACTTCAATGTCTGCAGATCATTCTGCTCTCCGATGCCGAAATCGGTCATAATCTTATACAAATCGAACTTTCGATGCAGCAGAAGGATATAGGTCAGCAGATATTCCGCCTGAAACCGCTTCTGAAACCGTTTCGTTACATGTTCTGTTTTCTGCAGCACCAGACAAGCCAGATTTTCCCCGGTCACCCCCCATACGTAGTCACCGGAGGTAAACAGCGTCTCATTCTCCTGATCCATCCACTCGTTATAGAAGAATCCCTCAGTACGGTAAGCATTTTTCAAAAAATACAGATGCTCTTTCCATTTTTCCCGTTCCGGCTCAAAGGCAAGACTCATGGTATTGGCCCGCTCCATTCCCTCATTCAGATAAGGAAAGAAACGAAGCTTTTCTTTCAGACAGGGTGGAAAGAGTCCGCGGACTGCTTCCAGAATAGTTTCTGTTTCTTCCATCTGAGCATCCGGAATCAGCATTTCCTGATGCACCTTTTTCAGGTAATACAGGCCTTCTGCAATATAGAGCGGAGCATCCTTGGCAAATTCCAGCTGAATCGCCGCTATCTTTATTTCCGTCTTGAAGGTGAACAGATGCACCGTTTGAATCTGAAACCGGATGTCAGTATCCTTGATTCGATAGAGCCTTCCAGCCTCACCCCAGCCGCGTTTTCTGGCTGCCTCATCTGCGAGGCAATAGTGCAGATACAGACAGTCCGCTTTATTTCCCAGATCCATCTTGTCCGTAATATAACGGTAGATATAGCGGTTACTGTCCTTATCATCCTTCAGTTTCCACGCATCGCCCTTCTCCAGCTCTTCCCGGAATGTTTCACAGCCCATCTTCTGCTCCGCCGTTTCATGGTCTAAATCCATCGGGATAAAAAGAAATGCCGTTCCCAGCGTTTCATTTTCAAAAAAATCATCCTGATTCATGTTCTTATCCTTTCCCTGCAGCACAGTCCACGGTCCGTGCTGCTGTTATCCCACACATGCCTAGCAGCCTTTCCGCTGTTATCCCAAAAGGCGGTGTGCTTCTGATTTGACCTTTTCTAAGTCTACTGGAATATACTCGGTAAATGGAGTCTTCCGAAGTGCGGTCATATCCTTAACCAATGGATATTGTGCTGCATAAAGCCTAAATCCGGCTCCTCTGGCATCATCCCGAGCCATCTGAATCTGTTCCAGACCGGCAGCATAACTGGATTCTCCCACCTGATACAGATACTGGATAGATACCCAGATTCCCATTCCTTCATACAGAATATCCCGGGCAGCTGCCGTATAGGCCTTCTTCTCCATTTTCAGATTCCAGGCCTTTTCCCTGTCTTTCCAGTTCAGATACTGCCAGATATGAGTCAGCTCATGAACCATGGTTTCAATAGCTGCCAGACGCGGACTTCCGTTTTCCACTACAATCCGGCAGATACCGTTTTTCATCTGTGCATAGCCCACTGCACGAACTGCAAACTTCGTTCCGGGCTTATACACAATTCCTGTCTGCTTCGCCACTTCTTCTGCATTGGTCACATGAAGCTGAATCGGTGCGTGAATCTTGATTCCATACAGAATTTCCATCATCTTCAGGCATCGCAGGAATATCTCCTGAAATTCTCCTGTGGTCTCCACAGCACTGGACGCACAATCGCTGCATCGGATCCGGCCATCATTCAGACGCTCATAGCTGACTTCCGAAAGTGGAAGGCCACAGAAATCACAGGTATTAACTGCCTGCAGATCGAACTCCCTGGCATCGATAAGCTCCTGTTTTCTCGCATGGGTCAGTGGATTTTTTCTGCTGCCGCAGCGCTTTAGATAATCCCGTATCTCCGAAAGCTTCAGATGACTGCTCACCTTTTCGCCTCCAAAAAGGAAGTAATGTTCCTTCCTGTAGGGATCTTTTTTTGCCTCTTCTGATTCTCCTTCTGTCTGCTCTTTCTCCTCTTCTGCAGCCTCTTCTCCCAACTTTTCAAGATGCCAGGAAAGATAATCCTCCAGTATCTCCATCATACGCGGCATATTTCGGATCACACTGTCAAGGAGTCCCAGATCAAGTTCACTGTCTTCCACTATGTACAGATTCTCTGTACTGTTTTCTTCTTCCAGGTCATAAGTCAGGAGACTGTATGTTTCTTCTAAATCTTCCGGTTTTTTCGCGAGAACAGCCAGATACGCCCATCCGGCTGGATACAGTGAACGAAAAAGTTCGGAGAATAGAAGCCCCAGCGTATAGCGCATATCTTCATCCATATCCGGAAGCTTGACAGTAAGAATCCGCTTATTGTGATAGCTTCGTCTGTAGGATCCGGCCTTCGGATCTTCTCTCAGATCCACGTGTCTGGCTGTCCTGCAGTCATGCAGATCCTGCATATCCAGATAACCATCCGTATCTACAGAAAAGTCACAGCAGCCTGTCATAAGCTTCATGCCTGCCACATTCCGGCTGCTGACCATCTCACTCTGTTCTACTTTACCCATATGATAGGTTCTGAGCTGACGGTAATACCGTCGGCTGCTGTACAGATCAGAGGCACGGCGCAGCACAATTCCGTAATCCGGAGAAATCTCATGCACTTCATAATATTTTCCGTTGTAAACCACATACTGGCCTGAAAGGATCGTCTGGGTTATATGTCCGAAAAATTTTGCATCTTTAATAATGATAGCACAGTTCATGCAAAATCTCTATGGTATCTTAATTTTATGCCAGCTATAAAGCCGCCAGCTGCAACTGTTCCAGGCAGGCATTTTCCGGACTGAAAATTCCGTACCATACAGTTCTGGCAGCAGTTTTTTTGCAAATTCCATATTCATTTTAAGACTTTTCCACCATTATCTGGTATACTCAGAGTATCACATCAAGTCAAACATATGAGAGGATTTTGCTTATGGGATCAAAGAAAGTGGAAGAAAAGCTTCAAACACTGATTCATGCATTTTATGAACAAAAGGAACTGTCTGCAAAAAACATCCAGAACCTTCTTGTCTGCAATCGGGCCAGCACTTACAACTACATAGAACGCCTCAAAGAACGAGGTTTTGAACTGGAAAGCACAACCAGAAATAAAACTGCCTACTATACACTCATCTCAGAAGATCCGTCTGCTCCTCCTGTTTACTACCTACCGATATCCAAGGAAATTTTACGAAAATACAATGTTATCCAGAACCTCCAGCGCAAACACGACACTGCGAAATTGCTAAAAGATCGCTATTTCCTGCCAGGTAACAATAGTAAAACAGACGATAACTGTGATAAACTGCCGATGGATATCACTAAAACCGCATTCGACAATCTGTGGAATGCACTAATACAGGAAAAAGAAATTGCCATTACATCCGATGGCACATACCATGCCACCGGTCGTTCCGTTCCGATTCTGCATCATTTTTCCAAGGAGACGGTCAGCAAACTTTTAGAACAGGTAAAACTGCTTCCAGCTGCCTCTCCTTACCACAGCCAGCTGAATTCCATCGCACATAAACTAGAAATCATAAAGCTATCCGACAATCTTGGTTCCGTCTCCAGTCCCAACTACTTGACCTACGGAAAACAGCACGAAATGCTGGAGGAGATTAATCAATGGATGAAAAAGCTCTCGGATTCCAGCTATGCGGAAAAGCTGATACGCATCACTTACAAAACCAAAGCCGGCCAGATGCTTACGATTCTCTTCCAGACCGGCCTGGTTATCTACAGTGTAGAAAAAGCAAAGCTGTATCTCCTGGGAAAAGAATATACGGAAGAACCAGCTCTGACCGAAAAATACAATTCGATTATCGATATGAGCCGTATAAGCACCATTGAAAACACGGATTTTCCAAATGACAGCTATCGTTCTACCACATATCAGCATATCTTCTCCGAGATGTTCAGCATATCGCTGGAAGAACCGCTTATGGTCAAGGTCCGCTTTGATCTGGAAGCCAATGTCAAACGAAAAATTCACTACCTGAAACAGCATCGCAGCGGTGCTTCCATCACCTATTTTCCGGAAGAAAATCAGCTGGAATACCAGGACACCATCCGCGGTCTGGGCGATTTTGCAAATTATCTCCGGCAATTCGGACGTAGTGTCCACGTCATCGAACCTGCCTCATTAAAGGACAAAATGAATTTTTCCATAGACCGAACCTTATCGAGATACGAGGAGGATGAGTATGAATAATTACGAAAACCCTTATATCCGTCTTCAGACCTATTACAGCTGGATCTCCAGAGGCAGTTATGACCTTGACGGAATGTCCATCCTGGAGCTCCATCATTATACGCAGATTCCGATCGATACGATCCGCCTGGACATCGCTGCTATCCTGAAATGGCAGGCAGCCATAAACTCAAAATATGATGGTGATATTTCTTTTATCCCGGAGAATCTGGAAAACAGGATCTTCCTGGATTTCGAAAATATCAAGGATCTGTTTAAAGAAAATCAAAGCGATGGTGACATGTCCGATGAAGATAGCCAGTTTGAATATACTATCGCAGATATGCTTAACCGTTTTGATCCAGATTTAGAAGAAAAACTTTTAAATGGTGGCTTCGATCATATCCCGATTGATATCGAAAACTGCTCCTTAACCGAATCTGATAACTTCAATATTGCTTTAAGTTACGATGAATCTCTGGCACTGGATGCCATACGGAAGGATATTACACCTGACAAGCCTTCGCCAATTACAAAAACATCCTTTCTTCAGATAAAGGACAGCTATCGTACCATCCATGATTACCAGGAATTGACATCCCGCCTTCAGATCATTGATGAAGCAATCAAAAAAAAGAAATCTCTTTCCATGAATTATAAAAACTCCATAGGAGAGATTCTAAAGATTACCTTCCAGCCCTTGAAGATATCCTACGATGAGTCTGAAAACCTGTACTGCGTCCTGTCTGTTTCTGAGAATAAGATTCAGGTTCACCGCTTAGATCGCATCCTGGATCTGCGGCCCGGGACTGAGAAAGTCGATGCAGGCGATAGTTCCATCATTGATTCCATCGCTCCCCAGGTATGGGGAAACTGCTTCTCCGAACAGCCGGAACATGTCAAGGTAAAGTTCTATAACGAGGCTAATGTCTGGGAAAAAGTAAAACGGGATCTGGCCTGCCGTACAAAGGGACATCTCTATGAAAAAGACGGCTATCTGTACTACGAAGATACCGTCTACGGCATCAGCAAGTTCCGTCCCTGGATCTACGGATTTGGAAGTTCTGCTATCGTACAGGAACCTAAAAGTCTGAGAGAACACATCATAAAGTCATTAAAAGAGCGAAAAAACCGGGGATAATCCCGGTTTTTTCTATGGGTGGGAAACTATCTGTTCCACATTATGAATCGATTTTTATTCCTGCAAACACGCTGGCCATAGACGTGGTCGCATTGCCACTGTCTTTATATTCTCTGCTTCCTGAATTCTTATTTCCATAAGAATTATTCTTGCCCCATTTTCCACTGTTATATCCATTTCCATGACTACCCTGACCAGTCTGTGCCTGAGTTTTTCTCTTCTCCTTACCCATAACAACTCCAATGGTATCCAGCGGAATCTGTTCCCTATTGCGGACCTGATAGTCGCTGTCACGCCCCTCGATGCTCATATAATGTGTCTTACTGTCATCCGGGATCTCATTGCCATTTTTCATCAACAGGAAATCACGAACCGGCGGATGTTCCATCACATCTTTTCCGAGGAACCGGGTCATATCTTTCTTAGCTTTATCCACATACTCACTGCAGCGTTCTTTCTCTTCCCGGTAGGGTTCTAAGCAAAGGGTCTCACTGTCATACATGGCAGCCGTATCCAGAATATTCAGCTGTTTCAGCGAAATCTCTACACGGCCAAATCCATAGGGTTTTCCTTTTCCTATGTTCTGCTGGCTGTTCTTTTCCAGAAGCAGGCTCCAGAGAAGCATACCAAGCTCTTCTTCACTCAGATTTGAAAAACGAATCTGCCCGGTGAAAGAAGTTTCCTTCGGGTATGGATAGAAATCAGATCCTACGTCCTTGTTATTTCCAAGGCCACTGGCAGCCTCTTTCGTATGAAGCCAATACTGTTTCATACCTCTTAAAGCAAAATCACCGCGATACGTAACTGCTTCACCATTCTTTCCAACCAGATAATCCAGATAACTGGTAGGCTTCGGTTCCCCAAGCACTACCGCTGTTTTTCCATTTTCAGAAATATTCTTATCTATCACGGCCTCCTGGAAAGAAAGTCTGGAACGGTAGCTTTCATTATCTGTCGCAAATCCGAACATGGACTTGCAGTAGTCAAGGCTATTGTCTCTCTGTTTTTTCGACAATCCATCATAGATTTCCTTCTCATAGAAAAGACGAAGTCTTGGAGTAAATCCGAAGTACAGTTTTCCATCTAACTCAATATAGAATACCGGTTTGATCTCACCATTCTCCGGCAGGCCAAAGAAACGGCTCACTTCCTTTTTCAGTTCTTCTTTCTCATCCTTCTCCATCTTAGCCAGATTAAATCCGGTTGCCACGGTCAACTGATTCTTTCTTCCCTCAAAATCACGTTTAAAACTATCTATATCCTGAGGTGCAATCGGGATCCACTCGCTTACCGGAAGTTCTGCCATCTCCGGGATTACATAAAATGCTTTTTTCTGATTCATGAAACCGGTGGTGATAAGTGTACCCTTTTTATAACCATTCTTCGGTTCTTCTGATAAAGCAGAAATATTCCGCATTCCCTTCGGCTGATAATAAACTGTTTTGAAATACGGCTTATAATTTACATTCTTGTCGCCTTTATACTGAACACGGTTTCCTCTTGCTTCTTTCACAAAAGGTCTCGTGTTGGAGTTCTGAAGTACACAGGGACTTTTTCTCAACATCTCAAATCCACGAAACTTATCTTCAATGATCCGGCGCTCACTTAAAACATAGTAATTCATCTCGCCTAGTTCACGCTGAAGTGTCTGGATGCTGGATGGAATAATGTAATATTTTCCATTCTTGCAGCCGATATATCCACCCTTAACGTTCTTTAAGACAGAAAATCTTCCCTTGCCGACAACAACCGTATCAGAACCTAAGGTACCATCGTACACCTTTTTATTCAGGTTTCTTGAACTTCCGCCTACGCACCGGTACATCAGCTTTGCATTTGCAATATCATCCGCGATAGAAGACTGACTTAAGATCTGCATATTGCTGCGCACCAGCCCCCGCATGGTACTTCCCGGAATGGCTGCCTTTCCATCCTTATTTTTATAAAAATGCTTATCTCCGCCGTCAACTATGATAGGAGTTTTGGCAGTAACCTGATACTCCAGATATCCGGATAAGCCACTTATCTCACTGTGCTTTGTGATTTCGTCTTTCCGGTATACTTTTTTGCCCAACGGTACGAAGTTATAGGGTGCTCCTACATAACTCATTCTGCTTTCGCCTCCAATCCAAAGGGTCTTGTATAGACAACTACAGCCTGTCCGTCTTCATCCGCCTCGAGATACTCTTTTACTGCAAGTCTGCATGGAGATTTGACAGCGGAAACTGATTTACGAACCTGATAGTACTTGATCACGGTATCCTCTTCTGCATCAGCATTCTCTTTCTCCGTAATCTCTACAGCCTTCAAAGAACCATTCTGCTCGTATACATGCAGTTCGCCTTTTTCATCAAATGCTCTTAATTCCACCAGTTCATCCCAGTTAATCCCATCATGAACACAGTTTCCGCACAGGATGTCACTGTACATATGAGCAATTACATAAGGATACTGTGCTGCTTTTTCCTTCAGTTCTGAACGCTCCGCAGATACCGCCCGGACATCCAGATGTTTATATGTTTTCATAATCTGCCATCCCTTCTCAGACCGCTTTCACATACTCTATGATCAAATCTGCGCCCTGTTCAATCTGTCTGCTCTTTAAGTTGATCTTTGCGATCACTTCGGTTCCTTCTTTGATCAGCAGCTCACTTCCGTCTATATAACCTCTGCCGATGCTGCTTCCGCTTCCCAGAGGGAGAATACCCAATCCTACGTCACGCAGTGCCATAAGAAGAAGGCCTGCAGCCTTTTTATTCTCCTCCTCCAGATCAACCCGGATAGTGAGTTCACCATAAGCCGGAGTCTCACTGAAAAGTCCTCCATACATCACACCACCGGTAAATTTATCGATGTGAATCCGCTTCTGTGGCGGACGCTCACCGCCTTTTTCCAGCATCGCATCAAAGAAATGAATGCAGCCCAGAAATCCTTTTTCTTCTTTTTCTGCATTTTTACCGAATACAGCCTCAATATCCGATACCGGAAGCTGTCTCAGCTTTGCGATTTTCTCCATCTGGCTTCGCAGCACACCTTTAATCGAAGTGGCCGGAATCAGAAGTTCTCCGTCTGCTCTGCGCATCTGTTCTGCATCCGCTGATTCCTCATTATAATCTCTTACATCGATGGATTTGACCAGGAT
Organism: Clostridium sp. TF06-15AC; assembly: GCF_003481165.1. Classification (NCBI taxonomy): domain Bacteria; kingdom Bacillati; phylum Bacillota; class Clostridia; order Eubacteriales; family Clostridiaceae; genus Clostridium; species Clostridium sp. TF06-15AC. The sequence continues at coordinate 158,547 of NZ_QUKS01000004.1, forward strand.
CTCGCTGTCCACTTTACCCTTCAGTTCAAAATGAATGCGGTGATCCAACGTGGATACCCGTCCTTTTAGCTCCTCCAGAATAGACTGTCCCTCTTTTGACTCATCTCTCCAGAGTTTCCGGTCTTTTTCCCGGGTCATATCATAATCGGTTTTCATCAGCTCTTTGAACTCAACATATCCGCAGCCATTGCTCTTCTGACCGCCAATCTGAATATTGCCGGCCTGCAGGGCACCTAATATCCGCTCTATTGTGGCTTCATGTTCATGATTTCGTTCATACAGGTACATCTTAAATGTAAATTCAGAACCCGCTGCCACTGACTCCATCTCAAACTTCTGGCCGGACCAGTTCTGTCCACCCTTTGTCTGAACCGTCTGGCAGGTACCAGTTTCCCGGTTAATCTTAACTCTTGGTCTTAATTCGGTATCTACCACATTTCCCGCGAAAAATGCATCGCTGATGCGGACTTTACTTCCTGTATCGGTGCCGTCTGCACTAGAGCCAAACAGTTGATTCTGCAGTCCCGGCTCATCTGCAAGGTAATCTCTCATCGCTCCGGCTAATCCGGTTGCCTGAATAAATGGGACATTCTTTACCGGATGAATCAGAATTCCTCCGGCTCTGTCATCGTTTCCGCCGATGTGCAGCGGTTCCTTACATATCGCCGTGATCTGATAGGATACGATATGATCATATAAACTTCCGTATTTATCAGCCATGATTTCTTCCCTCCCTGTTTGCGTAGCGTATCTGCCGCTCCATCAGCTGAAGCTTATACCGAATCTGCTCATCCGGCTCAAACAACTGATCAGCCGGGATTCCCATCACCTTTTTTCCGTCTATTTCAAGCAGTTCAAACAAATCAGAATTAAGCATTTTCTCCAGATAACGATGGTAGGAATCCGGTTTTTTCTTGTTATCCTGCTTTTTGTAGCGTTCTGTCTTTTCTTTGGAATGAACCAGAAAACTTCCAAGCTTCCACTCTGCCTTTTCCGGCTTATACTGACAGCTGATACACATCGATGCAATCACGCCCAGCTGACTGGAGGTAATTCCTCTCAATTCATCCGTATGTTCTACTACATAACGTTCCATGCCTCGTTCAATCCGATGCTGTAAAAGTCCTCTGGCTGCCAGTCGGCAATCCTCCTCTGCATGGATTTTGCTCTTTTCAGGAGTCTGTACTGTTTCCACCTGCTCAGCCATTTTTTCCATCGGTTTTTTATAGATGATCTGACCAAATCCTTCCATAAATGCCACCTGGCCAAATCCTTCCACAGTCCGGATACCCAGTCCTTCTGTTTCTACACGGCGGAAATTTTCCTCTGGAATCTCCTGATCGGCAATCAGGCAGAACACACTTCCTGCTTCGTACATGTTGGCGGAAGGAATGGTCCCCTTCCAGATCCGGTTATAACCATAGATCTGGGCCGTAGAGGTTGCACAACGTTTCAATTCCAGTTTATCACAGCCTAAACGCTCTGCCAGTTCATCCAGGTTCAGCCCGCAGAGCTCTCCGAGCTCACTTCTCATCACCAGATTGGAAAGAAGCACCAGATAGAACTCCTTCGATGATTTCTGAGTCCGTACCTCTCCGTAAGGAGCTGCCCCATTCATGGCTTCCAGAACCGTACAGCAGGTTCCATAGCCGCCGCTGCGTCTGTTTCCTACCCGGATCTCTTTGCTCAAAACTTCCAGAACCGCTTCCCTAAGCTCTACATCGATGTCATCTGTCATCGATACATAACCGGTAAAATTCTGTCCTTTTCGCAAGTACTGACTCCGGAAAACATTTCTTTCACTTGTGCGTCCCATATTAATATTGATATCTTCACTCAATTCAAGACCTGTATAGCAGATGCAGTCTCCCTCAACATAGCAGTAGCTGCCGAGAGATGCCCGCTTATATCCCGGCTCCACATCCTTTTCAATAACGTTCTGAATCTCTTTTTTATCAATACAAGGTGTCTTATCTTCGAAAAATCCCTTTAAAGAAGGAATTAATTCCTTTCCATTCACCGTCAGATAGGCATTCATAAAACGAATCTGTCCATTGAAGAATGCCGGTTTCCAGGTCTCAAACTCAGCCTGCTTTGCCAGTTCTGACATCACATATCCCCGAAGCGCGCTGCCAGGAATATAGCGCAGTGTGTCTGTCTGTCCGTGCTGACTGCTTTTATCATCCGCAATTCTCAGCGGATCCATGTTTTTCAAACGAATCTTCCAATAATTATTCATGCTGATCCTCCACGCAGATACTTACTTCTCCAAAACCGCGGTTTCTCATGGTACCGACCCATTTGATCAGTCCTAACACCTCTTTCACCAGTTCAGCATCCTGTGCATCGCAGACACAGGTGCCGTAAAAATGAAATCCGCTCTTTACGCAGCGGCACTGGCGAAGGGAACCTTCCTTAGCCATACCATTTTCCAGGCTGGTAAAATCTCTGGTATACGTAAACATAGCTTTATGTTCTGAAAGATCTCCTGTTTCCTCCTCTGCTGCACTGCGCAGAAGGGGATGAACTACTAAGTCGGAAAAACTAACTTTTCTGGATTCATCCAGAAGTTCTGAACCGCCTTCTCCCATCAGAGTGCAGACGATATGGTCTGTCTCTGCCGTATCTTTTCCAGTCCATCCAAGAAGGTTAATCAGTTCTTCCCGGAAGATTCCCCTGAAGGTATTTCCCTTCAGATACGGAAACCCTGCATCATCCATCTGTGTTGCGATATCTTCTCCGCCCGGAATGCTGAGTCCGTTGCCAAACACGGCATCCGACTGCAGTGTCATTTCTATCAAAAGCTTCATGCCTGCTCTCCTTTCTCTTTCAGACCGATAAAGGTATCCAGCATCTCAACTGCATCAAAATAAAGTGAATGCTTCTTTCCATCGATATCCAGGAATGCACGGCGCTCTAATCCGCTTCCGGTTCCAATCTGTCTGAGCTGTTCTTCCAATTTATGATCTTCAAAAATATCCAGATTTAAAATATCCATAAGAGAAGACTGAAGATAATATTCGGTTGCCTTTTCGCCTTCTTTCAGTACCCCTCGAAGCTCCTTGATCTTGCCTCTCGCATAGACTTCTTTCTTATCAAGCAGCATGCTTAAAAGCTTCTTGAAAGAGCGATAACGGCGTACCTTTTCTAATTTCCAAAGCTCCGGTTCTGCACACAGCATATAGGGTCTTAACTCCAGGGTTCCGCCATCCTCTGTCTCATATTTCTGGCGCATCTCAGCAAGATCATCGATGATCTCACCGAATTCGATATGCCAGTCAATCGCACAGCCCTTGGTTCCGGAATCCTTAATCCGGTCATCATATGAAGCCAGGAAACGCTTTGCATTAGAACAAAGCATCTCTGATAACTCGTAGGCTTTGTAGAACGGATATTTCTGATGTACAATCGCAACACCCGCACAGGCTGTATATTTCTGATGATCCACTGCATTTTCCAGTGCAGATAACTTCTCAATAAAGATACGTGCTGCCTCCAGACCGATTCGGCCTTCTGTGACAAAGCAGACATCATCACCGGCGAGAATCAGTTTTCTAACCGGGAAAGAACGGTTCTTCAGGTTCAATCCTGCATCCACCAGAGCCGGAATCTGCTCTCCGATCTCATCTAGCATGCCTCGAAAAGCTGTCTTGAAATCCGCATCAATCGCATCACTAAAGCTGCGAAGTGTTTTCTTATATTCCTCCCACGAAAGATCCTTACACTTAGTTCGAAGGTTTTCCACCCGTTTGCCCATGCCGTTTCCATCGATATGAACAATCGCCACAAAACTGGAATCATCCTTGCTGACTCCCAGTTCTTCTAGTTTATAAGGCATAACATAACCTTCCGGCACATACTCATGCTCCGTCGGCATCTCAATTTTGTCCACACGTCCGGTAATTACCTTGGCACGGCGAAGATTCGAATCTTTCTCTTCTACTCCGAAAGAGCCCTGATGGAACGAAGCTGCACGAACTGATTTTTTCTTTTCCAGTTCCTGGGAAAGACGGAACAGGTTCTCTCCCGCTCCCTTGCTCTCATCATACTCCATCGTCTTGATAAAGTACTCCAGCTCCGGATACTCACGGCGCACCCGAGAAGAGATCGCATAAGCAAACTTCTCTGCGGACTCCCGATCCGGGAACTCCAGAACCGTATGGCCGCCGCCGGAATATACCACATTTTTCTCCTTGTCAAAAGCAAGGCCGCTTCGCTTTGCAGCCAGTTCAAAATATGCCGGATCTGTCACCCTGCATATCTCCTCTGACCGTTCCACATTTTCTTTCAGTTTCGTACTCTCAAAGATGTACGCCTGCTTTTGAGATACTTCTAAAATCATCAGTTGTCTCATGAAATTGTCCATCCTTCCTATAATTTTCGAACACTTTTAGGCAATTATACCACTGTAATCAAATAATTGTCCATCTTTTGCAGTATTTGTCTATCTAAAAACACACATCAAAAGTGCGTCTACAAATATTCATTTTCGTTTCATGAGTTAAGTCTAACATGGGGAATTCAGAAAAATTAGACAAGTTGTTCTTTAACAATAAGTATTTCAACTGTTTTCATAGATTTGCGCAAAAGAATAATGCCTCAGATTAGTATCAATGCCCTGAAAGGGGCGACCTTCATTTCTACAGACTCTTGACTTAACAACGGAAAAAGGAAGGAAAAAAGTGTCAATGCCCTGAAAGGGGCGACCTTCATTTCTACATGCTCATGTCAATTTCAATGATCGTGTGCCTTGTAATGTGTCAATGCCCTGAATGGGGCGACCTTCATTTCTACCCTGCGCGGAATTAAGGAAAATGATGTGATTATCATTGTGTCAATGCCCTGAATGGGGCGACCTTCATTTCTACCCTTGCCTTTGGAAACCCTTGTAAATCAAGGCTTTGCGGGTCCATTTTTCCAGAAGTTTTTCAGAATATTCTGAAAAAGGCATTTTTGAAGGGTGTTTTTTGGAAGTTCACAATTTGTTCATATTTGACAGTCCCATTCCTTCTTTTAGTATACCTCTTTTTTCTGGGTTTGAGAACTACTTACAGCACACTTTTAATTGGTTAATTTTAATTGACTCCATCAAAAAAAGCTGAGTAATGATATCTTCTCATCATCTCCGATACAGAATGGGCATCTAAACCGACCAGATAATCGTCGGTACAATATTTCCAGAATATCTCCGGATAATACCAGTTTGCTTCCATTGAACTGATATTTTTTTCTAAAGGAATGTGATATTCTGCGGCGGCATTAATTAGTTCTTTTACAATTCCTATGTCTGCTTGTTCTCCAGGTTTTAAGTAGCGATAGCTCCGATCCGGATGTGCTATGCCGGAAAAATATCCGCTTTCCACTCCCTCTAGCTCTGCTCTGACGATTCCGTCTGCACGGCCGCTCAGTCCTTTTTTAGAGAAACTGTATTCACCGGGCGCTAACTCATAAAAATGTTGTCCCAAAAGCAGATATTCTATCCCTTCGTCTTCTTTCAGCTTTTCATAATAAGCTTGAAATCCGGGCAGATATTCCGCCTCTAGTCCTATTCTTACCTGTATTTTCCCCTGATATTTGGCTCGAAGCTCCCACAGTGTGTCTTCATACTCCGGAAGTTCTTCCATTTTCATTCTTCCGCGGAAAAGATCACCTGGAAATGGTGCATGATCGGTAAATGTGATCTGTTTCGCTCCCAGGCGAATGGCAGCTTTGATATACTCTTCCTCTCGTTCTTCTCCGGCATGCCCACACCTCCAGGTGTGAACATGAAAGATTTCCTCTGGATTTAAACAAACTGATTTTCTCACTTATTTCTCTCTTTCTATTAAGTACCGACCAAAATCAAAACTATTATTTCTTCCTATATGGAACAACTCTCCCGCTAAAAGTTCTTCCAGTCTTTCTTCGGTGATGTCTTCCATCACGACTACACCCCGTATTCCTTTTAACTCCATCTTGCTCTTATGGGTATTCGAATACCGGCGGATTCCGGAACGTGCAATATGAGATTCCAGCATCCGGGGCCAGACAAGAGGCTTTTCCAGTTCAACCGGATTTTCATCAAAACAGCTCATCATCTGAATTTTCCGGTGTACAGCTCTCCAGATAGCATCTGCATCAAAATCATAGAGATCGATGCGATCCTTCCGAAGGGCCAGGGGTGTGAGGAAGTTAATCCGGCAGACATGCTTCTCTTCCCTGCCGCATCCCCTTCCGATTCCAAGCTCCCATTTTCTCTGAGATATATAATCTCCTACAGTCCGGATCCGGAAGTTCTCCATATGAATCTGATTTTCATCTAAAATCATGCTTTCATCTTCTGATAAAACCGCTGCGATTTCAAATCTGGCATGATCTTTTCCGATTCCGGCCTGTCCAAGCTGCCAAAACGCATCCAGATATTGGCTGAACAGCGCAATATTGCGTCCAAATAGTTTCAAGCGGAATACAAATCCATGACGCGGATCCATATCCGTTTCCTGATTGTCGCACTCTATCAGGTATCCCAGGCTTTCTTTTCCGGTCATATATGCCGGTTTAAAACGCATTGGTGTATAAAATGCATTCCATACGATGCAGCTGTCCTGAAACCTGCATTCATCACAATTGCGGTCTGCCACACAGTTTTTTCTCAGCAGCATCTCACCCAGACCACCGCGCAGAGCTGAAACCTTCTGTTCCGGAACTTCCGATGGTTTCAGAAAGCGCAGACAAAATGTTAAGGTAATATAAGGGATCTCCAGCCATGACACTGTAGTTTCTTTGATCATAATTCTACTTCCTCGCATTCTCATTTGCAGATATTATTTCGTAATTTCATCACTCAATCACTTCGCCGTTCGCCAAAAGTGAGCAAGCTCCCTATGGCTCTCTTGTGCTCATTATATCGCATTTTCTCCGGAACCGGGGGAGTATTTCCATTATTTTACATATTTCACTGGTTTCTATCTCTGTTCCGGTTCACCACAATCCACTCTTCCAGTGTCAGCGGTATATAATCAGAAAACATGCAAAAACAATTAATCAGCTGGCATGGTGTCTCATCCTCTCTTTTTAGAACGCAATTCCATTTCGGATGTTTACGTACATCTTTCAGATATTCGCGGATCTTCTGTTCATCCGGACCGTTATGCACATGTCCGTACAGCATATAGGTCTTTGGCCGCCCTTCCTGATCCAGAATATACTGTCCATTGTAAAAAAGAATCGGATAATGTGATAATACCAGGCTGTACCTCCCATCCTGCAATTCCAGATAAGGGACTGCCTGTTCAAGCAGCCCCTTATCAAATGCCGGATCCTGAAGGTATGTGTCATGATTTCCTATTAACAGTGTTTTCCTGCCCTTCAGACGATGAAGAATCTGATTCACCTCCTCTCCCTGGGAAGAAACACTCAGATCTCCTAAGATGAATACATGATCCCCATCTTTTACCCGTGAATTCCACTGGGCAATCATATATTCATCCATCTGTTCGATGCTTTCAAAGCCCCGGCCATCAATCTTCTCATTGAGCCGGGCATGACCAAAATGAAGATCTGAAATATAGTAGTTCATTACCCCCTTCCTCCTTTTGCTTTGATACGTACCAGGCACTCACGGCCAAAGAAGAACCAGCCGCAGCACATGGAAGCCATCAGTTTCACGCCGAAATAGATCAGCCATCCCATAATTGGGAGGAACAGAATCCACTCAAAATAGCGTGTCACCTTAGATACAAGGTTCCAACCGTATGGGATTCCTCCGAAAAGGAGAAATGCCATCGGTGTCCCGATCATCATCCCCACAAGGCTGGCGTTTCCGTCCCCGCTCTCACTGAACGCAGTCAGTGTGCCCAATATCGCAATCACCACTGCGATTACAAAGCGGCGTTTTTCCGCTTTTCTGTATGCCTCCTGCTCTGCTGTCATTTCTACTGTTACATCCTGTAAAACCTGATTTGTATTCATACTCATACTCATTTCCTCCTAATCGTCTGTTAACAATCACTTTGATAATAATAGAATAACTTATCTTCTTCACTGTTTTTGGACACTTCCTTTAATAATTGCGAAGTTCCTTCAAACATTCCATCTTTCCGTTTCTGCGGGAACAGGTGCGGCGCTTATCCGCAAAAACAACCGGACGTCTGTTCCATACCGGACCGCGCTCAGCCGGCACAGCCATGCTCTTTTCAATTGACTTCTTATCGTGTTTTGTCAGTTTTGCCATATTCGTTTCCCTCCATCTCTTTGATGGTTATATGATACAGCAGGAGTTTCACTGTTTTTGGACACTTGAATTATATCAGATGCGAGATAACTCCCATCTGATATGGTCCCCGGCAGAATTGTTTAAGGTACGCAAAAGAAGAAAAACATCGTACAAAAGCATATCTATGTGCATATTTGTGCAAATTTATGTGTAACCACAATAAAGTTTATTGTGATTTTTGCAATTTTGCCGTATAATTCATCATATATGCAGTCTGACGGATCTGCTTTTTCAGGACTGTAAGTATGAGGAGGTCAAATATGGACGAAAAAATAGTTAGTGATTGTGCTAAAAAAACTTTTACACTTCCAGCAAATGGCAGCTTCTTCGACTTTGCTCCCGATAGTCCAGCTGAAAAAGGAACCAAAAATCTCCTTCTGCTGACTTTGAGCACGATCAGCCCGAATCCCCGTAAAGGTATTGCGATGCTTTCGACGGATCAAACCGAAGTTCCGGAAGAATACTATTATCAGTTAGAGCCTGTTCCTTATATGCTGATGCATCAATTTGCAGAAAAGAACAATGGTGAAAAACTGGATGGAATTCTTATGATCTGTTCTCCAGCTACTCTGGACGACACCGTTGAACTGACTGATCCAAGATACGGCGATTTTAAAGATACAGCACGAAACTATTTCGCATTCACCACATCCACATTTGCGCAAAAACATCAGTCGCCACTGTCCTACAAAGAGATCTGTACAAATTTCGGCAGTAAAGAAACTGATCCGGTAAAACGTGCGGAGGAACACTCCGAAAACAGCCGTCAATTTATCCATGATGTGATTGAAGAGATCCGTCTTCTTAAGAATCATTATCCGGATTTAAACATCCTTGTAGATACCCACGGTGGTTTCCGTACAGCTCAGGAGATTTTAAATACTGTTTTATCCCTGCTTCAGATGGAAAATATCGAGATCAAACCTGAACATATCTATAATGTAGAATTCCAGCCTGTAAATGGAGTCAGCCGCGCCTACTTCACATCCTCAGCTGAGATTTTCGACATTATAAACTTTGTTTCCGGTATCCATGAATGTATCAACTATGGGCAGATCAAATCTCTTGATCAGTCTATGAAAAATTTCAAAGGAGAAATCGAACAGAAGGTTCTGGACAGCATGAGAACAACAGCCGAAGGTATTCAGCTGTGTGATGTCAACAAATTTGAATCCGGTTTATCAAACCTTTCCGATTCACTGAAAAAACTTGGAGGCACTCCGGCATCGCTTGATAATTCCAGCTATTTAAGACTCTTCCAGGATTTGATTCATGACAGCTATGGTGATGAGCTTTTAGACAACAGCAAGCGAAAAACCATCAACGAAATTAAATGGTGTATTGAAAAAGACTTTATCCAGCAGGCTCTCACTCTTGTGGAAAGCAAGATGCCAAAAGAGATCATTGAACATAACTTCCTGTATTGCAAAGAATTATTTGATGTGACTCCTTCCGGCACAATCATTAAGAAAAGTGAGAAAGAGCACTTAAACGATGATAATTCTCCAAAGCAGCGTTGGGAATCTGTAGAAAACTATATTTTCCAGAAATTTGGCTGGACAAAGAAAGATAAAAATAAAACTTTCTTCCTCAATTTAAGTGAAATTGACGATCTGGATAAAATTGAATATTACCGTGGATATCCCAATTGCTATATCAATCCGCCCAAAAAAGATACTGCCTGGGAAAGCCGCTGCTACCGCATCAGTGAACACCAGAAAGAAAAGAAAGACATTAACGTTTTAGTACGTCTTCACATGGAATTGAAACAGATTCGTAATCAGGCTAATCATGCTGGTGAGGATGACAATCGATACAGCATTGATACAGTACGAAAGGCACTGAAGGCCTACGTTGAACTCTATGAAAAAATAGAAAGAAAATTACATCGATAATTAATTTCTCTCCTCCGACTGCACCTGACGGTACAGCCGGAGGATTTTTTTAATACTCCCGAAACTGTACAAAACGGAACACGCTTCGCTTTTCCGTACCGTTTTCTCCGTATACTTCCTCAACTATCCGCTCGCTGCAGGCTGCTGCCACCCGAACTCCCGCTTCTTTCAGGCGGGCAATCACATGCCAGCTTAAACAGAATTCTCCCTGGCACATGACACAGTCTGGTTTTTTCGCAAGAATTTTTTCCGCATATTCTTCTGCCAGCTTACGAACACCATCCGTACTCATATTTGCCGGAACCTGCGGAAAGGCCAGATCCTCAATCGTGCCATACTGAAGAGCCGCATTTCTCTCATCCTCTGCCCAAAGTTTGCTTGGATGATTGGAAAAATTGATAAACATAGTAACATCCCCCTCGTTTTTATCTTATCTTAAATCCCCGTTCTTCTTCACAGGGAATCTCTGTGATCTCCATATCCGCCACGTTGATCCATCTCTGTTGCTGAATCCGATCTAACATTTCCCGAATGGAAGCTTCGCTTCCCTGCACTTCCATCTCCACTCTTCCGTCCCACAGGTTCTCCACCCAGCCGGCCAGGCCAAGGGACTGGGCGATATAAAAGGAGCGGTAGCGGAAGCCGACGCCCTGGACATCACCTGAAAAAAAGATGTGTTTTCGTACCATAATTTACATCTCCTCCGGATACTGAAATCCCCATTCTTTTCTGAATTCCGTCATCATACCCATCACATCTTTTGTATAATCCAAATGCATGCATTCTGCATCCCCACGGATGGCTTTCTCCATATCCGCCAGCTCATAAGCCAGCGCATCTGCATGCTCGCCGGCCTGAATCACTTCCGTTTCTCCGGAATCTGTATAGGTGATTCTCGCTTCCCAGGCTCTCGGATATTCCATGATTTCTATATATTCCTTTTCACAGGATACCATGCCTCTTTTCGGCTGCTTGGAATGCAGCGACAACATGACAGATGCCATCTGGCCTTCCTGATTCATCAGCAGCAATCCTGCCTGTTCATCCACTCCTGTAGGTGCCGGTTTTACCTGGGATAAAAGCTGATCCGGCTTGGAATCCATAAACCACCGAATAAAGGAAAGCGCGTACACCCCGATATCCAGCATGGCACCTCCTGCCAGGTTTTTATTAAAAAAGCGGTTGTTCATATCATATTCTTTGAAGCTTCCAAAATTCATAGTGATCAGATTCACCTTTCCAAGTTTCCCTGACTCAAGAATCTCTTTAAGCTTTTTATAAATCGGCATATGATAAATCGTCATGGCCTCACCTATGACAACACCCTTTTTATCCGCCAGAGCAATTGCCTCATCCAGTTCCCGGCTGTTTAAGGTAATGGATTTTTCGACCAGAATATGCTTTCCATTCTCAATTGCCCTGCGCATAAAATTAATATGGGTATTATGGGGAGTTGTGATATAGATTACATCAATATCCGGGTCTGTAAACATGTCATTATAATTATCATATACCTTTTTTATCCCATATTTTTCTGCAAATGCAACCGCTTTCTCATGGGTTCTGTTACCCACCGCATCGATGTTTCGCCCGTTTTTCTTTAAGGCCACGGCCATTTCATTTGCAATCACTCCGGTTCCAAAAACTGTCCATCTGATGTTCTGCATGGATCTCTTACCTTTCTTTATCCAACTAGCACTCCACCGCTACCTTAATCACTCCATCTTTCTTGTTCTCAAAAAGCTCGTATGCATCTTCGATCCGGCTAAGCGGATAGGTATGGGTAATAAGCGGTTCCGTATCGATCTTGCCCTCTGCAATGAGGCGAAGCGTCTCCTCACAGTCGCATCCATCTACACCGCCGGTTTTAAAGGTAAGATTCTTGCCATACATATCCGGAAGCGGCAGCGTCTGGGCTTCGTCATAGAGCGCTACCACTGTGACGATTGCATTAGGCCTTGCACATTCCCAGGCTAACCGGAAAGTAGAGGGGGCTCCTGCCACCTCAAGGACTACATCGGCTCCGCCATGATCACTGTTTTTCTGAACATATTCCAGACATTCCTCCGGTAAAACGGTGTATACATCCGGATAGTGCTCCTTTATAAAGCGGACGCGGTTTTCATCTTTCTCGCAGACAATAATTCGTTTCGGTTTCTTTAACATTACGCAGAGAAGGGTACAGATACCCGTCGGACCGGCACCGATGATCAGAACTGTATCTTTCTCCGTGATCTCAGAGATTCTCGACGCCCAATAACCGGTCGCCAGCACATCTCCCACAAACAGTGCCTGCCGGTCTGTCACTCCATCCGGAATCTTATTTAATCCCTGATCTGCAAATGGAACCCGCACATATTCGGCCTGTCCGCCATCGATACGGCATCCCAGGGCCCAGCCGCCATTCTCGTCCGTACAGTTATTTACATATCCATTTTTACAGAAAAAGCATTCACCGCAGAAGGTCTCTACGTTTACAGTGACCCTGTCCCCCGGCTTCACATGGGTCACCGCTGCCCCAACTTCTTTCACAATTCCTACCATCTCATGGCCGACTGTAATTCCAGGGACCGCCCGCGGCACACTTCCGTGTTTGATATGCAGATCACTGGAACAGATGCTGGCCAGTGTTACCTTTACAATCGCATCCCGTTCGTGCATAAGCACCGGTTTTGGTTTTTCCACTAATTCAAACTTTCCCTTAGAAATATATGTATATGCCTGCATTGCTTAACCCCCGTCTTTCTATTATTCATACTGAATCCTATTATAGGCGAAACTTGGGGTTATTAGCAAGATTTGCCGTAAAAAACATGCTTCTGCTTCATTGAAACATTCCGCGTACATGATGGCTAGTTCCAACTGCTGGCAGGCTCCGGTATCATATGTCATTTTTTCAGAAGAACGTCCAAAGCGAGTTGCCTGCGCAAGGTTCCATTGTTCAAGGATCACCTGCATCTGCTGGTTTGTCCGTTTCAACTCATCCGTAAGAACAGCCAGCTGGCTACGTAATTCTTTTTCCTGCTCCATGCTTTCAAGCAAGAGCTGCAGGATATCTTTTTTATTCAGTTTTGCCAGCTGTTCTTTTGATAACGCAAGTGCCATACGGACGATCCGTCTCCTTCGCTTTTATGGATCCAGTATAACAGAAGAAGCGAAAATTTCATTTGGATCAGCTGTTACAGACCTCTGCACAGGGAACTGCTTTGGCTGCGTTACTTCAACAAAGCCGCTTTCTACAAGCAGGGCCTCTTTCACTTTGCGGAGCCAGTAATAATAAGAGTCTCATGAAAGCTGATGCTGTGCACAATAATCTTTGACAGACAGACCAGATTCGTTGCGCTCCTGAATAATAGCAGCCCAGTTTTTTACACGGATCTGTGCTGTGGCAAGTTTGGTGTTCATAATTGACCTCCTAGTGTGAAAAATGGGAAAAGTGTATTGTACAACTTTTCCAACATTATCTCAAACTTGGAGGTGTAGTTCTAGAGATGTGTGGTTTACCATTTACGGTCGAAATGTTCCAAGACAAACTCAAACCAGATAAATAAGCACGACAAAAGCCCTTAGCTATGAGTTTTATACCCACAGCTAAGGGCTTTTTAGATAAATATGGATTTATTTGTTGCACAACCACCTGTCATCATTCTCTAACCCTAAAACCACTGGATTACAAGAATAATGGCTCTCATGCAGCTGTTATCAATTTGTTATCAAAAGACTTCTTGAAGTGCTGCAAACCCGCATAAATACTGGGTTCTTAAAGCATTTCAAATTATTCAAACTCGGTGTGTTCTTTGTGGTACTTAACTATGTTAGTTTAGGTTTTATGCAGATACACACCGTTTTTTACTTCAATTACATCATTTATTCTGGCTTACTGATTTTCTGTTGCCAAAATGTTGCCGCTAATACCAAAGATTTTATTCTAAGTTAAAATCTTCATAACCACATAACATAACGTATCCCACATAATCACAATACGAAGATCCGCATTTTCCACAAGGCTTACACCTTCCTGATTTTCGCTTGTTTTTATGACTTTTATTTACAATAATTCTATTTTCCTTTCTGATCTCTCCAATATACTTTCCAGAAAAATCATATAATTCATCATCATAGAATACTCCTAAAGGATTACCAGTCTTTGAATAGAGATAATCGCCTGACCGTCTGCCTATATATTTTCCGCCCCATGCCCAATAATTCATAGTCCATTCGCTCCTATCTTAATTATATTCCAGAAACAATTTCATCCACATTATCAATTATATAACTTGGTACAATATTAAATTTAATAATATCCAAAAAGTGCAGATAATCATTTTCAATATGATACGTTTCGTCTATGAATTTATACCAAGCACCATCCATTTGCGTAATTCTAACTTCATTGTGAGTTAATATTTCATTCATTTCTCTAAATAACTGCACTTTTAAATACGCATTAGTTTCAGCGTTATATAAATTTTTAACACCCTCTTTGGTATAGATATTATTTTTAAGTTCATCATAATCAAAATCTGGAATATACTCCTTAATCTTAGATATTCCCATAGCAATGTCTCCCGGATCAATGTCAATATATGTATTATTTCCCAGCTTTCTCTTTATTTCATTTGCATGAATGAGGCAAGATAAAATTTCATACACAAAATCCCAATCTCCATTCCGCCCATTTAATTCACTTAACTTTCTTAAAAAAGCCACACGACTAACTATGTTTATATCTGTATTTTTTGCAATTTCACTACACTCTATTGTAATAAGTTTCACATCAGAATTCGGGTCTATCTTATGCGCTTTAACAATTCCATGTTCATTACAAACAAAAGAAGCCTGTGCCTTTTCTTCCCCTAATTTTCCTACTACGATAAAATCTGTAATAGGCTCAAAGTCATGTGTTAAAAACAAAACTGTTTTTCCCTCTAGAGAAACATCCCGTTTTCCAATATTCTTAAACATTCTATGAAGAATAGCATACTTTTTATTAGTATCAAATGATGAAATTGGATCATCCAGTATGATTAAATCTGGATTTTGCATAACAGCATAATACATGAACAGAATTAATGCAAAAGCATTTTTCTCTCCCCAACTTAAATGATCTCGTATCTTTGTCACATCTGTTCTTTCTTCGCTAAAACATTGTTTTAATATTGTACGACTATTATTTTCATCCTCCGCAAGTATCACTAATTCATAGTTTATGCCCGCCGTTTTCAAGAACTCATTAATATCCGTTTGCGATGCTTGTATAGTTGCTTGCATTACGCCTTTCAATGCACCCATTTCTCTTTTTAATACTGCTGCTTCTGAACGTAATTCAAGCACCTGATCATTTATTCGCTTAATAACATTTTCAATCTTTTCTCCACCAAAAATCTCAAAAAAATTTTTCGGAATTTCCATTTCATTAATCTGTTGATCAAGTTTAGAGATATCTGCAAGAACAATCTTCCTGTTTCCAAACTCGACAATAGCCGCAAACCGTTTTAACATTATGTCCAATTCCAATAATAATTTTTCAAGAATGGCCGATATAATATCTTCTGGAACATCTGTTTTTACATAAGATACCAGTTCATCGTACTTCTCCGGTTTAATATATATTCTCAAACTTTCAAGCAAATCTAATAAGTCTTTAAGATTTTGCGAATCAGCTTTTTTATAAGTCTTCTTAAATACCTCTTTTCTCTGATTATGTACAGACCTGTTTAATGTTTCTGAACAATATGGACAGCCATCTCCGACATCAAAGGCATCTCCCTTAGATTTCCAATCTATCCATGGAATATTGATCTCTGTATTTGTAATAAACGGTCTGTAACTATCCAGCTCTTCTGGTATATTATACAGATTACTTTTAGACAACACGCTTTTATATACACCTGTTTTACTAAGTTTTCCATTAGTATTACGTTTAAATTTGCCTGCAATTTGCTCTAATAATCTCTGCAACCCTTGTATCTCTTCATCTTGCTTCATAATATTATGTAAAGCTTGAAGATGTCGATCAAGCTGTGCCTTTTTTTGAGAATAATTAGGTGTTTTCAAAAACACTTCAAATGAATTCTGTATTACTTCATCTTCTTTAAAAACAATATCCCTGACAAAATCTTCATTAAACACCAGTATCTTTCCAACTTCCGGACTGATTGAAACAGATGCTGGATTCTCTGTAAAAAAAGACTGTAATTCTTCTATTTTTTGTGGTTCCTTTGAAAATTCTATTGCTTTTGCAATCGTTGTTTTTCCAGTACCATTTATTCCATAAAGGATGTTAAGTTTTCCATCCTCAATAGTTAATTCTCCCTCTGCAATATTATTGCAATTTTCTATTTTAATCTGGTACATTAAACGCCTCCTCCCTTGCAACTTTCAAAAATCCTAAAATAATCTTTCATTCAACACAGTATATTAGATTTCCAGAAACATTTGGTTTCTCTCCAAAAACTCTTCTATCTCTTTTAAATATTTTTCACAATCGGCTAAATTTTTTTTCATTCTCTTAACCGTACATTCCCACACAATCAGACACTTAATCCCCTTATCCTGCAATTCCATTCCGACAACATGATCTCTTTTTACATTCGCTTCAAATTTCTTCTGCCAAAATTCAACTCTTGATTTTGGCATATACGCATATTGACAGCCAGTATGTCTGTGCCAGAAACATCCGTGAACAAAAATAGCAGTATTATATTTACGCAAATAAATGTCCGGGTGTCCGGGTACTTTACCGGAATTAAGACTGTATCTGTATCCCTTCGCAAAAAGCAATTTTCTGAAATACACTTCCGGTTTTGTATTTTTTGAGCGGATAGCCGCCATGTTCTTACTTCGTTCCTCCGGGCTTTTTATATCCATCTTATTTGCCCTCTATTGTTTTTACATACTGAACAAACCGGGCCAATGTCCATATTCTGTTTCTGCGATCCTTTGGATATGTCGCTATATAAGGTTTCGGTACAACCAGTATAACATTCTCCGCCTGCATTTCATCCATCTGTGCCCCGGATATTCCCTGTTGAAGCGTACACAGATATTTCGGCTTGTCCCGCAAGCGATCCGCTTCGTTCAGCACCTGCCTCCACCTGTCCTTACAGGTTGTTTTTGCTGCCAGAGAAATAATATAATCTGTTGAAAAATCATAGTCATGATATGCCTCCTGTGAGGGAAACAGAAAATCCGGCTTCTTATTTCCTTCCGTAACGGCCTGCGACGAATACTCTATACCATTCCCGTCAAATATTGCCGATAAATGATGTTCAAGGCTTTTACCCGCCCGACTTTTTCTGCGATTCAGCACTACATTAGCAACTCTTACAAATTCGTCCACCGACTGAAATCCTTTTGTAATTATATCGCCATATCTTGCATATTCCAGTGCCCTGAAAAGAGTATATTCCATATTTGTCCAACTGATAATTTTTTCATCAGGATTAGTGAGAATATATTCCACATGATCATATGCCTTTTCTTCAATCGTTCTTGCCGCCGCTGACATTACATCCGATGTCGGAAAATCCACATCAAGTCCGCTGATAAACTCCTGTATTGCCAATTTTTCCTGTGTTTCTGACGATATTTTCCCGGTATCAATAAGACTGTTCGTTTCTGTAGGGCTGATTCCAAATGTGTCAAGAAATTCTTCTATTTCCTCATCCGTTTCCAGAAAATATCCGCAATAATCAAAATCCGTCTGTTGTGTAAATACAAACAACGCTCCTGTCTGCTCAGGCTTCAAAAATGGAAATCCTCTTCCAAATCGTGTGATTCTCAACTCATTTTTACTTTCATAATATGTAAAACAGCTTTCTGTTTCAAAATCATCCTGCCATCTGATCTTCACTGTCCTTTTGGGGATTCCCGCCTGTTCAAGTTCCTGTTTGCTAAACATCATTTCCATAGCTGATTTTGAAATCAAAATACCAGACTGATGACCGCCTGTTGCGCCCGTATCATTTGCAGAAAGAAATTTACAAAATCCTTTTTCACTGTTAAGAACAGATTTTATCGTCTGTCCCGCGTATCCTGTAGTCATCTAAATCACCATCCTCTGTAATTCTTTTCCCTCTGCCAAGTCCATTTCTTCCATTTTCTTTACTATCAGCTTTGCTACGTTTTCCATCAGCGGCACTACGACAGAATTTCCGAACTGCTTATATGCCTGTGTATCAGATACAGGGATTTTGAAATCATCCGGAAAGCCCTGTAATCTCGCACATTCACGCGGTGTCAGCCGCCGAGGATTTTTGCCCTCCTGTGCAATCAGTATTTCCGAACCGTCTTTGTAATATCTCGCGCTGATTGTTCTTGATACACCATCCAATGGAGCAATACCATATCCAAATCCATTTCCTGCAGCTCTGTGCTTTTCTGCATAATTTTGAAGATATGTCCAGAGTTTATCCGACAATGTATATTTCTCATCAACATTTTCATCCAGAATATCCCGCATAACAGGTTTGGGAAATTTAGGTGTCAGTTTAAAATCAAACTGTACATTTTTCCCATACTTCTGACGGTCAAATCCCACAATAAGAATACGTTCCCTGTGCTGCGGCACATAATTTTGTCCGTCCAGTACAGAATAGAACACACTATAGTTCAATTCTTCCAATGATTCCAATATTACTTTAAATGTTCTGCCCTTATCATGGCTGCACAAATTTTTTACATTCTCCAGCATAAAGGCTTTTGGTCTTTTTTCTTTTAATATCCTGCAAACATCAAAGAAAAGCGTTCCCTGTGTTTTATCCTCAAATCCTGTTGCTCTGCCAAGACTGTTCTTTTTGGAAACACCCGCAATGGAAAATGGCTGACAGGGAAATCCGGCTACCAGAATATCGTGATCTGGTATAGACGAAGCTGGCACCTGCGTAATATCTCCCTCCGGCTGTTCTCCAAAATTAGCAAAATATGTCTGCTGACTGTATTTATTCCACTCATTAGAATAAACACAATGCCCGCCGGCCCTCTCAAAAGCAATTCGCATTCCACCTATTCCGGCAAACAAATCAATAAATGTAAACTGACGATCTTTCACTGCTTGCTGCTTTCTTCTCATATCAGTAACATAATACGCAACTGCCTCTCTCACACAGTCCTGCATTGTCTGTTCCATCATCACAGAATATGCGTTCAATTCATTATATAACTCATCATCAACCCTTAAATGTACCTGTTTCATTCACATCACTCCTGGGAAATATTTTATACCTGATTTTTCCCTTATTATACTATCAAACCAACTCAAAATCAAGCAAAATCCACCGAACGTATATTCTTTTTTAATTTCTCACCAGCCAGTCAGTAGTAAACTTCACGGCTACGCTGCTCCTGACTAACTAGCAGAGATTCACTTTATGACAGCTAAGAGGGCTTTAAAGCAGCCCTCCTCCTATCAGCGGGCATCCCGATTATGTTTTCTCCTTGCTGCCCGTTTCTGCTCGGCTTCTATCTGTTCCTGCTGCTTTACCCGGTTAATCACAGCATTAACCTGTTCAGAGCCGACCACAGCTTTTATACGCTCAAAATCTGTCGCCACTATCCTCAATTCCCGGTTTTCCTCCAAAACTTCTTCCAGCCTGTTTGTCAGCCGCTCGTTTCCGCTCCGTTCCCTGTTATACGCTGCTTGCAACTTTGTAAACTTATTTGAAATATCCAGATATGCCGAATAAACATAGCGCATGACTTGTACAATTTTCTTTACCAGCGGTTTTGCTTTCTTCTCCCGATACGACTTTGCAGATTCCATAACCGCCGCTTCTGGAAGCGTCTGCTCCGGGTCTGCGGAAAAATCTGCCGCCAGCTTCTCCATGTTCTTTACCATAGGGGCAAGTTCATTCATGCGCTTCTGGTATTTGTCCACCTGTTTCTGCGCTTTTTCTGCTTCCTGCCGGGACTCCTGTAAATCTTCCTGTAAGGAACGAATCTCATCATCAACATGTAACAACTGTTCTGCAAATCTTTGTTAATTTCTTGAAAAATGGCATTCTTTTCCTGTAATTCTGCTTTTTTCGCTTCCAGTTCTGCAACTTCCTTTGCCCGCTCCTTTTTCTCAAAATCCAGGACAGATAAATGCTTTTCATGTGTGCCTTTCTTCTCCCACTCAATCCCATGTTCCAGCATGACAACGGCAAGCTGTTCTTTCTCATAAGCCACCCACTGATTTAATTCTGTTTCTCGTCTTGTACCGCCTTTAAAGCCAAGAGCTGCTAACGCCTGTTTCAAAGATACTCTTGTATCAAGTCCCCGCTTGCTTCCTGTCGTATATGGTACAAAATCTATATGCAAGTGGGGCGTCGCTTCGTCCATATGAAGATAGGCACTGAACACCCTCAACGTAGGATTTCGCCGCTGAAAGTCCAGCATATATTTATCCAGCACCTTTGCCGCAAGCTGTCCACTCTCCGTCTTTGCTCCCATGTTGTCCTTATCCCCGATTTGCAGGATAATCTCATGGAATGGCTTTTCCTGCTTGCCGGAACGGATTTTCTCATAATAATTGTCAATCCGGCGGTCACTTCTGGTCTGTTTCTCATTGTACCGGGCGAGTGCTTCATCAAACAATTCGTGATATACGTCCTTAACATTTTTGTTGCAGTATTCCACGTTCAGACAGCTTCTCTCCAGGTCAGTATTCTTTGCATGGAATTTTCTGCTGTTATGGTTGACAGAACCTTTTCCTGTCATAAAGCTAATCGTTCGCTTCAATCAATATCCTTTCTCCCTGTTCGGGTAATCAGCGCCGGATACGGCGCATAGGCTTTGTTACTTTCGTCGAAAGCAACGCAAAAGCACTTTTGACAGCCGTTCCGTCCATCAAAAGCTGCCTTTGCGCTCTCCGAGGGTGCAAGACATCCGGGGGACGTCTGCTCTGCACCGACCGTAGCAGAGCGGACGTGCTTGCACGTCCATTTGGCGACTGCTGCGAGAGCCAGATGCCGCAAGGTATCTGGCGGGGGCAACAATCCTACGGGCTTCACTTTCGTAAAAATATTTGTTCACATTCTGGGTTCCCCATTCCGGCTGAATTATCATCAAATCACACCTTTCTCGTTGTCTGCTATCCACAGGAGCGTGACACGCTCCTGTCTGTTATCATCAAAGAAAAATTACCAGCGGAAGCTATCCGGCACTCCACGTTTTTCCAGATATTCCCGTCTGGCTTTTTCCCGTTCTTCCCGTGTGGGAGCAGTCTTATATTTCGCATATAATTCATGGCGAACCAGAGAATCCAATTTCCGTTCCACCCCCTGCCGGATTTCATTCAGACAATCATCTTCTTCCATTAGATGATAGCGGAGCAGAGATACAAATAATTCATAAGGGATTTGCACGTTTTTCATAAAAATCCTTTCTGCGTCGGTTTGCGTCGATAGCGTCGATATTTTCCACACCAGCCCGCTACCAAAAATACCGTCGCAACCGACGCATATCGCCGCTTTTATTCCTTTGCTTCAAGGCGTTTCAGAATGATTTTTCTTTCATGCCCCCGCTTATTATCATAGAAAATCCCATAGTCATTGAGTAACTGGCTGTTGACGGTATTCAATCTTCGTGAAAGCACATTCGCCTGTAGCTGTATATCCGGCAGTTGCTTTACAAGTTCTGTCGCTGTTCCCTCCCACTCCTGTCTGTCCTCTATCAGAAACGCATTGATTGCCTCTAAAAGCGGATTCGGTGGCTGTTTCCACAACTCTGTTTCTGCTTTCTTGAATTTCCATACACAACGCTCCCTGTCAAATTCTATAGTCAGTTCCTGATCCGGCTGGTCACGCCCCACAATATCCATCACTGCTTTATTGTCTGTCCGTTTCTTTTTGTGCATGATAAATGCCCCATCTGCCGCACCCAACAGTCCATTTGTGCCGGAAATCATATCAAAGCTATCCTCCGATTCCAGCTTGCGTGTATGATGAACCACTAACAGGCAGATACTATATTTATCGTTGAATGATTTCAGCTTTGTCACAATCTCATAATCGCCGGAATAGCTGTATCTGTCCCCGCCGACTTCACGCACTTTCTGGAGCGTATCAATGATAACCAGCCTTGCGTCTTTATGCTCTTTCAAAAATTCTTCTAATTGCCTGTCCAACCCCTCATTCAAAGTCTTTGCCTGTGTTGCAAAATACAGATTATCGGCACACTCTACACCAAACATACCAGACAGTCGGCGTTGAAGTCTTGCATAATCATCTTCCAATGCCAGATACAGCACTGTTCCTTTCCGCACCGGGTAATCCCACAACGGAATCCCCATTGCCACATGATAGGCAAGCTGTGCCATGAAGAATGATTTTCCTACCTTTGGCGCGCCTACAAATAGATATGTGCCACCATAGAGAAAACCGTCTACAATCGGTACTCTCGGCACAAAAACAGTATCATACAATTCCGGCATGGACATGGTATGCAGTCCGCTATTCCCGGATTTCTCTGGGTTTTTGGTGGCTTGCTGATTGATTTGTTCCTGTGAATTTGCTATAATTTCATTGTGATTTTTTACATTCGGCTGCGCCCCATCTGCGCCAACAGATGATACGGGAGCAGTCGTTTTCATTTTTCCCATCATTCATCTTCTCCTTTCAATCCCTCTAACGTAATTGCAATTACCTGCAACGTATAGAGCAGTTCATCATTATCCGGGCTTACTGTTTCCAGCCGCTTTAATTCTTCATAGATAGCTGCCATCTGATTTTTTAATGCCTTATAAACTCTCGGATTTCCCTGTACAACCACATCCCTGCACGTCAATCGTCTTATGATATATTCCTGCTTTGTCAAACCAGACAATGCTACCAAATCATTAAGCAGCTTTGCTTCTTCATCCGATACCCGAAATGCTACGGTATGATTTCTCCAACGCCCTTTATAATCAAGACTTCTTTCCATTGCTGTCCTCCTTTTCCATTCGCTCCATTTCCAGCTTTTCTGCCATTTCTGTCTGAACCGTCGGAAACAAATGAGCATATCTGTAAGTAATTTTTTCTGCTTCGTGTCCTACCCGTTCTCCAATCGCCAGCACTGAAAATCCCATATTTATCAGCAGTGCTACATGGCTGTGACGAATATCATGCACCCGAATCTTTTTCACTCCCGCCTGTTTTGCCCCTCGTTCCATCTCATGATTGAGATAAGATTTCGTAACCGTAAACAGCCGTTCATCCGGCTTGATTTCATAGAACATTTTGATATACTCCTGCATTTCTTCGCAAAGAAACGGAGACATTTTTACAGTACGATTGCTTTTCGCTGTTTTGGGGCTTGTAATAATATCACGCCCTTTGGAACGATAGTACGTCTTGCTGATCGTGACCGTCTGTTTCTGAAAATCAAAATCAGCAACAGTAAGAGCCAACAACTCGCCGGAACGGATACCGCACCAGTAAAGCATTTCAAAAGCATAAAAGGAACGTGGTTTATCCATCATGGCTTCTGAAAATTTCAGATACTCCTCTTTTGTCCAGAAGTCCATCTCCTTCGGAATTTCATTGCCTATTGTGCCAGCCCGTCTTGCCGGATTGTAAGGCAGGTTATAAAAGTTTACAGCGTGATTAAAAATTGCTGTAAGCTGTGCGTGTATTGTCTTTAGAAAATCAGCAGAATAGGGCTTCCCTTTCTCATCCCGATACGCCATAAGCTCATTCTGCCATGCGATAATGTCCTTTGCTTCAATCTCTGCAATCTTCCGATTTCCAAAATACGGTAAAATCTTTGTGCGAATTACCTGGCTTTTGGATTCCCATGTGCTTTCCTTGACACGCTGTTTTTTATCTGCTTCATAACGTTCAAAAAAACTGGCAAATGTCATATCCAGTTTGGAGTTCTGTTTCAGCATAACCTCATGTTCCCAGACTTGTGCCTCTCTTTTTGTTGCAAACCCACGTTTCTGCGTCTGCTTCCGTTCCCCTTTCCAATTCGTGAAACGATAAATTACCCGCCACGTTCCCGTAGCATTGTCTTTATATACAGCCATTTCCATCATCCCCTTCCAACTTAATCGCTGTAACAGACCTTCTTATGAAAGAAAGTAGTGTTTACACGCCCCGCTACTGTCATATACCCTTGTTTCTGCAATTCTGCGTTCAGTTCCCTCACAACCTGATAGGCTTTAGACTTTGATACCCGTAATTCTGTTGCTACTTCTTCCACCGTCATAAATGATTTTTCTTCCATCCATACCCTCTCCTTTCCTAAAATCCCTGCCGTTCTCTCCTCCCCGTTCTGACAGGCAACCCTGTGCGGCGCTGTGCCAGTCCCTCTGTATCAGGGACGCTCGCTTCTTTTGAAGGTCGTGGCGTTTGTTCGGTTTGGACGATCATTTAGTTTTTAACTCTTTTTATTTAAGTTATTATTTTATAATACTAAACAAATTCCGTTAAGTCAGGTGGTTTTCAGAAGAATATTAACTTTTTTTATTTAAGTTTTACATGCTATTTCTATTTCATCATGTTATACTAACTTCAACAGAAATGTTTAATATCGGAGGTTTTATTATGGCAATCGGCAAAAGAATCCGCTTTTTCCGCAATCGGAAAGGCATGACGCAGAAACAGTTAGGCGAACTCCTCGGTTTTCTGGGAAAGACCTCTGATGTCCGTATGGCACAGTACGAATCAGAATCCCGAACACCGAAACAAGACCTTGTAAAGGAAATGGCACATCTCCTTGACGTAAGTCCTCGTGCAATCACTGTGCCGGAAATAGACAGTTATATCGGACTTATGCACACGCTTTTTGCGTTGGAAGATATGTATGGCTTGAAAATCGGAGAGATTGACGGAGAAGTATGTCTGCGGTTAGATAAAGCCACCGGAACAACCTACACCACCATGTTTGATATGTTCCACGCATGGCAGGAACAGGCTGCCCGTCTGAAACAAGGTGAGATAACCAAAGAAGAGTACGACCAGTGGCGGTACAAATATCCCGAATCAGACACCTCTAAACAAGGTAGAAAAGTAGTCCCATCTCAAGAACTCAGCGACCTTATCTTACAGGATTTACAATCCGAATCCGACTAATTTTTAACTTCTACATACAAAAAAACCTTACTGACTTTCAGCTTTATTTCTGAAAATCAGTAAGGTTTTTCTGTTATTGAAGTATTCTATTATCTAATGAGTGATACCTGAAATGTTGCCAAATCGTTGCCAATCATTAAACAAATATACTTGCAATCCGCATAAATAAAGGCTTTTTCAAAGGCATTTAATCACTCAAACTCCAGACAGACAGTATGCTATATAAGTGAAAATCATTGATTTTAAGGCATTTTCAGGAACTATCAACCACTAAAATCTATGTGAAAAAAAATAAAAAATGCAATAAAAATGCAATCGAAGTACATTCAGATTTTATAAGATAGACCAGCAAACCTCAATATCATCCAAAAATAGACGTTCAACAATGAGCGTCTATTTTTTGTTTCAAAATTAAATGGGGCTGAAAACAGCCCCGATGGGAATTGGAGATTTGACCCTCCCGGATTCTTCATGTCATGCCAGCCGTAATTTTTTCCATTGCCCCTGCACATTTTAGCAAAAATTCCCAGAAATTCCGTCGCCCACCATAATGCTTTTTACAGTTGTTATTATTGTCATAAGCGTACCTCCTGATATTATAAATCTCCACTGAAATCTACTTTTAAGTTGTTGGGAGTACATGACAGAGCTACATGAGAAAACACAAGCTAACAATCCTAACCATGACTATTTAATTTTTAACACCTAGATAATATCACAACCCTGTAATTTCTTCAATAGCCCCAGAAAGGATGTGATACCACGAAGAAATCACCACCGCCGGAGCGTTCCCCTCCGGCTTCCAGACCGGAACCCGAAACCTACCATCAAACACAACATTCAGAAAGGACAGGTACATCTATATGGAATTAAAATTTGTTATCCCCAACATGGAAAAAACATTCGGCAACTTGGAGTTTGCCGGAGAAGACAAAACAGAACAGAGAAGAATCAACGGACGCATAGCGGTACTCTCTCGCAGCTTCAACCTTTATTCAGACGTACAGAGGGCGGATGATATTGTGGTTATCCTCCCTGCCGAAGCCGGAGAGAAACATTTTGACTTTGAGGAACGTGTAAAGCTCGTCAATCCCCGTATTACCGCAGAGGGCTATAAAATCGGCACAAGGGGCTTTACCAACTACATTTTACACGCTGACGATATGGTAAAAGCATAAGGAAAAGGAGGACATCAAACTATGAGATTAGCAAACGGAATCGTGATTGACAAGGAAGCAACATTCGGGGCATTGAAATTTTCTGCCCTCCGCCGTGAGGTTCACCTCCAGAATGAAGACGGCTCGGTATCAGAAGAAATCAAGGAGCGTACCTATGACTTAAAATCCAGAGGACAGGGGCGTATGATTCAGGTTTCTATCCCTGCCAGCGTGCCGTTAAAGGAGTTCGATTACAACGCAGAGGTGGAACTTATCAATCCAGTGGCAGATACCGTGGCAACGGCTACCTTTCAGGGAGCAGAGGTGGACTGGTACATCAAAGCAGAGGATATTGTCCTGAAAAAAGGGGCTGCCATGAATCCGCAGACACCGAAGAAAGACGCTCCCCCTGTAAAATAGCAGCTAAATAAGAGAAAAGCGAAAGGAGGATTGTTCCCATGAAGCAGCTTTTTCCCCGTGGAAAACGTATCCGCCCCACGGATAAAGACCTTGTGTTCCATACTGCCCTTGCCGCCCTGTTCCCTGTCTTCCTGCTGGTTGTCCTGCTGTTTCATACAGGGCAAATAGCCGGAACCAACTGGCAGGAAGTGTCCCTCTCCCAGATAGTACAGGATGTAAACATCCCTTACCTGTTATTTAGTATGGGCGTGGCAGTGCTGGTGTGTCTTACAGCCGTTCTTCTGTTCTGGCGATACCGCAGGGACGAAGTAAAGCAGCTCATCCACCGCCAAAAGCTGGCAAGGATGGTATTGGAAAACAAGTGGTATGAATCGGAACAGAGAAAGGAAGACGCTTTTTTCAAGGACTTGTCTTCCAGCCGTTCCAAAGAAACCATCACTTACTTTCCCAAAATCTACTACCGGATGAAGCAGGGCTTGCTCCATATCCGTGTGGAAATCACCTTGGGGAAATATCAGGAACAGCTCTTAAACTTGGAGAGAAAGCTGGAAAGCGGCTTGTACTGTGAGCTGACGGATAAGGAATTAAAGGATTCCTATGTGGAGTACACCCTGATCTATGATACCATTGGAGGTCGTATTTCCATTGAGGATGTACAGGCAAAGGACGGCAGGCTCCGGCTCATGGAAAATGTCTGGTGGGAGTATGACAAGCTCCCCCATATGCTCATTGCCGGAGGAACCGGCGGCGGAAAGACCTATTTCATCCTGACCCTCATTGAAGCCCTGCTCCGCACTAACGCCGTCCTGTTCGTGTTAGACCCAAAGAACGCCGACCTTGCGGATTTACAGGCGGTTATGCCGGATGTGTACTACAAAAAGGAAGATATGCTCGCCTGCATTGACCGTTTCTATGAGGAAATGATGAAACGCAGCGAAGACATGAAGCTCATGGAGAATTACCGGACAGGGGAAAACTACGCTTACTTGGGACTTCCGGCAAATTTCCTTATCTTTGATGAAT
Source organism: Clostridium sp. TF06-15AC (assembly GCF_003481165.1). Taxonomy (NCBI): domain Bacteria; kingdom Bacillati; phylum Bacillota; class Clostridia; order Eubacteriales; family Clostridiaceae; genus Clostridium; species Clostridium sp. TF06-15AC. The sequence continues at coordinate 186,334 of NZ_QUKS01000004.1, forward strand.
ATGTGGCATTTATGGAAATGCTCGGCACAAAAGAAAATGCCGCTGTTCTCAACAAATTAAAGCAAATCGTTATGCTTGGGCGGCAGGCTGGTTTCTTCCTGATTCTCGCCTGCCAGCGTCCAGACGCAAAGTATCTGGGGGACGGAATCCGTGACCAGTTCAATTTCCGTGTGGCTCTGGGGCGGATGTCGGAAATGGGCTATGGGATGATGTTCGGGGAAACCACAAAGGACTTCTTCCTAAAGCAGATAAAGGGGCGTGGCTATGTGGATGTGGGAACTAGCGTTATCTCGGAGTTTTACACGCCCCTTGTACAAAAAGGACACGATTTCCTCAAAGAAATAAAAAAACTGACAGACAGCAGGCAGGGAGTGCAGGCGGCGTGCGAAGCGAAAGCCGCAGAAGCGGACTGACCTGCTGTGGCTGGTGTGCCGCAAGGCACGCCAGCATAAACCCCTCGTATCTAACAGAGGGGTACAAATCGACAGGCAACAACCAAACAACAGGGCAGAATCCCATGGTACACAAGGGATTTTCCCATATCCGGCGTGTGTCAACAAGGCTCTGAAAGTTGACATACGCTTTTTTAGACAGGAGGGATTTTCACTGAATGAAGAAACATGGGTACGGGACATCAAAGAAAAACGGGAAAGTTACGGTATCTCACAACAGAAACTTGCCCTAGCTGCCGGAATCACCCGTCCGTACCTGAGCGACATTGAAACAGGCAAGGCTCACCCGTCCGAAGTATTACAGGAAGCCATCACGGAAGCTCTGGAACGATTCAACCCAGACGCTCCCCTTGAAATGCTCTTTGACTATGTGCGGATTCGCTTTCCCACTACGGATGTGAAGCATATCGTGGAAGACGTGCTGCGGCTAAAGCTCCCCTACTTTATCCATGAAGACTACGGTTTCTACTCTTACACAGAGCATTACTATCTGGGGGATATTTTCGTTCTGGTATCACCGGAACTGGAAAAAGGGGTGCTGCTGGAACTGAAAGGGCGTGGCTGCCGCCAGTTTGAAAGCTATCTGCTGGCACAGGAACGGAGCTGGTATGAGTTTTTCATGGATGTTCTCATGGAGGACGGCGTGATGAAGCGGCTTGACCTCGCCATCAATGACAAAACGGGAATCCTGAACATTCCCCATCTGACAGAGAAGTGCCGGAATGAGGAATGTATCTCGGTCTTCCGCAGCTTCAAAAGCTACCGCAGCGGCGAACTGGTACGGCGTGAGGAAAAAGAATGTATGGGGAACACCCTGTATATCGGCTCCCTCCAAAGTGAGGTGTACTTCTGCATTTACGAAAAGGACTATGAGCAGTACAAAAAGCATGATATTCCCATTGCGGACGCAGAGGTAAAGAACCGCTTTGAAATCCGGCTGAAAAATGAGCGTGCCTTTTACGCCATCCGTGACCTGTTAGAACATGACAATCCAGAACGGACAGCCTTTCAAATCATCAACCGCTATGTCCGGTTCGTGGACAAGGACGATACGAAACCCCGTTCTGACTGGCGTATCAGTGAGGAATGGGCGTGGTTCATTGGGGAACACAGGGGAAGCCTGAAACTGACAACCAAACCGGAACCCTATTCCTTTGAACGCACTCTGCACTGGCTCTCCCATCAGGTAGCACCCACATTAAAGCTGGCTCTCCGTCTGGATAAGATGAACCACACCCAGATTGTCCATGACATCATCACCCATGCAAAGCTGACGGAGAAGCACGAAAAAATCCTGAAGCAGCAAGCCGCCGCTGCAAAAGAGGTGGTGCTTTAACGGCGGCAATTTTGGAACCTAAGAACTCTTACAGGAAAGAAAGGAGCTTTTATGAATTTCGGACAGAATCTTTACAACTGGTTTTTATCCAACGCCCAGTCCCTTGTGCTGCTGGCAATCGTGGTAATTGGACTGTACCTCGGATTTAAGAGGGAATTTTCCAAACTTATCGGTTTTCTGGTAGTTTCCCTTGTAGCGGTTGGGCTGGTCTTCAATGCGGACGGTGTAAAGGACATCTTACTGGAACTGTTCAATAAGATTATCGGTGCATAGAAAAACCCATTTTACACTTCCGTTATGGAGCAAGCTCTGATTGCTTCATGGCGGAAGTCCACTAGGGGCTTGGGGAGCGTAACTCCCCAAAAGAAAGAAGATGTAATATGATAGTGTATGATAATTGAGATAAACTAAGAATGGTGGTATAATTTCTTTATATAGTAATTGAAAGCGGAGGAAATGTATGAAGGATTTTATTGATTTTTTGAAATTACCACCGAACATTTTAGGAGCTTTATCTATTGCCAGTGGTACATTATTATTATTGCCTCAAAAGTTAGCCCAAAAGTTTTATATTATAAATTTTCGAGAAAAATATGGTTTTACAATAGGCATTGTTTTTGTGATTTCCACAGCCTTACTAATAGTTTTATTACTATCTAAAATTTTTCATTTCTTTTATGACAAGTATGCTTCAAAGAGATTAGGAACTGCTCAGATTAAATATTTGAAAAATATGACACCAGAACAGGTGACAATCATTCGGGAGTTTTTACGTGAACCAACTCACACCCTGCCATTACCCATGAACAATGGATTAGTAATAGAACTTCAACATTTACAAATATTAACCCCTGCCGGACAAACTCATTTAGTAAGTATGTTAGACCCACAAATCAATTATTTTTTACAACCTTGGGTAATTAAAAAAATCAATAGTGATGAAGAATTAAAGCGAATATTTTATTAGAAAAATGGCAACTGACAAACAAAGTTAGTTGCCATTTTTGTTCTAAGAAAGGACGTGATACTAATTGAGAAAATGAGAATCTACATCCTGAACACCACACGGTTTTACCATGAGGATTTTGAGGAGTACCCTGGGGCATGGTTTTCCTGTCCCGTGGATTTTGAGGAAGTCAAGGAACGTCTTGGCGTTCAGAGTGAGGAAGAAATCGAAATTGAAGACTATGAGCTGCCGTTTCCGTTGGAGGGCAACACAAGGCTCTGGGAAATCAACGCCCTTTGCCGGATGGTACAGGAAATGCAGGGAACGCCCCTCTATTATGAAATGGATGTGGTACAAAAGCGGTGGTTTTCCAGCTTTACGGAATTTATCGACCACAAAGACCAGATACGCTGCTATCCGGTTCAGGACGGGGAATCCCTCGCCCGTTATCTGGTGCAGGAGGTACAGATATTTGGAGAAGTACATCCAGACCTGTTGAACCATATCGACTACGCTTCCATTGGTCGGGAGCTGGAAACCAGCGAAAACTATCTGTTTACGGACAATGGTATCTTTTATTACCGCTAAAAGGAGGTGGAGGAACTTGGAAGAAATGCGGATTTACATTGCCAACTTAGGAAAATACAATGAGGGCGAACTGGTAGGGGCATGGTTCACGCCGCCTGTGGATTTTGAGGAAGTCAAGGAACGTATCAGTTTGAATGATGAATATGAGGAATACGCCATCCATGACTATGAACTGCCCTTTGAGATTGACGAATATACCCCCATTGAGGAAGTCAACCGCCTGTGTGAAATGGTGGAGGACTTACCGGAGTACATTCAGGAGGAACTATCAGAGCTGCAATCCTACTTTGGCAGTATCGAAGAACTCTGTGAGCATGAAGACGATATTATCTGCCATTCCGGCTGTGACGATATGGCGGATGTGGCTCGCTACTATCTGGAAGAAAGCGGACAGCTTGGAGAACTTCCGGCACACTTACAAAACTATATCGACTATGCAGCCTATGGGCGTGACATGGAATTGGAGGGAACCTTTGTTGTCACGAACCACGGCGTATATGAAATCTTACGGTAGACCCGTCTGTATCTCTTTCAGGAAATACAGGCGGATTTTTTATTCAGGGGCGGCTCTTTTGCTGTCCCCATCTTTTAGAAAGGACGGACAACATGAAGAAAATACGAAGCTATACCAGTATCTGGTCGGTGGAAAAGGTACTCTATTCCATCAATGATTTTAAGCTGCCATTCCCCATCACGTTCACACAGATGGCGTGGTTCGTGGTATCGGTGTTTGCAGTTATGCTCTTGGGGAACCTCCCTCCCCTTTCATTCATTGACGGGGCATTTTTAAAATATTTCGGCGTACCTTTTGCCCTCACTTGGTTCATGTGCCAGAAGACCTTTGACGGGAAGAAGCCTTACGGCTTCCTGAAATCCGTACTGGCATATCTGGTACGCCCGAAACTGACCTATGCAGGAAAACCCGTGAAGCTGGAAAAGGAATATCCAGCACAGCCCATCACGGCAGTAAGGAGTGATATTTATGGCATATCCGATTAAATATATCGAAAATAACCTTGTGTTCAACCATGACGGGGAGTGCTTCGCTTACTATGAGCTGCTTCCCTACAACTATTCCTTTTTAAGCCCTGAACAGAAATATCAGGTACACGATTCGTTCCGGCAGCTTATCGCCCAGAACAGGGACGGGAAGATTCACGCCCTGCAAATCAGCACCGAATCCAGCATACGGGCAGCACAGGAACGCTCCAAACAGGAAGTAACAGGCAAGTTAAAAGATATTGCCTGTGCAAAGATTGACGCACAGACCGAAGCCCTGATTTCCATGATAGGGGAAAATCAGGTGGACTACCGCTTTTTTATCGGCTTCAAGCTGCTTGTCAATGAGCAGGAAGTCACCATGAAGCAGTTTCGCAGGGAAGCAAAGACCGCCGTTTCCGATTTTCTCCATGAAGTCAACCACAAACTCATGGGAGATTTTGTTTCCATGAGCAATGAAGAAATCTGGCGGTTTCAGAAGATGGAAAAGCTGCTGGAAAGTAAAATCTCACGCCGCTTCAAAGTCCGGCGGCTTAACAAGGACGATTTTGGCTATCTGATTGAGCATTTATACGGGCAGACCGGAACCGCCTACGAAGATTATGAGTATTATCTTCCGAAGAAACGGTTTCAGGAGGAAACGCTGGTGAAATACTATGACCTCATCAAACCCACCCGTTGTCTGATAGAGGAAAACCAGCGGTATCTGAAAATCGAACAGGAAGACGGGACAGTTTATGCCGCCTACTTTACTATCAACAGCATTGTAGGGGAACTGGACTTCCCATCCTCGGAAATCTTTTACTATCAGCAGCAGCAATTCACTTTTCCCATTGATACCTCTATGAATGTGGAGATTGTGACAAACCGGAAAGCCCTCTCCACGGTGCGGAACAAGAAAAAAGAGCTGAAAGATTTGGACAACCACGCATGGCAGAATGACAGTGAAACCAGTACAAACGTGGTGGACGCTTTAGACAGCGTAAATGAGCTGGAATCCACCTTAGACCAGAGCAAGGAATCTATGTATAAGCTGTCCTATGTGGTGCGTGTGACGGCTCCCGACTTGGAAGAACTGAAACGCCGCTGCAATGAGGTGAAAGATTTTTATGACGATTTGAACGTGAAGCTGGTTCGCCCCTTTGGAGATATGCTGGGGCTGCATGGGGAATTTCTCCCTGCCAGCAAGCGGTATCTGAACGATTACATCCAGTATGTCACCAGCGACTTCCTCGCTGGTCTTGGCTTCGGGGCAACCCAGATGTTGGGGGAACCGGAGGGCATTTATATCGGGTACAGCCTTGATACGGGAAGAAACGTGTACTTAAAGCCTGCCCTTGCCAGTCAAGGAGTAAAAGGCTCCGTCACTAACGCCCTTGCTGCCGCTTTTGTCGGCTCCCTCGGCGGTGGAAAATCATTCAGCAACAACATGATTGTCTATTATTCCGTATTATTTGGGGCACAGGCTCTCATTGTTGACCCGAAAGCAGAACGGGGACGGTGGAAAGAAACCCTGCCGGAAATCGCCCATGAAATCAATATCGTAAACCTGACTTCGGAGGAACAGAACAGGGGCTTACTTGACCCGTATGTGATTATGGAGAACCCAAAGGATTCCGAATCACTGGCAATCGACATCCTGACTTTTTTAACAGGCATTTCCAGCCGTGACGGAGAGAAGTTCCCTGTTCTTCGGAAAGCCATCCGTGCGGTAACAAACAGTGAGGAACGGGGGCTTTTCAAGGTGATTGAAGAACTTCGGGCGGAGGGAACCACCATCAGCACCAGCATAGCCGACCATATCGAATCCTTTACGGACTATGACTTTGCACACCTGCTCTTTTCGGATGGGGATGTCACACAGTCCATCAGCCTTGAAAAGCAACTCAACATCATTCAAGTGGCGGATTTGGTGCTGCCGGATAAGGAAACCTCGTTTGAAGAATACACCACAATGGAGCTACTTTCCGTGGCAATGCTCATTGTAATCAGCACCTTTGCCCTCGACTTCATCCATACCGACCGCAGCGTGTTTAAGATTGTGGATTTGGATGAAGCATGGAGCTTCTTACAGGTGGCACAGGGCAAGACACTCTCCATGAAGCTGGTTCGTGCCGGACGTGCCATGAACGCAGGCGTTTACTTTGTCACCCAGAACACGGACGATTTGCTGGATGAAAAGCTGAAAAACAATCTGGGCTTGAAATTTGCGTTCCGTTCCACAGACATCAACGAAATCAAGAAGACCCTTGCCTTTTTCGGGGTGGATTCCGAAGATGAAAACAACCAGAAGCGGCTCCGTGACTTGGAAAACGGACAGTGCCTTATCAGTGATTTATACGGGCGTGTGGGAGTCATACAGTTCCATCCTATCTTTGAAGACCTGTTCCATGCCTTTGATACCAGACCGCCCGTAAGAAAAGAGGTGGAATGATGGTGATACATAGAACTTCCAACGGGCAGCAACTCCCTGTTCCCTATTCAGCCAAAAAGGGGTTATCTTGGAAAATAGCAGGAAAAGTGATTGGCAGGGTACTTCTGGCACTCCTGCTCATCCTCCTGCTGCTTGCAGTCTTCGGCACAGCCGCCCATGCTGCCGGACTGGTGGATGATACGGTGGACGCTGCCAACGAATACAGCAAATATCCTCTGGACAACTACCAGCTTGATTTTTATGTGGACAGCGGATGGGACTGGCTCCCGTGGAACTGGCTGGACGGTATCGGAAAACAGGTGATGTACGGGCTGTATGCCATCACAAATTTTATCTGGACAATCAGCCTGTACCTTTCCAACGCCACGGGGTATCTGATTCAGGAAGCCTACTCGCTGGACTTCATTTCCTCTACGGCGGATTCCATTGGGAAAAATATGCAGACCCTTGCAGGCGTTACCACAGGCGGCTTGTCCTCGGAGGGATTTTATATCGGGTTCCTGCTGATTCTCATTCTGGTGGTGGGGCTTTACGTTGCCTACACAGGGCTTATCAAACGGGAAACCACAAAAGCCATCCATGCCGTTGTCAATTTCGTGGTGGTGTTCGTGCTGTCCGCTGCCTTTATCGCCTATGCCCCTGATTATATCGGGAAAATCAATGAATTTTCCGCAGACATCAGCAATGCCAGCCTGACCCTTGGTACAAAGATTGTGCTGCCGAACTCGGAAAGTCAAGGAAAAGACAGCGTGGATTTGATACGGGACAGCCTGTTTTCCATTCAGGTCAAGCAGCCGTGGCTCCTGCTGCAATACGGCAACTCGGATATGGAAAGTATTGGGGCTGACCGTGTGGAACGCCTGCTCTCAACCAGCCCAAACGAAAACAACGGGCAGGACAGGGAAGAAATCGTGGTGGTGGAAATCGAAGACAGGGAAAATACCAACCTTACCATCACAAAGACCATCAACCGCTTGGGAACCGTCTTCTTCCTGTTTATGTTCAATATCGGTATCTCCGTTTTTGTATTCCTGCTCACGGGGATAATGATTTTTTCACAGGTGCTTTTTATCATCTATGCCATGTTCCTGCCTGTGAGCTTCCTCCTTAGCATGGTTCCCTCTTTTGAGGGAATGTCAAAGCGTGCCATTACGAAACTGTTCAACACCATCCTTACCAGAGCCGGAATCACTCTGATTATCACGGTAGCGTTCAGCATTTCCACCATGCTCTACAACCTGTCTGGGGAATATCCGTTCTTCCTGACGGCGTTCTTGCAGATAGTGACTTTTGCCGGAATCTATTTCAAGCTGGGAGATTTAATGGGGATGTTCTCCTTACAGAGCGGCGATTCTCAAAGTATGGGAAGCCGTATCATGCGAAGACCCCGTATGCTCATGTACGCCCATATGCACCGTTTACAGCATAAGTTAGGACGTTCCGTGGCGGCTCTTGGGGCTAGAACGGCTGCATACCACGCAGGAAAACAGGCTGGCTCAGACCAGAGAAATGCTTCCCACTCCGGCTCTTCCAAACGGACACAGACAGACCACAGCAGACCAGACGGACAGGCAGCACTGGAAAAGGAATCCGTATGGAAACGGGCTGGTTCTGCGGTAGGTGCGGCGGCAGATACCAAAGATAAGATAGCCGATACTGCCGGACAGCTTCGGGAACAGGCAAAGGATTTGCCCGTCAATGCAAAGTACGCCCTTTACCACGGGAAAACACAGGTATCAGAGGGAGTACGGGATTTTACTTCCAACGTGACCCAGACCCGAACTGCCAGAGCCGAACAGCGAAACGCACAGGCAGAAAGCCGCAGACAGACCATTGCAGAACGCAGGGCGGAACTGGAACAGGCAAAACAACCGCAACAAAGAGCTTCCGAAGCACCCAAAGGGGCAGCTCCTGTCCATGAACGCCCTGTTACTGCAAAACAGCCAGAGGATTTTCGACATCATGCAGATACCACTCATGCAGGAAAACCAGCCATGCAGCCAGCTTCCCCATCCATCAGGGAACGGGGACAGGTTTCTTATGGGGGAACTGTGGCGGAACGGGCTTCGGTTCCGGTGGTAAAAGCAGCTTCCATCCACCATGAACAAACACCGCCTGTAAGGACAGAACGCCAGATACTCCCTCCGATTTCCCCAGACAAACCAGAGGAAAGACAAAAGACAACTCCAACCATCACCCTTGCTGCTCCCCGTCCGGCAAGACCTGTCCAAAACGATACGGCTCCTGTGATACCGGAAGTAAAACGGGCTGCCCCTGTGGTAAAAGAATCGAACTTTACCATCCGGCGTACCACAGCCAGAAAGGAGTGGACAAAAACGGTAAAAACGGCTGCCAAACAAAAGAAAGGGGAGAAACCATGAAGTTAAGACACCTTTTCTTTGCCTGTTCCGGCGTGTTCGTGATGATGTTCTCCCTGCTCCTTTTGGTGGTGATTGTCTTCTCGGATGAGGAAGACGGCGGAAGCGGCGGAAACCTTATCTATGGGGGCGTGAGCGTATCACAGGAAGTCCTCGCCCATAAACCTATGCTGGAAAAGTATGCAAAGGAATATGGCATAGAGGAATACTTAAATGTGCTGCTCGCCATCATTCAGGTGGAATCCGGCGGCACGCTGGAAGACGTTATGCAGTCCTCGGAATCTCTGGGGCTTCCCCCGAACTCCCTTAGTACAGAGGAATCCATCAAACAGGGCTGTAAATATTTCTCGGAACTGCTCGCAGCGGCAGAAACAAAGGGCTGTGACTTAAACAGCGTGATTCAATCCTATAATTACGGCGGCGGTTTCCTAGACTATGTGGCAGGACACGGAAAAAAATACACCTTTGAACTGGCAGAGAGCTTCGCAAGGGACAAATCCGGCGGAAAGAAAGTCACCTACACCAACCCTGTTGCGGTAGAGAAAAACGGAGGCTGGCGGTATTCCTACGGAAATATGTTCTATGTCCTCTTGGTATCGCAATACCTGACCGTGGCACAGTTTGATGATGAAACGGTGCAGGCTATCATGGAGGAAGCCTTAAAGTATGAGGGATGGACGTATGTGTACGGGGGTGATTCTCCCTCCACTTCCTTTGACTGTTCGGGACTGGTGCAGTGGTGCTATGGCAAGGCAGGAATCGCCCTGCCACGGACAGCACAGGAACAGTACAATGTAACGCAGCACATCCCCCTGTCCGAAGCAAAAGCAGGGGATTTGGTCTTTTTCCACTCCACCTACAACGCCGGAACCTACATCACCCATGTGGGACTGTATGTGGGAAATAACCGGATGTACCATGCCGGAAATCCCATTGGTTATGCAGACCTGACAGGCTCCTACTGGCAACAGCACTTTGCCGGAGCCGGACGAATCAAACAATAAGAAAGGATGAACCGATATGATTCAGATTAGAAAAGAGGATAACCAGAAAAAGCAGAAAGAAAAGAAACTGAAAGTTTACAAAGTCAATACCCACAAAAAAACTGTGATTGCCCTGTGGGTGCTGCTGGCAGTGAGCTTCCTGTTTGCCGTCTATAAGAATTTCACGGCGATAGACATTCATACTGTCCATGAAACCAAAGTAATTGAAGAAACCATCCTCGACACCCACAAGATAGAAAACTTTGTGGAGAATTTCGCAGAAGTCTACTATTCATGGGAACAGTCTGCCGCTTCCATTGATAACCGGACAAATGCTTTAAAAGGGTATCTCACCGGAGAACTGCAAGCCCTGAATGTAGATACTGTCCGAAAGGACATCCCCGTATCGTCTGCCCTGACTGATTTTCAGATATGGGAAATCACAGAAGAAAAGGAGCAGCATTATCAAGTGACCTATACGGTGGAACAGCATATCACAGAGGGAGAATCCGTTAAAACTGTCCGTTCCGCTTATCAGGTGACCGTCTATGTGGACGGCTCTGGAAACCTGACGATTATCCAGAATCCAACCATTACCAGTGTTCCCGTAAAATCCGGTTACACTCCCAAAGCGGTACAAAATGACGGTACGGTGGATTCCATCACCACAGAGGAAATCAACGAATTTCTCACTACCTTTTTCAAGCTGTACCCTACGGCAACCGCAAAGGAGCTGACCTATTATGTGAATGAGGGCGTGCTGAAACCTGTGGGGAAAGAATACATTTTCTCGGAACTGGTGAATCCAGTTTACAATCGAAACGGAAATCAGGTGACAGCTTCCCTTGCAGTGAAATATCTGGATAACCAGACCATGACAACACAGGTATCGCAGTTTGACCTTGTGCTGGAAAAGAACGGGGAAAACTGGAAGATTGTGAAATAGTTATAGAAAAACGTGCATTTCTCATTTGAGATTTGCACGTTTCTCTTATAAAGTATTTCTTTTTAAAATTTATCATTAGTCTTTATATTTTTGATTAGCTCCCAATAGTAGTGTGTCAATTGCTTCGGATAATTCTTTTCTTACTTTATCAGGATTAGAAAAAGCATATCTTAATTGTAAAGTTGTATAACCATGAAGCATACCTGTTACCATGTTCAAAATTTCAGTGGTCTTATCTGGATTAAAGCCACATGAGCAAATAAGTGTTTTAAGTAAAGATAGATAATCATTAAAAATGATTGCTGTTTCCTCTGTTCCATTCCAACTAGCCCATTGAATTATTTCATAAACACCGGGATGTTCAATCATATAATTAAGATATTCAACTGCCACTAATTTTAATGCTGAATCCCCTGTCTTACCGATTACTGCACGAATCATTTTTTCATTCATAGTACGCATACCACTATGTGCTATCTCCCTAAGAAGTTCATCCAAACTTCCTATATGATTATATAAGGAGGGGGTACGAATCCCTAAATTTTCAGCAATAGCTTTCAAAGAAACATTATGAAGTCCATTTCTATCAGCCATATCAGAAGCAGTTTTTATAACTTCGGCTTTTGTAACTCGCATATTCATTTTCCTCTTTCTACACATCATTTACTTCATTTTAAGTAATCAAATTAATGAAGTCAATAATTTGGTTAGAAAAAATGAACTCTTGTATTGACAAACAGTCTTATAATATTTAAAATTACTAATGTAATTAGTTTTTATACTATTCAAATTAGTTTACGAAAGGAAATACAAATATGTGTACAAGATTTGTGTATAATGGAAAAGAAACCATTGTTGGGTTCAATTTTGATATTGACCTTTCTGAATGGGAACATACTGTAATTGCCGAAAAGGACCGTTTTTTTATAGGGATAAAAATGTCCGATAATAAGTACCACTCTTTTCATGGAATCAATAGAAATGGGAATGTTGGCACATTGTTGTATGTACATGGAAATGACAATGCACAATTTTGCGGTAATGAATCATGCTATACAATAGCTGATTTGACAGAAAACTTTATAAAAGGCAATCTCTCTTTTGACGATTCATTGGAAATAGTGAAAAAAAAGAAAATTACTTATGCTCCTGACACTACTATGCAGGCTATGTTTTCGGATAGAACTGGGCGTGTTCTCATTATTGAACCGGGGATTGGGTATCGTTTGGAAAAAGAAAAATATTCCTTAATAACAAATTACTCCATTCTAAAACCAGAATTGACTAATCCATATGTTTTATCTGGGGATAACAGATATGAAAAGGCAAAGGATTTACTGCAAGGATATGGAGAAAACTTCTCTATTTCCAACGCCTTTGATGTACTTAGGTCAGTACGTCAGGAAGGACTTTGGGCAACCAGAGTTTCTTTTGTATATTCCGTTGCTAAAAATAAGGTATATTATGTGTTGAACAATGATTTCAAAAATATTGCAGAGTATCAATTCTAATATCACTGCAATTATAAACAAAAGTGGAGGATTTACATTTCCCCCACTTCCTTAGATTTGACAATACCATCTGCGACGCTTTCCATAATAACAAGGTCAGCGTCTGTGAAATTGTCTATTTTGTTTTCTAACTGCCTGCGTTTGGTACTTTTCACCTGACTGCTGGCAGGCAAGAAAAACTCATCCACTGATACATTCAGCAGAGATACAAGGTCGTAAAGCACCTGTAAGCTGGGATGCTGCCCTTTGTTCTCAATATTGGTTAAATAACGTGGGTCAATCTCAATCATTGCTCCCACCTGTTCACGGGTCAAACCCTGTTTTTTACGGGCTTCTTTTATGGCAAGCCCCAAAGCCCTGAAATCATATTTATCTTCTTTTTTACGCATAATACACCACCTCTGTACATTTTACTGTTCCTGTTATAATAGTGACAGGTATAGAAAAACGTATTGTACAGTTGTACAGTTCCTATTATGTGTACCAAAGATAAAACTATGCTGCTGAAACGGAAATAAAAAAAACCGTTATTTGGCAGTACACTTTTCTTGCGTCAAAATCACATAAGCCTTTCCAGACGACGGTTTAATAAAAGCCGCCGTCTTTCTTTTTTCCAGAACACATGGAGGTTGTATTAAAGTCAGCTTTTTTTAGGCTCCGGCGGCTTACAGGAGGAAGCCGCTATGCAAAATATTTTCTTAAATATATCTACATTCGGTAAACCGTTAAAAAAAGCCATCCACCTACGCTAGAAAAGTCTGACCTGCAATATGGTTTTTCACAATACATAGTAAGAACTATCGAAGCACACAAGCAGAAATATCGTCTGTTTGCGTGCTTTTTTAGTTGGAAGAAAAAGTTTTTAAATTTTTCTTCTCAAAACGCAACTGCACCCCCTGTCCTGTCGGGACTAAGAGCGAAAAGGGGGAAAGAAGCAGAAATTCCTATCAACTCGCTCCCTTTCAAGGCTGGAAAGGGGGTGAGCAATGATGAAGCCATCTGAATTTCAGACAACCATAGAGAACCAGTTTGATTATATCTGTAAAGTCGCTATGGAGGATGAACGCAAAGACTATCTCAAAGCGTTGTCCAGACAGTGTAAACGGGAAACCCTGTTCTGTGATATGGACGATTACACCGTCAATCTGTTTTCTTCCGAAGACACCTATCCCTCCCATTTCCATACTTTTGAAATGGATGGATTTACTGTCCGCATTGAAAACAGCCTATTAGCAGAAGCATTAGAAAATCTGGATGGAAAGAAACGTGACGTTATCCTGAGATATTATTTCCTCGGATTTGACGATACGGAAATTTCAAAAATTCTGGAAGTCAACCGTTCTACCATCCAGAGAAGAAGACACGCCGGACTGGAATTTATCAAAAAATTTATGGAGGAAGAAGCATGACAGCAAAGCACCCTATGATTCCGTTTCCTGTAATTGTAAGGGCTGCGGACGGTGATATTGAAGCAGTCAACCAGATTGTACGCCATTACAGCGGTTTTATTGCCAGCCGTTCCATGCGTCCCATGAAAGACGAATATGGCAATACTCTCATGGTTGTAGATGAAACCCTACGCCGCCGGATGGAAACACGTCTGATTGCAAAGATTTTATCTTTTGAAATCAGGGAACCAAAGTAAAAATAACGCTCTCCTGTGGAAGCATGGACAAGCCCATGCTTCCCAGACAGAGCTTGCCAGCCTATTAAAGTGCATTATCACCAGTGCATTTTAACAGGCTGACAAAGCCGGATTGTTCCTTGAAAAAGAAAGCGTCTAATCAACGCAGCATAAAGCAGCCGAATACGTTTCGATAGAAAGAGAGCCGTTGGGCTGGCACGCCGTGACCCACCAAAGGAGGGATGAAACCGGATAGCGATTCCTGCCAGCGTTCCATAAGCAGCTTACCGCAGAGCTGCCGCCATGACCTTTCTATTGTGATAATGATACTTCCGTACAGCCTTAGTCCGTGTGATGATGTAGCACCGCTGGCAAAGGGTACGGCTGGATGAGAACCATGCAGGGGTGAGATTCCCATGAGCTTTAGCGAAAGCTGCTCGGCTTGCTTATATACTATTTTGAATTAGAATTTTTCATTCAAAATCAAATAACTATTCGCAGGAAATACAATCTTAATATTACTTTTGCCACAAAATCTGATATAATATAGACAGATATTGAGGGTTCCATATCTGGTCTATGGAAAGGAGGAATATGATTACAGTAACAAAAAAAGACTTAATAGAACTGGGTTATGGGACTTCATTCGCAGCAGACATCATAAGAGAAGCAAAAAAACTTATGATTTCAAAAGGGCATACCTACTATCAGTCACGCAAACTGGACAGGGTTCCCAGAGAAGCTGTGGAAGAATTGTTAGGGATTACTTTTACTGATAAATCAAACTGATTGTACTTCTTGCACATTTATGTAAGGAGTGAAATCATGGCAAAAGACCCTATTAAGAAAGCAGAAAACGGAACTTATTATTTTAGAGCAAACTTAGGTTTCCACCCGATTACCGGAAAACAGATTCAGAAATACAAAAGCGGATTCAAGACAAAAAAGGAAGCCAGAGAAGCATATTCAAAGCTTATGCTTACATCCACAGAGGAATTGACAGAAAAGAAACAGCAGCTATCCTTTCAGCAGTTCATTGAAGAGACTTACCTACCTTGGTATAAAACACAGGTAAAGGAAAGTACCTATCTGAACCGCCGTTCTACCATTCAGAAACATTTTTCATACTTTTACAAAATGACGGTGGATGAGATAGAACCCATTAACGTCCAAAACTGGCAGCTTGAACTCGCAAAAGAATTTAGTCCAAACTATATCCGTATTGTACAGGGTATGCTCTCCATTGCCTTTGACAGAGCAGTTGTTCTCGGTCTTGCAAAGAAAAATCCGTCACGAATGATAGGAAACATCAAGAGCAAGAAAACAAAAGTGGATTTTTGGACACTGGATGAATTTCAAAAGGTAATTTCCCTACTCTACAAGGGCGATTATTACGAACATTACCTTTTCATTTCATACTGGCTCCTGTTTATGACTGGAATGAGAATCGGAGAAGCCGCAGCCCTGCAATGGTCGGATATCAACTTTGAAACCGGACTTTTAAGTATAACGAAAACGCTGTACTATAAAACAATAGACGAATACAAATTTGTGGAACCAAAGACACAAGCCAGTATTCGCACTATCTATATTGACACAGATACCATTAAAGAATTAAAAGCATGGCAGGAAGTACAGCAAAAGGTTTTAAAGGACTGTGACCTTGTACTAAGCTATAATGGGATTCCCACCAGTAAGCACACCCTCCCACGGGCATTAGAAAAACTTGCTGGATTGGCAGGCGTACACCGTATCAAAATTCATGCACTCAGACATTCCCATGCTTCCCTGCTCATCAGTATGGGAGAAAATCCTTTATTGATTAAAGAACGTCTGGGGCATGAAAAGATACAGACCACGTTAGGAACCTATGGACATTTATATCCCAACACCAACGTGGAAGTTGCCAAAAAATTAACTGGCGTTCTCACTTATACTCCGGCAACAACCAGTGTTGCCGATTACACCAGCAATCAGCATACAGCAATCTATCACAGAGCAGTTGAATAAAAAAATGCAATCAAAATGCAATTCTAAAAGAAAAGAGCCTCAAAACCCTTGAAAATAAAGGCTTTGAAGCTCTGCTCCAACTATTCAAACTCTACAAAGACTAACGCTTTTTGTTTAGGAATTATTCTCTGTAATGTTTCTCGTTCTTTTGATTATTTGATATATCCATATTATCCTGCCTATACGAGCTAATGTTATCATTTTGTTATCGGCATTGATAACACCTACTCGATAACTGTGGATAATAACTATATGTAGCATGTCAAATTATAAGCTATTTTGCTTAGAGATTCAACACAAAACTGAAATTTTACTTTTCCTTATATTCATCTGGTATTGCTATTTGAAATGTTTCACACAACAGCATCACATCATGCACATCATTTTTATCGTGTTCATATCCCAAATGAAGCATTACCTGACTCAATGGTTCAATACAAGAAACAGTTATATCTCCAACTTTTCCAATACCGGAAAAAGTTTTTGATGGAAATATATCTCCCTCATAAACAATTCCGTCATCTGTAAATTCAAAACAATGTAAATCAATGATTCTTTGTTTATCATCTTTCCAGACAGTATGACCATCCGTTGTATAATCAGTATTTACTTCCTCAAATCCATGCTGCTTAATCACATAAATATAATCATGATAATGTTTCAGTTCAACAAACAAATCAATATCATTGTGTATTCTTGATTCTCTTTTAAGAAGTGCATCAACACCCCATCCGCCATCTAAATATACTTTAATTTCGTTTTGCAAAGCATATTTTATAATTTCACATGCATCTTCTGTACGTACCATAATCTATCCTCCAAATTCAAATCTTTGTATGCTTTCCAACTCACTAAAAGCCTGAAATTTGTCAGTCTTTCATCCTTTTTGTTATCAATCACCAATTAGCTGTAATCCATTAGGATTTAGCTGATATATTTTATCGCACACCTCTTCAATATACTTTCTATCGTGAGAAATGCTAATGACAGCCCCCGGAAATTCTCGGAGCATTTTTCTTATTACCGGACCGGACAATGGTGAAAAATTTCTTGTCGGTTCATCCAGAATAAGAACATTTGCACCACTTAAGCTCATCCTCAAGAGAAGCACTTTCGCCTTTTGTCCGCCTGATAACTCCCGAATCGGATGCTCCATTTCATCTGGTGTGTATTTAAGTGAACCAAGGTATGTTCTAATTCTTGTACGCTCTTCTTTATCTCCTGTTTTATCAAGGTAATCAACCGGTGTAACATCCAAATCCAGCAGGTCTTCATAAGTTTGAGGCATATATTCTGCTTTAATGTCATTCCGATTTAGGAGTTCTTCCGCTATCTTTTTTAGAAGAGTCGTTTTTCCTGCCCCGTTGGCTCCTATCATACAGATTTTTTCTGAACCTTTTATTTTTAAATGAATTCCTTCTGCTAAAATTCTTTTGCCATCCGGAGTCACAAGCTTTGAAAGTTCATATTCTATGACCGTTTTTCCTGCGGGAATGTGTGAGTTTTCATCCCCTAATTTGACAAAGATTGCTTCTTCCTGTTCCGGCATCTGAGTCATATTTTCATCTTCTTTTTCAAATCTTCGTTCCATTGCCTTAACCGTATGCATTTTGTCCTTTAAGTTTTTGGCAACAGACGGTGCTTGTCTGGTACAACTTCTTAATGCACCTTGTACACTCTGCATAACTCTTTGATATTTTTCATCGCGAATCTTTTTCTCCCTACGGTCACTCAGTGCCCGCTGTTTTTGGATTTCAAATTTATGAAGCCGTTCTTCCACATAGCGTCTATAGGGAAGCTTTGCCACGGTATATCTCGCCTTTGTTTTTCGTATAATCTGCTCGATATGTATCACCATGTTGGCAGTACGCTCTATCAGCGTTTCATCGTGTGAAATAAAAAGCACAATGTGCTTCCAGTCATTTATGATTTTTTCCAGTAATGTAAGCGTCGCAATGTCGATGTCATTGGAAGGTTCGTCCAACAACAGCACAGAAACATCGCGAATGAAAAGCCTCATAAGTTGTGTCTTGACTTTTTCGCCTCCTGAAAGACTACCCATTGTCTGGTTACTGTAGAAAAAATCATTTTTCATTCCAAATTTTCCCGCAATAACAGACAATTCTTTAGGCGTTTTCTCCCAGAATATTTCCTCTTCAGAAAAATATTCGTATATTGTTTTTTCCTTATCTTCATCGAGCATCTCCTGCGGAAGATAACCAAGACGTTCGTGTCCCATTATCCTTTCCCCATCTGCTTCTATATAGTTTTCTACAAGCGACGGATTGTATATCCACTTCATTAATGTCGATTTCCCATTTCCCTCTTCTCCAATAATAACTGCCTTATCTCCATCATTTAGCACAAGGTTGAAATCATTAAGAATTATTCTCAGGTCTTTTTTATGTGTTAAATTTAATTTTTTTATCTGCAACATTAAAGTTTCTCCTTTTCGAAGTCTGAGCCAATTATTATTTTGAACACACAAAAACGAGTCTTTTTTGCATACGCAAAAATAGACTCGCTAAATAGACCCTTATTTCTTTTCCAAAAGGAAAACAAAGGAAATGCCTCTTGCGATAATCCAACTTAAGCGTACACAAAACAAACCTATTCTCTACAGGCTCAATAACTATATGTGTCTTACTTAAATCAAATTATCTATTAATCATTTCCTCACCTTACACAAAATGTGCCTTTCTTTCTTCTAATGGCAATACTATCATACTGTATTTTTTGTGTCAATACATTTCACCTTATGGAAGTGCAAATTAAAATTTTCACTTCCTAATTATACATCCAACCATTACGAAATTCAATCTTTCACAACCTCTTTACAACCACAACCACAGCACTCCAGCAAACGCAGGAGCACCATACCGTAAAACGCTTATGTGTAAATCAACTCCGTTCCTACAACTTCCCTCACACAAGCCTGAATATTATTCATTCTTCCAATCCATTCGTAGGGATTATCTTTCTTTAATTGTTCCGTCACATCTTGTCTGTCGGCATATTCCTTTACCAGTCGAAGAAACATATCCTCTGCTTGCTTATCGACTTCTGCAAGATAACTATGCAGCTTTCCGCTTGTCAGCAGGTTCATATATAACACTTTATAGTGTTCCTTTAAATGCCTTGCATGTCGTTTCCCCCATAAACCAATCGGCTCTATTTCTTCTTCGGCTGGTACTGTGATGTTCGGCAATAAATAATCACCCACCTGTCTATAAGTTCCGCCCATTTCTTCAAAAATTGTCTTTGTCATTTTCCTTTTCCTCCTGTGATTTTTGTCTATCGTGATCGTGTATTATCACGCTTGCGACCTTTAACTGTTCTTGCCTGCTCCAACAAATCATCTATCTGTTTGCGACCAAAAACCTTACGGAGCAGGCTGTAATCTTTATTTTCTGCTTTTAGGATTTTGTTTTCTTCGGTCAATCTTTCATTGACTTTCTCCAAACGCTGATTGGTGCGGTATAACTGTGCATTCGCTGTATTCAGCCTATGATAGTTGTCCCACCCCTCAAAGCAGCGGGCAAGCACCGTTTTGACAAGTTGCTTCAATTTCCTTACAACCGGCTCTGCCATTTTGGTTTTATATGCCTTTGCAGTCATAAATTTCTCTGGTTCTGGCAACTGATATTTCGGTGCAGTATCAAGCTCTATTTCAAGATTTGACAGCTCGTCTTTTGCCTTATCATAGTTCAATACTCGTTCCGACAACACATCAAATTCAATCTGTTTCTGCTCGATTTTCGCACCTAATGCCGCCACTTCTTTTTCTCTTTCCTGCTTTTTATAATCCAAAACAGAAAGATGTTTTTCGTGTGTGCCTAAATGTTCCCACTCAATCCCATAACGTTCCATCACCGCCGCAAGCTGTTCTTTTTCGGACTGTATCCATTGCGACCACTCCGTATCGCCACGACTGCCGCCCTTAAAACCTTGCGTTGCAAGAGCCTGCTTTAGTGACACTCTTGTATCAAGTCCACGCTTGCTGCCTGTGGTAAAAGGTACAAAATCTATGTGCAGATGTGGTGTAGCTTCATCCATATGCAGATGAGCCGAGAACACCCGAAGCTGTGGATTTCGCTCCTGAAAACCCTGATAGTATTCATCTAAAATCTGCTTTGCCAGTTCTCCGTTTTCCGTATCGGCGTTCATATTTCCCTTACCGCCCACCTGTAAAATGATTTCGTGGAACGGTTTTTCCTGCTTGGAACTTCGGATTTTTTCATAATAATCTTTTATCTTTCGGTCTGACCTTATCTGCTTGGCATTGTATCTTTCCAATGCTTCATCAAACAATTCGTGATAAACTGTCTTTATATTTTCATTGCAGTAGTCGATATTGAGATGAGTACGAGTTCCGTCTACATTTTCTGCTCGGAACTTTCGGCTATTGTGATTGACCGAGCCTTTACCGACCATTGCACTTATCGTTCTCTGCATTTTTTCATCTCCCATCTGTAAATTTCAACATTCTCAGGTTTTGTTACTTTTGTCAAAAGTAACGCAAAAGCACTTTTGACGGGTACACCCATCAAAAATGCGACCTGTAAACAGGTTTTGCGTTCTCCGAAGGCTCTCCGAGGGGTGAGCGTGTGCCGGTGGCACACACGCCTGCGAACCGACCGAGCCAGCAGGCGAGACCAAAGAGCCGCCTTTGAAAAGGCACTCTCTGCACACTCCCCTAAACTTTATCCGGTGTCAAAGTGTGACGATGGTGACAATGTTTTTCACAGCGTGCTGCTCTCAAAAACATTGACACCTTTGACACCGTTTGTCACGCCGTCTGCTCGGTTTCTTTCCAAAGTGAAACCTTTCTTCCGTCGTGTGTGCGGCTGTTCTGATAACGGATACCGTAATCACGAAACAGCCTGCTTGCGTTGATACTGAGCCTTAAAGAAAGTACATTCGGCTTTATATCCACCGCAAGCCTTTCGCAAAGTTCCGAAGCAGTTCCTTCCCATCTGTCACTTTCCGAAAAGAGCGTATCCGCTATCTTCTCAAGCAGAGGTTCGGGCGGTTCTTTCCACATCTCCGTTTCCGATTTTGCAAAGTTCCACACCAATCGCTCGCTGTCCCTTACAAGATGGATTTTCATATCCTGCTGGTCTCTGCCAGCAACATCAAGTGTGGCATTGTTGGAAGTACGCTTGTCCTTACTGAGAACAAATGCACCGTCTGCCGCACCCATCAGACCATTCGTGCCTGAAATCATATCGAATATATCTTCCGATTTTTGTTTGCGTGTATGATGAACAATAAGCATTGAAACCTTGTAACTGTCTGCCAACGCTTTCAGCCTTGCCACAACATCATAATCACTTGCGTAGCTGTAATCTGCTCCGCCTGCTTCACGCACACGCTTTAAGGTGTCTATGATAATCAAGCCTGTGTCTGGGTGTTCCCTCATAAACCCTCTTATCTGTTCTTCCAGTCCGCCATTGACCGTTTTACATTCCGTTGCGAAATACAGATTGCCTGTCTCCTTTGCACCGAACATCTGAAACAATCGCTTCTGCAAACGTGGGTAATCATCTTCAAGGGCAAAATAAAGCACCGTTGCCTTACGCACCTTATACTCCCAAAGCGGTGTGCCTGTGCTGATATGATAGGCAAGCTGTGCCATCATAAAGCTCTTTCCCACTTTCGGGGAACCTACGAAAAGGTAAGTTCCCCTTTGGAGCAGACCGTCGATAAGTGGTGTCTGAACCTCAAACACCGTATCATACAGCGTTGTCATTGATACTGTTTTCAGATAGGAAGGGTCTAACTGTCTGAGTATTTCCCTTTGCATTTCTTCAAAAGATTGCTCGTACCCCTTGAAATCCGTATCCTGATTGACTATACTATTGTCAGTACATTTGGAAAGTGACTGTTCCGCATCTGTTGCCGCAGATACATTTGGAATAGTCATTTCTTTTTTATTCTCCATTCGCATCCTCTCCTTTCAAACCGCCGAGAATAATGGAAATCAGTTCTATTACACTCAGCAGTTCATCATCCACACCTTTTCCTGCTTCAATCCTTTTCAGTTCCGCAAGGACTGTGGCAAATTCCGTTTTCAACGCCTTATACACTCTCGGATTGCCCTGTACCACCACATCCTGATTTAAGCAACGGCGGTAACAATACTCCTGTTTTGGCAATCCTGATAGAGCTACAGCTCTGTTAATGAGTTCGTTTTCTTCGGGCGATACTCGAAACCCTACTGTGATATTCCTCCAACGATTTTTGTTATCTCTGTTCTTAGCTGACATTTTCAAAATCTCCTTTCCCTAAATCATCTAATTTTTCTGCCATCTCAATCTGCTTTGACGGAAAGAGGTGTGCGTACTGATAAGTAATATCAATACTTTCGTGACCAACTCGGTCAGCAATCGCCACCGCAGAAAAGCCCATATCAATCAAGAGTGAAATGTGGCTGTGACGGAGATCGTGAATGCGGATACGCTTCACGCCTGCCGCCTTTGCCCCTCTGTCCATCTCGTGATGAAGATAGCTTTTCGTCACCGTAAAGATACGGTCTTTCTTCTTCAATCCGTAAAGCATACCGAGATATTCTTTCATTTCCTCACACAGAAACTTCGGCATTTTAATCGTGCGGTTGCTCTTTTTCGTTTTCGGAGAAGTAATCACATCCTGCCCTTTCAAACGCTGATAGGATTTATTGATTGTGACTGTTTCCTTATCAAAGTTGAAATCTGCCGGAGTCAAAGCTAACAGCTCGCCCTCTCGGATACCGCACCAGTAAAGCATTTCAAACGCATAAAAGGAAACAGGCTTGTCCATCATCTCAAAAGAGAATTTCTTGTATTCTTCCTTTGTCCAGAACAGCATTTCCTTGTGTTCCTCACGTCCCATATTTCCCACCTTTGCCGCAGGATTGGAACGCAGTTCATAGTAGCGGACAGCGTGATTGAAAATGGCGGACAACTGATTGTGCAGCGTTTTCAGATACGTCTGTGAATAAGGCTTTTTCTTCTCATCACGATAGGCAAGCATTTCATTCTGCCAAGTAATAATCTCCTTTGTGGAAATCTCGCTGATTTTCAGTTTCCCGAAATACGGAAGTATCTTTGTGCGTATGATATGCTCTTTGGTAAGCCACGTGTTTTCCTTCAAACGGTTCTTCACATCATTGATATAAAGCTCCGTAAAGGCTTCAAAACTCATATCAAGGTCTGAAGAAGTCTGCAATTTGAACATTCTTTCCCATTCCTGTGCTTCTCGTTTGGTAGCAAAGCCACGCTTGCATTTCTGCTTGCGTTCCCCTTTCCAGTTCACATACCTTGCCATCACATACCAAGTACCGTTATCTTCATTCTTAAATACCGGCATTTACATTTCCCCCTTTCCTGCTCCGTAGAGCCTTTCGTAAAAATACTGGCGATTTACACGCCCTGCAATCGTAATAAAGCCCTTTGCTTTCAATTCCTCATTTAATTGTCTGATGAGTTTATATGCATAAGGTTTTGATACGTTTAGTTCCTGAGCCACATCTTCGGCTCGGATAAATCTGTTTTCCATATCCTTTTTCTTCCTTTCTTAAAATAATTTTTTGCTTGCCGCTTTCTCCGTGTTAAAGTTCCAACAGGCACTCCTGCTTGTCGGCAGGCGCTGTGCTGTCCCAATGCACCGCAGTACATCAGGCGCTCGCTCGTATAGGGGTTCCCGAAAAGTCGGAGACTTTTGGGGAAGAGGAGGAGCAGTGCAGCGAATGAGCTTTTGTGCTTGCACACAAGCGAACGATACGGAACTTGCTCCGACGAGGTCTTGGCGGTTTGGCTTTTCGGACGGTCATTCAGTTGTCGCATTAAGCATATTTGTTTAATTCGTAATTTATTTTACTAAACATATTTGCTATTGTCAAGTGGTTGCAAAGAAAATATTAAACATTTTTGTTTCGGTTTTTCTTGACTTCCACTAAACATTTCTGCTATACTTATTTCACTAAATATAAAAGGAGCGTATCATTATGGCTATCAGCGAAAGAATACATTTTTTCAGACTAATGCGTGGTATGACACAAAAGTATCTCGGTACAGCAATCGGTTTTCCAGAAAAGAGTGCTGATGTGCGTTTGGCACAGTACGAAACTGGTACACGCAAACCGAAAGCAGACCTTACAAATGCATTGGCACAGGTGCTTGATGTTTCTCCACAGGCTCTTGATGTTCCTGACATAGACAGCTATATCGGTCTTATGCACACTCTGTTTACCCTTGAAGATATTTACGGTCTTACTGTCAGTGAAGCAGACGGAGAGGTATGCTTAAAGGTCAACAAGGACAAAGGCAGAGAAGCATATGAACTCCTCAAAATGCTGTATGCTTGGAAAGAACAGGCAGACAAGCTATCTTCCGAAGAAATCAACAGAGAAGAATACGATAACTGGCGTTACCATTATCCAGAGTTCGACACCACACAGCGTTGGGCAAAAGTTCCATCACAGGAATTAAGTGACGCTCTCGTGGAAGCATTCAAAGACCACTTGAAAGATAAATAAGCACCTACAGGACCTGCCACTGGCAGCTCCCTACAGATGCTTTGGCAACGACAAAAAAGCCCTTAACTATGGTTATTAACCACAGCTAAGGGCTTAGTTTATAATATGGAATTTGTTCAGAGCCAAGCTCCGAACTTTAGTCTGCAAGCCACCTGTTAATTGTTCCGTTACCCATAAACCACTGGATAACAAGAATAATGGCACTTGCTATGACTGTTATCAATTTGTTATCAAAAGACTAATCGAAATCGCTGAAACCCGCATAAACACTGGCTTTTTTAAGCAACTCGATTTATTCAAATTCAATCGTAGCCGGCGGTTTCCCCGTACAATCATACAGTACGCGGTTTACACCTTTTACCTCATTGACAATTCGGCTTGTGACTTTTCCAAGTACTTCCCACGGAAGTTCTGCGGATTCTGCGGTCATGAAGTCGGATGTGAGGACGGCACGAAGTGCGATGGCATAGTCATAGGTTCTGACATCGCCCATGCAGCCTACGGAACGCATATTGGTCAGGGCTGCGAAGTACTGACCGAGTGTGCGATCGATACCTGCTTTTGCGATCTCCTCGCGGTAGATAGCGTCTGCATCCTGTACGATGCGTACCTTCTCTGCGGTTACCTCACCGATGATACGAACGCCAAGTCCCGGACCCGGGAACGGCTGACGGTATACCAGATTTTCCGGAATACCAAGCTCCAGACCGGCGCGGCGGACCTCATCTTTAAACAGCATACGCAGCGGCTCGATGATCTCCTTGAAATCTACGTGTTCCGGAAGTCCGCCTACGTTGTGGTGGGACTTGATAACAGCGGATTTTCCAAGACCGGACTCAATCACATCCGGGTAAATCGTACCCTGTACGAAGTAATCTACTTTGCCAATCTTCTTTGCTTCTTCCTCAAATACGCGGATGAACTCTTCGCCGATGATCTTACGCTTGCGCTCCGGATCGGTTACACCTGCCAGCTTGTCGTAGAAACGCTGCTGTGCATTGACACGGATGAAGTTCAGCTTGTACGGACCGTTCGGACCAAATACTGCCTCTACCTCGTCACCCTCGTTTTTACGAAGCAGACCGTGATCGACGAATACGCAGGTCAGCTGGTCGCCGATCGCTTTCGCCATCAGGACGCCTGCTACGGAAGAGTCTACACCGCCGGACAGAGCCAGAAGGGCACGACCATTTCCTACTTTTTTACGGATTTCTTCGATGGATTTCTCTACGAACGCATCCATCTTCCAGTCACCTGCACAATGGCAGACACCGTATACGAAGTTATGCAGCATCTTGGAGCCTTCCTGTGTATGAAGTACCTCCGGATGTGCCTGGATGCCGTACCAGCCTTTTTCTTCATTTTCCATACCTGCAATCGGGCAGACCGGAGTATGGGCTGTCACACGGAAACCTTCCGGCATCTTGGAAATATAGTCGGTATGGCTCATCCAGCATATGGTCTTCGGGGATACACCCTCATACAGCTTAGATGTTGTGTCTACCTCTACCTCAGTCTTTCCGTATTCGCTGACCGGTGCTGTGGCAACCTCGCCACCTAACAGGTAGGACATCAGCTGTGCGCCATAGCAAATACCCAGTACCGGGATTCCCAGATCAAAGATTTCCTTTGAACATCTCGGAGATTCCTCCTTGTATACACTGTTCGGTCCGCCGGTGAAAATGATACCCTTCGGGTTCATCTCTTTGATTTTTTCCAGCGGCAGGGTGTAAGGATGAACCTCACAATATACGTTACACTCTCTTACTCTTCTGGCAATCAACTGATTGTACTGTCCGCCAAAGTCCAGTACAATGATCATCTCTTTCTCCACGAGTATTCCTCCTATAATTTTATGCTGCGATCCGTACTTCATCAACTTGTAGCTTCGAATCAACTTCCAGGATTTATGGTCACACGCTTGCACAACATGTGAACTGTAACAGTCATACTGCTACCGCAGGTAATCACTCCGTTCCAGCCCCATCGCCGCCAATCGAAAAATAACCGGTCGCAATCTGTTCAGCAGCTATACCACGTTCTCTTCCTGTCAATTCCTGTAACTTTTATTATAAAATACCCGGCAATTAAAGACAAGCCATTTTTACGGTATTTTCAGGCACTTTTTTCAGAAAAATGCTTTTCGATTCAATTCAAGTCGAACATCCGTGAGACTTGGCGCGTGATTCTGGTCAGCGAAGCATCGGCAAAATCCGCTACCAGTATGATATCGTACGGAATTTTCAGTGCAGAAAATTCCTATCCGCAAGTAAAAATGCATATTCTATGCAGAATCACTGCGCATCCTCGCGGAGCGTTTATCTCAATCGGAGACCTAACTCCCACTGAGACAAATTTGTTATTACTCGCCACCTAAAGAGGTGGGGCTTCTCAACTGAGAGCAAAGGATGAAAATTATTATACTATTTGCATTGTGCAGATATGCACACCCTGCGCTTTCATCTCGGTAATTGAATTGCCGAGGATTCCTGCTTATTGTCCTAAACATTTAAATATTTCTTCACATACTTCCCCGTATACGATCCCGGCGTCGCTGCCACCTCTTCCGGTGTTCCTTTCGCAATCACGGTTCCGCCGCCCTCGCCGCCTTCCGGTCCGATGTCGATCAGGTAGTCAGCAGTTTTGATGACATCCAGGTTATGCTCAATGACAACCACGGTATTTCCACCATCCGACAAACGTCTTAATATCTCAATCAGACGGTGTACGTCGGCAAAATGAAGTCCCGTAGTCGGTTCGTCCAGAATATAGATCGTCTTGCCGGTTCCACGCTTGCTCAGCTCCGTCGCCAGCTTAATTCGCTGTGCCTCACCGCCGGACAGCTCGGTGGACGGCTGTCCCAGGCGGATATAGGAAAGTCCTACATCGTAGAGTGTCGCAATCTTCCGGTGTATGGACGGCACATTTTCGAAGAATTTCATCGCCTCCTCAACCGTCATATTGAGGACATCATAGATGCTTTTCCCTTTATATTTGACCTCCAGCGTTTCCCGGTTATAGCGCTTGCCGCCGCAGACCTCACACGGCACATAGATATCCGGCAGGAAATGCATCTCGATCTTGATGATACCGTCGCCGGAGCACGCCTCACAGCGCCCGCCTTTTTTATTGAAGCTGAAACGTCCTTTATTGTAGCCTTTTGCCTTGGCATCCGTAGATGCCGCAAACAGATCCCGGATCAGATCAAATGCCCCCGTATAGGTTGCCGGATTGGAACGCGGCGTCCGCCCGATCGGAGACTGGTCGATCGCGATAATCTTATCGAGCTGCTCGACGCCCTCGATGGATTTATGTTTTCCCGGAATCGTATGTGCTCGGTTCAGCTTCTTTGCCAGCGCTTTATAAAGAATCTCATTGACAAGTGAGCTCTTTCCCGAACCGGAAACGCCGGTGACGCAGGTCATCACGCCCAGCGGGAATTTGACGTCGATATTTTTAAGATTATTTTCCGCTGCGCCTTTTACCGTCAGCCAGCCAGCCGGTTTTCTCCGCTCGGACGGCACCGGAATCTGAATGCGCCCGCTCAAATATGCGCCGGTGATCGATTTTTCATTTTTCATAATCTCTTCCGCTGTGCCGATCGCCACGACCTCGCCGCCGTGTTCGCCCGCGCCCGGACCGATGTCCACGATACAGTCTGCCGCGCGCATCGTATCCTCGTCATGCTCAACCACCAGAACTGAATTTCCCAGATCCCGCAGGTGTTTCAGGGTATCCAGAAGCTTGTCGTTGTCCCGCTGGTGAAGTCCGATACTCGGCTCGTCCAGAATATATGCCACACCGACCAGACCGGAGCCGATCTGGGTTGCCAGGCGGATTCGCTGCGCCTCGCCGCCGGACAACGTGCCAGTCGCACGCGACAGGGAAAGGTATTCCAGACCGACATTGATAAGGAAGCTGATCCTCGCCCGAATCTCTTTCAAAATCGGCGCACCAATCGCCTGCTGCATCGGCGTCAACTCCAGCGCATCGATAAATTCGCGGAATTTGACGATCGACATATCGGTCGCCTCGAAAATATTTTTCCCACCAACCGTGACTGCCAGAGATTCCTTCTTTAATCGCTGCCCCTTGCAGGCTGGACACGGCGTGATCCGCATAAATGTCTCATATTCCGCCTTCATTGAATCAGAGAACGTCTCGCGGTATTTGCGGTTCATGCTCTGAATCAGCCCCTCAAAGGCAATATCATAAATTCCCTCGCCACGCTGTCCACGGTAATACACCTTCACAACCTTGCCGCCGGTTCCGTAAATTAAAATATCATGGATCTCCTTCGGATAATCTTCAAACGGGGTATCCAGACTGAAATCGTATTCTTTTGCCAATGCATTTAAGATCGCGCCGGAAAAGCTCGTTTTGTCCGTGCAGGACTGCCATCCCATCGCCGTGATCGCACCCTGATTGATGCTCAGGGTCTTGTCTGGAATCATCAGATCCTCGTCAAACTCCATCTTATATCCCAGACCGAAGCAGTCCGGGCACGCACCAAATGGGTTGTTGAAAGAGAAGCTGCGCGGCTCGACCTCATCCACGCTGATACCGCAGTCCGGGCAGGAAAAATTCTGGCTGAACGTCAGGGTATCGTGCTTTTCTTCGCCATTTTCATCCCGCACCGCCGTATCGGTCAGCATCAGACCATTGGAGAGACCCATGACCGTTTCAATCGAATCCGAAAGGCGTTTCTCAATCCCCGGCTTGACCACCAGGCGATCGACCACAATCTCAATATTGTGCTTGATATTTTTATCCAGCGTGATCTCCTCGGAAAGCTCGTATAAGCTGCCGTCCACCCGCACACGGACATAGCCGCTCTTCTTTGCCTGCTCCAGCACTTTCTCGTGGCGTCCTTTCCGACCGCGCACGACCGGGGCAAGAAGCTGGATCTTTGTGCGCTCTGGCAGCGCCATGATCTGGTCAACCATCTGATCGACCGTCTGACGGCGGATCTCACGACCGCACTTCGGGCAATGCGGAATACCGATCCGTGCGTACAATAGACGCATATAATCATAGATCTCCGTCACTGTGCCGACCGTCGAACGCGGATTCCGGTTCGTCGATTTCTGGTCGATAGAGATCGCCGGGGACAAGCCCTCGATGCTCTCGACATCCGGCTTTTCCATCTGACCTAAGAACTGACGCGCATAGGACGACAGGGACTCCATATACCGCCGCTGCCCTTCGGCATAGATCGTGTCAAATGCCAGAGATGATTTACCCGAACCAGAAAGTCCGGTCAGGACGACCAGCTCATTTCTCGGAATATCAATGGAAATGTTTTTCAGATTGTGCTCATTGGCACCTCGTATCTTTATATATTGCTTCGCCATATCTGTACCTCAATTATCATTGACTCTGCTCTGTTTTATCATGTCGCTGCTGACTTATTTTATAGTCATTATAGTCACAGTCTTCCCTGTAATTATGCTTAGTATAACACATTCCAAAAGTCTTTGCAAACATTTGTTCTGTTTGATAAAATTGAATCAGCTAAACATAGATATTCCTTGGGAATAGAAGTCAAACTTTTCATCAATTCTAATACAAAAAGGGCACCTCCGCCCAACTCCAAACCTAACATGGAGACCAGACAAAAATACCCTTTCGCCCTATTTCATTTTTTCACGCATTCATTTTATTTCACGTTTTTTCGTCCCCCGAAGATACACCAGCCAGTACCCGCCTCCAATTACCAGCATCCCGCCGATCATATTTCCGATCGTAGCCGGAATCAGATTATTGAGAATAAAGGTTCCGATCGTCAGCCCTTCCGCTGTCAGACCGTACTCGCCCATGATCATCAGCCCCGCCGGGATGTAAAACATATTGGCGATGCAATGCTCGAAGCCGCAGAGAATGAAAATCGCCACCGGCGGATAAAGCGCCAGAATTTTGCCAGATACCTGCTCGGAGCTCATCGCCGCCCAGACTGCAATACAAACCAGCACATTACAGAGAACCGCACGGCACAGCACCTCCGGCAGAGTCAGGGTCACCTTGGAAACGGCTGTATTCAGAAGAACCTGCGCCAGATCGCCGCCGTACAGGCTTGGAATATGCCCGTAGACAAATAAAACCGCCACAAAGATCGCGCCAATCAGATTTCCCAGATAGACAAACAGAAGATTTTTAAACAGTCCGCCCACGGAAATCCGTTTCTGCAGCGCCGAGATCGTCATCAGGCAGTTCCCAGTGAAAAGTTCCGCCCCGGTGCAGACCACCAGCGCCAATCCTGCCGGGAATACGAGTGCCGAAGCAATCCGCGATGCCGAGGCATTTGTCATTGCTGCCGAGGCAACCGACGCCCCTGCGCCTGCCAGCGCGATGAACATTCCGGCGAAAAAGCCGAGTATCAGCATATGAGACACCGGAAGTTCCGCCTTTTTTCTGCCCGTCTCCACATAATTTTCTGCAATCTGTTTCGATGCAATCATAGATTTTCCTCCCATCAGCCTTTCTATGTCCGAAATTCATTTTTCAAATTCTTCCTTTTATCTTCTGAATTTCCGAACCTGCCACATCGTTTTATAACCTTTCCTTCCATTTCAAACAGAAAAAGACGCTTTTCGTCCGATCTTTCTGTTCTATCCCTTTAAAATCTTTGACAAACAACCGTCTTTTCTATTATTTCTATATCATTTCTGATGTCGTCTTATCATCTCAAGCCGCCATCTGACATCACCTATCAATGGCTTCCCTTATTCTTTCATGTGACTATTTTTTGTAGTTCTCCCACAAATCTTATAAGCTCCCCTTCATTTTTTCTACCGTTCCTCCCGGAAATAATTCTCACCCAGATGCGCCGGAATATGTGCACCCTTATTCTTACGCATAGATGCGATCACCAGCACGAGGGCAGTGATAATGAATGGAAGTGCATCGAAAAATGCCGTCGGAATTGCATACGTATTTTTCGGCACATAGTATTTCAGCACGCGCAGCGCCCCGAAAATAAAGGAACCGTAAATAACATTGATCGGTTTCCACGCCGCGAAGATAACGAGGGCAACGGAAATCCAGCCAAGACCGCCGACGCTGTCGCGCAGCCACACGCCGCCGTTGATGATCATCGAGCAATATGCGCCGCCGATACCGCAGATCGCACCGGATAGCAGGATATTAATGTATCTCCACTTTGTAACTTCGATACCTGCCGCATCTGCTGCGCCCGGATTTTCTCCGATCGCCTGCACATTTAAACCAACCTGTGTTTTATATAAGTAGAAACTCGCCACAATCGCGATGATGATTCCAAGATAAACGAACGGGTTATAGGAGAATAATAATTCTCCGACCACCGGCAGATCGCTGAGTCCCGGGATGTGGATGTTACGCATCTGTGCCGTCACCGCATCCGGAAGTTTCAGGGTGCCGTTCTCTGATTTTTCCAGCATAAAGACGCCGATAAAATTGGCTAATCCGACGCCGAAAATCGTCAGGGTCAATCCCGTTACATTCTGATTTGCCATAAATGTGACAGTCAAAACACCGTAAATCAATGCCGACAGCATTCCAGCCACCGCCGCAGCTAACAGCGCCGCAACAAAGTTATCCGTCTGATAGCCGACCATGAATCCGGCGCACGCGCCAATCGACATCATGCCCTCGACGCCCAGATTCAGGTGTCCGACCTTCTCACTCAAAATTTCGCCAACCGTGCCAAACAGGAAAGGCGTACCCGCCAATACAGCCGCCACCAGAAATTTAATTACGATCTCGCTGCTCATGCGCGTGTACCTCCTTTTCCGCGAAATACAAATTGATACCGTATAAACAGTTCACATCCCAGAATGAAGAACAGTATGATTCCCTGCAGCACATCCGCGCAGTCCGAGGACAATCCGAATGAAGACTGAACTACGCTGCTTCCTTTTTCCAGCACGCTGAACAAAAAGGTAACCAGCAGAATCACCGGCGGATTCAACTGTGCCAGCCATGCCACGATGATCGCCGTAAATCCGACACCTCCGGCAACTGCCGTCGTCAGCGTGACATCCGAACCGGTCGCCTGCACCATGCCGCCGATGCCGCAGACAGCGCCGGACAGAAACATCGTCCGCAGAACCACTTTTTTTACATTCATGCCGGCATAGCGGGCTGTCTCCTGGCTCTCTCCCACGACGCTGATCTCATATCCCTGCTTGGAACGATTTAAGTAAACCGCTATCACTACCACAAGAATCAGCGCAATCACCCAGCCGAACTGGATGCCGAACACCTTATCGAGCGCCGCATTCTTATTGAAACGGGCAATCTTCGCATATCCCTGGGAACCTGGGTCACGCCATGCGCCCTCTCTCAAAAATACGATGACATTCAGCGCGATATAGTTTAACATCAGCGTAAACAGCGTCTCGTTCGTATCATACCGGGTCTTAAACCACGCCGGAATGAGTCCCCACAGACCTCCGCCGATCGCGCCTGCCAGAAACATCACGATCACCAGCAGCCAGTGATTCCAGTTCGCATGGAACAGTGCAAAATACGAGGCAAAAATACCGCCCATAATGATCTGTCCCTCGGCTCCGATGTTCCAGAATTTCATTTTAAATGCCAGCGTCACGCCCAGCGACGCAATTAAAAGCGGAATCATGATTTTGACCGTTGCCTGTATCGCCATCTCGCTTCGCAGCGCTCCGGTTACAATCGTCTGATAAATGACAAATGGATTCTGCCCAATCAGCAGGATAAAGAATCCGCCTGCCACCAGAGCCAGCACGATCGCCTCCAGACGGAGGATCAATGTTTCTCTTTTTCCAAGTTCCGCCTTTTTTACAACGCGGATCCACGGTTCTTTCATGCCTGTTCCTCCTTCTTTTCGGATGCCATACTCTTATCCAGCCCCAGCTCGCCCGCTTCGGTACCGGTCATCATCAGTCCCAGCTGTTCTTTCGTGAGCTTCTTCGCATCCACAATACCCGTGATCTTTCCATGGCAGAGTACCATGATCCGGTCTGAAAGCTCCAGAAGCACATCCAGATCCTCGCCGATATAGACAACCGCCACGCCCTTTTTCTTCTGCTGGTTCAGGAGGTCGTAAATCAGATAGGAAGAATTAATATCAAGCCCTCGCACCGGGTAAGCCGTGATCAGCACCTGCGGGCTCGACTCAATCTCACGTCCCAAAAGTACCTTCTGGACATTGCCCCCCGACATCATACGCACCGGCGTATCAACGCCCGGCGTCACGATTCCCAGTTCTCCGATCAGGCGTTCTGCCATCTCCCTCGCCGGTTTCCGGTCTACAAACAATCCTTTCCCTTCCGAATAGGACTTGAGCAGCATATTATCAACCATCCCCATTGAAGCAACCAGTCCCATGCCGAGACGATCCTCCGGCACGAAACTCATACTGATTCCGAGGCGGATGATCTCCGCCGGAGTCTTACCGATGATATTTTCCTTACGGTACAAAATAGCGCCCTTTTTCGCGTCCATCAACCCGGTCAGCGTCTCGCAGAGTTCTTTCTGACCGCTTCCGGCAACACCGGCAACGCCCAGAATCTCGCCTGTTTTAATCTCAAAAGAAATATCATCCAGCGCCACGCCGCCGTCACTCTTATCGACGGTCAGATCGACAATCTTCAAAATAGTCTCTCTCTTCTCCATCTCCGGGCGCTCGATATTCAGGCTGATTGGTCGTCCAACCATAAGCTCCGTAAGTTTCTTCTCATCACATCCGGCGGTTTCTACCGTCTCGATGCTCTTTCCTTTTCGCAGAATCGTGACACGGTCACTGATAGAAAGGACCTCATTTAATTTATGGGTAATAATAATAATCGCACAGCCCTGTTCCCGCATCCGGCGCAGGATTTTAAACAGCCGCTCCGTCTCCTGCGGCGTCAGGACTGCCGTCGGCTCGTCCAGAATCAGGATC
The DNA here is from genome assembly GCF_003481165.1 of Clostridium sp. TF06-15AC. Lineage (NCBI taxonomy): Bacteria > Bacillati > Bacillota > Clostridia > Eubacteriales > Clostridiaceae > Clostridium > Clostridium sp. TF06-15AC. Next base: position 220,960 of record NZ_QUKS01000004.1, read on the forward strand.
TGGGCGCCTCTATATAATACCTTCAGGATCTCGACCGTCTGCTTCTCGCTGACCGACATGTCGTAGACCTTTTTCTCCGGTTCAATTTCAAGTCCAAATGACTGTCCAAGCGCTTCAATTTTTTCCCGCAACGCCTTTCTTCCCAGCCGTTTTCCCTTGGTTCCCAGCACGATATTATCCATCGCACTGAACACATCCACCAGTTTGAAATGCTGATGAATCATACCTATTCCTAAATTTCTCGAATCTACCGGCGAATTTATGGAGACTTCTTTTCCTCCAACCAGAATCGAACCGGCATCTGGGTGGTAGATACCGGAAAGCATGTTCATGAGCGTTGTCTTACCGGAACCATTTTCTCCCAAAAGTGCCATAATCTCGCCGTACCGGACGGTCAGATCAATCTTATCGTTCGCCACGACGCTTCCGAATGCTTTCGTGATCTGCCTACACTCAATGGCATACTGTTCTGTCATATCGTCACCTCAAATGAATATTTAACCAATTTTTTATCAATTTCCTAAAAAAGAAAAAAGAGGTGCCGCAAATGAAAGTGGATCCATTTGAAGCTGCCTCCTTTTATCTGTTATATACTCTTGAAATCTGCAACACCCGGAAGTGTTTCCGAACCTGTTTCAGCATCGCTTCCAGGTATATAATTCCGTGATTATTTCTCTACGATGTTCTTGAAGTACCAGTGAATATTGCCTGTGATATCTGCATCAGACATATGCTCGCCCTCGGTGCCAACGGTGGTTCCGTCGTTGCACTCGATCACGCCATCAAATACATCCCAGTCGCCAGACTCGATCTTCGCACGTGCCTCATCGATCTTCTCCTGCGTACCATCTACGCACAGGTCAGATAACGGGGAAATGTCTACCAGACCTTCCTCCAGACCGCCGAAGTAGTTCTCGCCTGTCCATGTACCATCAATCAGATCCTGTACAGCTTTGGTATAGTAAGCGCCCCAGTTCCAAACGGTGGAGGTCAGAACTGCCTTCGGAGCATCCTTGCTCATATCAGAGTTGTAACCAACACCAAATACGCCAGCTTCCTCAGCTGCCAGCTGCGGGTTCGGTGTATCGCAGTGCTGTCCAATGACATCACAGCCCTCGTTGATCAGGGCTACGGCTGCCTGTTTCTCACCTTCCGGATCGTACCAGCTGTTGGTGGTCTTGATGTAAACGGTTGCATCCGGGTTTACAGAATATACACCCATTGCAAATGCGTCACATCCGCCGGTAACCTCGGCATTGTCCTTGCCCCAGGCGCCGACATAACCGATCTTATTGCTCTCTGTCTTTAAACCAGCCGCGATACCAGTGAGGTAACGAGACTGATAAATCCGTCCAAAATAATTGTTAAAGTTCACACCGTTGGATTTGTAGCCGGTTGCATGGGAGAAGATAACGTCCGGATATTCTTCTGCCAGTGCCTCGCATGCATCCATGTAGCCCCAGCTTGTCGCGAAGATAATCTGGCATCCTTCCTCGACACACTCGCGCATTGCTGTCTCGATGGCAGTCTGATCATCGTCCGCTACGTTGTTCTTGCGGATAATCTGATCATCCTCCAGACCAACGGCTTTCTGCATCGCTACGATACCCTGATCATGCGTATAGCTGTAACCGGAACCATCCGCCGGATTTCCAATATGAATCACTCCGACCTTCAGATCCTCTTTAGCAACTGCCGGCATCACGCCCTCTGCTGCCTCGCCTGCTTCTGTGTCTGCCGCGTCAGCTCCCTTTTCCTCCGCTGCCTTCGTATCTGCTGTATCAGAAGACGAAGAAGAACAGCCTGCACACAGGGACAGCGCCATGGCAGCGCTCAGTAACACGCTTACTACTTTTCTCATAACATTTCCTCCTAAGAATGCCTGCGAATGCGGTTCTTTCCCTTTCTCATCGTTTGTCAGAATTCCCTCGCGGAACCTGAAATCCGAAAATAAAACCGCATTCCCGAAAATTTGGATCGATACAGGAGATATTATTGCATATTTACAGACGATTTTCAAGGAATTTGCCTGATTTTTACTGTGATATTTATTAATTTCTTTTCATAAGTTTTACTTATTTCTGTTTTCCTCCTGTAATCCCCCGATATGCAGGAAGGGAACACCGGAGGAATCAGCTGCCAGCATCTTTTTTCGACGCAGATAACACAAAAACAGGCACCAGACATTTCCTTTCAAAATGCCTGATACCTGCTCAGCTCACTGTAACTGATTTCTCTTATAACTTCGGCAAACACGTAACCGTCCACCTTATAATACACGGCTCTGTTTTAAGCCTCTGCCTCGCCATCTTCTTTCTTCTCTTCCAGAATCTTCATAAACTCCTCACCGGTGATCGTCTCCTTATCCAGAAGATAGTCTGCCAGCTCATGAAGCTTATCCTCATGCCCGGAAAGAATAGCTTTCGCTTTCTCATACGCGCTCTTTACCAGCGCAATCACTTCCTCATCGACCCTCGCCGCCGTCTCTGCCGAACAAGCCAGGGAAGTATCGCCGCCTAAGTAGGCGTTGTTGACCGTCTCGAGCGCTACCATGCCGAAATGGTCACTCATGCCGTAACGCGTCACCATCGCACGGGCGATCTTGGTTGCCTGTTCGATATCATTCGAAGCCCCTGTCGTGATAGAATGGAAGATCAGCTCCTCCGCCGCACGGCCGCCGGTCAGTGTCACGATCTTGTTGAACGCCTCTTCCCTGCTCATCAGGAAGCGCTGATCCGCCTCCACCTGCATCGTATATCCGAGTGCCCCAGAGGTTCGCGGCACAATCGTGATCTTGTGGACCGGAGCCGAGTGCGTCTGCAGCGCCGCTACCAGCGCATGACCGATCTCATGGTAGGAGACAATCTTCTTCTCATCCCCGGAAACACCGGCATCCTTCTTCTGATATCCGGCAATAACCGTCTCGACACTCTCTTCCAGATCCTGCTGGGACACGGTCTTTCGTCCCATCCGGACTGCCCGCAGCGCCGCCTCATTGACAATGTTTGCCAGCTCCGCGCCGCTCGCACCGTTGGTGGCACGGGCGATCTCATTGTAATCCACACTCTCATCCACTTTAACCTTTTTGCCATGGACTTTCAGAATTGCCTCACGGCCTTTCAGATCCGGCAGCTCTACCGGAATCCGGCGGTCAAAACGTCCCGGACGAAGCAACGCCGGATCGAGGGATTCCGGACGGTTGGTCGCCGCCAGAATGACAACACCCTTCTTGCCGTCAAAACCATCCATCTCAGTCAGAAGCTGGTTCAGCGTCTGCTCGCGCTCGTCATTGCCGCCCATGCCGGCGCCGTCACGCTTCTTACCAATCGTATCGATCTCGTCGATAAATACGATACACGGCGCTTTTTCATTGGCCTGTTTAAATAAATCACGCACCTTCGCCGCACCCATGCCGACAAACATCTCAACAAATTCCGAACCGGAGATCGAGAAGAACGGAACGTGTGCTTCCCCGGCAACGGCCTTCGCCAGCATCGTTTTACCGGTTCCTGGAGGTCCGACTAACAGGGCGCCCTTCGGCAGCACCGCACCGATCTCCGAGTATTTTTCCGGCTTATGCAGGAAATCGACAATCTCTTTTAATGCATCCTTCGCCTCTTCCTCGCCAGCCACATCTGCAAATGTGATACCCGTCTCGGATTCTGCATAAATCTTCGCATTCGACTTGCCAAACGTCATTGCGTTGCCAGGTCCGCCACCCATCCGTTTCATCAACGAACGTCCCATGAGCTGTCCGATTCCCACAAAGAGAACCAGCGGCAGGATCCAGGTCAGCAGGAAATTCAGCAGCGGTGACGCCTGTGTGTTGATCTCCGCACTGTATTTCACATCCTTACCATCCAGCAGATCATACAGGTTGACACCCGGAATCTCGCCGGTTTTATAGGTGACATTCCACGCTGTGTTTTTATTGTCATTTTTTAGCGTATAAACGATCTCATTGTTCGTCGTCACATACACTTCATCGACATTATCTTCCTTCAACTGATCGCTGAACTGGTCAAACCGCACCTGCTGCGTCCGATCCATCATAGATGGAAAGAGGAAAATATTTAACAGCATGACAATCAGCATAACCAATCCATAATAATATAAAAATGATTTTCTGGGCGGCTGCTTTCCGCCGCCGTTCGTGTTCTCTACCATAGATTGTTCTCCTTATTGTGAGTCTGTGACAGATGGTTTCTGTGTTTCTGTCACATCGTTTCGTGATACATTAACATATACAGCATTCTTTGTTATTTGTCAATCCATAATAGTAAATATTTATTTACTTTTTATATTTGTTGACCTTTTTGTCTGGATGTGCTAGAGTACAAGTAAATTGATGTTTCCTTGTTTGCAATTTATGTTTGTGAAATGGACCGCATTTTATTACTTTGATATTTAAATTTGGAGGTTTTCCTATGAATCCAGGCAAAAAAAATTCAAATCTTTTAAAAAACACCGGTATCCACTTCCTGGAGTTTGCACTCGGCTTTCTCTCCCTGGCGAAATGCCACTACCAGCCAAGCCATGATATGAAAGTCAACTCGCTTCCATTTTTTGCCCTGATCGCGCTCGACAGCTGGGCAGATCAGGACTATACCATGTCTGAGCTGGCGGACAAGCTGAGTATCACAAAGCAGCAGCTCTCCCATATGATCAAGGTTCTTGAGGAACGCGGTCTGGTCGAGCGGATCCATGATACAGCCAACCGCCGCCGCGTCTACATCCGCATCTGCGATTCCGGCCGTGAGATGATGAACCAGATGAAGCAGGAAATGCTGTCTTCCACCCTGTTTGGGCTGCGCTCTTACACCCCGGAAGAACTGGCATCGATGGACGAGTGCCTGTGCCGCCTGATGGAATTAATGAAGAAATTCAACTGTGAAACCGATGAACCTGCGAAGAATGTATCCGTATGATAAAGACACCGGAGACACTTTTTTCTCCGCTTTCTTTTAAATCCTGTATAATTGACTTTTGTAACGTCCAGCAGCATTCCGGATTGATTTCTCTGCCATTTCATCCTTTCATCCGTTCCGGCGTGTTCCACGCCCCGGCAGAGTTTTCTTTCTGTGCCAATGGACGTTTCTCAATGATACAGAAAGAAGGTTCCTACATATTATGCCACAAATGATAGAAAATCATATTTTTCCACACGCTACTCATAGCAAGCACACTCTCCCCCTCTCATCCAGGCAAACTTCTGCTGCCATTCCACGCCTTTCCGGTCAAACGCGCGCTGCCGCACCTGCAAGAGCCCAAAAGGCCGCGGACGAATTTGCCCGCTACCTGCTCACGCGCAACCTTGCCGATGAGACACTCCGCGCTTACACTTATGCGGTACGGCAGTATTTTACCTATTACCGTGACATTACCTACCCCAATTTAAAGCTATACAAAATCTTTCTGCTCGAACACTACAAGCCGCAGACCATCAACCAGCGGATCCGGGCTTTGAATGCCTACCTGGATTTTAAAAAGCTCTATCCCGGGCATCTTCCCATGGTAAAAATCCAGCAGAAAACCTATCTGGATCACATGATCAGCGAGGCGGATTATGAATACCTGAAACGCTGCCTGCTTCGGGATGAACGGTACACTTACTATTTTCTCATCCGTTTCATGGCGGCAACCGGCGTCCGGGTCAGCGAAGTGATTCAGTTCCAGGCAGAAGATATTTTCTCCGGCTATAAGGACATCTATTCCAAAGGAAATAAAGTCCGGCGCATCTACATCCCACAGTCACTCCGAACCGATACCCTCAAATGGCTTTCCTTTCTCCACAAATCCCACGGTCCCATCTTCCTCAACCGCTTCAGTTCCCCCATCTCTCCAGGCGGCATCCGCAGCCAGCTCAAAACCATCGCCCTCTCCTACCACATGACACCGGAAATGGTACATCCGCATGCATTCCGCCACCGGTTTGCCAAGAGTTTTATCGAAAAATGCGGCGATATTTCCCTGCTGGCGGATCTGTTAGGACACGATAGCATCGAAACAACCCGGATTTACCTGATGAAATCGAGTCAGGAACAGCAGACGGTGATTGACCGGGTGGTGACGTGGTAGGCACAGGCGTGTGAAAACCATAAAAGGGGAAAGAACTGCCATTTTCCACAATTCTTTCCCCTTTATTATAGATTTATTTTTTCTCTGCTTCCACAATCACGAGCTCATATGGAAGTGCTTCCTCAGCGCTATCGGTTCTAATGTTTTTAACTGACCGTTCTACCGCATTCTTTTTTTCTCTTGCTTCCCACTATCCAGCTTTGTCTCAACATTCTGTTCCGCCTTCTTTTCAGAATCTTCCTCCTTTTCTGCTGTTCTACTAATAAGACGATGGGAAATTTCATTTGGTTTTACATATTTGCAATTTTTTTAACAACTTTTCTTTCCAAATAAATATTTTTCAAAACGGAAGTTAGAAGAACCAGATGGATAATAGAAAACGCATAAAGATATTACAGGCATAAAAAAAGCCCGGCAGAAAGAAAATGTGCTATGACATTCTCTCCCTACCGGACTTTTCCTAATATTAAATTTCCTTACAGCACCTTACTCAAAAATGCCTTCAATCTTTCGCTCTTTGGATGCTCAAAGAACTCCTTCGGTTCGTTTTCTTCGATGAAGTTGCCGCCCTCCATGAACATAACGCGGGTTGCCACCTCGCGGGCGAAGCCCATCTCATGGGTAACCACGACCATCGTCATGTGTTCCTCGGCAAGCTGACGCATTACGTTTAATACCTCGCCTACCATCTCCGGGTCAAGCGCAGAGGTTGGCTCGTCAAAGAGCATCACATCCGGATGCATTGCCAGTGCGCGTACGATCGCCACACGCTGTTTCTGACCGCCGGAGAGCTGTCCCGGATAGGCGGATGCCTTTTCCTTTAATCCGACACGCTCCAGAAGTTTCAATGCCTCCGTCTCCGCCTCGTCCTTCGGGCGTCCGAGCAGTTTCATCGGTGCCAGCGTCATATTATCAAGAATCGTCATATGCGGGAACAGGTTGAACTGCTGGAATACCATTCCCATTTTCTGACGGAGTTTGTCAATGTTTGTCTTCGGATCCGTGATATCCGTTCCCTCAAAATAGATGTGTCCGCCGGTCGGTGTTTCCAGCAGGTTCATGCAGCGCAGAAATGTGGATTTACCGGAACCGGATGGTCCGATCACGCAGACAACATCCCCCTTGCGTATCTGGGTGGAAATATTGGTCAGGACCTTTAAATCACCGAACGCCTTGGAAAGGTCATTGATGTCAATTATCACTTCTCCGTTTTGTACGTTATCGTTCATTCTTTCTCAGGCTCCTTTCCAGATTCTGTGCAAAGTGGTTGAAGATCATCGTCAGCGCCAGATAAACAGCAGCCACGATCAGAAGCGGTGTCCACGCGTCATACGTTCTGGAACGGATGATATCACCGCCCTTTGTCAGATCCTGCACCGCCACGTAACCGGCTACCGAAGTCTCTTTCAGAAGAACAACAAACTCATTGCAAAGCGCCGGAAGTACGTTTTTAAACGCCTGCGGCATAATAATATAACGCATCGTCTGGACATAGTTAAAACCAAGGCTTCGACCTGCCTCCATCTGTCCCTCGTCGATCGACATGATACCGGAACGGAAGATCTCCGCTACATATGCCGCCGAGTTAAGACCAAACGCGATCACACCGACAAAGACGCCGGCAAATACACGCGATACAAAAATACAGTAATAGAAAATCATCAACTGAATGACAACCGGCGTTCCCCGGATGACCGTCAGATATACCTGGCAGACACCATTTAAAAATTTCATTTTACCGGTTTTGTCGTGAGTCGCACGGACAATCGCAATCAGCAGACCAAGGGCAATGCCGATCAGGGTTGCAAATAACGTGATGATCAGGGTATTTTTCAGGCCCCCTGTCAAATACTGCCACCTGTCATCCTTGATCAGGTTTAAATATAAGGCCTGCTTGAGTTTCTCCAATCCGTTTTCCTCCTTGTAAGATGATATAGACCCGAAAAAGGGCTGCTGCCGAATTTCATCTTTTTCATTCTGCAGCAACCTTTTTCTTAATCAAACAGATGTAGCTTTTTCTGTCAAATTATTCAGCGGTAATGTATTTTGCAACGATCTCGTCCAGTTTTCCAGACTCTTTCAGGTTTGCGATGGATGCGTTGATAGCGTCCAGAAGCTCTGTATTGCCCTTCTTAACTGCGATTGCGTACTCTTCTTCTGCGTACGGTGTTTCCAGAAGCTTTAAGCCGTCATTCTCGTCTACAAATACCTGTGCCGGTTTGTTGTCAATGATAACTGCATCGATCTTGCCAGTGGACAGTGCCTGTACTGCATCTGCGCCCTTGGAAAATCTCTGTACACTCTCCTCGCCGAAATCATCGGTGGAGTAAAGGTCACCGGTGGTACCCTGCTGAACACCGATCTGTTTGCCCTTTAAATCATCCAGGGATTTGATGTCGCTGTCCTCGGTTACGATAACAGACTGAACGCCGGTTGCGTAAGTGTCAGAGAAATCCACCTGGGTCTGACGATCCTCGGTAACAGTCATGCCTGCTGCTGCGAAATCAGCTTTGCCAGACTGAACCTCCGGGATGATAGAATCGAATGCTACGTCGGTGATTTCCAGAGATGCTCCCATATCCTCGCAGATAGCGTTTGCAATATCTACGTCGATACCTACGATATCATTTCCATCGTGGTACTCATACGGTGCGAACTCAGCGTTGGTGGACATAACCAGAGTCTTTCCTGCAAATGCGCTGTCGCCAGCCTCTGCTGCCTCGCTGCCCTCTGCTGCCTCTGCGGTTGTCTCCTCATTCTCCTCTGCGGCTGCGGTTGTCTCTGCCGGTTTGGAAGAGCATGCTGCTAACGATGCTGCCATAGCAGTTGCCATAGCGATTGCTGCTAATTTCTTTTTCATAATAAATTCCTCCTCATTTCTATTCGCTGCTTTTGTATTTTTATGCAGTAAATACGAATATTCTTACTTTTATTACTGTATCTAGGAATACATTATACCGCATTTTTATAAATAATCAAGCCTGAATTCCTGTTTTTTACAGGGTTTTGTATGATTATGCATTCTTTTCCAATTTGTACGGTTCCAGTTACGGACAGATCTTGTTGTTAATTCTTGGCACGGGAGTTTAATAGTTGCATAATCAAAAAACGCAGAGTCTTTTTATATTTGTCATTCCTACACGAAAGCAAATGCCCGCACTTCTTACTCCGTATGTACGGATCTTCTGGATGATTCGGTTGGTGAAATTTTGAAAGTAAATGAAAGCAGATGACAGCTCGAAGAATGTTTCCGGTTTCCGAACGGATTATCAATTCATAACGAACAGTAAAATGAGAACAATTCCAAAAATGGACAAGGAAGAAAAAAATACTATAGTCTGCAACAGCAACAAAAATCGCTGCACCCCAGCAAATACAAGGGTTACAGCGATTTTATTTTCACTCAACTGCCAAAGACTGGTGTATCTGAACCTGGCTTTTCTATGGTCTTTCCGATGAATAGCTTGGCTGGCTTTTCATTGAGATTTCTTATGCTTTTTTTCGTTGACATTTAATACTGTTCAATGTATCATATAATCAAGAAATGGGTTTGTTACCGTACAGCTATTGCTCAAGCGGGGTGCTCGTTTCTTTTTTTATGTTCACCATGTCATACAGATATAAATTTCCGTCTGCAGCATTTCGTATCAACATTTCTATCCTGAATATATTAAATCATTCAAGAATACCTCGGTGCTCTTGTATCCAAAAGCAGACGCACCCTTTCTTACTTCCTCGAACATTTTTCCGCATCGATCGCCAGCACAAACATCAATGCATCCAATGCATATTCCGGCTCATTTACCTGAATAACATACGTGTCCGTCATATGGAACAGCTCTTTGCTGACACTGGCAACCGAATATCCCCTTTGATCGAGGATATTATAATCCCATTCCATAATCGAACCGTCGATATGCCAGCCATTGTAATCAATATTGTAATGCGGCATCAGGAAAGAGAATTCTTTACTCAAGCATCCGATATAGGTGCCTTTTTTATATATCTCAAATTTTGGCAGAAATGTCAGTACACGCTGAACAACCATTCCAATTTCATTGCCGTCTGCATCATATATCACCAACTTATGGCCCCAGGACAACTGGCCTTTTACCACATATACTGTATTGCCAAACTCATCATAAATATCATAACTGTCAAACCACGAAAATAACCGCTGTTTAAATAAAAGCTTCATAAAATCACCTCAAATATCATAATCCGTTCTCTTTTGTCCTCGCCCGGAAACAAATCCGATGTGTCAATCTCATCATAAAACATTAGCTGTTCCTCCGTCATCAGACAACTGATATATTCCTCCGATGGATAATAAAAAAACAGCAGTATCTCTCTCGGATTTTCGTAATAGGACTCATATATCCTGGCAAGAACAGAGTGCAATATCTCTACCGAAAATGGATTGAAAAAATAACACCGGTCCACTTCTGGAGGAAGCTCATAGTTCTCCGCACTGCTTAAGATAAAGGAAGTACGGTTTCCGGACACTGCCGTCTCCTTATTTTCTGCTGCCCCCTGATAAATACGTTCATCGTATTCGATTCCGATTGTTTTACTCCTTGTCTGATAGGACAAGTAAAAACAGACTCTTCCCTTGCCGGTTCCATAGTCCAATAAGGTATTATTCTTCCGAATTAATCCGCTGTTCGCCAACCGTTCCAGAACCACGTATGCCGTCGGTTCGTATGGGTATCGGTATTGATCCGCATGCGAATCATCTCTGCCGCTTGTTCGGATTTTCAGAAATCTATCCCATTGGGTCTCATTTTGGTTCATGGTATATCTCCCGTATCATTTACTCGATTCTTATATCTACAGAATATAGGAAATTGGCGGCGCTTGTCAACTTGCAGCTTTGGAAAGAAAAAAATTGCAAATATGTAAATCTCCCATCGTCTTATTACGGACAGATCTGGTTGTTAATTCTTGGCAAATCTAATATTTCGTACTATAACTATTCTGTACCGTTTTCTCTGTACTGGGCATCGGCTTCGCGTTTTTTGTTTCATAGGACACAGTTTCCCATGGAACAAAGAAATCGCACCTGATTCACAAGATACGGAACCATTCCTTAGGTTTTATTACGAAAGAAGGCTTTTTATGATTTCCCGTCTACTTACCTTAACTGCCTGGTCTATGACACCGCCCGCAGTCTGGTCTCCCTTTCATTTAGTATTTATGCTGATCGGCATCCCGCTCGCCGCCTTTGCCGCATGGAAATTGCGGACGCGCTCCGAAGCGTTCCGTCTGCATCTGCTCTTTGCCTGCGGTGTTTTTCTGGCATTTTCCGAGGTCTACAAACAGCTTTTTCTCTATTACATAGAAAACAACCGGCACTACGACTGGTGGTATTTTCCATTCCAGCTCTGTAGCCTGCCGATGTACCTCTGCCTGCTGCTGCCCTTTGTTCCGCATAAATATCAACGTATTTTTTGCACTTTTATGTATAATTACAACCTGCTCGGTGCCGTCATGGTGTTCGTCGATCCGTCCGGTCTGATGCACCCGTACTGGACGCTGACCCTGCATGGATTTATCTGGCATATCCTTCTGATCTTCATCGGGCTGCTCATCGCCTTTTCCCGCATGGTGCTGCCAACCGCCAAAGGATTCTGGCAGTCTACAGCTGTATTTGCGGTCGGATGCGTCATCGCAACTATCATCAATGTTACCTCGCATCCGTATGGAAACGCGGATATGTTTTATATCACGCCGTACTACGCGACCACGCAGATTGTGTACTCCCAGATCGCTGTTAAATTTGGAATTTTTGCCGGAAACACGGTGTATGTGCTTTCAATCATTTTGGGCGCATGGCTGCTGCATCTCGTATTTCAAGTCGAACGTCCGTGAGACTTGGCGCGTGATTCTGGTCAGCAAAGCTGACATATTCGTTGCTGCTCACTCATTCCGTGCACATCAACGGGATTTTACCGATGCTTCGCATTTCAAATCGGCAAAATCTGCTATCGATACGATATCATACGGAATTTTCAGTTCAGAAAATTCCTAATCTGCAATTAAAAGAGCGCCAGACCCGCATTCACAGCCGGGCAAACGCTCTTTTCTATAACAGCTCAATTAATTCACTGTCACGGTAAATTCCACTGAAACGACTCTGTAACAATGGATTTTACCCTTTTATTTTTATTTACTGAATCTCGCTATGGAACTCCTGCAGGGACTTAACCTCCAGATGTCCGTTCTTCTTGATACTTCTCAGAGCCTGTACGGTAGCCTTTGCTGCTGCCATGTTGGTGAAGTACGGAATCTTCGCCTTTACAGCTGCCTTACGGATGTAGCTGTCATCGCCTCTGCCCTTCTTATCGTTCGGGGTATTGATAATGATTGCCACTTCTCCGTTGGTAATCTTATCTAAAATGTTCGGACGGCCTTCGTTGATCTTGCATACCTTCTCAGCCGGAAGTCCTGCTGCTACCATCACATCACAGGTTCTGCCTGTACCCATCAGGGTAAAGCCACACTCGTAGAAGCCTCTTGCAACCTCGATCAGCTCTATCTTATCCTTGTCATTGACACTCAGGAGGACAGTTCCTGAGGAAGGAAGACGTGTCTGGGTTGCTTCCTGTGCCTTGTAGATAGCCTCACCAACGCTGGTGGACATACCAAGAACCTCACCGGTGGAACGCATCTCCGGTCCAAGTACCGGGTCAACCTCCGGGAACATCTTGAACGGGAATACCGGCATCTTAACACCGTAGTGCGGAATCTTCTTCTCTTTCAGTGCCGGAACCGGTGACGGACGACCTGTTAAGTAGGAAGTCATGATATCCGTTGCCAGTTTTACCATCTTGATGTTGCATACTTTAGATACCAGCGGCACGGTACGGGATGCTCTCGGGTTTGCCTCCAGCACGTACACTTCGCCGTCCTCGATTGCATACTGCATGTTCATCAGACCTACAACGTGCATCTCTTTTGCAATACGGCTTGTGTAATCACGGATTGTCTCTACCTGATCCTTGGTCAGATTTCTGGACGGAAGGATACAAGCGGAGTCACCGGAGTGGATACCTGCCAGCTCGATATGCTCCATAACAGCCGGAACAAATACGTTCTCGCCATCGCTGATAGCATCTGCCTCACACTCGGTTGCATGATGCAGGAAACGGTCAATCAGAATCGGACGATCCGGAGTTACACCGACAGCTGCTCTCATATAGAAGGTCATCGCTTCATCGTCATGAACAACCTCCATGCCGCGGCCGCCAAGTACATAGGACGGACGAACCATAACCGGGTAACCGATCTTATTCGCAATCTCTAATGCGTCATCAACGGTAACTGCCATGCCTGACTCCGGCATCGGAATCTGCAGTTTATCCATCATCGCACGGAACAGGTCACGATCCTCTGCCATGTCGATGGTTTCCGGAGTTGTACCCAGAATATTGACACCATATTTCTTCAGGTCTGCTGCCAGGTTCAGCGGTGTCTGACCACCAAACTGTGCGATAACTCCCAGCGGTTTCTCCTTATGATAGATGCTTAATACATCTTCCAGAGTCAGCGGCTCGAAATACAGTTTATCGGAGGTATCATAGTCTGTAGATACGGTCTCTGGGTTGCAGTTAACGATAATTGTCTCAAATCCAAGCTCTTTCAGAGCGATAGCTGCATGTACGCAGCAGTAGTCGAACTCAATACCCTGACCGATACGGTTCGGACCGCCGCCCAGAATCATGATCTTCTTGTTGTCGCTGCACGGACTCTGATCCTTGATGTGATAGCTGGAGAAGTAGTATGCAGAATCCGGTGTGGCACTTACGTGTACGCCCTCCCAGCCTTCTACGATACCTTCTTTGGTTCTTGCATCGCGGATCTCTTCCTCTGTAACGCCTAACAGCTCGCTTAAATATTTATCTGCAAAACCGTCCAGCTTCGCCTGGCGGAGAACCTCAACCGGCGGAACCTCGCCCTTATACTGCATCAGGCTTTCTTCCTCTTCTACCAGTTCTTTCATCTGCTGGATGAAGTAATGTTTAATCTTGGTTAATTCGAACAGCTCGTCTACGGTAGCGCCCTTACGAAGTGCCTCGTACATAATGAACTGACGTTCGCTGCTCGGAACATGCAGCATCGCAAGCAGTTCTTTTTTTGTCTTCTTATCGAAGTCTTTCGCATGACCAAGACCGTAGCGGCCTCTCTCCAGGCTTCGGATCGCCTTCTGGAATGCCTCTTTGTAGGTCTTTCCGATACTCATAACCTCGCCGACTGCCTTCATCTGGGTTCCCAGCTTGTCCTCTGCGCCTTTGAACTTCTCAAATGCCCAGCGTGCAAACTTGATAACAATATAGTCGCCGGACGGAACATACTGATCCAGAGTGCCGCTCTTGCCGCATGGAATCTCATCCAGAGTCATACCGGTTGCCAGCATCGCTGATACCAGTGCAATCGGGAAACCAGTTGCCTTGGATGCCAGTGCGGACGAACGGGAGGTTCTCGGGTTGATCTCGATAACAATATCACGGTCTGTCTTCGGATCGTGTGCCCACTGTACGTTGGTACCGCCGATTACCTGGATTGCTTCTACGATCTTGTAGGATTTCTCCTGCAGACGTTTCTGTACTTCTTCCGAAATGGTTAACATCGGAGCAGAACAGAAAGAATCTCCGGTGTGTACGCCCAGCGGATCAATATTTTCAATAAAGCAGACAGTGATCATGTTGTTCTTCGCATCGCGGACAACTTCCAGCTCAAGCTCTTCCCATCCAAGGATAGACTCCTCTACCAGAACCTGACCAACCATGCTGGCCTGCAGGCCTCTTGCACACACGGTCTTCAGTTCTTCTACGTTATATACAAGACCGCCGCCTTCGCCGCCCATGGTGTAAGCCGGACGAAGAACAACCGGATAACCCAGTTTATCTGCGATTGCCAGTGCATCCTCAACGCTGTAGGCAACCTCACTTCTAGCCATCTCGATGCCCAGGCTTTCCATTGTATGCTTAAACTCGATACGGTCCTCACCACGCTCGATAGCATCAACCTGAACGCCGATTACTTTAACATCATATTTATCCAGAACACCTGCTGCTGCCAATTCGGAGCAGAGGTTCAGTCCGGACTGTCCACCCAGGTTCGGGAGCAGCGCATCCGGGCGCTCTTTTTCAATGATCTGAGTCAGACGGTCTACGTTCAGCGGCTCAATATAAGTCACATCTGCTGTCTCCGGATCCGTCATAATCGTAGCCGGATTGGAATTGACCAGCACAATCTCATAGCCGAGTTTTCTCAGTGCCTTGCACGCCTGTGTTCCCGAATAATCGAACTCACACGCCTGTCCGATAATGATTGGACCGGAACCGATAATCAATACTTTGTGAATGTCATTTCTCCTCATGTTTTCTCCCTCTCATTGTCTGCTGTTTTTTGGCTTTAAAAAAGCGGCCTCCCGGATCAACTAAAAATCAAGCACCCCCGCGGTGCCTTCACGCGCGTCTGTCTGATCTTCCGTCACCCTGACAGCCTCCGCCAATCGCAGCTCTGCCAGACCCCAGTTAGCCATTATCAGCATTATAATAGAAAGCGCTTTATTTGTAAACAAAAAATTTTACAAAAATCGATCTTTTTCGCTTTTCAAATTTGATCTTCTATGATATTATAGTAAAGATATACTGGGGTGTTTATTTTGTCCAAAAGGCAGATTTAGACCCTCTTATTTTCGTTCCTGCGCGAGAATGTGCCAAGGCACATTCTTTTTTATTATCTTGTCCTACGAAAATCCTACGAAAAGGAAAGGGGTTATCCATTATGAAAAAAGTTGTCATCATCGACGGTCAGGGCGGACGCATGGGGCGCGCCCTCGTAGAAGAAATCCATAAACTCTGTCCCGGACAGCCGCTTCTCGCGCTCGGTGCCAACACCACTGCCACTGCCGCGATGATGAAAGCCGGAGCTGCCATGGGCGCCACCGGAGAAAACCCCGTTCTCGTCGCCTGCCGCGATGCCGACCTAATCATCGGACCAATCGGCATCGTCATTGCAGACTCCCTCTTAGGAGAAATCACCCCCGCCATGGCAGCCGCCATCGGACAAAGCCGCGCCCAGAAAATCCTGATTCCTGTCAGTGGAGGCTCCTATTGCCGCCATATTTTAGTAGGAACACAGAATTTACCAATGAATGAATATATCCATTTGGCGGCAGAGGAAGCAGCTGCCTACCTGAATCATATTTAAAAAATGCACGAAGCTGAACTCTCATCGTTCCGCTCCGTGCATTTTTCTCCCGGTCTCTTTATCCTTCAAAACCTGCATCTTCAACTCATCCACCCCGGAAAATTTCATCTCCGGCCGCATAAAATCCAAAAAATGAACCTCTATCTTTTTCCCATACAGGTTTTCATCCAGATCATAGATATATGTCTCCGCCCCCGCTGGTCGTTCTCCGGCAATCGTCGGTTTTTTTCCAATATTCGTGATACTTCCATAAGAAGCACCTTCAATCACCGTCCGGGAGAGATATACCCCGAACGCCGGAAGATGTTTCTGGATTCCTGGCAGGATATTCGCCGTCGGAAAACCTAGGGTGGAACCTAAATGCTCCCCGTGTACTACCTGTCCGCTGATCCGGTACTCGTATCCCAACAGTTCATTCGCCTTGCGGATATTTCCCTTCGCCAGCTCTTCCCGGATATAGGTGCTGCTGATCTCGCGATCGCCGTCCATCGCCTTTTCAACGATCGACACCTCATATCCATATTTCGGTGCCAGTTTCCAAAGCAGTTCAGCATCGCCCTTCCGCTGGTAGCCAAAATGGCAGTCCGGACCGGACACGATCGCCTTTGCGCCCATCTTGCCGACCAGAATCTCGGCAACAAACTGTTCCGGGTCCATATGTGCGACTTCCTGGTTGAACGGATATTCCACCAGATACTCCACCCCCGCCTCGCGCAGGTTCTCCTCGCGCTCCTCGTTGGTCGTGATCATCGTCTGCAGCTTTCCCCGGATCAAGGTTCCCGGTGCCGTCTCAAAGGTAAACACCGCTGGTTTATATCCTTTTTCCCGATACCGCATCACTTCCCGCAGCAGCTTCTGATGCCCTCTGTGAAGACCGTCAAACTTACCGATCGTGACCGCAGTCGGCTCTTTTATCTGAAATTCTCTGGTTCCGGCAAAATACTGCATCTTACTCTCCTCCCAGAAAGATCTTACGTGGTTTCCATTGTTTCTTCTCCGGCTGATAGGCATAGAGACCGATAAACTGGTTTGCGCTGTCATAGACGCGGATTATTCCAGAATCCGGAAGTACCATCTCTGAGTTTCCATCCGCAGAAACCTGGTGTTCAGCCAAACTGCTTCCGATCTGCACTAAGCAGCCGTCTCTCGGTCCCAGCCCCTTCGGGAATGGATTTCCATTCTGCAGAAGCTTATCCAGAACTTCGCTCTCCGATACATACGCCGGGCAGTCCTCAAACATTCCATCCACCGGCACGATCCTATCCTCGATCTGACCGGCTTTCGCCAGCGCTTCCACCTCGGACAGGCGCAGGCTGTCCCCGATCGTAAATCGATCGACGCGGGTGCGGATCAGTTTTTCCATACAGCCGCCGCATCCCAGCTTTTCACCGATGTCATGGCACAGGGTACGGATGTAGGTTCCCTTGGAACAGGTCACGGTCATCGTCACACGCGGCAGTTCC
Source organism: Clostridium sp. TF06-15AC (assembly GCF_003481165.1). NCBI lineage: Bacteria > Bacillati > Bacillota > Clostridia > Eubacteriales > Clostridiaceae > Clostridium > Clostridium sp. TF06-15AC. The sequence goes on from NZ_QUKS01000004.1 coordinate 238,719, forward strand.
ACCGCATCTATCTGAAGATCATAGATTTCCACCGGACGCGCTGCCCGCTCTACCTCTTTTCCGGCTCTCGCCAACTCGTAGAGCTTCTTTCCGTTGACCTTGAGCGCCGAATACATCGGCGGTACCTGCATATATGGACCAACAAAGCTCTCCGCCGCCCCGCGGACTGCCGGTTCTGTCAGCTGTTCCGTCGGTTTCTCCGAAAGAATCGTTCCTGTCATATCCTGCGTATCGGTTTCGGTTCCCAGCAAAAGAACTGCCTGATACGTCTTCCTCTTATCCGTCAAAAGGTCGCACAGCTTCGTTCCCTTCCCCAGACATACAGGGAGTACGCCCTCCGCTGCCGGATCGAGCGTACCCGTATGACCGATCTTTTTCTGTCTCAAAATGCCCCGGAGCTTCGCCACCACATCGTGGGACGTAAACCCCGGTTCTTTATAAATGTTTATCACACCGTGAAACATAAAATCTCCTAAAAAATCAGAACTATTACCGTCCATGCGCTGTGCACCTGAAAGCAGGCAGCGCAATCAGCAACAGAACCTCCTATTCCTCCCTACGGGCATCCATCTGTTTCTCAATATGTCCCGTCAGGTTGTTGATCACATCCCTCGGATGTCCCTGCATCGTGCAGCCCGCCGCGTGGATGTGTCCGCCACCGCCGAAATACGCCGCCACCTTGCTCACATCGACATAGTCGTTGGAACGAAGGCTGACCTTGTACTCGTTGAACGCCTTTTCATAGATGAAAATGGCACATTCCACTCCTTCGGTAATCCGGAGCTGATCGATAATGCCATCCAGATCGTTCGTATCGACACCGTAAAACTCCATTTCTTTCTGGGAAACCACACTGAAAATACATCTTCCATCCAGAATCCGTGTACTGCTAAGCAGCGCTTTTCCGAGAATCTGGTTCTGTGCGTAGGTCTTGCGGTAAAAGCTGTCGTCGATGATCTTCGCCGCGTTCACGCCTTTTTCCATCAGCGCGCCCGCGATTTCCATCGTTTTCCGGGTCGTTGAATTGTACTTAAATACACCTGTGTCATGCACAATTCCGGTATAGAGACACTCTGCCGCCTCCCTGCTGATCTTTGCCTCATCAAGAAGCGTGTATAACACTTCGCTGCAGGAGCTTGCGTCCGGAATGATGTAATTTTGTTCTGCAAATCCTGTATTGGTTCTGTGATGATCGATACAGAGTGTCTTGGCGGCGCTGTCAAAATAGACCGCGTAGGCACCCAGACGCTCTTTGTCGCTGGCATCCAGCGTAATGCACAGATCAAACTGTTTTTCCGGCACAATCTCGGTATGAATTTTCTCAAAATCATTCATATAAGAAAATTTAGCAGCCGGATGGTCGAGAAACAGTTCTGCCTCTATCTGCGGATAATTCTCCCGCAGATAGTTAAGCAGTCCCAGAGTCGTTCCGATACAGTCCCCGTCCGGATGGATGTGACCAAGCAGTACGATGTGCTCCGCCCCTTCCAGTGACGCCTCTAAGATATTTTTACTCATTTTCTTCCTCATCTCCCGATTCTGAGTCTCTGAGGTTTTCAGTTACTTCATCGATCAGGCGGGTCATGTGTACACCGTACTCAATCGACTGATCGAGAATAAATGTAATTTCCGGCGTATTCCGTAAATTAATGCGTTTTGCAAGCTGGGTGCGGACAAATCCGACAGCACTTTTCAGTCCCTGGATCGTATCCTTCGCCGCTTCCTCGTTGCCTAACACGCTGATATACGCCTTGCAGTACTTGAGATCCGGAGTTACCTCCACGGAGACAACCGTTGTCATCGGATGAATCCGCGGATCTTTCAGCTCACGGCTGATGATGGAACTCAGCTCTCTCTGTACTTCACTGTTAATTCTTGTATTTTTAATGCTATTTTTACGCATGAATCCCTCTGCCTTTCTAGCGCGGAACCTCTACCATCGCATATGCTTCGATCATATCGTCTTCCTGCAGATCGTTGAACTTCTCAAATACAAGACCACACTCGTATCCGGAAGCAACTTCCTTCACGTCGTCCTTGAAACGCTTTAAGGATGCCAGCGGACCATCGAAGATCTGCTCGCCGTCACGGGTAATACGTGCCTTGCAGCCTCTCTGGAATTTACCATCCAGGACGTAGGAACCAGCGATAGTACCAACGCCGGAAGCCTTGAAGGTCTGACGTACAACGGCGTGACCGATTACCTGCTCCTCGTAGATCGGGTCAAGCATACCCTTCATCGCTGCCTCGACATCCTCGATTGCCTGATAGATGACGCGGTAGAGACGAACGTCTACTTTCTCACGCTCTGCGATGGACTTCGCGGTTGCGTCCGGGCGCACATTGAAACCAATAATGATCGCGTTGGATGCGGCTGCCAGACTGACGTCGGACTCGTTGATCGCACCAACACCGCCGTGGATGACCTTGACTACAACTTCCTCGTTGGACAGCTTCATCAGGCTCTGTTTTACTGCCTCGACAGAACCCTGTACATCTGCCTTGACGATCAGTGGAAGTTCCTTTACATTTCCTGCCTTGATCTGGGAGAACAGATCGTCCAGGGAAAGCTTCATCTTTGTATCTTCAATTAACTTATTCTTGCTCTCAGAGATAAAGGTTTCTGCAAAGCTTCTTGCCTCTTTCTCGTTCTCCGGCTGTACAAATACCTCGCCGGCGTTCGGCACGTCATTAAGACCCAGAATCTCGACCGGAGTGGACGGACCAGCCTCTTTGACGCGGCGTCCCTTATCGTCCATCATCGCACGGACACGGCCGTAGCAGGCACCTGCCGCGATCGGATCACCGACATGCAGGGTACCCTTCTGTACCAGGACGGTTGCAACCGGACCTTTACCCTTATCCAGCTCCGCCTCGATGACAAGACCTCTCGCATTACGGTTCGGGTTTGCCTTTAACTCTTTGACCTCTGCGGTCAGAAGGATCATCTCAAGCAGTTCCTTGATACCTTCCTTGGTATGTGCAGATACCGGAACGAAGATGGTGCTGCCGCCCCAGTCCTCCGGAACCAGTTCGTACTCGATAAGCTCCTGTTTTACCTTCTCAATATTGGCACTCGGCTTATCGATCTTGTTGATCGCTACAATGATCTCAACACCTGCTGCCTTCGCATGGTTGATCGCCTCGATGGTCTGCGGCATAACACCGTCGTCTGCTGCAACAACGAGGATTGCAATATCAGTGGATTTTGCACCACGCATACGCATTGCGGTAAATGCCTCATGTCCCGGCGTATCGAGGAATGTGATCTTCTGTCCGTTGATCTCTACCATGTACGCACCGATGTGCTGGGTGATACCGCCTGCCTCTTTTGCAGTTACATTGGTCTGGCGGATTGCATCCAGAAGGGAGGTTTTACCATGATCGACATGGCCCATAACGCATACAACCGGCGGACGGGTTACCATGTCCTTCTCATCCTCTTCTTCCTCTTTCAGAAGTTCCTCGATGACGTCAACCTTGACCTCTTTCTCACAGAGTACGTCAAACTCCATCGCGATCTCTTCTGCCTGCTCGTAATCTACTTCCTGATTGATGGTGACAACCTTGCCCTGTAAAAAGAGCTTCTTTACAATCACAGACGGCTGAAGTTTCATCTTGTCTGCGAGATCCTTGATGGTGATTACCTCCGGGATCGTGATTGTCTTGATCTCCTCAACCTTTGCCTCCTTCTTCTGCGGCGGCTGAACAGCGCTCTTTACGTTCTTTCCGCCTCTTCCCTTGGAGTGCATCTCTTCCTCATGGTCGATCTTGCTATATTTATCGTTCTTGTAATTATTCTTATTCTGCTTGTTGTTCTGCGGTTTCTGTACAACCGGGCTGTCGAAGGATGGCTTCGGAATATTTAAACCGCCGCGTCCATCGCGTCCGCCTCTCTGACCATCACGGCCGCCCTGATAGCCGCCGCTTCTCTGTCCGTCACGGTTTCCCTGATAGCCGCCGCTTCTCTGTCCGTCACGGTTTCCCTGATAGCCGCCGCTTCTCTGTCCGTCGCGGTTTCCCTGATAGCCGCTTCTCTGTCCATCACGGTTCTCCGCTGGAGCTGCGCTCTTAGCCGGCTCTGCGGTCTGCTCTGCACTTGCTGCTGCCGGACGGCTTGCCGGTGCGCCGGTCTTGGCTGCGTTTCCTGTATTGGCCTTGCCTGCCGGACGGCTTCCTCTCTGTACGCTGTTCTGCGGACGATAAACCGCTGCAATCCGCTTTTTCGGCGGCTCAGTTGTCTTCTCCGCCTCTTTCTTCTCTGCCTCTAACGGCTCTTTCTTTATATCTTCCACTCGATTTGTTTCCGCCTTTCCTGTATCTGTCTTTGACGCTGTCGTCTGTCTCTTTGCTCCTGCAAGGAAACATCTGACTGCTTCTGCCTGTTCCTCCGTCACCTTGGAAGAATGGCTTTTTACGTCAAAATGATTTTTCTGCAGTATCTCTAAAACTTCTTTATTTGATTTGCCAATCTGTTTTGACAACTCATTAACTCTCATGTTTTGCTACCTCCGTTCCGGCACTGCCTTCCCGTTCTGCATAAGCTCCTAAAAGAGCCCGCCCAGAAAAGCGTTAATCATCTAACTTCTCTCTTAACGCCTTTGCAAAACCGGAATCCAAAACGGCCAGAGACGCTCTCATCTCTTTTCCCATCGCGTGTCCCAGCTCTTCCTTCATGCCGAACTGGTACACGGGAACCTTGTAGTATGCACATGAATTTTCAAACATCTTTTTTGTATTATCCGACGCTTCTTCTGACACGATCACCAGATACGCTTTTCCACTCTTGATCGCTTTCTCGGTCATGAACTCGCCGCTTGCCGTCTTACCGGCGCGCGTCGCCAGTCCCAGAAGATTCAGCACCTTTTTACGATTCTCCAAACTGCTCCATCTCCTTTTCCAGCGTCTCATAGACTTCCTTCGGAATCGCCATCTTGAGCGACCGCTCCAGTCCTTTGCTCTTTACCGCCTTTTTCCAGCAGTCCATCGAAGGACAGAGGTAGGCGCCGCGTCCATTCCTACGGCCTGTCGCGTCAATCTCGATCGTATCGTCGGCTGTCTTTAAAACGCGGATCATTTCTTTTTTGCTCTTCATTTCTCCGCATCCGATGCACTGTCTGAGCGGCACTTTCTTTGCTCCCACTGTCTATCACTTCCATTTCTGTCAAATCCCGGTTCTGCTGCTTTCTTTCTGCCAAATCTGCTCGTTCCGCCCGAAATCAGCATCCCCGCACATTATCTGTCAGGATTATTCCTGCTCCGCTGCCGACTCTTCTGTGCCCTCAGCCGCCTCATTTTCTGCTGCCTCGGCTGCGTCTTCCTCTGCCACGCTGATCAGCGGGTCATCGGTGTAGCCCTCGAAGCCTTCCTCATAACCGCTCTCAAGCTCATCTAAAAGACCGGACTCTCTTGCCTGTGTCTCGCTCTTGATATCGATCTTGAAGCCGGTCAGGCGGGCTGCCAGGCGTGCATTCTGACCCTCTTTACCGATTGCCAGGGAAAGCTGGTAATCCGGAACGATCACCTGTGCCTCGCGTGCTTCCTCATCTGCTGCAACCAGGATAACCTTTGCCGGGCTTAACGCGTTCTCAATCAGGAATGCAGGGTTGTCATCCCAGTTGATGATATCGATCTTCTCACCGCGTAGCTCATTGACAACCGCGCTGACACGCGCGCCGTTTAAGCCGACACATGCACCGACCGGATCGACGTTCGGGTCGTTGGAGCTGACTGCCATCTTCGTACGGGAACCTGCCTCACGTGCGATCGCCTTGATCTCTACGGTACCGTCTCGGACCTCGGCAACCTCAGACTCAAAAAGGCGTTTTACCAGATCTGGATGGCTTCTGGATACGGTGATACGCGGGTCGCGCTGTGTCTCTTTTACTTCGATGACATACAGTTTGATACGCTCGGTCGGTTTGAATACCTCGCCCTTTACCTGCTCACTCTCGTTCAGGATCGTGTCGATCTTGCCTAAGTTGATGCTGATGTTGCGTCCTACATAGCGCTGTACGATACCCGTTACGATATCTTTCTCTCTGCAGTGCCACTCCTCATACAGGGCGTTGCGCTCTGCCTCACGAAGTTTCTGTAAGATAACATTCTTCGCGTTCTGAACGGCGATACGTCCAAACTCCTTGGAATTGACAGAGAACTGAACGACATCGCCCAGCTCATACTTGCTGTTTAAGAGCTTTGCCTCTGCCAGGCTTACCTGGGTCATCGGATCCTCTACGGTCTCCACAACCTCACGCTCTGCCACGATGGAAAAATCTCCTGTTTCACGGTTGATGTTTACCTTGACATTATCTGCCCGGCCATAATTGTTTTTGTATGCTGTCAGCAGAGAATTTTCAATCGCTTCTAAAAGAACATCTTTGCTGATATTGTTTTCTTTTTCCAGCAGATTTATTGCCTCAATCAACTCTTTATTCATTTTATTTTATCTCCTCCTACCGTCTAAAAATCAAAGGCTAAACGAATCAAAGCAATCCCTGATTTTTCAAATGTACGCTCGCTGCCGTCCTCCATCGTGAGTGTCACGGAATCCGCGTCATAGGACGTAAGCGTTCCTGTAAATTCCTTCTGTTTGTCGATCGCTTTATACAGGCGGATCTCCACATCTTTGCCGATGCTTCTTGCAAAATCTTTCTCTTTCTTCAGAGGACGTCCCAGTCCCGGAGAACTCACCTCCAGTATATAGCTGTCCTCGATGAAATCTTCCTTATCCAGCCATTCACCAAGCAGACGGCTGATTACCTCGCAGTCATCAACGGTAATACCGCCCTCTTTGTCAATGTAGCACCGCAGATACCAGACACCGACCTCGCGGACATACTCCACATCAACCAGCTCAAACTGATGCTGCTCCAGAACCGGCGTGATCCACGCCTCTACCCGTGCTTCGTACTGCTCTCCCTTTGCCACACCCCCACCACCTTTCTATGAAATTAGAAAGAGTGGACTTTTTTGTCCACTCTTTCCAGTCAGTCTATTATGTTATCGTGCTTAGTATAACATGCTTTTTTCGGAAGTTCAAGAGGTATTTCCTATTGTTTCTCTTTATTTACCGAATACAGCCTCATAATCTGCTTTGAATTTCTCGATACCAGCATCGGTCAGCGGGTGTTTTACCATCTGCATCAGAACCTTGAACGGAACAGTTGCGATGTCAGCGCCAGCCTTCGCGCACTCGATGATGTGCATCGGATGTCTGGTGGAAGCACAGATAATCTCGGTGGAAATCTCCGGGTAATTGTCAAAGATCTCTACGATATCGTAAATCAGGTCTGTACCGTTGGTGGAGATGTCATCCAGACGGCCTAAGAACGGAGAAACGTATGTAGCGCCTGCTCTTGCAGCCAGAAGTGCCTGGTTGGCAGTAAAGATCAGGGTTACATTGGTCTTGATGCCCTCAGCGGACAGAGCTTTCACAGCCTTTAAGCCCTCGGTAGTCATCGGGATTTTAACAACCATGTTCGGATGAATCTTAGCGATCTCACGACCCTCGGCGATCATATCCTCTGCCTTCACAGTCGTAGCCTTAACCTCACCGGAAATCGGTCCGTCTACAATGCTGGTGATCTCTTTGATAACCTCATTAAAATCACGGCCTTCTTTTGCAATCAGAGACGGGTTTGTGGTAACGCCACAGATAATACCCATATCATTCGCTTCACGGATCTCATCAACATTCGCGGTATCAATAAAAAATTTCATTTCCCATATCCTCCTAATTTTTATAAGATAGATAGCCAGTATCTCCTATATCTGCTATACATAAGTATACCATACTTGTCCCATCTATTTCCATACTTGAATCTATATTTTACAAATTGTTACTGTTCACGCATACGTGCCCAGTAACTACAAATTCCCCTGTCCGTAATACGCCCCCGGGCCATGCTTCCGCAGATAATGTTTATCCTGCAGGCACTGCGGCGCTTCCTTCACATCCGGATTGATCATCTCGCAGCGCGCCGCCATCTTGGCAACCTCCTCGAGTACAACCGCGTTGTGAACCGCCTCATGCGCATCCTTGCCCCAGGTAAACGGTCCATGGTTCTTGCAGAGCACACATGGCACCGCCATCGGGTCGAGCTTCCTCTCCTCAAACAAATCTGCAATCAGCACGCCTGTGTTCCACTCATAATTCTTTAATTCTTCCTCATTTAAGTTTCTCGCGCATGGAACGGAACCATAAATATAATCTGCATGGGTCGTTCCGTAGCACGGAATGTCGCGTCCCGCCTGCGCCCAGGAAGTCGCCCACGGGCTGTGCGTGTGAACCACGCCGCCGATCTTCGGAAAACGGTTATAAAGAATCAGGTGGGTTTTTGTATCAGAGGACGGATTCAGCGTTCCCTCAACGCGGTTTCCTTCCAGATCCATGACAACCATATCATCTGGCGTCAGTTTGTCATAGTCCACGCCAGACGGTTTGATGACAAACAGCCCCTTCTCGCGGTCAATCCCGGAAACATTGCCCCAGGTAAAGGTAACCAGACCGTATTTCGGAAGCAGCATATTGGCTTCGTATACTTCTTTTTTTAATTCTTCCAGCATCGATTAAAACCTTCCTTCTACGGCGCCTCTCTCGGCAGCCAGACCATTGATATAGCTTGTCATAAACGCATTGAAGCCCTCGACATCCTTTGCATCCGGCTCCATCGTCTCCGCCTTTGCATCTGCAAATACCTGCTCATTTAAGTAATCGGACAAGCTCTGTCCCGGCTTCTTATCCTTGCGGTATGCCGCCAGAACCGCGATACCCCAGGCACCGCCCTCACCGGCTGTCTCCATAACGGATACCGGCACATCAGCCGCTGCCGCCATGATACGCTGTCCAACACCCTTGGTCTTGAAGAATCCGCCGTGGCCCATCAGTTTATCCAGTGTCACGTGCTCTTCCTTGAACAGAATGTCCAGACCATATTTCAGGGTTGCCAGGGAACTGTATAAGTGGGTACGCATGAAGTTTGCCAGCCCCAGCTTGCTGTCGGGATGGCGCATAAACAGCGGGCGTCCCTCCTCGAAGTCGGTGATCGGCTCGCCGGAGAGGTAGCAGTAGGACATCAGTCCTCCGCAGTCTTCATCGCCCTCAAGCGCCTTGCGATACAGGGTTCCAAACAGGGTGTTGCGGTCTGTTTTCTGACCCATCAGCTCATAGAACTCTTCAAACAGACCTACCCAGGCATTCAGATCGGAGGTACAGTTGTTGCAGTGAACCATACCGACCAGATGGCCATCCGGCGTAGTTACCATGTCAATCTCCTGGTGAACCGTCTCCAGAGTCTTTTCCAGAACAACCATCGCAAACACGGAAGTTCCGGCAGATACGTTACCGGTGCGGACTGCCACACTATTGGTTGCAGTCATACCGGTTCCTGCATCGCCCTCCGGCGGGCACAGCGGAATGCCAGCTTCCAGATTGCCGCTCTCATCCAGCAGCTTCGCACCTTCCTCCGTCAGCGTTCCCGCCTCATCGCCAGCGCTCAGAACCTCCGGCAGAAGGTCGCGCAGCTTCCACGGATATCCCTTCGGAACCATCATTTCTTCGAATTTATCCAGCATTTCAGCATCATACTGTCCGGTTGCCGGATCGATCGGGAACATACCCGAAGCATCGCCGACGCCAAGTACCTGCTTGCCAGTCAGTTTCCAATGTACATATCCGGCTAAGGTGGTCAGAAAATGCACGTGGGATACGTGCTCCTCGCCGTTGATCACCGCCTGATACAGGTGTGCAATACTCCATCTCTGCGGGATATTGTAGTTAAACAGGTCCGTCAGGCGTCTTGCTGCCTCGGCGGTCATCGTATTTCTCCAGGTACGGAACGGAACGAGCAGCTTTCCGTCCGCATCAAATGCCATATAGCCGTGCATCATGGCGCTGACGCCCATCGCACCAACCCTTTTAAGCGTTAAACCGTATTGGTTCTTCACATCGGCAGCCAGATCCGCATAGCAGTCCTTTAAGCCTTTCCAGATATCTTCCAGGGAATAGGTCCAGATACCATTTTCCAGACGGTTTTCCCACTCATAGCTCCCCTGCGCGATCGGCGCGGTCGTGCCGTCCGTCAAGACTGCCTTGATTCGGGTCGAACCAAATTCAATTCCGAGCGCTGTATTTCCGCTCTCTATGTCTTTCTTGATCTCTTCCGCACTGCGGCCCATATCCATCCTCCTCATTGTAGCAAAAAGCGCACCGCCGCCGGAATTTTCATCCCCTTGGCTGCGGCACGCCCCGTCATTCATAACTATTCTATTTTCACAGTTGTGGCAAAAACTTATGCAGTTACGTCTTTTTCAAAAATTTTTATCTTTCAAACGCCCTATTATTTCATAAAGAATTTCTGTAAATCAGCCTCTGTCGTATCTTCGCCGATTGTAATTAACTCGGTACCGGTCAGACGCGCGAACATAGCGATGTCATCTCTCGTCAGAGCGGTAGATACAACGGAGTGATGAGCGCCGCCTGCGTAGCACCATGCAGCCGTACCGATCTGGAAGTTCGGTTTATGACGGTACATAATTCTCGCTACCGGAAGTTTTGGCATCGGTTTCGGCTGTTTTACAAGCTCGATATCTGCACAGATGATGCGGAAATGATCGCCCATATCTACCATCGTTACCTGGATACCATCGCCGGTCACGCCGTCGAAGATCAGTCTTGCCGGATCCTCCTTGCCGCCGATACCCAGCGGAATTACATCAATCTCCGGTTTAGTTGCTGCAAATGCCGGCGGAACCTCCAGCATATGGGAAGCTAACTCTAACTCCTGTCCCGGAGTCAGATCGTAGGTGTAATCCTCGATAAAGCCGGTTGCGCCCTCTTTGCCCTCGGACATCTTCATCAGGACTGCAGACAGAGCGGAAATCTTGTAATCACCCTCCGGACCAAAGCCAATGCCTTTGCCCATCAGGTTCTGTGCTGCGATACCCGGAAGCTGCTTTAAGCCGTGCAGATCCTGGAATGTATCAGCGAATGCGCCGATTCCGTTCGCGGAGAGAAATTTTTCCAGACCTACTTCATATTTAGCCTGCTCGCGGACAGAATCAATGCGGTCGGTCTTCATTGTATACTTATCGGTATACTCTTTCATCTTCGCGTCGATCTCTTCCTCGGTTACCTGGTTGATGATGTCAACCAGATCGCCCAGTGCGTAATAGTTGCACTCCCAGCCGTATTTGATCTGGCTCTCTACGCGGTCGCCGTCGGTAACCGCCACCTCGCGCATATTGTTGCCGAAGGAAGCCACCTTTAAGGACTTGGAGTAGGAGATAGCCTTTGCAACGGATGCAAACTGGCGGATCTTTGCTACCACATCATCATGTTTGTAATATCCAGCTACAACCTCATGCGGAATACCCATTCTGGCAACGATGAAGCCGTACTCACGGTCGCCATGTGCGGACTGATTCAGGTTCATGAAATCCATGTCGATCTCATCATACGGAAGCTTCTCATTTGCCTGTGTATGTAAATGAAGCAGCGGTTTTCTTAATTCCTGCAGACCCTTGATCCACATTTTTGCAGGGGAGAAGGTGTGCATCCATGTGATAACGCCGACACAGTCATCATCATTGGAAGCTTTCCGCATATCCTGAATACAGATTTCAGAAGTCTCTACGGTTGGAAGAAGTTCGATCTCTGCCAGATCGCCCACTGTTTCGTTTAAGAATGCAACCATCTGACGGCTGTCTTCTGCAACCTGTTTCAGGCATTCCTCTCCGTATAAGTCCTGGGAACCCACAATAAAGTATAACTTTTTCATTTTAATCTGCCTCCTTGTCATTTTCAATGTATATCCCGAACCGAATTTCCGTTGTTAAACATCACCGGAAACCGGTACGAATACTTCTTTTCCTGCCAATCCGAATCCTCTATCATCCGCAGAAGATTGCGCGCTGTCAGCCGCCCAAGATTGTACTTGGGATGAATCACGGACAAGATCGTGAGATCCCCCTCCTGCACCGGTCCGGCATCATCAAACGATACCAGGGAAATATCTTCCGGCACGCGCAGTCCGCGGTCCTTTAAAAAATCCATATAGCTGCCCGCCACCTCGTCGTTGTAGAGGATCATCGCGGTACAGTCCTTCGTCCGGCGGTACATCCGCTGGAGTCCTTTTTTGCTTAATTTTTCTTCCATATCCCGGGTCGAATACCAGCGGATCCAGTCCTCCTGGAAATCGATCCCGAAATCCGACAGACACTCGATAAAGCCGCGGTAACGCTCGATCCCCTGCCAGTCATCGTATTTGAAAATACCGCCGATCCGGGTATGTCCGTTCTGTATCAAAATCCGCGTCAGCTCATAGCCCGCGCGCGCATCCGACATCTCCACGCTGTCAAACGTCTCATTCTGGTAATGATTGTGAATAAACAGCGTCGGAATATTTCTCCTCCGTATCTCCTTGTAAAGCCGCAGATTCGGATTCGGGAAACTGGAACGTGTCCCCTCGATGATGAGTCCGGACACATTGCGCCCCAGCATCCCCTTGAGATACATGGCCTCATCATTTAAGCGGTTGCGCGTGACCGAAACGCTGATCTCATAACCTTCCTCCCGCAGGACGGACTCGATTCCCTCATACACCTGCGGAAACAGGTAATCTGAAAAATAACTGAGAATCAGTCCGATGCGGGGACGTTCTTCCTTATCCTTCTCCGGCGCGTAGGAAACGTAGGTGCCGCTTCCCTTGACCCGGGCAATCAGCCCGTCCTGCTCCAGGCGGTTGAGCGCATTGCGGACCGTCTGGCGGGAGTATCCAAATTTATTCTGGAGCATATGCTCGGATGGAAACTTGTCCATATTCCGGAGCACCCCGCTCATAATCAGCGTCCGACCCCAGTTGTAGAGCTTCTGATATTTAAGTCCATCCTGATTCCGGCTGCTGTTCTCCCTCATACTGTAACCTCCAGATGTCGCTTTTGTCTGTCCTATTTGATAACCTGCAGGGACTGACGGTCTGCGAATACAGCTACGAATATCAGGAATACAACACCCTGGATGAGCTGCATCATCTGTGTGGTAAAGCCCATCATCGTCAGACCACTGTTCAGGACGATGTACAGAAGAGAACCAACGATGATATTCTCAAAACGTACCTTCGCACCACCGGAAATCGGCATACCGCCCAGTACCAGTGCAATCAGGATCTGGGTCTCAAGCTGGTTACCACCGGAAGAAGTAACCGAACCAACCTTGATAACATTGATAAATGCGGCAAATCCTGTGATCGCACCTGCCAGTGTGTAGATAAGGAACTTCATGCGGTCGGTACGGATGCCGGAGAACATCGCTGCTTTCTCACCTGCTCCGATCGCCTTTAAATAGGTACCAAACTTGGTAAAGCGGAATAAAATAAATCCGATAATCAGGACCACCAACGTACAAGCCAGCTTTAATTCAGTGCTATCGAAGTTGATTAACATCGCAGAGCCGGCTACCGGCGCGTTGGTCGTCAGATATTTGATAAATCCACGGAATAAGAACATCGTACAAATCGTAACGATGAAGGATTTAATCTTGCGGTATACATAGAAGTAACCGTTGATGGCGCCGATCGCTGCACCAACCGCGATACCTGCCACAATCGCCAGTGGAATGCTGGTCTTGGAAACCATGCAGACAACAATCGATGCAATACCAAGAATGGAACCCTGGGAGAAATCCAGACCGCCCATCGTCATGATAAAGAATACGCCGGTTGCCGAAATCATGGTGACATACACCTGGGAAAGTACCAGAGGAAGGTTATTCATCATCCGGAAATTCGTCAGGGCATTGAACATAAGAAAGATGATAATCAGTCCCGCAATCGGCAGAAGCGAACGGATCATCGTCATTTTTGATAACTTTTTGAGCTGCTGCTCTTTATTTTCCGTACTTGTCTTAACTTGATTCTCCATTGCATCCTCCTTATACCATCATCGTGATCAGGCTGTTCTCATCCATCGCCTCATCACGTTCCAGCTCACCGCTGATCTTGCCGTCCTTCATGATAATGATGCGGTCGCACATACCAATCAGCTCCATCAGCTCCTCGGAAATCATGATAATCGATTTTCCATTCTTTCTCATCTGGTTCATTAACTGGTAAATGTCCTGTTTAACCTTAATATCAATACCACGGGTCGGACTGTCGAGAACGACAATATCGGAATCTTTTCCAATCCATCTTGCCAGAACGACCTTCTGCTTATTACCACCAGAAAGCTCCGAAACAAACTGGTTTACGTTTACCATCTTAACGGACATCTGTTTTGCAAACTGGTTGGAAAATTCTCTTAATTTCTTATCGCTCAACAGGTGAATCTTGTTTGCCAGCGAATCCAGGGACGGCAGGCAGATGTTGTCGCCAATGCTCTGGTTTAAAACGACCGACTCATTATCACGATCCTTCGATGTATACGCGATGCTGTGCTTGATCGCGCTCGGGATATCGTTAATCTGCGTTCCGTCTGCCAGCTCTACCGTACCGGTTCTGTCATAGGATGCGCCAAAGATTGCTTTGCCGATCTCATGCATACCGGACTCAGACAGACCGCCAAAGCCAAGGATCTCGCCCTTGTGAAGTTCAAAACTGACATCCTCGATGAGTCCCGGAACCGTCACGTTCTTAACAGAAAGAACGACTTCATCTGATACTTTCTCACCGTAATCTGCACGGTAATAATCACCTGTTACCTCACGGCCTACCATCAGACGTTTCAGATCGTCCTCGGTCACATCCTTGCTCTTGACGGTATCAATGTAAACGCCGTCGCGCAGGATCGTGATGGTATCTGACTTCTCCAGAATCTCCGGAAGGTCATGGGAGATAAAGATGACCGTGTTGCCGCTCTCACGGATGCGGTTCATGTGTTTGTAAAGTTCTTCACGACCTTCCTGGGAAAGTGCCGTGGTCGTCTCATCAATGACAACAATCTTCGGATTGAAGTAGGTCGCCTTTACGATCTCGACCAGCTTCCGGTCCTCGAAATTGTAGTTGTCGATAATGTCTGCCGCCTTGATACGCTCGAAGCCGTACTGTTTCAGAAGCTCCGTCGCCTTTTTATTCATGGCATTTGTATTTTTAATTCCCATATGTACGAACTGATCTTCGTGTCCCAGGAATATATTTTCCGCTACTGTAAGTCCTGACAAGGTTCCTAACTCCTGTACGATGATAGAAACACCCTCGTTGTTGGCTTCTACCTGATTCTTCGGATGAATCTCTTTCCCATCCAGAATGAAGGTACCGCTTCCGATACTGTAGATGCCGGTCAGCATGTTGGTCAGCGTCGATTTACCGGAACCATTCTCTCCGATCAGCGCGTGAACCTCGCCTTTATTGACATTGAAAGACACATTCTGAACTGCCTTCGTGATACCGAAGGACTTGCAAAGATTTTTTACCTGTAATCTTACCTCGCTCATTGCATTTCCTCCCTCGATTTACTTGACAATCTCGCCTTTTTCTGCTTTTGTGGTCAGCGTGATGATAATTAACAGTGCCAGACCCGTGATAACGTCCTGGATCGCTGTCGGTGCGCCCATCGCGATGAAACCAAAGAAAATAATGTTGATAACGAACTCTCCGATGACAATCGCCTGCAGCGGCATACCATATTTCTTAAATGCCAGACCGAAGAAGCATCCCATCGTCGGAACGAAGTTACGGCTCATCGACGCCATACCGGTTACCGCTACCATAGAGGAACCATAGCTGATCGTCAAGATAGCCATAACACCTAAAAATGCGCCACTCAAAATAAATGCAAGCACTTTGTACTTATTGACATTGATACCCATGTTTTTCGCTACGAACTCGTTGCTGCCGATCGCATATGTATAAGTACCAATCTTTGTATAATTTAAGAAAATGTAAGCTGCCACACATGCCAGAAGTGCCAGAATAATGTTCCACGGCATCTGTCCGAATGCACGGAGGTTGGACGGAAGCGTCTGCTCCACGCCGCCTGCGATGTAGTTGGCAACCGACTCATAGATAAGAGCCAGACCCGTCGTTACAATCATGGACGGGATACGGAGTTTTACATAAAAAACACCGTTTAAAAGTCCGACAATCGTACCAGTCAGCACGCTGCCGATGATAAGACCGGCATATCCCATGCCGAAACGAGAGGCAAATACACAGCCTACAATCGCTGAAAGCATGATGTTCGCGCCGATGGAGAAATCGAACATACCCATAACCATAACAAAGTAAAAACCAACAGCGCCAACCGTCGCGATCAGGCTGGCCTGAAAATAACTCAGCATATTAGCCGGAGAACCAAAATTGCCCGGCGTCAGAGCTTTAAAAATCGCCCAGGAAAGCACTACCAAACCCACCAGGATGATATAACCCTTGGCAGTTCCCGAAAGTTTTTTCTTTCCGGTTGTTTCAACAACAGAAGAACCCATATTTTATACCTCATTCATAACTGCTCAGTTTCTTTTTTCTTTTAAAGAAAAGACCGGCATCGCGCCGTGCGATACCGGCCTTTTCTATTACATTCAGCCTCTTAAAATTCTATAATTTGAATCAGTTTCTGAACTAATTAGTTGCCTGCTCTCTGTGCAGCATCCTCGATGGAGATACCAGCTGCAGTTGCTTTCAGGTCATCCAGGCTAAGCTCGGACATAGCTACCAGTTCCTCATCGGTGTATGGAAGCTGATCTACGAAGTACTGCTCATATGCTTTGTAGTCGTCCGGAGAAGATACATACAGATACGGGAACGGAACATCCTCGAAGTTGCCCTCGATACCTGTGTAGTTGCCCTTGATTGCGTTGTAAACCATCATGAAAGCGATAAGCGGATCGCAGTAATGTCCACCGGACTCACCGGCCATAGAACCATTTTCAAGTCTCTCGCCCAGATCCGGAAGGAAGTCTGTGGAAACGATGTCGATATCCTGAGTCTTGCCTGCACGCTCAACTGCTGCGATAGCGCCCTGAAGCGGGTCACCGCCGCCGCCTGCCGGAATCAGTGCATCCAGAGTCGGATCTGCGGACATCAGAGCCTCTGCTGCCTTGGAACCACCCTCAGAAGAAGTACCTGCGTACTGCGGCTCAGACAGTTTTGCCTGATCATCCGGATGCTCTGCGTTCCATTTCTCAACGCCAGCTTTGTAGCCTTCCCATCTGCCAAGCCAGGTAGCGTCGCCCTGCTCCCAGCCGATCAGACCGATGTTTCTGTCGCCCTTGTCCAGAAGAATCTGAACTAATTTTTCACCGTTCTCCGGCTCGTTCTCATGAACAGCGCCGATGTAGTACGGTGATGCGGTTGCTAAATCATAGATATCCTTGCTGTTCTCCTGGCTGATAACACGGAAGAACTGTGCCAGATATACTTTATTGTCATTACATGTCTTAATAGCGGATGTCATCTCTGTATCAGAAGAGTTGCAGATGATGATACCCTGGCATCCTGCTGCTGCTAACTGCTCTACGGATGCGGTAACCTTCTCCGACACATGACCCTGGTCAACATACTGAACCTGAACGCCCAGAGCCTTTGCTGCCTCGTCGATGATCAGCTTACACTGGGAACCAAGTACATCGGTGGAGGACCAGATGGAAACACCGATCTTGATGTCTTTGTTGTCGATCGTCGAAGCTGCTGCCTCGCTTCCTTCTGCTGCAGAAGCATCTGCTGCCTGTGTCGCATTTGCTGCTCCAGAGCCGCCGCATGCGGTCATGCTCACTGCCATCGCTGCTACTGTCATGGATGCAGCGGCACGTTTGAACATTTTTTTCATTCTAACTACCTCCCATAAAATTTTCTTTGCAAGCGGCACCCCAGCCGCACTGCGTTGTTGCTTTTCACAACTTTTTGTAATTTTATTATAGCAATCCAGGACAAATTGTGCAAGTAAATACAAGATCATTTTTTCATAAAGTTGTATTTTATTTTGTAGATTGTTATAAATTTCACGTCCGATTTTGACATTCTTTTATCAAAAATACAAATGATGCATAAATTAAAGCGGCTATTTTCGCTAAATATTTATGCATCATGTATAGGTTCGCTGATTCCCTCTCGAATTATGTCGAATCAGGGGAATACAACTTTATACTGTTTCTGATATGTACTGTACTTTTTTCAGATGTCTTCTTCCTCTTTGCAGAGATATTTCCCGTCACTTTGACTGTTCTATCTTGATGCTGTCATACCAGACATCCATGACAGTTTGTTTGTCTCTGGAAGAGGATTTCTACTTTTTCTTCTTTACCATCGCAAGGATCGACTGAAGCACGATAAAGAAGCATAAGAGTGCCGCGATCGTGATACGGGTCCACCAGGAAGAAAGGGTTCCCTGGAAAGTGATAAATGCCTCGATCGTCGCCTTGATAAGGACGCCAAACAGGGTTCCGAATACATTACCGACGCCGCCGGTTAAGAGCGTGCCGCCGATAACAGAGGAAGCTATCGCATCCATCTCAAAGCCCTTTGCCTGCTCAACGAAGCCGCCCAGCGTATTCAGACAGAACAGAACGCTGCCGACGCCGCAAAGGAAACCGTCCAGGATATAGGCTTTCAGTTTTACCCGGCGCACATTTAAGCCCATCATCAGCGCTGACTGCTCGTTGCCGCCGATCGCATAGATGCTGCGTCCAAATTTCGTATATTTCAGCATGATAAATGCCAGAACCAGAAGAACCAGCGCAATCACAACCGTCGGATAGATATATGGATAAATCATCATGCCTTTTTTGTTGAGATAGCCGCCGAACGGAATATAAAGTTTCATCTTCGCCCATGCCATGAAAGTTTCATTCGTAATACTGATCATGTCCTTGGAAATGATCGCAGTCATGCCGCGGGCAAAGAACATACCCGCCAGGGTAACAATGAATGGCTGGATATCCATGTAGGCAACCAGGAATCCCTGTACCAGACCGAAAACAATTCCGGTCACCAGCACGATGAGAACCGCCGGAACCGCACCGATACCGCCTTTTTCCATCATCCATGCCAACATCATACAGCCCATCGCCACGAAGGAACCGACGCTGATATCGATACCGCCGGTGATCATGACGATCGTCATGCCGATACCGATGACAATCAGACCCGCATTGGAAATAAAGAGGTTTAAGAAGTTCTGTGTCTTGGCAAAGCCCTGTGCATTAAAGAGCACGCAGCCGATCGCGTACATCACGAAGAACAGCAGGATCGTGACAAGAAGCAGGAACGTGTTCTGATTTAATCTCTTCTTTTCTTTCATGATTTATGCCGCCTCCTTTCCTGCCGCGCCCAGTTCTTTTTTCTGTGCCAGAGATTTTCTCCATCTGGCGAATCCCGGTGACTGGAGTGCTACGATGATGACAACCACAATCGCCTTGTAAACCGGAACCTGATCCGAGGATACGTGCATCGCATACAGAGTGGTCGTCAGCGCCTGAATTGTATACGCGCCGATGACGGAACCTGCCAGCGAGAATTTACCGCCGCCGAGGGAGTTTCCGCCGATGGCAACTGCCAGAATCGCATCCAGCTCCATATTAAGACCGATGTTATTCGCATCCGCCGAGTAGATGCGGCTGGAAGCAATCAGACCGGAAAGACCGGAACAGAGTCCACAGTACGCGTAGGTGAGGAAAATAATCATAACCGACTTGATGCCGACAAGCTGGGACGCCCGTTTATTGATACCGACCGACTGGATATACATGCCCAGTGCCGTTTTCTTCAAAAGTAACGAAGTCAGTGCCACAACGACAACCGCCACGATAAACGGGGTCGGAACCGGGAATCCCGGAAGGGAAGCGCCCAGGGTACGGTAGCTGTCCACGCGCACGTATGTGATCTGTCCATCCGTGATCAGCTGTGCGATACCGCGCCCGGCAGTAAACATGATAAGAGTCGCTACCATCGGCTGGATGTTTAACTTTGCAACCAGAAAACCGTTGAAGCAGCCGATCGCCGCGCCGACGATGAGCGCTGCCAGGAAGCCAAGAATCAGCGGATTGGCATATGCAGTTGCTGCGCGCTCGCCGCCGGTTAAGATGTTGCAGCAGACTGCCGCACTGACCGCCATGATCGCACCGACGGAAATATCCGTTCCAGCGGAGGACGATACGACAAGCGTCATGCCGACTGCCAGAATCACCAGCTCTGACGCACGGTTGATGATATCGATTAAGTATCCGTAGAGAACGCCGTTCCGCACCTCGATCGCGAAGAAGTTCGGCGTCGTGACGATATTTACCAGCAATACCAGCGCAAGGCAGAAAATCGGGAGAAACAGCCTCTGCGAGGTAATTTTTTTGAACGTCATATTTTTCATAGCTACTGTCCTCCTGCAATGGTTGACATGATGTTGGACTGGTTCATCTCATCCTCGGAAAGTTCTCCTACCTTTGCACCATCACGCATAACGACCATGCGGTCGCAGGTACGGAGCATCTCCTCGATCTCGGAAGAAATAAACACGACTGCCATGCCCTGTTCTGCCAGTTTTACGACCAGTTTCTGAATCTCTGTCTTGGTTCCGACGTCGATGCCACGGGTCGGCTCGTCCAGAATCAGGAAATCCGGGTTGGTCAGAAGCCAGCGTCCGATGATTACCTTCTGCTGGTTGCCGCCGGAGAGTGATTTGATCGGTGTCTCACGGCTGGCGGTCTTAATCTGCAGCATATCAATGTATTTATCGGTAAATTCTTCCTGCTGCTTGCGGCTGAGCAGGTGGAACATACCGCGTTTTGCCTGAAGTGCCATGATCAGGTTCTCACGCACGGATAGATCCGAGATGATACCCTCGTTTTTCCGATCCTCCGGCAGATATGCCATGCCGGCATTCATCGAAATCAGCGGGTGGCGCGCCGCGATCGGTCTTCCCTTGACGCTCAGCTCGCCCTCATCCGGCTTTTCCGCTCCATAGAGAACACGGACCGTCTCAGAACGTCCCGAACCCAGAAGCCCGGTAAATCCGACGACTTCACCCTTGTGAATCACCAGATCAAACGGCTTTATGTATCCTTTCTTTCCGAGTCCCACCGCCTTGATGACGATGTCCGCTTCGCCGTGTTTCTCCTCACTCTTGGAATCCTTGATCGCTGCCAGATCATCGAAATCCTTTCCCATCATCTTGGCAACCAGCTGGACTCTCGGAAGCTCCGCCGTCGTAAATTGTCCTACCAACTGCCCATTCCGAAGAACGGTGATCTTATCGCAGACTGCATACACCTGCTCCAGGAAATGTGTAACGAATATGATGCCGACGCCTTCGGATTTCAGGCGGCGCATCAGATTAAAGAGCTTTTCTACCTCTCCATCATCGAGGGAGGAGGTCGGCTCATCAAGAATCAATACCTTTGCCGACATATCGACTGCACGGGCGATCGCTATCATCTGCTGAATTGCAATCGAATAATTGTCGATCGTCTGTGTTACATCTGCATGTATGTCAAGGTCCTGCAGCAGTTTGCTGGCCTTTTTATTCATTGTTTTCCAGTCAATCAATCCGCCTTTTCGCGGTTCGCGTCCGATAAACAGATTCTCTGCAACCGTCAGGTTCGGACAGAGATTGACTTCCTGATACACGGTGCTGATGCCCCGGTTCTGTGCCTCCTGCGGGCTGCGGTTGATGATCGCATGATCGCAGCCGTCTATCATGATTTCCCCTGTTTCAAACTCCTCTACACCCGTCAGGACTTTGATCAGCGTGGATTTTCCTGCGCCATTTTCCCCCATCAGGGCATGAATTTCGCCTTTTTTTAAGGTAAAATCCACATTCTGCAGAGCTTTTACACCCGGGAATGTCTTATAAATATGCCTCATCTCAAGAACGGAATCCTTTTCCATAAAAGCTTTGCCTCCTTATTTTTTGAAAAAGAAAGCGCAGGGACGGAAACCTAAGCCTCCAGCCCCGCGCCTCCTGATTGCCAAGTGCCTGCCGTCCGCCGAAACCTCCGGTCTGACACTCATTCACTTACGGTCAAAAGCGATTGCCTGTCCGATTATTAACATTTAAAAATACCATTCAATAGCGAATTAGTAAGCTCTTGTCTTTAAGATTTCTTCCAGATCCATGCTTGTATCGAAGTATGCTTCGTCTACGTACTGAATCTTCTCAACCTCTTCGCCTTTTTCCAGTTTCTGGATGATTTCAGCTACACGCGGACCATGAAGCGGGTTGCACTCGAAGGTTGCGTTTAAGTTGCCAGCGATCATGGACTCGAAAGCTGCCTTTACGGAGTCAAAACTTACAACGATGATGTCGCCGTCCGGACCACAGGTCTTGCCTGCTGCCTTGATAGCATCGATGGCACCAAATGCCTCGTTATCATTCTCACAGATAACAACGTCGATGTCATCATAGCTCTTTAAGAAGGACTCCATAACTTCCTGTCCTTTTGCCTGGGTGAACTCACCAGACTGTCTGTCAAGCATCTTCCAGTTGGAGTGCTCTTTCAGCTTGTTGTCCATACCTTCCGTACGGCCAACCTGTGCGGATGCACCGATGGTACCCTGAATGGTAACCATGTTGATCTCTTCGTCGCCGCGTCCCTGATCCTCTAAATATTTAGCCAGCCAGTCGCCGCAGGTCTCGCCTTCTTTTACGAAGTTTCCGCCTACCCATGCCTCATACAGGCTGTCATCAGAAAGCTGCATCTGACGGTCAGAAAGGATAACCGGGATACCAGCCTCTTTTGCTTCTTCCAGAACGGTCTCCCAGCCAGTCTCAACAACCGGAGCAACTACGATGTAGTCAACACCCTGCTGGATGAAAGAACGGATTGCCTTAATCTGATTTTCCTGTTTCTGCTGTGCATCGTCGAAAATCAGTTTGTAACCATTTTCCTCAGTAAATGTAGATTTGAAAGATTCGGTGTTGGCTGTTCTCCAGTCAGACTCAGCACCAACCTGTGCATAACCTACGGTAATCAGATCGCCGTCTGCTGCCGCTTCTTTCTCTTCGCCCTCTTCTGCTGCCTCTGTATCAGCCGGAGCTGCTGCCTCCGTCTCTTTCTCAGCCGGATTGCTTGTACAAGCGGTCATGGATAACGCCATTGCTGCTGCTAAAGCTGCGGACACTAATCTTTTTCTCATACTGTTTCCTCCTTATAAGACCCAATATATTTGTTTTTGCGTATTTATTATAACAAAGCACCCCGCATCATGGATACGGGGCATCTTTGGAAAAAGGTATATTATTTTTTTGAGATGTTTGTCGTTTTCTGTGTTTTTCCAGGTGTACCCTTAAAAAAATACAATTTTTTTTGAAAAAGTTATGATTTTTTTTGATTTCCCAAATAAACCTTAAAGCAGGTGCCGATATTCTTTTCAGATTCAACCAGGATCTCAGCCTGATCGCCATAATACATCTGAATCCGCTGCACCACATTATGTAGCCCAAATCCGCCGCTGCCGATGGGGGCAAGTTCCTCTTCCGGCTCCAGGGTCAGCTTGGCACGCACGGCGGCAAGTTCCACCTCATCCATGCCAATCCCATCGTCCTCCACCTCAAAGACAAGCCCGTTCCGATCCTCATAGCCGCGGATCACAATGCATCCGCCGCCGCGCTTATTTTTGATGCCGTGGTAGAGGGCATTTTCCACCAGCGGCTGCAGCAGCATTTTCAGCACAATCCGGCGCCGGATAGACGGCTCGATCTCGATCGAATAGTCGAGAATGTCCTCGTACCGGATCTTCTGAATCTTTAAATAGCTCCGGATGTGTGATTCTTCCTCCTCGATCGTGATGAAATCGCGCCCGCCCGATAAAACCGTGCGGAAAAAGTCGCTTAAATCCGTCGTCATCTCCACGACCTGGCGGTTGTTGCCGCCCTCTGCCATCCATACGATCGAATCAAGTGTATTATAGAGGAAATGGGGACTGATCTGCTCCTGGTGGAGGCGCAGCTCCAGCTCCCGCAGGTTCTTCTGCTCCTGCCTCGTCTTATCAAGCAGCCGCCGGATGCGGTCGCTCATCTGGTTAAACGCCCGTGCCAGCACGTTAATCTCTTCCAGCCCGCCCGGTCTCGCCCTCGCATTCAGGTTCCCGCGGCCGAGCTGTTCTGCCGTCCTCTGTAACTGCTGCAGCGGTTCCGTGATGGACTTCGTGATCGTAACTGCCAGAAACATACCCACCACCAACACCACCAGAAGAAGCGCCAGATAGCTCTGCACCTGATCCGCCATCTGCACCTTCAGTTCTTTCTGAAGCTGCTCCATGTTGATCATTTCATAATAGGTATACTGCGTAATGTAATCCTGAATCATCGAGCAAAGACCCTGGATGTCATTCTCCCAAATATTGACATTTTCATCGTAATATCCACCGGCGGCGGCATTTCCAATCATTTTATCCACTGCCCGCTCCAGGGAATCCAGACAGGAGAGGATACCTCTTATCTTGATATCACAGTCCGACCCCGGTTCCCGCTCGATCGTCGTTCCGAACGCCTGTCTCGCCGACGCAATCAGGCTGTGGGGATTCTTGACCACCGTCGCATACTTCGTCTCGCCCTCGACAATATCTCCATTTTCGAACTGTTCCGCGTCGATCAGCCCGATCATAACACGGTACATCGAATACTCCATATCCGATTTGAACTTTATGTTGTACTCATTCGCCGTCTTTAGATTCGCCAGAATCGCGTCATAGGAAGCAGAATAGGAGGCGATCATCTTCTGGAACCCGAGCGCCATGCCTGTTAATGGAATGGCAATCACGAAGAGGAGAAGGATCAGACGGGCGCGGAGAGAAAGAGGGCGATATGGACGGGCAGCGGATAACGAATCAACGCCCGGATCCTGATTTTTATTCAACTCTGCCATCTCTTCTGTTTTTCCAATCTGCCCCTGCTCCACTCCCATATCTTTCCTCCCTTTTTGAACACCTATGTACTTTCGGAATCTTTCTGTGCTTGATTTTGTGAGATGATTTTTTGTCAGTTGTGCCCAAATTTCTGAGGCGTACGCGGTACGTACGTTGATGAAATTCGGGTGCAGCTGGCGGAAAATCAGCCACAAAAGCAAGTGCAGAAAGACTCCGAGAGTACATACCTTCCTTACTCCTGCCGCGTCTGGCTCGCCTTATACTCTTTTGGCGACTGCCCCATCGCTTTTTTGAACGCCGCGCTGAAATAGTGTGAATCGTTGTATCCCACCTGCTCCCCGATCTCAGACGTCCGGTAGGAGGTGCATTTCAAAAGTTCACATGCCCGTTCCATCCGCACCTGCGTCAGATACTCCACAAAAGACTGCCCCGTCTCCTGCTTGAAAATCGAACTGAAATAGCTCGGACTGACGCCAATATGCGCGGCAATCCGGTTCAGCGACAGGTCGCTCTGGCTGAAATTTGCCCGGATATATTCCTTTGCATCCCGGATCACGCTGCCATAACGGTCGTTCGATGCCCGGTCACGCGCCTGCAGGGCAACCGTAAACTCATCGACCAGATAGGCTTTCGTCATCTCCACGCTCTCGATCACCTTCGGAACCCGTTTTATGTCAACCGCACTTTCCGGAACCTCCGGCGGCTCCGCTTTCAATTTCTTCAAAAACTCCTGCACACAGTAAAAAATATCCATCGTCATATACTGACGCAGCAAGAGCGATTTGTAATTATGTTCACCGATCGCTGCAAAATACTCCTCGACAAACGGACTGCACTCTTCGACTGAGCCGAGCTTTAAAAAATCGTTGATGAGCTTCCGGTCAACGCCGCTATAATCCGTTTTGTCCAGAAATTCCGTATATTTTTCGTAGCTGACAAAATACCTCTCCAGAAGCTTTGATTTTTCCCTCTCTTCCCGGATCTCGTCCGCCGCCTTTTTCAACGCATCGATGAGTCCCGCCGAGGATACCGGCTTCAGCAGATAATCGCTGATTCCTATCTTGATCGCCTCTTTTGCATATTCAAATTCATTATAGCCGCTGAGCACGATGATCCGCGTGCGCGGAAGCGCCTTTTTCACCAGACGGCTCAGCTCCAGCCCGTCCATAAACGGCATCTTGATATCCGTTACCAGAATATCCGGCTGTGCCTTCAATATCAGCGGATACGCGTACTCGCCGTCGCCCGCCTCCCCCGCAAATTCAAATCCGTGGCTCGCCCAGTCAATATTATCCCGTATACCGTGCCGGATGATCACCTCATCCTCTACCAGAAACACCTTTACCATGGTTTTCCCCCCTGGACTCCATTTTTCTCTGTCCTTTTTATCCATTTGCCCGAATACACCCGTTTTTCATTTCCGTCCAGACGCCATTTTGCCGGCTGAAAATATTCACGCCTTACTTCTTCTCACTCACTTCATACAAATCACTCCGCCGGTTTTCCAGCGACGGAATCTGCTTCCGTATCTTCTCCAGATAATCTAAATCAATCTCCGCATAGGTGATCCCCGGTGCATCCTTTGACCGTGCAATCACCGTTCCCCACGGATCTGCCACCAGGCTGTTGCCGTATGCCGCATATGCCGGTTTCTGTCCAATCTGTCCCGGTGCCACGATGTAACAGCCGTTCTCGATCGCCCGCGCCCGCAGAAGAACCTCCCAGTGATCCTTTCCCGTCGGCATCGTAAAGCTCGCTGGAACAAAGATAACCTGCGCCCCACGAAGCGCCATGAGCCGGTAAATCTCCGGAAAACGCACATCATAGCAGATCGACATTCCAAAAATGCCCAGCTCCGTCTCCACCGTCACAATCGAATCGCCCGGTTTGACCCGGTCCGACTCCCGGTACGGCGTGCCGTCCGCCAGCGTGATGTCAAACATATGCAGTTTGCTGTATGTCGCCAGAATCTTCCCCTCCGGCGAAATCAGCACACTCGTATTTGCCGATCGTTTTTCCCCCGGAAGTGCCTGCGTGATACTGCCCCCGTGAATATAGACGCCGTGTTCCTTCGCTTTCGCGCAGAGGCGCTCGGTCGTGTACCCCGGAATTTTCTCGCGTCCGCCGCCTTCACCGATATTTTTGCCGATCAGATTCATCACCTCCGGGAAACAGATAAGCTTCGCCCCTTTTGCCGCCGCCTCGTCAATCCAGGCGCATGCCGTCTCCAGATTCTTTCCTTTATCATTCTGTGTATCCATCTGCATCAATGCCACTGTATATCTGCGTATCATAAATACCCCCTGTATCCTGTCTATAAGCGCTTTTTTCTCCACAATTACCTATTACCTATATTTTATTATAGCATCTCTTTTCCACACGGGTCAACCAATGCAAGGCGCTTCTCACACAACCTGTAACCCGGCTGTTACTGTACACGCATACGTGTCCAGTAACGGAATTTGCCGTGGCTTCGCATTTCAATACGGCAAATTCCTGCTGCCACCACGTTTTCTTACGGCACTTTCGGTTCCAAAAGTGCCTACCCGTATACAGTAACCCGGCTTTTCACTTCCGCATATTATTAAAGTAAGGATGTTTCAAGGAGCGTAACTGTCCCACTGATACACAGTTACCCAGGTATTTGCTTATGCCGCCCATTCTGGAAGTTTCCGGGATTTCCTACTCCTACCACACGATATCCGGGGAGACGAAAGCCCTTTCTGATATATCATTTCAGGTAGAAACCGGCGAATTTATCGCCATTGTCGGACCGTCCGGCTGTGGAAAATCCACGCTGCTCTCCTTAATCAGCGGGCTCCTGCCGCCGGAAGAAGGTTCCATTCTTATAAATGGGGTTCCGCTCTCGAAAAGCCAGTGCCGCATCGGTTATATGCTGCAAAGCGACCAGCTTTTCGAGTGGAGGACGATCATCCAGAATGCTGCCCTCGGGCTGGAAATCCAGAAAAAAATGGATCATGCCGCGGAAGACCGCCTCCACCGGCTCTTAAAAATCTACGGACTGGAACAATTTGAGCATTCCCGCCCCTCCGAACTATCCGGTGGAATGCGCCAGCGCGCCGCCCTGATCCGGACACTGGCGCTGGAACCGGAGCTTCTGCTTCTCGACGAACCATTTTCGGCGCTCGATTATCAGACACGCTTAACCGTCTGCGACGATATCAGCACCATCATCCGGGAGAGCCGCAAAACAGCGATTCTGATCACCCACGACCTCTCCGAAGCCGTGAGTGCCGCCGACCGCATCCTGGTTCTGACTAAACGCCCCGGAACCATCTGCCGCATCCTGCCGGTTACCTTCCCGCTGTCCGCTAACCGACCGCTGGAACGCCGGAATGATCCGGCTTTTTCTCTTTATTTCAATGAACTATGGAAGACACTGCAAGGGGAGGGCAAAAAGTATGAAATGTAAGAAAGAATCCACCG
Organism: Clostridium sp. TF06-15AC; assembly: GCF_003481165.1. Classification (NCBI taxonomy): domain Bacteria; kingdom Bacillati; phylum Bacillota; class Clostridia; order Eubacteriales; family Clostridiaceae; genus Clostridium; species Clostridium sp. TF06-15AC. Next base: position 266,954 of record NZ_QUKS01000004.1, read on the forward strand.
CCCAGAAAGCCTACCTCCGCCGCCAGCTCCATCGGCGCCGTCTGGTTCTCTTCTGCCGGATTTTCTTATTCGTTTTCTTTTTAATCTGCTGGGAAATGAGCGCCCGACTGGGGCTCATCGACGCGTTTATTTTCAGTTCCCCGTCACGCACCGTGCGCTGTTTCCTGCGGATGATGCAGGACAAAAGCATCCTCATCCACACCGGCGTGACGCTCTATGAAACGCTGATCAGCTTTACACTGGTCATCCTCTGCGGGCTGATCGGCGCGGTTCTCCTCTGGTCGAGCCGGAATCTTTCAGAGATTCTGGAGCCGTATCTCGTCATGCTCAACAGTCTGCCGAAATCCGCCCTCGCCCCGATTCTCATCGTCTGGCTTGGGAGCAACATCCGCACGATCATCGTTGCCTCCATCTCGGTCGCTGTCTTCGGCTCGATCCTGACACTCCACAACGGATTTTCCTCGATGGATCCCGACCAGATCAAATTAATCCGGTCCCTCGGAGGAAACCGGATTCATATTTTAACCAAAGTCCTGCTGCCAGGCTCAATCCCGCTGATTCTCGCCAACATGAAGGTCAACATCGGTCTCTGCCTGGTCGGCGTCATCATCGGTGAATTTCTCGCTGCCAAACAGGGACTCGGATATCTGATCATCTACGGCTCACAGGTATTCCAGATGGATATGGTTGTGATGAGTATTATTCTTTTATGTATTATGTCTGCGGCGCTATATCAAGCAGTAGGAATACTGGGAAAATTTCTACAGCAGCAATATCACCAGCATTAAAGCAATCTGTCCACTGCTTCACGTTTGCTGTTCTTAAGCGCCTGCATTTTTCCGCATCCTGTTCCCGCCAAAGCCTGTTTCCTGCCGCTTTTCTTTCCTGCATCTTGTAGAAACCTTGCAGGGAACAGACTTTACAGCTTCTGCTCCTTCTCCAGCTTCTCTGCTTCTTCCATCTCCTCTGCCGCCTCGACTGCCGTCTCCTCCGGAGTCTCGCTTTCAAGCGGAGCCGTACCGACCGCGATAAAGGTTCTCGCAGCCGCCAATGGCAGAAAGCCTACATAGGCGCTGTAGATGCCGAACTGACCGACCGCCCACGCTCCGAGTACCACGCCCAGGAAAAAGCTGATGATCGTATAGGTATAAAGAATTGCTTTTCTCTTAAATTCCTTATCCTTTGTCAGACCGTACTGCAGCCAGCCAAGCACCGACTGTTTGAAGTTGTTCGTCATAAAGATCGTCGCACTGTTAAATCCGTCGGCACCGGAATAGACGCCCCACTGAAATGCGGATGCAAAGAAAATCGGATAAATTCCGACCAGCGCTGGTTCAAGCGGCAGCATCGACGCCAGTGCCAGCGCAGCCGCATCCACCCAGAGGGCAAGTTTCCGCATGTTTATCTTCGTAAAGTTCGTGAGCAGATATGCGGATGCCACGCCCAGTCCAAACAGCACCAGCGCAGCCAGACGCAAAAGGACGTTAAACCATTCCATCGATACCAGTTCCGCTCCCATCTCCATCAGGTTGCCTGTCTGAGCAGAGCCAAAGTTTCCGACATGAAGCAAAATCGCATAGGCTCCGAGAAATCCCCCGACCAGGGATATATTCCAATGAAGGATCGCATCCAGGCGATCCCGAATCACTTTCTGTACCATACCATTACCGCCTTTCGCGGTTGATTGTATCGCGCGGCGGCTGGATCGTCAATGACAATTTACAAAAAATTACCATTTCTATCATAGACATTATCTATATAATAGCAAAAAAACAGCCCCTGCCACACGACAGGGACTGCCTTTTATATTAGACTCTAAGAGTTAAGCTCTATATCTAATAATATGTAACGATTCACATTCGATTATTTATCTTCTGCGATACGTTTTTTGTTGATGTCTTTCCACATCTCAACGTCTACGCCCTTCCAGCAAAGCTTATCCGGGTTGTAGTACGGGTCTTTCTTTGCTTTCATCTGCTCTTCGTAGTCTTTGTACAGTGCAAATACCTTCGGAGACAGAAGCAGTACAACTAACATATTGATCCATGTAGATCCACCCAGTGCCAGGTCGGAAAGGTTCCAAGCCAGACCGGAATCGATATTGCCCCAGATGAAGATAAGGATAGGCATAACAATCTGCATAATTCTGATAACCACTTTACGGGTAGCTGCTTTATCATCGCCCTGGAACAGGTAAAGAACCGAAGTCTCGCCCTCGTAATAGTAGCTGATTAAGCAGGTAAAGGAGAACAGAGCCAGCATGATAGCAATGAACAGAGGAGCAATACTTCCCATAACGGTGCTGCAGGCATTCTGAACGAAGATAACGCCATATGTTCCATCTGCTGCTAACTGAGCCATCTGATCGTGCATTGCACCGGTACCACCGATGTAACCAAACTGTGTATTGTAGCATCCGCTTAAGAGCATCATCAGACCAGAAGCGGTACATACGATAACGGTATCCAGCCAAACACCAGCTGCGTTTGCCATACCCTGTTTGATCGGGTGGCTGGTCTCTGCTGCTGCGGCGGTCGGCATGGACTCACCCATACCAGATGCAGATGAGAATGTGCCTCGTTTAACACCCTGCTGGATAGCGATACCAACGCCGCCGCCCAGAAGAGCTTCTTTGGAACCAAATGCACAGGATACAACCTGAGCGATAACGCTCGGAATCTGACCTGCGTTTGCGATTAAGATAACGACTGTTGCAATCAGGTAAACGCCTACCATCGGCGGAACCAGCATAGATGCTACAGAACTGATTCGTTTAACACCACCCATAACTACAACTGCCATAGCCAGTGCGATAACCAGAGCCGAAATCCACATCGGAATACCTAAAGCGTTCTTAAATCCATCGCAGATTGTATAGGTAGCTGCTGCCGGCATGAATAATACAACGCCCAGTCCGAAGAATGCTGCATAGAAAGTACCATAAGCTTTCCAGCCAAGACCTCTCTCAGCACAGTAAGCACCACCGCTTCGATACTGACCATCGATACGGTTCTTATAAAGTACGGATAATGTACACTCAGTAAAGCAAACAGCAGAGTTTGTCATACCAGCGATGATCATCCAGAAGAGTGCACCAGGACCGCCCATGTAAAGAGCTACGGCTACACCGGCTACGTTACCGGTACCAACACGCATCGCCATGGTCGTACAGAAAGATGCGAATGAAGAAATACCGGATTCAGACTCCGACTTATCAATGATTCGGCTCCACATATCTTTGAAATGAACAAACTGGAAAAAGCCGAGACGGATTGTAAAGTATAAACCACTACCAACAATCAGAACTAACATTCCAACGCCCCAAATGGGTCCGTTCAACATACTGACGATGTTGTTAATTGCTTCCATATAAAGTTCCCCCTTTATTTGATGTAGTGCCGCGCGCTGGCTAAGCAAGTTTTTCAATTCGCTCAAAAAACTTCTTGCTTTTGAAAAAATTATATCACTAAAGTGAAATTTGTTCAACAAAATTATTTGAATTTATTATGCAGAATTTTCATGATATAGCACAGAATCATGAATTCCTCTGTTTTTTTCATGAAATAAATTGCACTTTTTCGAGCGTCAATTAGTATAAATGCACAAGATATCATGATATTTTATCTACAACTGCGCCATTTTCCGTTAGACTCCCGTTCAGAATTTTGTCCATTTTCTTTCGGAGTTTCATGAATTTTGTTTACCATTTGTTTATTTTTTAACTTTTTGTGTGTTTCATTTAGATGAATTTTTTATGTTGTATTTGAGATCGTGGGCATATTTCTATCTTTTTCTCCCATTTCTTTCACGAATATGATATACTAGGGACACTTGGCAGAGCCCTCGGAATGAATGTCCGCCGCACACGCACCCATGTAATCCGCCCGGATATTCCGTATGAATCAGATTCGTATTCTACATAATTCTTACAAATCTTCTCATCCTCCTTTGGTATCTGTCAGCTCTGTACATTTTATGAATCAGACCGAACGCTTATTACGAAAATGGAGGGAGTATTTTTTGGATCTCAAAGATATGCGGCTTTTTTTAGCCATTGCAGAAGAAAACAACCTGACGCGTGCCGCCCAGAAAAACGGTTACACACAGTCGGCGGCAAGCCATATGCTGCGAAATATTGAAACAGAACTCGGGTTTTCCCTGTTTTCGCGTTCCCAGAGAGGACTTGCCCTGACGCGGAACGGCGAGGCACTGCTTTCCCCGATCCGGCGGACGCTGGCAGCGGCGGAATATTTTGATCAGACAGCTGCCTCCATCCGGGGTGTCCAGACCGGGCACATCCGGATCGGCGCTTACTTAAGCGCTTCCGTCCAATGGCTGCCGCCCGCCCTCAAAAAGTTTCTTACCGATTACCCGGATATGACCGTGGAAGTGCTGGAGGGGTGTTCACAGGAGATTGAAGGATGGCTGGAAAATGGCTCCATCGATTTCGGCATCGTCGGTCCCCACCCGGACGGAAAGATGGACTGGCTTCCCCTGAAAAAAGAGCCCTACCTGGCTGTCTGCGCGAACGATTCCCCTTATGCAGAATATGAGCGCTTTGACTTAAAAGATCTCCCCAAGGTTTCTTATATAGAAGAAAAAGGTGAAAACGACCTGCTGCGCCAGTTCCAGCAGCTCGGCATCGCACCGCCCAAGCCAGTGTTTACCTCGCAGAACACCTACTCCATGCTCGCGATGGTCAGCCACAACCTGGGGGTCTGCATCCTGCCGGAGCTGGTCGTCCGCGATATTTCTAAAAATGTTGTCCGGCTGCCGCTCAATCCGCCGATGGAGCGCGTGCTCGGCGTCCGGATTCCGTCAGCCAAAAAAGCTTCCCCAGCTGCCAGCCTGCTGATCACGCAGCTGCAGCGGACAGTGTTTGAGTTGGAAGGACCACTTTTATAGTCAGATGCTTTTTAGAAACTTAAGATGAAAGTTTTGGGAAAAGAGGAGTCATTCGAATATGAATTTTCAATCAATGGAATATTTTGCCGCGGTTGCGAAAAACCGCAGCTTCACTAGGGCCGCCGATGCGCTGCATATTACCCAGCAGACATTAAGCGCCCATATCGCCGGAATCGAGCGGGAGCTTGGATGTCCGCTCCTAATCCGTCACATCCCGCTGGAGCTTACCTATGCGGGGAAGGTATTTCTGCGCTATGCAACGGAATTTAATACAAAATATGACTGTATGCTTCACGAATTTGGCGATATTTTAAATAACCAGACAGGAAAACTGCGGATCGGCATCGCATTCACGCGCGGACACGCCATCATGCCGGAGCTGATCGCCGCCTTTCAAAAGGAATATCCCGGCGTGGATGTGGAACTCGTCGAATCTTCCAACGATGTGCTGCAAAAATACCTGCTGGACGGCACAATTGATCTGGCGATCGCCAATTTTTCAGTTCGCATTCCCGGCATCATTCTGCGGGATTTCTATGAGGAAGAGATGGTTCTCATCGTCTCCACTGCCCTGCTGCAGAACATTTACGGCAAACAGACCGAAGCCATTATCCAGGAAGTCAGCCGCCATCACCGCTACTCCCTTCTGGCTCCATGTCCGTTTCTCCTAAACCGTGAACATGATCTAGTCGGACGCATCGGGCGGAATATCCTCGCGACAGACAACTTCGTCCCCTCGGTTCATGCCTGCTCTGACAACATCGCTACCCTGCTTGCCCTCTGCGCGATGGGAAAAGGTGCCTGCATCAGCCCAAAAAACCTCGCATTTTCTATTCTCAGCAAGGAACAGCTGGATACACTCCATGTCTTTACGCTCGGGGAAGAAGCGCGGTACCCGATCAAATTTGCGTGGCTGGAACAGAGCTATGAGTGGAATATGATTTCACGGTTTATTGAATCGTCGCTGAAATGCACTCATTAAAAACAGGGGAGACAGCCTCACACACACCGCTGTCTCCCCTGTTTATTCCCCAAATGGTCCCTGTGCGCCTCGGCGCACGCCTCTTATTCATCTACCAATGTAATCTGTACCCTTTTCCCCATCGCCGCTGCGATCTTTACCATAAAATCCAGCGACGGATTGTAGCTGCCGCTCTCGAAGCGGGTGATATTCGGCTGGGAAATCCCCGCCTTTCTGCCAAGCTCCGTCTGTGTCATGCCGTTTAACTTACGGTTCTGCTTAAATCCCTCGATCGTCGCCTCCCGCGCCTCCTGCTGCCAGCGCTCCATCCACTGTCTGTATTCCGCATCCGTCTGAAACGTCTCCGGAATCCTGTTTGCGTTTTTCATTGTGCTACCTTCTCCTTTTCGAATCTGCTCTGCCGCGGCGCCACCCTCCCAAAGCTCGCCGCTGCCGTCCTCTATAGAATACCATCTTTCCACCCTATAAATCAAGGTATTTCCCTGTAACGGTCCACCGGCAATTACTTTAGATCGCCTTTTCCCCTAAAACATACGATTCGCGCGCTCTGCCACTTGAAAGCAATGCCTCTCTTCTGGTATAATAGATGGACTTATGCAAACATCTGCCTGACCGCTTCCAATCGGCGGACTCCCAGATATTTGCGGCAAATCTTATATAATGTTTGAGGAGTTACAATTTCATGGAAAAAAGAGAATCTTTCAACAGTAAGTGGGGCTTCATCCTCGCCTGTATCGGCTCAGCGGTCGGTATGGGAAATCTCTGGATGTTTCCCACCCGCGTCTCCCTGTACGGCGGCGGCTCGTTCCTGATCCCGTACTTTATCTTCGTCGCCCTGATCGGCTCCACGGGTGTCATCGGGGAAATGTGCCTGGGACGCGGCACCCGCTCCGGTCCAATCGACGCGTTCGGCGCTGCCTGCGAGACACGCGGCAGGCGCAAACTGGGTGACGCGCTCGGTTTCATCCCGGCAGCCGGTTCCCTCGCGATGGCGATCGGCTATACCGTCGTCATGGGCTGGATCCTAAAATATGCCATCGGAGCCTTTACCGGTGCCACGCTTGCCCCGGCCGACACAGACGGTTTTGCCTCTGCTTTCGTCTCGATGGCGTCCGCATTTGGAAACAATGGCTGGCAGCTTGCCGCCCTCTTCTTCTGCATTCTGATTCTGATGTTCGGCGTCGGAAGCGGAATCGAGAACGCCAACAAGCTGATGATGCCGGTATTCTTCATCCTGTTTGTCTTTTTAGGCATCTACGTGGCATTCCAGCCGGGTGCGATGCAGGGCTACCGCTACATTTTCCGCATCGATCCTGAGATCCTCGCAGACCCAAAAACATGGATTTTCGCACTGGGGCAGGCATTTTTCTCCCTGTCCGTCGCCGGAAATGGAACCTTAATCTACGGTTCCTACCTCTCCGATGAGGAAAACATCCCGGCATCTGCCGCGCGGGTTGCCCTGTTTGATACGATCGCCGCGATTCTCGCCGCCCTCGTCATCATCCCGGCAATGGCAACCACCGGTGCAAAACTTGATCAGGGTGGTCCGGGACTTCTCTTCATCTACCTCCCGAACCTCATCCGCTCAATGCCGGGCGGTACGTTGATCGCGATCATTTTCTTCGTAGCCGTTCTCTTCGCCGGGATGACCTCCCTGCTCAACCTCTACGAAGCACCGATCGCCACCGTCCAGGAAAAACTCCACCTCGGCCGCGTCCCTGCCTGCGCGGTTATCGGTATCATCGGAGCTGCCGTCTCCCTGTTAATCCAGGGCATCGTCTCCGACTGGATGGACGTCCTCTCCATCTACATCTGCCCCCTCGGCGCCGGACTCGCCGGAATCATGTTCTTCTGGGTATTCGGAAAAGACTATGCAGAAACGCAGGTCAACAAAGGCCGCGAAAAGAAATTTTCAAAATGGTTTGTACCGGTGTGCCGCTATATTTATATTCCGGTATGTGCGCTGGTATTAATATTAGGCATCGCATTGGGCGGTATTGGATGATATGAAAAAGAATGTGCCTTGGCACATTCTCGCGGAGCGTTTTTTATTTCTTAGGACGCAATTTCCTATGAAATAAAAAAATGATTGACAAATCTCATTTCCGCGCTATAATAAGAACTATCATTCAAAACCTACAAAACAAGTAGGAAATATATTTTTATAATCGTTTATGAATTTTAAGGAAAGGAGGAAACCATCATGAGAACATCTTATTCAGTTATGTCTGCTATGTGTTGTTGTATGGAGTGTATGTGCTGCTGTTGCTGTGACACTCTTACTTTTGTTGTGCAGACAGATAACTGGATGATATCTTCATGAGGTTTTTCTCATCTTGCTTTCACTGGAAAGTGATAGATACAATCCAATTTAGGAGGTCTGGACAACCAGACCTCCTTTTTTGTACCCATTTATATTTCAGTATGCAAAATTAAATATTTATATTGCATCCAGATATATCATTCGTATAAAAAACGCGACACATACAGAAGTCATTTTTCAGCAATTATCCCTTAAAAATGTGCTTCCCCAGATAAACAAAGTTAAAGGAGACCAGAAATGATTCGATTTGAACATTTAAGTAAAACATTCCAGACGAAAGACGGTGCATTTGAAGCACTGAAGGATGTGTCCTTCGAAATCGAAAAGGGCGATATCTACGGCGTCATCGGTTACAGCGGTGCCGGAAAATCCACCCTGATCCGAATGGTAAACGCCCTGGAAAGACCGACTTCCGGAAAGATTTTCGTTGAAGATAAGGACATTGGAAGCCTGAGTGCAAAAGAGCTTCGCAGCCTCCGAAAGGGAATCGGAATGATTTTCCAGCAGTTCAACCTCCTGGAATCCAAGACAATTTACGACAACGTCGCGATTGCCCTGAAACTAAACGGCACCCCCAAAAAAGACATCGAAGCGCGTATGAATGAGCTGCTGGAGTTCGTCGAACTTTCCGATAAGAAGTCCTACTATCCGGGACAGCTCTCCGGCGGACAGAAACAGCGTGTCGGTATCGCAAGGGCACTTGCAAATAATCCGTCGATTCTTCTCTGCGATGAGGCGACCAGCGCCCTCGACCCGAAAACGACCGATTCCATTCTCGATTTGCTAAAGAAGATTAATGAAACTCTTCATATTACAATTGTGATTATCACACATGAGATGAATGTCATCCAGAAAATCTGTAATAAAGTCGCCGTCATGGATTTCGGTAAAGTCGTAGAAACGGGCTCTGTCATCCAGGTTTTCTCAGACCCGCAGTCCGATATCGCCAAACGGTTTGTCGGCAATCTCATCCACGACGTTATTCCGGAACCGCTCGTCGAGAGCATCCGCAGGGAAACGCGGAACAGCCGCCTGCTCCGCATCAAGCTGGAAAATACAGACAGCACCGAGCCGCTTCTCTGGGATATCAACCGGCGGTTTGAGGTGGAAACCAACATTCTCTACTCCACCATCAACGTCATTCAGGGCATCGTCGTCGGCATCATGCTCGTCCTCTTCATCGGAAGCGACGAGGAAATCAAAAAAGCCGAGCGCTACATTCTCGAATCAAACGAAGAATATAAGGAGGTTGTATTACCATGATTCAGCAGTATTTAGGCATTTCGCCGGACAAACTCATCAAGGCCGGTTGGGAAACCATGTATATGGTCGGTTTTTCCCTGATTATCGGTTCCATCGTCGGATTTTTCATCGCCATTGTCTTATGGCTGACCCGCAAAGGCGGGCTCAAGGAAAATCCATTGCTTTACACGATTTTAAACGGTTTCATCAACATCATCCGAAGCACACCGTTTATCATCCTTCTGGTATGTGTAATGCCCTTTACGAAAATCATCGTCGGCACCCGGATCGGTACCAGGGCGGCTATCGTACCGTTAGTTATCTATACCGCCCCATTTTTAGCAAGACTTCTTGAGACATCGCTTCTGGAAGTCGGCGGTGGCATCATCGAGGCAGCCCAGTCGATGGGAGCGACCACGTTCCAGATTATCGTTCATTTTGTGCTTCCGGAAGCATTTGCTTCGGTTATCCTGGCTCTGACAACCGGCACCATCGCCCTCATCGGAGCAACTGCGATGGCTGGCTACATCGGAGGCGGCGGCATCGGAAATATCGCCCTGACCTACGGCTATCAGACCTTTAACTTCCCGCTGATGTTTGCGACCGTTTTCATCCTGATTGCATTTGTCTGGATCATCCAGAGTCTGGGAAACCGGCTGTCACAGAAGAGACGGACACATCAGTAAATCAAATCATATCATAAAAGCTATTAAATTATTTTATATCCAAAATAACAAAACGAAAAAAGGAGAACCCCATTATGAAAAACGTAAAAGCCTATGTAAGAACCACCCTGACCGCCGGTCTGATCCTCGCAGCTGCTGTTCTGGGAGGCTGCTCAGAGAGTGATGCTGGAAGCTCCGCTGCTGATACTGCCGCTGCTTCTTCCGGCACCGAATCTGCTGCTTCCGCCGATGCTTCCAATTCTAATAAGAAGGAGCTCAAATACGGAAAAGCTGCCGGTCCGTACACTGTCTTATTTGAGGATGCCATCAAACCAATTCTGGAAAAAGAGGGCTATACACTCACCGAGGTTGATTTCTCTGACCTTCTCCAGAATGACCTTGCTTTAAATGACGGCGAGATCGATTTCAATGTAGAGCAGCATACCGCTTATGCCGAAAATTTCAACGAAGCCCAGAAGGGTAACCTGGTCCCGATTTCCCCGATTCCGACCGTTCCGGCTGCCATCTTTTCTGCCACCGAAACCTCTCTGGACGCCATTCAAGACGGTGCCAAAGTAGCCGTTCCGGACGATGCCGCCAACACAGCCCGCGCTTATGTACTCTTACAGAAAGCCGGATGGATCACTTTAAACCCGGATGTAGATCTCTCCACTGTCACCCAGGCAGATATCACGGAAAACCCGTACAACATCGAATTTACCGAAATGAACTCCACCAATATTCCAGCTGTTTTAGATGACTTTGATTATGCGGTTATCACCGGAAGTATTGTATACAATGCAGGAATCGATCCATCCACTGCCCTTCTTCAGGAAGACATTCTGCCGCATCTGATTCTGCAGGTCGTTGTAAAAGAGGAAAATAAAGATGCTCAGTGGGCAAAAGATATCGTTGCTGCTTACCACTCCGATGAATTCAAAGAATATTTAGACAAGAATAACAATGGTTTATGGTTTGTTCCGGAGGAACTGTTTAACTAATAGGAAACAGCATCGGAAGGCACCAGCAGGAAACAGGAGGATTTCACATGGCTCTCATTTTAGATAAAACCGAACAGAAAATTGTCGATATCATCGACGCACACCGCAACGAGATCATTGCATTCGCCAAAGATATCTACACCCATGCAGAGCTGGGTTATAAAGAATACAGAACTGCAGAAAAATTTGCTTCTTTCATGAAAAATCTGGGGCTTGAGACAACGGAAGGATTGGCTGTCACCGGTGTCAAAGCCTACTTAAATGAAGAAGAGAAAAAGAATGTAAGTCTGGCCCTCATCGGGGAACTGGATGCGCTCCGCATCCCGGAACATAAATATGCCAATCCGGAGACTCAGGGAGCTCACTGCTGCGGACATCATGCCCAGCTGGCCGGTGTCATCGGTGCAGCCCTGGCTCTGACCAATGAAGATGTTAAAAAAGAGCTGGACGGACAGGTTGTATTCTTCGCCGTACCGGCAGAGGAATATGGTGAGATTGAATTCAAGAACTCCCTGACCGCCCAGGGAAAAATCAAATATGGCGGCGGAAAATGTGAACTCATCCGCATCGGTGCTTTTGATGATATCGACCTGGATATCGTCCACCACACCGGTGACAAGGATATCAGTGTGGGTTCCCACTCCAACAATGGTTTCGTCTCCAAGGTCATTCGTTATAAGGGACTGGCTGCCCACGCAGCCGGCGCCCCGCATCTGGGAGTCAATGCATTAAATGCAGCCTCCCTCGGACTTTCCGCCCTGGCTTACCAGCGTGAAACCTTCCGGGATGATGACCATGTCCGGATTCATCCCATTATCACAAAAGGCGGTAATCTCGTCAATGTAGTACCGGATGAGGTGGTAATCGAAACTCTGGTACGTGCCGCCAACAAGGATGCCATCGCAGATGCTGCTGCCAAAACAGACCGTGCCTTCAAAGCCGGTGCCATCGCCGTCGGTGCTACCTGCGAAATCACCACTATGCCCGGATACCTTCCGGCTCTGAGTGAAAAAGCCGATGAATCAGTCCTGGCAGCCGCTGAGATTGCCGCACAAACCAGTGAAAACGATTACCAGATCGTCCAGGAAGATACCCGCGCCTACAGCGGCGGTTCCACCGATGTGGGGGATGTACAGCATCTGCAGCCGGTCCTTACCTTCAACACCGGCGGTAAAGTAAGCGGCCTCCACTCCGTTGATTTCGATATCGTGGATGAGGAACTTGCCTATGTGGTCACTGCAAAAATCTTCGCACTCTCCGCTTACCGCCTGCTTCGGGACGGGGCTGTGAAAGCAAAAGAAATTGTGGCGAATTATCAGCCCATCTTTACCAAAGAGGAATATATCAAATATATGGATTCCTTTATCAAGACGGAAACGTATTCATAATGGATTTCATTATTTGCTAAATTTCTAATATTTTATAGAAAAGACAGGAGATATTGTTTATTGCAACACGTCCTGTCTTTTCCTCCCTCACAAAATATCCTTTTCTTCTAGTATTTCTGGATATAAATCCAATATTTTATATGTAAATAGCAATCTTTCTACAATATCTGCCGTATAGTTTGAAATTCCCGATAAGTCATTAAATTTTCTTAATCTATATTCCATTGTATTTCGATGGATTCCCAATTTCTGTGCAGCTGCTGTTACACTAGCAAGTTCTAAAGCAATTCTTTTAGAATATGCGAATGAAGTACCATATTTGTGGTCATATCTAAATACCTCTAGTAATTCAGGCATACAAAAGTATTGGATATGTCCTTCCCTTCCAATCTTCTTTATAGCACAATACATAATATAATCTTGATAATGAATCAGGCTTTTATTAAAATGCAGACTTTTTTCAAGTCCTATAACCATTAATAGTTGATTAAGAATATATGCAAAATCTGTAATTTTATGGAATTGATTGCTGCATACTGCTAGTAAATCATATTTTTCCAGAAATGCTTCCAACGCATTCAAGCATATTCCAACCTCTTTTGTATCAAAAAATAAAATCAGTTTTCTATTGACTTCAAGAATAATGGCTTCAGGGAAAATCAGCGACAAATGATTTCTATATGACATCATCATTCGTGACTCTGCCTTTCCTGTTTTATCAGAAATAGCAATTATATAGTAATGATCATGAAGCATCCACGAAAAACCTTCTGCCCGTTTTTTGAATTCTGCTTCTGAGTATTTTGCATCCTGAATTAATTCTTGCAATAGATTTTCACTTCGTGTTGTATTAGGTAAAATATTTTCTTTTTCAAGAAATAGTTGAAGTGCTCCACACAAAAAATTCATAATTTCGATATCACTATCTTTGAACGGATGATTATAAGCCACCGTTAAAAACCAGCCAAAATATCTTCGATTTACAATCAAACGGCAAATCAAACGTTCTCTTTTTTTTGGTGATTTCAAAAGAAACGTCTGCGGTGTATTTTTTATTTGCTCCAGAACGTTAGCGTAATCGTATTTTTGAAATAGTTCACTTGTCACATATCCCATTCGAAATACACTATTTAATATCTCGTCATCTGCAGCCATTACTTCATTTGCCGAATGTACCAATAATCTTGTTGTAAAATCTTGTAATAAAATAGGATTTCCAAGGATACTAGCAGCAACATCCAATAAATCCTTTATAGACGTACAATCAAACAAAGCACGACTGATCGCCAATTCTGCCTCCAAGATACGACTTTCCAAATTTAATTTCGATAAAAGTGCTGTAAACACTTCTCCCGGAGCATCACTCTGATATATTATATAATTCTCTGGTTTCTGCATATCAATAAAATCATTCAAATTTCCTAAAAGAATAAATATAGATGGGGCTTCCAGACAGCCATCTCCTACCTCTAACAATACCGGAGCTGTTACCACATAAATAATATTTTTTGTGAATGCTACAGACGTCAATGAAAGATTACAAACTTGGCAAATGTTCTGAGACTTATCTTTTATGTGAATTTCTTCTATATTCTCAGCTGATAATGCCTCTATCAAAACGGAAAGCTTCATATTTTCTCACCTACTTCTACAATTAGCAAAGAGGCACTACAAGCGCAGCACCTCTCTAATTCCAGTTTTAATTATCTTTATATTAAACCATTTCTCCAGATTTGTATACCCGAATCAAGCAATCCGTATATGCTTTCAAATTAGTATATGGATTTTCTCCCAATAGCACTAAATCAGCAATCTTACCTGGTTCAATCGTCCCAATTTCTTCTGACATCCCTAATACTTCTGCCGATGTTAACGTTGCAGAAGAAATAATCTTTTCTGGAGGCATTCCATAATCCTGCATAACTAGCATTTCCTTAAATGCAGATGGCTGTGAACCAAAACACGGAGAACCCGCATCCGTTCCTAATGCAATCTTCACCCCTTTTTCCATTGCTCTCGCAAAAGTGCTTTTCTGCTGTCTTGTTACAAGAGCAGAACGTTCCACCATAAAATCACTTAAAACACCCTTGTTTTCCGATAATATTTTATAAATAGCCAATGTTGGAACCAAAGTTAGTCCTTTTTCTTTCATCATGTCTAAATACTCATCCGGAATGTCCGGTCCATGTTCAATCGTATCAATTCCTGCCTTGATACATTCAATAATTCCTTCCTGCGAAACTGCATGAACAGCAACCTTCATATGAAGACGATGTGCTTCATGAACAATAAATTTAAGCTGATCTAAATCGTACATGCTTGGTCCAACATCTTCCAAGCCAGCTGCACCACCAGTATCCATAATTTTAATCCACTGGCAACGAATTCCTTTTTTTACAAACAAAGTCTTTTTTTCCCGTATTGCATACAAAAGTTCATCTTTCGTATTTGCAATCGTTCCAATTGATGGAACATGTCCATATATACTCTGAATTGCAGAACCGCATGGAATAACTCTCGAACCTTTAATCCATCCCTTTTCAACTGCAAACGCCGTTTCAATTGATAAATCCTTAGGACTTCCTACTTCTCGTATGGTTGTAACTCCCTTTTTTAAAGAATTTTCAACATTATGTACACTTCTCAAAAAAGCTTGATATGAACCGTACATTTCATCCATATCTTCTGAAATAGCGCTTCCGTCCCATGTACTATGTACATGCATATCAATAATTCCTGGTGATAAATATTTTCCTTCACCGTCTACCACCTGATCCGCAGAACTCTTAATATCTCTTCCTATTTTCTCTATTCTTTCATTTTTGATCCAAACATCCACATCTGAAAGTATCTGCTGATTTCGAACATCAACTACATTCACATGTTTAAATAATAAAGTGCTCATAAATCCTTCACCTCCATTTTTATTCCTGTTTTATAATACCTGTTTTATACATGAATCTGGCAATAATAATTGTAAGCGCTATTCCTCCTAACAATACCCACTGAAGATCAATTTTTAATACTAGTATTCCTAATAAACAAAGAACAACTGAAACAACTGAAACCTTGAATTCTTTTAAAAGCCATAGTCCAGCTAAAGCACCAAATATTGCAGGAACGACATTACTAAATGCCGGAGCAAGAACTGCAGAATTTAACACTGGGGTCAATGGCTGCATCAAAACGATTCCCAATGCAATAATTACCGTTGTCGTGATACTGGATACTGCCACTGCCACAACTGATACAGCATTTGCTTTTTCACTTCCAGCTTCTATACCAGCTATACTCATTGCTGACAACGCACAAGGAATTTTCTGATTCTGCAGATTTCCGGTAATATAAGTCAAATAAAGGCTTCCTGGTCCTAAAATAGGTGGAAAAGCAATCATTTCACTTAAAACATACGAAGCCATCAAAATCCACATTGTTAAAACTCCTGGCCATATTATTTTAAAATCCGGCCATATTCCAGAACGTACTGAAGCAAAAAACGGAAATGCGCAGATTGCAATCAACATTGCCCATCCATATAATCTTCCATCATGATGCATTTTCTTTTCAAAATCAGTCATTAGACTTCACTCCTTTCCTAATTATGCTAAGAGCGGTGTTATAATCATTGATAATACTAATCCAAATAAAATTGTTAACGGAAAAGCATAATCTTTCAACCATTTTAGTGCTGGATTTTTCGCTGCCAAATTACATACATATGAAAACAGAAAACATCCAATAATAACCAGACTCGGAACAATTCCTTTCTTTCCACTATTAATTGCAAACGCAGCAATTACCGTAACTAATGCACAAAGACTGAAAATACCAATCCAACGGCTATCCTTTTTTCGGAAAACATCATAGGTTTTACAAACTGGTTTTAAAACCACTAAGACAATTGGCAATGCAACTGAACATCCTAATGTCATCGACCATGCAGCATTAATCCATGCCTCGATCGTCATTGTCGTCGATGTAAACTCAACTCCCATTGCTTCTGCTGCCATTGTTGCTGAAATTAATTCATTATTTGCTGAGCCTATAACAGAAGTCCTAAGCCACGGCAATGCTACACCAAGAACTGGAACCATTACGATTACGCTAAGCACAATCGGGATAGATGGAACCAAACTGATTCCAATGCAATTAATAACAATTTTTTTTAGCTCTTCCTTGCTTACTCCCAACCTTTCTGCTTCTTTCCAACCATTTTTCAAAAAAATGATACAGACAATGGTAACTAAAACCAAAACAACGGCAACAAAGATTGTAAAACTAGCATTGTTTACAAATTTCTGATAATCCATTCCCATTCCTCCTTGCTGTAAATATTTTCTTGTTGCAATTATTTTATAAAACCTTGTATTATTTTTCATTGTGCTCAGTGTACAAATCTATAATCGCATTTTTGTCTGTATGTTTAATGTATTTGTCGTTTTTAACAAGATTTTCAGTCTTTTCCGGCATCATATGACTAAAATAAGGCGAGAAGTGCTTCTCGTCACTGCACTTCTCGCCTCATTTATAATTGTATATTCAAAAACACCTTAAGCATTTTTCCATTCATTCACCGTTGATTTTTACAGCACCTTCCGTCCATTTACTGTCAGCTTAAAGGTCGTTCCCAGTATCTCCGCTGATTTCCGGCAAAGCATCATTCTTCCCAGGAAAATCTCGAAATAATCATACATGGAACATATCTTTTCATCTACCTGAAGATTCAGGGCAATAACTGAACGATCCTTTTCAATCTTAAGTTTGGACTCTGTTACCGCATAATTCACACGGTCGTGGATATCAAAAGCGGCTCTCTCTTTTTCACGAACACGGCTTCTTCGTACATCCGTCTTATCAGCGATAATCAGAGCTGCGGATATTACATCCTCCGCACTTCCGGTGTGCGGCAGTCTCACCGTAGACACCGGCTCCGTGGGAACAGAAGACCGATCCGCTTGGGTTTGCCAAATCCGCATCCGGATCATAACCGGCTGCTTCGATGACCTCTTCCTCATTATGGCAGGGTCCATATCCATCCAGGGATGAAACCGGTGCACGGCCGGTAAGTATCGCCTGTCCATCCTCCAGAACCGGTCCTTCAAAAACCGCAAACCGGCGTTCCAGATCCGTCATTGCACGTCCTACCATCTTGTCCGGTATCGTCAGATGAAATGCATAAAATGGCTCCAAAAGCATCGAATGTGCCTGCATCAGGCCATGACGGATAGCCCGGTAAACCGACTGACGTAAATCACCGCCATTCAAGGTATTCACAGGCAATTTTACTACCTGTTATGATACCATGAATGGCGGGGATTATAAAATTTTATCATCGGTTGATGAAATTCAGTACCACCACAAGCAGCAGCATATGAACTGGATAAAATGCATAACAGAGATACTGGAATGGTTTACTGTGGTAGCCTTATCTGCCGCGGTACAGCCAGATGGGGATCAATGCCAGAAGCGCAAGCCCCTGCTGGCACAGTTCAAATTCCATGCCAAAGAGCTGAACCGGATACATCAGACCGCCCAGCAGTTCCACATTCAGCCAGTATAGGGCAGCCAGCTGTCCCAAGAAGCACCACCATTTCCGCCCATGTAGGAAATAGAACACAAATACCGTCAGAACACCAACCCCGTAGTAATCCACCATGCAAAGAGTTCCCAGTACCAGACCTGCCGGCACAACCAAAACGCACACCAGCAGATACATCCAGGTTTTTCCTTTTTTCCGTACCTGTTCCATAAGCCAGACACCTAAAAGGCCCAACAGGAATGTCCAGAGGACATTCTGGTGAACCGGATAAAACCAGGTACCGCCGTACATCAAATCAAAGGGAATTTCTGAAAGCACTGCAAACAGCAGCATCCGAAGGATGTACTTTTTAAAGCTTCTGGTGTGGAAGTACCCCTCCACCGCCATAAAAGCGAAGATAGGAAATGCCACTCTTCCGGCACAGGTAAGCCACTCCCTAGCAGGAAGAAGCGTCGCCCAAAGGTGATCCATCAGCATAAGTGTCATGGCGATAATGTGCAGGACAGCTGCAGTAAGTTCAAAGTTTTTTGAAGCAGATGAATCCATTCAGTTCTTGTTCCTTTCCTATTGCATTTCTATCGTATAATTATAGCTGTATGTGTGAACATAAAGCATATTGTCCTGAGGCACCAGAAGATCCGGCTGTTTTTTCAGCTCCAGGCTTGCAATAACCTCGCCGGTGTGAAGGTTGAGCTGATAAAGATAATCCTTTTCCGAGGTAAAACCATACCCGCAGATAATAACATCCTTTTTTACAATAAAATTCATGGTGTTGCAGGTCTGATCCCCACTTCGCCAAAGAAGCTTGTTATTTTCCAGATCATAGGCAAACATAAAGCAGCTATCCGGCTGTGCGTAACCATTTGTCACACTGATGCCATAAAAGATATCATCCAGGAGGCAGGCATTATTGCCGTTGATATACCATTTATCCGTTGGATACTCCAGCACATACAGACAATTTCCGGAAATATTTTCATAAATATACAGCGCATCCCCGGACCAGATATACTGATATTCGTCATCATAGAAATTATTCCATTCCTTTCCGACCATAGGAAGGGATAACTGTTTGCTTTCATACCATTCGTTCGCAAAATCGATTCCATTTTCCTCTTCCGACACAATTTTTAACGTTAACGGTGAAACTGCATCTCCCTTCGGATGAATCTCCCCAACTCCGGATAAGTCAATGGTGATATACTTAGTTTCAGGAGCCGCATTTTCCCCTTCCCCTGCATCCTCATTTTGAATCAATATGGACTCCTCACCGGTCTCCCGGACACTTTCTGCAACACTTGACTCATTTTGCATCGTATAATCCATGTCCTTCTTGCCACAGCCAGCCAGGGTGAGCAAACAAGTCCACACAATCATAAAAGTTAGAAGTTTTTTCATATATATCCATTCCTCTCTGCTCAAAAAGATGTTATCACTTTGGATGAACTTTCTTCTGAGCCATTTCTATTTGAACACGTTGAGAAGTCACCTTAACTTATCTCTATATCAAAACATGCCTGGCAGTTTTGCCGCCAGGAATAATCCAGCACCAAATGAGATCAGATTGGCCACAAAGGAATACAGGATATAATATGCATCCTCCTTTTTCTTTTCTGATATCCTCTTAAGAATTGTACAATACAACACTGCCTCCAGAGCAAATACAATCAGCTCAAAAAGTACATAGAAAAATGTAAATGCAAGAGGGCCGGAATTATAATTAATCACATTGAGCAGCACATTTAAGATAATCTGCGTAATAATGTTGACAACAGCCAGAATCAACAGCTGTTTTTTCTGTCTGAAACCAAACAGCAGCGCCACCAGCATTTCGATTAAAATAGTAAGGACGATCCTTGCTCCAAGAGCCAGCATCTCCTGCCGGTAATTATACGAACGGTAGGCCTCAATCCGCTCATTGGTACTCAAATCATCATTGTATTCCACCGAACCGATATCCACACCATCCATATCCACTGTATAATACGTATCAAATGCATAACGAGCATAAATTCCACTGGATACAAAGGTTTCCGTTTCCGGATAATACAGAAGGATTTTAAAATCATCCGGCGGATAATAGGTCCATGCAAGCTCTTTGCTTTCACTTACCTTCCAGCTCCGCTGCAGAAAATAGTATCCATCCGGATCCTTGTAATTCACAAAGATCTTCCAGATACCAGGATCCATGTACTCTTTCTGGGCACTCTCCGTTCTTCCATCCCAGGCACTTGCCGGACCAGTAGATTTCTCCTTCGACAGCAAAGTTCCATAACAGAGCTCATCCCCCATATGCTCAAACTGAATCCGAACAGAGGCCTTTGGTCCCATATCGGCATTGACTGTCATCGGAAATGCTGAAACTGCCATTATCATACACAAAAGCATTATAAAAACAAGACTGTATTTTCTATTTTTCATACCAAAAGCCTCCCTTCAGATATTTTTATTCTGGTGAAGAATCTCATCGGCATTCTTGCTGCAAAATACTACATCCGATGGGAATCATCTTCCATCTTGTAAACAAACAGGCGGTTCATCCCCTCCTGCCATGGGTATTCAAATTCCAGACGATTCCCAATTCATCACATATTCTTTTTCTCTTGTGAATTCGTCCATCTCTTCACTCTGAATAGTAAATCCTTCTCGTTGATAAAAAGACATTGCCCTGACATTCTTCTGATATACCTTTAACTGTAATTTGTCTTTTTTATCCTTGATGTAATCCAACAACATTTTACCTATGCCACATGACTGCATTTCGTCAGAAACAAAAATACCTTCTATGTATTCATCACTTACTCCTATAAAGCCTTGAATCATTTTATCATCTTCATACACATAAACTTCCGCCTGTGGCAGCATTTCCTTCACGAATTCATAATTACTTATCCAGTATTGTTCAGGAATAAAAAAATGTGCTTTCAGATTAGTTTTCAACCATATGTCAGCGACTCTGTTTATATCTGCCTTCTGCAACTTTCTAATCATAACGATTATTCTCCATCCAACCTGATTATAACACGATTAACTCATTACGATTTACCTATCTGTACTCAACAATTTCTTCGAAAGGTTTCCTTGGTCTTTTAGCCGGAGCTTCATTGGCAAATCCAATCGCAACAATTCCTGTCAATTGGCTGTCTGTTCCGATAAAATCCATCAGCTCATTATAGGCAAAACAAGTATTGGCAATCCATAAGGTGCCCAATCCATATCCCGTTGCTGTCAGAATCATATTTTCAATCGCCGCACCTATGGACAGTGAATCACATATTTCAACAATTCGCTTTTCATTTTCAATTCTTGCAAATGGAGTATGCTGGTTGGTATTAAGCACTGCTATAAGGCATGGGGCCTCCTGCATGATTCTAACGGTATTCTCAGCATCCGGTATGGCAAATGCCCATTCCGGCATAAGTTCATGGGTCATTTTTTCTGAATTTATACCATGACGCATGACATCAACCAGTTTATCTTTTTCTTTCCCCTGATATACAATAAATTTCCAAGGCTGCCTGTTTTTAGCAGATGGTGCAAGGGAAGCACTGTATATGATCTCGTCAATTAACTTCCTTTCGATCTCATCTGGCTTATATTTTCTTATACTTCTTCTATTCTCAATTTCACGTATCATAGATTTCTCTCTCCTTTAGAACCTTGCCCTCAAGACTCATCTTCTCCTATGATTTCCAACCTATCCATCCCAACATGACATTTCAGGAAAAGCACCTCAACACCTGCTGCCTTTGCCTCGTGAAGTGCAGCGCCAAATTCGGGATGCGTTTCCGTATTCGGCCTGACTTCACTGATGCCTTCCATTTGAATCACAAATGCTATCAAACATTTATATCCTTGTCCGCACGCAGCTGCAAGTTCCCTTAAATGCTTAACTCCTCTTTCCGTCGGGGCATCTGGAAAATATCCAACTCCGTCTATCTCAAGGGTGCAGCCTTTGACTTCCATTAGATATTTTTGCTTTCCTTTTTCCATATAGAAATCCATCCGGCTATTTCCAAAGGTATACTCTGGTTTAATACAATCATACCCCTGTGTCATCAGCCATTCTTTTACCACTTTATTCGGTGCCTGAGAATCAATGTTAACCCATTTTTTATTCTTCTTAACTGCAATCAAATCATAGCGAGTCTTTCGATTTGGATTCTTTTCTATGCAATCTTCCAAAATCACTTCCGCCCCCCGCAGCAGTAATTCACGACAACGTCCCGTATTCTTTACATGAACCGATTCTACCGCTTCCGAGCCATCAATCTTTACCCGCGCAATAAAACGATTGGGACGTTCTATGAAAATTGCTTTCACTATCTTATCATATTTCATGTGACGTTTCCTATTATATGTACTGAAACATTCATTTTACACGATTGGATTCACTGGCAGCGTCCTGGTTGCAGTTCCGTTTTCTTTCCTTACCCTGATCGTTGTCTCCTTACTGACCCAGAAAGAAAATCAGGCGGCTGCCTAAAAGATGGCCTTTACTGATAGAAAAGAATTTTATAGTAAAACCGATTGGTTCAGATGGGCTGCCGTGCCAATGTACGGCAGCCCATCTGGCATCATTCTATCAGCCCTTTCGCTACCTCTTTCAGTTTCTTAGCCGACTCCACCAGCTTCTCCGCCTCTTCCTCACTCAATGCAATCGGTACATGCGTCTCCACACCCCCGATTCCCACGATCGCCGGCATACTCAGAGTGATATCTTCGATGCCGTACTCCCCGTGCATCATCGCAGACACCGGCAGAATCGAGCGCTCATTGCGGACGATACACTCGCAGATACGTTTTACCGACATCGCAATTCCGTAATACGTCGCCTGTTTTTTCGAAATAATCTCGTAAGCACTGTT
Organism: Clostridium sp. TF06-15AC; assembly: GCF_003481165.1. Lineage (NCBI taxonomy): Bacteria > Bacillati > Bacillota > Clostridia > Eubacteriales > Clostridiaceae > Clostridium > Clostridium sp. TF06-15AC. Next base: position 289,867 of record NZ_QUKS01000004.1, read on the forward strand.
TTTGACCTTCTCCGCGATCGCGTCCATCGCCGCATCGTGGTTAAAATGCCCGCGCATCTCGCAGAAATCGTTCAGCGGAATGCCCGATACATTCGTACTGCTCCACGCCGCGATCTCGCTGTCCCCGTGCTCACCGATGATAAACGAATGTACACTCCGGCTGTCCACGCCCAGGTGTTCGCCCAGCGCATATTTAAGCCGTGCCGTGTCAAGCACCGTACCCGAACCGAGCACCCGGTTCTCCGGCAGCCCGCTCAGTTTCAATGCCACATACGTCAAAATATCCACCGGATTCGATACGATCAGCAGAATCCCGCCAAAATCGCGTTTTACAATCTCCGGGATGATACTCTGATAAATTGCCGTATTCTTCTGCACCAGGTCAAGCCGCGTCTCCCCCGGCTTCTGGTTCGCCCCCGCTGTGATAATGATGATCGCCGCGTCCGCCGCGTCGTCATACGTGCCCGCGTAGATCTTCATCTGCCCTGCAAACGGAATCCCGTGCGCGATATCCTTCGCCTCGCCGTCCGCCTTTTCCATATTTACATCTAACAGAACCAGCTCGGAAAATAACCGGCTCTGCATCAGTGTAAATGCCGTTGCTGAACCCACAAATCCGCACCCGATGACTGCCGCTTTTCTTGGATTTACCTCTCTGCTCATACGCTCATTTCTCCTTTTTTCTCCGGCTTATACTACATGTCCATGTTTCTAGCATCCGCTCCCTGCATATGGACAAGCATACCTCTAGTCTCTCCTGCCATTCATATGTATTGTGCCGCTTACAAGAAAGAGTATACATGCTTTGGGACATTTTTTCAGTTGTTTAAACAACAAAAATAGAAACTACAACACTTTCTGATCATCCGACGACAATGTGTTTACCAGCAAAGAGGAGTTTCCATCATGTATTTTTCCGCACATTCCCGCTACTTCGATCCTGCCGCAATCTATTTTCACTTTGCATCACAGCAAGCAGAGTTCTTCGTAACTATCTTATTTATGTAAAATTGAATAAAAACATGCAAAATCAACATTTTCATCGATAGACAAAAAAAGTCCCACGAAACTGCTACTTCCGGCAATCCCGTGGGATGTTTTCGTTTTTTTATTTCAAAGCTCTGCCGCGCTCACATTCTCACTACTCCAGCGCCTCCAGAAATTCCTCATGGTTCATGACTTTTCCAATCTTCGGGAAAATCCATTTTTCACAGAAATCCTGCTCTTCCTGCGTATCGGTCGCGGTGCAGTCGTTGATGACGATGACACGGTAGCCCTTATCATACGCCGAACGCGCCGATGACTCTACACACCAGTCGGTATGGAAACCGGTAAACGCTACATACTCGATCTCATTTGCCCGCAGATAATAGTCCAGACCAGTCGAATGGAACGCGTCCAGCGTTTTCTTGCCTTCAACCACCACATCACCCGGCTGCGGAGTCAATTCTTTGATAATCTCCGGTCCCGGTGTGCCGCGCAGCCATGCGCCGGTTCCCCAGTCTGCTTCCATATCCATCTCGATTCCACGCAGACCCTCACACGCCGGACCACCCTTTTTCAGCTCTGGAAATCCCGGATCAAACGGATGGAACGGGCAGTAAAAGATTTTTGCCACCTGACCTCGCGCCTTCTCCAGTAAATCCTGAAGATTGGCGATGACATGACGCTCGGCGAGCTGCTCCTTGATGTGGGCGTACATCGTTCCGCCCTCGGACAAGAAGTCATTCTGCGGTTCAATCAAAACAATCGCAACTTTCTCTTTCGGAATCTTAATCTGTGCCATACACTTCTCCTTTCCTATTACATCGCATTCGGCAGGAATAATACAATCTGCGGAATGAAAATACAAATCAAATCGACAATAATGATCGCTGCCAAGAACCACATCGAACCGGCGAAAATCTCGTTGACTGTGATTCCCTCCATGCCATCCATTCCGTACAGGGACGATTTAACGGTAAATACGTTCATGCCAAACGGAGGCGTAATCATACCGGTTTCAATCGCAATGATCATAACCAGACCGAACCATACTAAGTCATAGCCTAAATCTGCCATAATCGGGCACATCAGAGGCGTCGTTAAAAGCAGAATCGAAGTAGAATCCAGGATACATCCCAGTACCATCAGAATCAGGATAAATAATAAAACGATTCCGATCGGCGGGATGCTGAAACCTTCTACCAGATCCCGGAGTACATTGATGACACCGCACATGAACAACGTCTTGGAATATGTGGATGCCGATACCAGAAGAATCAGAACGCTGCCGGAGGTTGAACCTGCCGATAAAAGCGTCTCCCAGAACTCCTTGCGGTTGAATCGCTTCCGGAAAATCACAATCAGGAAAGCGCCGAACGCACCGACTCCGCCTGCTTCTGTCGGGGTAAAGAATCCACACCAGATACCTCCGAGGGAGATGATAATTAAAAGAACAATCGGCCACGGACGCAGCACAATTTTCCAGAAATTTTCTTTTTCATACTCAGTCAGCTCCTCTACCTCCGGAATATAATCCGGTTTGATATGTGCGACCGTCAAAATGACGATGATAAATGCGATCGTCATCAGAATACCCGGCATAACCGCCGCCACAAACAACTTGCCGATCGATACGTCCGCCTGCGAGCCGTAGACAATCATCAGAAGACTCGGAGGAATCAACATGCCTAAAATCGCAGAGCCAGAAATCGTTCCCAGCGCGATCTTACGGTTATATTTCAGACGAAGCATCTGCGGAAGTGCAATTTTCGTAAAAACAGCCGCTGACGCAACCGTAACACCTGTGATAGCTGCGAAAATCGCATTGGCGATAACCGTCGCGATTCCGACGCCGCCCCGGACTTTCTTTAATAAAAGGCTGGCTGAATCATACAAATCCTGGCTGGCGCCGGATAAGTTCGCCAGAAGTCCCATCAAGACAAACAGCGGAATAACACCGAACATATACTGCCGGACCGCGCCCCACGCCGACTGGCTTAGCACGTTCATCGCTGTTGAAAAACGTCCCGTGAAAAGGAATACGCTGAGCACACTGGTAAACATCAGGGATGTGCTCAGATGAACACCAAAGAAAATCAGCGCCAGCAAAAGAATCAATGAAAGTGCTGCTACTGCTCCTGTACTCATTCTGCCTTCCCCCCTTCTGCAAAGCTTTTTCCTGTGACTAATTCATACGTATACTTTATAATCTGGTTGATAAATTCCAGAATCATCAGCGCGGAACCGAATATAATGGAAAAACGCCCCGGAACCGTTGTGATACGGACCGATCCGGCTATCTCCGCTTCATGAATCGAAATTGCATTTAACAGATTTCCCCAGCTTGCCCGGATAATAAATGCATACACCAAAACGCCAATCAGCGCTGCCACAATATCGATCACATGTTTTCCCTTTACACCGACCTTATCATACAGCATAGTTGTCCGGACATGGGCTCCCTTAACTGCTACATACGGAATCTCCAGAAAACATACGATAATAATAATGCTGCTGACAATTTCCGCCGTTCCCGCGAACGGTTTATTTAATATCAATCGGCTTAGAACGTCCGCTGTAATCAGAAGCATGATTCCAAATACAGAGATCGCTGCAATTCCATCCATAATACTCAAAAAACGTTCCAGACACCGATCTAATTTTCTAAGGACTGACATATCATCCCACCTTTTCTCTCTTCTGTCTGTTCCTTCTCTGTCTTTCTGAACACGTCGGGACATACCCTCGCTGTATGTCCCGATGCACTCTTCACACGGCTCACACTCTCCTCTGCGACAAGCCGCTCCCTTCAGTTTTCTTACTCGCTGATCTTCCAGTCGCGTACTCTCTCTACGCCCTTGGATTCCAGAATCTCATAGTAATCTTCCACGATCTCGGAACCATTGTATCCAGCGTCGTCAAGGCTCTTTACCAGACCATTGACAACATCCGGAAGACTTGCAGCCCATTTTTCCTGCTCCTCGCGGCTCAGAGTTGTAACAGTACAGCCCTGCTCTTCCAGCGCCTTGATATCTTCTTCGTGAATCGTATTGATATACTCAGACTCATAGTCCAGATAGCCCTCGCCAACCTCGGAAATGATGTTCTGTACATCCTCCGGCAGGTCATTCCAGGTATCCATATTGACAGTAATTGCATTGAACGGAACTACGTTGAAGTTTGCGTCCAGATAATACGGCGCCACCTCATATACCTTTAAGTTGACACAGGAATGGGTCGGCTGAATTGTCGCCTGGCATACATTCGTCTGTAAGTTCTGATAAGTATCATTTAAGGAAGTCTGGACACCGACTGCACCAGAGCCCTCGATCCAGGAGAGGTTGATGCCTGCCGCGCCGATCTTCATTCCGTTTACATCTTCCAGAGACTTAACTTCTTTCGTGCTAAAGAATCCATACGGATCCGATACGCCGATTCCGATGAACTTCTGGTTGTAGCTGTCTTCATAAATCGAAGTGAATTCCGGATATTTCTCATACATCTGTTTGATCGTCTCTGCTACAATCAGCGGATCGGAACAGGAGAACGGCATACTGTAAACCATATCCTGTAACGGAAGTCTGGATGCCTCAAACACCAGAATCGTACATCCGATATCGACCAGACCATCCTGCACGCCCTGCAACTCATTTCCCAGGGAGATAACTGAACCGCCGTAGGATTTAACCCAGTCGATCTCATAATTTGTCTCTTCACTGACTCTCTCCGATACATTTTTCACAAAATAATCTTCCAGCGCTGTGATCCATGGGTTGGATTCCGAATGTCCGGATCCAATTCGAAGTGTAATCTTTTCTTTTCCGCTGGTTGCTTCTGCCTGTTTTTTATCGCCGCCTGTTGTACTGTCTGTTTTCGCAGATGAACTTCCACCGCATCCCGTCATTGCCGTCATTGCCATTATCGCTGCTAAACCTAATGCCACAAATCGTCTTCTCCTCATGTTCCTTCTTCCTTTCTTTTTATCTTTTTCACGTTCTGCGTTTCTTTTTTGTTTCGCTTCTCCGTTGGACACCGGATATTGGATACAATTTGATACTATTACTCTAACACCATCTGTCTGTTTTGTCAATAAACTTTCTTATATAAACATCATTCTGTACAGTTTAAACAATATTTTAGTTTCAGATTGGATACATTATCCAATTTTATTGCTATTCCTTTCCTTTTCGGTTATAATAATCATAAAGAAATTTAAAAGGAGCCATGGTTTATGGATCAGACACAACCAATTATTCAATATACAACCGTTTCCGACTCAGTCTATCTCTGGGTCAAAAATGCAATTATTCAAGGTGAGTTTAAGCCAGGCGAACATATCGCCCAAGAACGCCTCACCAAAACACTTGGCGTCAGCCGCACCCCGGTCCGCGACGCAATCAAACGTCTGGAAGCAGAGGGACTTTTGATCACGAAACCGCACTGTGGGGCAGTCGTATTCCAGCTCTCCAAGGAACGTCTGACGGAAATCTACGACATCCGTATCCTGATGGAGCAGTACTGCGCCGCCAGAACCTGTATCAGGGCAAGTGATGACGATATCCGCCAATTGGAAGAGATTAGTTTAAAAATGCTCGATTTTTCCAATAATTCGAAGGAATTTATGCAGCTGGACCGCCAGTTTCACACCCGGATCTGTGAGCTCTCCGGCTGCGACGACACCGTTGAGATCCTGCAGGGACTTTGGAATAAATGTGATTCCTTCAAATCCATCTACTACTCTCTGGAGGGACGCATCAACGATACTCTATCCGAGCATGCAAAGATCATCCAGGGACTGAAAAATCGCGATATCGACGCCACCAAACAGGCAATCTACGGTCATCTGAAGGATGTTGTCGAATGTGTTGGACGCCAAGCCAATTTTTCTTAAAGACAAAACACCTACCAAGCATCGACAGCCGTATAATTACAAAAGGCGATGAGCGCAGTTCCTGTCTCTCTGCGTTCACCGCCTATTACTTTTTTCTGCTTTTCTTATCTCCCCGCCAGCAGCGAAATCTGCGCCGTCTCCTCGACAAGTTCCGCCAGATAAGCTGCCCCGCGCATCGTCCCTGCCACCGTTACCTGACCGTGACCGCGCAGAAGGAACGCATTCATCTCCTTATTTTTCCGGAACTCTTCCAGAATCATCGGGAAATATTCCTTCGGAACGGCATACGAATGGGTGTCAAACACCGGCACATTTCCGCCCAGCTTCATTTCCGAATGATGCGTCGAAAAATCAAGCGCTTCATGCTTATCCGCCCACGCAGTCGCATATGGGGAATGGCAGTGCATGATCGCGCACACCTCCGGAATCTCCCGGTAGATCGCACCGTGCAAAAGAGCTTCTTTGGATGGTTTCCGATTTCCCTCAATCAAGTTTCCGTCAAAATCCGTCACAACAATTGTGTCCGCGCACACCTCGTCAAACGCCACATCCGTCGCCTTCACAAGCATCCAGTCATGCCCTGGCACACGCATACTCAGATTTCCGCCGTTGCTCATCTGATAGCGGAGCTGATAAAATTTGTGCGCCGCCTGTTCCATCGCATCGCTCAGCTCTTTGTATTCCTGATATTTCATGCGCTCTCCTTTCTGCTGCTCTCCGCTTCATTCAGCAGCGCTTCCATCTCCTGTGCGCAGATATCCGCAAATTCAGGATCACAGAAATTCAGATCATACGCTTTAAACACAATCTCCGGCTTCAGATCCGCCTCGAAAATCTGACGCATCTTCTGAATTGTCTCCGGTTTATAGAAAAATTCCCCCGGATAACTCATTGTCCGCAGTCCCCCCATCGGGAGAATGACCTCCGTTTTTCCCTTGGAACGATTCAGTCGTTCCACGATCGTGTGTGTAATATCCAGAATTTCGCTCTCATACAGGCGCGTATGTGTTAAATCCTGATTATGCCATACGTACCCCCGATCTTCCTCATCTTTTAAAAGTTCTTCTTTCCTCAGACACGCAAAATCAATGCCGCCCGGGCAGATCAACGCCGGGATCCCCATCTCCGCTGCCGCACACAGGCGGTTATCCGCACCCTTGCTGTATCCGTAATCGCCCAAATATTCCGCTGTCATCTCATGCAGTGAGAGATCCATAACGGCTGAAATAACGCCCTCGCGGATCATCGACTCCATCACCCGGCCGCCGATTCCGGTCGAATGGAAGCTGATCATCTTTCTGCCGCGCGCCGTCAGCTCGTCGGATGCCCGCATCACGGTATCATTCGTAATCCCCATAAGCGTTGTCGCGATATATTTTTCCCCATGTGTATCGATCCGTTTTCCCCCATATGTCACCATGCCAATCAGGGCACTGACTGTATTTCCCAACACCGCCTCATTAACGGGGTTCATACCGGCAAAATCAACGATCGACGGAACCACCATGATATCTTTGTCGCCCACAACCGTGTCAAAATACCGGTATCCGCTGGCGATCGTGGAACAGATAATCTTCGGAAATCCGATCGGAAGCAGGCGCAGCGCCGCAGAACACATGACCGTATTCTGCAGTCCGCCCATTCCCATCACGCCGTCAATCTTTTTCTCCTCGACGAGTTTTAACAGCATCTTGGAAATACTCTCCGTCATCGCTGCGATCGCACCGCTCTTGTCCATCGCGTGCACCTGCTCCCAGGTATAACCACCCATTGCCAGAATCTCCTCCCGGCTGACATCTGCGCGCATCGGAATATGCGGTCCCGTGCTGACATCGAGTATCAGCGGACTGTTTCCGCTCATTTTTATTTTTTTCTGTACAAACTGTACTTCATGATATTTCGTGTCACAGCTTGCAATTACCCCAACCACTGCCATTTTCTCGAAGTCTCACGAACTTCTTCTTTCACCTGCCTTTCGTCTTAAAGACCAAGGATCGGTGTTTTCGAAACCCGATCTAACATCTCGCGGTCATGACAGGTCAGAATCTTATCCAGACTCTCTGCCCGGGCTTTGATAAGCTCGATGCTCTTCCAGGCGGAGACAATATCTGAAAACCGGTTCGGAGGCGTAATATCATAATGAATCTCTTCAATCGGTTTCGTATTATCCATAATGAAAATTGCATCGCCACAGCAAATATATCTGCCCGCTGCCGTGTCGATCTCAACCGACTGATGACCGATGGAATGTCCCGGCGTCTCAAATACGCGCACGCCCGGCATGATCTCTGCCTCGCCTTCTACCAGTTCCATCTTAATTCCCTCAAATGGGCGGGTAATGCCAAGCTGCGGTGCCTCGTATGATTTGTAATAGAGCGGGATTGGATCCATCGCAAATTCGTACTCCTTCTTGTTTACATAAAATTTCGCATTCGTGAATTTTTCCATATAGAAGCAATGATCCCAGTGCAGATGGGTAAACACTACAATGTCAATATCCTCCGGTTTATATCCGATCTTTGCAAGCTGATCCGCGATCGCCATGCCCTCCGGCTGGTATGATCCATGATGGTGGTATTTATCGGCGCGCTCTGTGTATGCCATGCCCGTATCCACAAGCAGCAGCTTGTCTCCGCCCTCTACCAGATACGTAAAAACTGGGTATTCTTCCTCCCGATCGGAAGCATCGGGATAATATGCCACCGTAGAATGGTGGTAAAGATACTGTTTCGGAATCATCGTCACGAAACCAGTGTTGATTGGTCTGATTGTTAAATTACTCATATCGGTACCTCCTGCCGCTCGTCCGGCTATCGCAAACATGGAATAAATGCCAAATTTGTTTCTTAAAATGGGGTATCCAATATTGTATCCAGTGTCCAATAGTATTATAATAAAAAGAAGCATAGCTGTCAAGAAAAGTTTCAATTTCCATCTGAAAGAAACAATGAATCGGATCCAAAACACAAAAAAGGAGGAACCTCATATGAAAATTACGGTTGCAATCGATTCCCTGAAAGGAAGTCTGACCTCGATGGAAGCCGGAAACGCCGCCAAAGGCGGCATTCTCCGCGTCTATCCCGAGGCAGAAGTCTTCGTGCGCCCTCTGGCAGATGGCGGCGAGGGAACCGTGGATGCCCTGACGGAAGGACTGGGCGGCAGGATCCGCACCATCTCCGTCTCCGATCCGCTCGGACGCCCCCTTCAAGCCGACTACGGGATTCTCACCTCACCGGGGCAGTGCGAACCGCTTGCGGTGATCGAGATGGCTGCTGCCTCCGGACTTCCGCTCCTGGCTGCTGCGGAACGCAATCCACTCCGCACTACCACCTACGGTGTCGGAGAACTGATCCTTGACGCCATCCGCCAAGGCTGCCGGCGTTTCCTGATCGGCATCGGCGGCAGCGCCACCAACGATGGCGGACTCGGCATGCTCTCCGCGCTGGGATATCAATTTTTCAAAGAAGACGGAACGCCCGTCTCCCCGGGTGCCGCCGGACTGTCAGAGCTTTCTTCCATCCGTACCGGCTCCGTTCTTCCCGAACTGTCCGCGTGCAGCTTCCGGATCGCCTGCGATGTCACCAATCCGCTCTGCGGTCCAAATGGCTGCAGTGCCGTCTATGGTCCGCAAAAGGGCGCTTCCAGGGAAGATATCGTAAATATGGATCGCTGGATGCAGGCATACGCCGTCCTCACTGCCCGGCAATTTCCACACGCCGATCCAACGGTTCCCGGCACGGGTGCCGCCGGAGGTCTCGGATTTGCCTTTTTAAGCTATATGAACGCCGTCCTGGAACCGGGCGCCTCGATCGTGCTGGAAGAAACTTCTCTGGAATCGTTCATCCGGGACAGCGATATCGTCATCACCGGTGAGGGTCGTCTCGACGGACAGACTGCTATGGGAAAAGCCCCCATCGCCGTCGCCAGACTGGCTAAAAAATACGGCAAGCCCGTCTTCGCCTTTTCCGGCTGCGTCACCCCAGATGCCATCCAGTGTAACGATGCCGGAATCGACGCCTTTTTCCCAATTCTCCGCTCCATCTGCTCGCTGGAAGAAGCAATGGAACCGGCATCCGCCCGGAAGAATCTGAGCGATACGGTGGAACAGGTGATGCGGGTGGTTCGGCGGTTTTCGTAAAAATTGGAAACAAAGAATGTGCTGATAATCGAGTAGGAGGGAGTGATTAGCTCCCGTCCTCTCACACCACTTATCCCGACTTTATGATTATCCGGAATTCTGGCAGAATACTCCGTTTTTCTGTGAAAATATATCAAAAAAGTCGGGATAATCTTTTACATCAAACCATAAAGCTTCTTAAGTGTTTCTTCTGTGAAATATGTAAATTTATTTTCCATTTATTATATGTTGTGTAAATCGTGTTTTTGGTGAAATTCATGCGTACCTTCCTTTGTCTCGTGAAAATCTGGTGTTTTTCTATCAGCGCAAAAAAAGCAGCAGGATTTCTCCCGCTGCTTAAAAATCTATTTATTTTTTCGTGTGCTTATAAGAATTTTCTGCATCCCATACCGCGCAAACGCCGAAATCATTATGGCTTACAATGTTGGATCCGATGCCACCCTGTTCTATATCCATTCCAGTAACATGATTATAAATCAGTTTTCCGTATGGGAAACTACTCATGCGCCAACTATGGCCGATGCCGATTTCCCAAGCGTTATATTTACTTAGATCCACATGATTTGGATCCAGCACATTTACGCTGCTTGCGGTATACAGGCATTCTTCACAGTGCGTTACTTCACGGCCATCAATTTCGAGCACACCCCGCTTATTTACATAATATCCATCTGGTGTCACGGTATCTGCAAGAAGATAGCCTTCATCATTCAGCGCAACCGCCTCTACGTCCGTATTGTCGTAGCCTACATAATACCATCCGCCATGTGTATGGCTCCAACGTGGAGCGCCAACGGCATCTATCATGTAAATGTTGGTGACGCCATTGTTCCACTCCGGTTTTGAAGTGTCAATTAATTCTCCAATCGCTTCATTCCTTATTTCTGCGCTTCTTCCACGATACAGATAATTAATGATCTCCTTTGACGATGGTCTATTGGTATTTGTTGTACCGGCAGCCTGTTTCATTCTTTTGCCATCCGACCGGGTTATCCGCAAACACCGGAACAACCATGATGAGTGATAATGTAAGCGCAGATAACGCGATTAACTTCTTTCGTAACTTCATCGTTTTCTTCTTTTTACTGCTTTTTTACGTTCTCATAGCCATTCTCAGTCTCTACGACCATTACACCAGGTGCTGAGAAATAAACATATGAATCACCACTGATGGCGGTTTTATTCGAACTCGTGCATTCAAACACGGTGTAGCCCATCTCATTCACACCTGCATAATGGTACGTATCCGTGACTCCGCCAAATCCCGGAAGCCACTCGGTATCTGTCAGCGTCTTGGTTGCCGGGTCATACACGATCTTCATGGAAAACGAGTAAGTGCCAATATTGTATGCATAGGTTCCACTATAGACATCGGTTGCCGGAGCCTGTGAATTTGTGGCCGTGTCGTTTGACGTATTTGCCGTCACGGGTTCTGTGCTTACGTTCTTCGTCTTTACTGCTCCTCCTTCCGTCCATGCCCCATCACCGTTTACTACATATCCATCCGGGGTCGTGGTATTTGAAAGCATATAGCCGCTGCCATCAAAGTAATAGCATTCTGCAATGCCATCCTTATTGCCATCGATCCACTGCCACTGTGACTTCGGGTAAGCGCCATTATCCTCTTGCCACCACCAGCCTTTTGAATTCTGCTGCCACTGACCAGCGAGTGCAGTCGTTGCTGTGCCCATCATCATGGCTACAATCATTGCAGATGCGATTAGTTTCTTTCTTATCTTCATATTCATCTCTCCTTTTTTGAGTATTTTGTTTTTCTTATAATCTTATTATCTCACAAACGGATAATGGTTTAAAGGGTGATTTGTTTTTAAGATACGTATTTTTAAAGAAATTAACCTTTTTCCTTTACCATGCAGCGTTTCTTGAAAAACGAGATACCGTAGCAGAAAATCTGATCGTAGTCATCCTCATATTCCTTTGCATACATCCGATCATCGATCTGCTGCAAAGCCGTATCGCAATCCTTCTCCAGGTTTCCCAGGGTCTTTGTGTACTTCGCTTCGAAGATCGCAACGCGCGCATTGATGGGATCATAAACGACCACATCGCTTCGCCCTTCTCCATGCTCCTTATTGGAGTCCACCATATATCCAGCGCCTGTAAAAATGCCCGCGAGAAATGCGTGGTAGAAGTCCTCCCGATAGTCATGATAACTGATGGTGCGCCGGAGCAGGGCATTCATCTCCCTGTTAATACCTTCACTGTCACCACTAAAGACGGCATCAAACAGCGCATTTCGATTCCACTTCTTCGCGCTGTCATCAAACCATTTGATGACCGTTGTTTCGAAAATCTCGTTAATTTCTGCATTCGGAATCATGAGGGCTACCATACCGTCTGGAACTTCACCCGTATAATCCTCTTCCCGCGCCCGTGTTAAGTATCCCGTCAGATACAATGTACTCCAGAGGTTATCTTCTGATGAATGGAGATAATCATAGGTCAGGTTTTCATCCACACGCTGGACGATGCAGCCGCCCGCCATCAGTGTCTCCAGCTTCTTTGTGATCGTACTGCCCGCATAATCGATAAAGGAACGGATAATGGCATTGTCACTTGTGTTTTTCCAGTAGCTGATCGGCTTTGCCTTCGGATTATGCTGAAGCTCCAGCATATAATTCATGACATCCCACGGACAGTAGACATCAAAATCTCCGAAATGGTAGCCATCATACCATTTCTTCATGTTCTCTGCCTGTTCTGTCACGTCAGCAGCTTTCAGCAGTTCATCAACCTCGCTCTGTACGAAGCCGAAATACTCGTTGAGACGAGAATTTGTGGTCGTATCCGATACGAAATTATTGGTTCCCGTAAAGATGCTCTCTTTCGCGATCTTTAAGCAGCCTGTCACGACAGCAAAACGAAGTGCCGGATTGTCTTTCAGAGCCTGCATCAATCCCTTCATAACATCGAGCATTTCATTATAGTAACCGTTGTTGTTCGCTTTCGCGACAGGAACATCGTACTCATCTATAAGAAGAATGATAGGCTTTCCATAATGCCGCTGCATCATCCTGGTAAGCAACATTAAGCTTCCTTTCATGTCCTTCATGGAAGCCTGTCCCCATTCCAGCTGTTTCGCGATCTCCTTATCACTGGTGCCGATACTGTCGCTGTCCAGCAGATAGTGATGCTCTTTATATAGTTCTGAGATAACCCATGTGAGCATGTCGTACGCTCCGGTGAAGTTAAGACCATCTACCTGTCGAAACGAAACAAAAATCGTCGGATACTGGTTCATCCACGCATCGCACAGCGCCTGGTTTTCCGAAATCTCTAGCCCTTCAAATAACGCTCTGCTGTCCTTTCGGATATCGAAAAAGCTTTCCAGCATACTCATGCCGAGCGTCTTTCCAAAGCGCCGAGGACGGGTAATCAGTGTCACTTTTGTTCCTGTTCTACTGAGCAGCTCTCTGACCAGCCCCGATTTATCGATGTAGTAATACCCGTTTTTACGAATTTCTTCAAAGTCTGAAACCCCAACAGGAATATTCATTTTTTTCATTTCTGCTGCTCCTTTCGTCTCAATACCTCACAGTTTTTCACAGATTGCACAACACCGTTTCTTACAGAAGGCGATGCACTCGCACCTGCCTGTTGTTAACTTCTGCACAGTAATCCGCTCCGAGGAGCAAAGAGCTTTACACAGAAGCTGCATCCGCAGGCAATGGAAATCCCGCTCTGAGAAGTTTCTTTCTGAAAGAAAGAAAATCCAATGCCATCGAAAAATTCGAATGTATGGGATTGGGAAGCACCGTGCCGACGTAAGTCGTCCGGTGAGGCATCACAATCCAGAAGTAGTTTCCGTGCTTCTTATATGGGCACTTTATTGCCTTATCGTAAATGCAACGGTTGTATATAGCTATTATACATTCACTTTTTCGAAATCATTGCCATAAATTTTCGAATATGCATCCTTCTAATTTTTATTTAGAGAGCGCCTTCTCCGCCGCATCCAGCCCCTCATATCCATATGCCTTCACTTCCGCCTCCATCGTCAGAAGTGCCAGACTCTTTCCTTCCTTTTTCAGTTCATTGATAAACTGCCAGTACGTATGCAGAGTGCTGTCCGAGTAAGTCTGCAGTTCTCCAAGCAGGTACGTCTGGAAGGAAGTATCATACGGCGTATCTTCAGAACTGTAGAGAAGCCGGTTTCCAGACGCCAGCACCGGATATTTCGCCTGGTACTCTTCCATCCAGGCAAGCTGCTGTTTCACGATCGCATCACTCCACTGTTCGCCCGCCAGCGTCGGATCAATCAGAAAATGATGCAGTTTCTTAAACTGCTCCGGTGCGGTGCTCGCCATCATCCACGCATATTTCTCCATTACCAGATTGCGCCCCTGCTCATGGGCGCGGTCCATATCCGCCTGCACGCAGTCTATGAGTTCCTCTGTCCACGGTGCAAAATGGCTTCGTCGCATGATAAAAAATGTCTCCGGATCGTCCTGACAAGAAGCACGTCCGCCCTCGTTATTGACTTTCTGAAAATCTTCCCACTCCATCTGAATCAGTTTCTCTATTTTCTCCTGTTTCGTCATACGCTGTCCTCCCTTTCGCTTGCCAGATCCCTTCCAAATCAATTTCCTGCATCTTTTCTTTCAGTTACAGTCCATGCGCGTTCCCATTTTGATGTGTCTATCCGCGGCTTATCCTTCCATCACATGACATTTTTTCAGCTCCGGATCCTGAATCCGTTTCATGATCTCCCACGTATGCGCTTCCAGAAATGCATCCCGGCTGTCAGTCAGTCCCTGTTTTCGCAGTTCCTCAACCACCGCCTGACAGATTTCCTCGATCCGACCCACACGCGGATCTAACTGGTTTACATAAGGATTCCATCCCGGGGGAAACGGCGGCTTCCACATCTCGCTCGTATCTCCCATCACCGAAAGCTCCCGGATTTTTTCCGCCACCTCCGGCAGAATCTGAAAGTTTTCCATTCCCCGGAACATCCACTTATAGTAAGGCATATACGTCCGGTTTAGTAAATAGACCATCGAAATCGCCTGCCGCACAAATTCATCGAGCGCCAGCATCGCCGCAACCGTATCGCCCCGCCGCATACAGCGGCCATAATTATACTGTCCCGACTGCGCCATTTTCGCTGCCCGCGCCGCGATCTTCTTGATCCGGACATCCTCCGGATAATACTTCCGGATCGCCTCGCGGATCGCAGAAAATTCTCCCAGTCCATCCTCAAATACTGCCCCGCCCACGACTGCCGCCAGCTTATCTTCCGGCAGATGCAGCCAGCGCATCAGGCTCTTTGGCGGCTGTTCCATCCCGATAAAACGGCTGTAAAATGCCTCTATCTCAAACACACCGACACGTCCGCCGCCCCGCGCACTTGTGAGGCGTGCCGGAACACCTGCAAACTCCCCTGGCAAACGGTCATAGGCATCCTGAAGCGCATTTCCGTACTGGTTATAATCTTCCGCCGAAAACCACAGACAGAAACCCGCCCCGAAATCGTGATCCTGCGATATCGCATCGTCAAATCCCAGACATTCCGAACCTTCGCCCACCAGTCCCGCCGCCAATCGCGGCAGAAGCTCTGGAAAATCCCGCTCCAGCATCGGACGCCCGACTTCTTCATAATATCGTTTTGCCAGTTCTAGTCCCTGCATCTAATCCCCCTACCTGATTTTATGGTTTTTTCTATTTCTACGTTTTCTCTATTTTCAGTATCTTTTTTTCATGCGCGTTTCTTGCACGCTTTTTATCAAATCTTCCATCTGAAAACTTTTCAAAAAACGCTTTTTTCTTGTCCTGTCTCAGAATTTCGCATCCTTGAACTGACAGCTCGCACAGTGGCTCGGGTTTCCGCCCTTGTCTTCCTTCTTGTCTGCAGCTCCGGTAATGCCTTTTTCTTCCTTTTCTTTTTTGATCATCTCCAGATTCTGGCGGATCACCGCGCACGCATCGCTCTCGCCAAACCGGGACTGCGTTACCATCAGCGCTTTTTCCAGCAGCCCGATCGCCTGATCATAATTGCCGCGCCGCCATGCCAGCTCCCCGGCTGCTGCCAGCGCCGAACCAAAGTGTCCCGACTGCACGCCCTCCGGGGACGCATAAAAGGTCAGGCTTTCCTTTAACTCCTCGTCTGCCTCATCCAGCCGTCCCAGCGCCATCAAGGATAGCGCCCGGTTGACATGGGTCGTTGCCACCTCCGCCTCGCTGTTCTCCATCTTTTTAATTAGTTCCAGCGCCTTATCCAGCGATTCCAGCGCCTTTTCATGTTCCTCCTGTTCCTGATAAATCTGGCTGATATTATTGTAGAGACTTGCCATCTCATAGCCATCCGTTTTTCCAAGATTCTTAAAAATCGCTTCCGCCTCCCGGTACTGGGAAAGCGCTTTCTCCACATCTCCTGCCATCCGGCGCGCGGTTGCCGCATTTAAAAGTGTCGTTCCATGGTGGATCGAACCATCCAGTCCCATCCCCGCAATCAGGGACAGCGCCATATCCGCCATATCGACTGCCTGTGCAACCCGTCCGGTATTCCGGTAGAGTCCTTCCATCTCATTGCACATCATCAGGCAAAGGCTTTTGTTCCCTGAATCCAGCCCTTCCTTCATCCAGCCCATCATTTTCTCTTCCGCTTCGTCCAGTTTTCCCTGCGCATAAAGGCGATCCAGTTCCTGAAACATCTGCTGTGTATCCATTTTTATCCCTCTTTCTTTCCCTTCTTTATTCTTGTTTCTGTTATTTTTTTCATTAATGTGCCTTGGCACCTTTGACACAAAAAGAGATACCGCAAAACCTTTTTCCCATCCCTCTGCTCCCCATCTTCTTATTTCTGACAGGTCAGTGCACGGATTCTGTGGTTTTGCGGTATCCACTATCTGTTCTCAAACCTTGTAAAATCTATCTCTTTCTCAATAATGCTTTCTATGCCGCCATGCAGCACCCGCATTCGGATCGCGTTTCATTTCAACGATCCGGCTTTTACAAATCCTGTATTCATCAAACGAAGCAACTTCCGATCGCCGCATCACCCCATCGGCGAATATCCAAACGTATTTACCAGCGCATCAATCTTCTTTCCTGCCTTGCAGAGCGGGCAGTCACGGTAATCTGAATACGTATAATCCGGTAAATCCTTCTTGCCAAAGACTGACTTGATCGGCACACCATCCAGCGAATCCATCGCACTGAAAATCGCCGATGCGCCCTGTAAGATACCACCGTAATACTGGATGCTCTCAACTGCCTTATTTAAGGTACGTCCCGTCGTCACGGATGCCATCAGGATCATCACATGTTTATCGCGGATCATCGGAATCAGGTTGTCACGGAAAATGATCTGGCTGTTGTTGTTAAACTCCGGGCTGATTACATAGATAGATTTGTGCGCGTTCGTCGAGAGAAAACCGCCCTTTGCCAGCTCCTCCGCCAGAAAAGCACCGATAACTTCCGTGCCCTCCATGCAGACAATCGTGTCGATCACGGTGTCATACAGATACATGCCAACCAGCGCCTGTGCAACTTCCTCCGCCTCTTTCGTTCTCGCTTTCAGGGTCGTCACATCAATGTAATAATTGATATGTGCATGGTTTGTTGCGAAATGTCCTGGCCGAATCTTTAACGGTACTGTCGCTCCAGTTGTGTAGATCTTTGTATAACTTTTCTCCATAAAAACGCCCCCTTCTCCATCTAAATAGGTGTTCATAAATGTTTGAAACTGCTTCTAAAAGTTCCATGTTCACAGTCACTTCCATCCATGGATTGATACCCTTATTATACTAGAAAATGTGGCGTTTAACAAGATAAAATCTGTCATCATATGTATATTTTTTTATTTTTCTGTCTTTTCTCCAGGCATTTTTTTCTCACAAACAGAACACACACCCGATACTAAGACTGTGAACTACTCGGTAACTAAGTTACCAGAGCATCTGAAATCTGGCGGGATACC
>NZ_QUKS01000005.1:0-253967 GCF_003481165.1 Clostridium sp. TF06-15AC
TAGTAATACGTGAAGCTGACTGTTACTAATCGGTCGAGGGCTTAACCAAAAGGTTATGGTTAAGGATAGGTAAGAGGAAGTTATTTCCTAAAAGGATGAAAGATAGAGAGTAGAAGAAATTCAGTGTGCAGTTTTGAAGGTATATACCTTTTGGCCCGGTGGCTCAGCTGGTTAGAGCGCCGCCCTGTCACGGCGGAGGTCGTGGGTTCGAACCCCATCCGGGTCGTTTAGATACGACTATTTCAATTCTTTGAAAAATGAATATGGACTGGTGCAGTATCGTAGATGGGGTCTTAGCTCAGCTGGGAGAGCATCTGCCTTACAAGCAGAGGGTCACAGGTTCGAGCCCTGTAGGCCCCATTGTTACCAATGTTTTATGCCGATGTGGCTCAATTGGCAGAGCAGCTGATTTGTAATCAGCAGGTTATCGGTTCGAGTCCGATCATCGGCTTTTTAAAATGGATGGGTTCCCGAGTGGCCAAAGGGGGCAGACTGTAAATCTGTTGCGTCTCGCTTCGGTGGTTCGAATCCACCTCCATCCATTATTATTTTTACAATAATGGTTGTATTTTTCCAGAAATTGTATATAATAATAGAGTAAGAATTAGCGCGGGGTGGAGCAGTCTGGAAGCTCGTCGGGCTCATAACCCGAAGGTCGCAGGTTCAAATCCTGCCCCCGCAATTTTTTTATGCAATGAGAAGTGCACAGATAAAAATATAGAAGTTAAAAACATGCTTGCATGTTTTTTAACAGATATATTTTTAGATGTATACGGCGAATGCCGT
This sequence comes from Clostridium sp. TF06-15AC, assembly GCF_003481165.1. Taxonomy (NCBI): domain Bacteria; kingdom Bacillati; phylum Bacillota; class Clostridia; order Eubacteriales; family Clostridiaceae; genus Clostridium; species Clostridium sp. TF06-15AC. Next base: position 787 of record NZ_QUKS01000005.1, read on the forward strand.
AAGCGAAAGACCGCAGGTCTTGAGCTGAGCACTTCGGACTAAAAAAAGCGACAAGCAAACTTTTAATCCGCATAAAACCAAATAACCATTACGCCCAGATAGCTCAGTTGGTAGAGCAGAGGACTGAAAATCCTCGTGTCACTGGTTCGATTCCGGTTCTGGGCATATGGGGTATTAGCTCAGTCGGTAGAGCACTTGACTTTTAATCAAGTTGTCCGGGGTTCGAATCCCCGATGCCTCATGAAGATGAGAAGCCGTCACACTGGAGACAGTGTGGCGGTTTTTTGTGTAATAGGGAATTCCAAGGAATTTCCTATTACACAAAAAGGCACTAACGTGCCAATGATGCGCACTCGCGCGAAGCAGAAATAGGAAACTTCGTTTAACATTCATGTAAAGTAAAAAAGCCATTCAGACAGGAGTCTTTCTTGAATATATAATTTCTTGTTTTCGGATATGGCAGCTGTTATAATTGATTGAAAACAGAAGCAAATAGAAAACCAAAATGGAAGTAAGAATAGAAATAGGCAAATGCAGAAATTTTAAAATGGAGAAGAAAAATGGAGCCAAACAAGATGAAACAGAAACGCCGGAAATATTTATATGCAGCGGCGGCGCTTGGCATGACGTTCCTTTTGAACTTGAGCGGATGCAGCCACCGGTTCACGAACTATCCGGAGACAGCCGGAACGGTAGCAATCGTGGACAGTACAGAGCGGGAGGCTGTCCGAGATGAAAATGGAGAAAATCCAGATCAGCCGATTGATTTAGATAACCTGGGGGAACAGCAGTCGGCGGCAGAAATGGAAGCGTTAGCTGCGGCGGAGGCGGCGGAGCCGGGCGTGGAGGAGCCGTATCTGGACGGGGGAGAGCTTCGGCTTTTAGCGTGTGCGGATATCTGGCAGAACCTCTCCTGCGTCATGAAGACGAAGGAAGGCGCGGTGATCGTGGTAGATGGCGGTCGTGATGTCGATGCACCGCATTTGATTGAGGTTATTCAGGAGTTGGGCGGTCATGTGGATGCATGGCTTTTAACCCATCCGCACAGCGATCATGTGGGGGCGATCACGGAGATTTTAAACATGGATCCGATGCCGATCTCGATCGGTAAGGTGTATTATTCATTTCTGGATAAAGAATTTTTAGGTCAGGAGCAGGTTTCAAGACGGGATTCAGATTTGGAGTGTTATGATCGGATCACGGAAGCGATTGCGAAACTGCCGGAAGCAGAAAAATGCGGGACGCTTACGAAAGGGCAGAAGATTTCAGTGGCGGGCGCGGAGATCACAGTGATGAACGAGCCATTTGCCTGCACGGAAAATAGTTTTAATAACAGCTCGGTCGCGTACCGCGTGGAGATGGGCGGAAAACGGATCCTGTTTTTGGGTGATATGGGCTGGCAGGCAGGGAAAGATTTTCTTGCCAATCATACGCAGGAGGAACTGAAATCGGATGTGCTACAGATGGCGCACCATGGGCAGAGAGGTGTGGAAGAGGAGCTCTACCAGGAGATTTCACCGGAGGTCTGCTTATGGCCGACGCCGGACTGGCTCTGGGATAATGTGCAGGATGGCGTCGCGGGCGCTGGTTCGTATAAGACGCCGATTGTCCGTGGATGGATGGTAACATTAGGTGTGAAGAAAAATCTTTGTGTCAAGGATGGCGATCAGATACTGCGGTAGTTTTTTATAAAAGATTAAAATAAAATTTTAAAAAGTTGTTTTCAGGGAAATGAAATGCTTTTGGGATGCGGTGCAGCGGATAGAAATAAGACATGAACGAAAAAAGAGAGAAACAGAAGGAAGAAGAAAAAGTGAATAAAGACAGGAAAATGCGGTCGGAAACAATCATCCTACGTCCGGAAGTGCCGCTTTTAGAACGTTTATCCACCTATGCGGCGTCGGATGCCTACCCGTTCCACATGCCGGGCCACAAACGCCAGGTGAAAATGGGGATAACTTCCGTCCCGAATCCATTTTCGGTGGATATCACGGAGATTGATGGATTTGACAACCTGCATCATGCGGAAGATATTTTGAAAGAGTCGATGAATTCGGCGGCTGCGGTGTACGGAGCAGACCGGAGCTGGTATCTGGTGAATGGCAGTACGTGCGGGATTCTGGCGGCGATCGCGGCGGCGGTGAAGCCGGGGGAAAAAATCCTCATGGCTCGAAATTCCCACAAATCGGCGTATCACGCGGTGGTTTTAAACCAGCTGGAACCGGTATATTTATATCCGGAGGAGGTGCCGGAGTTTCAGATTCCGGGAGGGATCGAGCCAGAGCAGGTGGAACGAGCACTTTTGGAGCATCCGGAGATCCGGGCTGTGTTTGTGACTTCCCCGACCTATGAGGGGATCGTGTCGGATATCCAGGGGATTGCAGCGACGGCGCACCGGCATGGAGCGGCGCTGATTGTGGATGAGGCGCACGGCGCGCATCTGCCGTTTGGGGATGGGAACTATTTCCCGGATGGGGCGTTACAGGAGGGGGCGGACCTGGTGATCCAGAGTCTTCACAAGACGCTTCCATCTTTGACACAGACGGCGATTCTGCATCTGAAAAGCCAGATTCTGGATGCGAAGAAGGTGGAACAGTATTTATCGGTTTACCAGAGTTCCAGCCCGTCGTATATTCTGATTGCGTCGATGGAGAACTGCGTCCGGTATATGGCAGAAAAAGGAGCCGGGGAGATGGCGCGGTATGGCGCGCGATTGCGGGAACTCCGGGAAAAATTGGCGAAGCTAAAACATTTCCGGCTTCTGAAAGAGGAAATCTGTGGTGCGGCAGGTGTGTATGGATATGATCCGTCAAAACTGGTGCTATTTCCAGATTTTATGACGGGAACTAGACTGGCAGAGGTTTTGCGGACAGAGTACCATCTGGAGGCGGAGATGTCGAGCGGGCGGTATGTGCTTCTGATGACTTCGTTTATGGATACGGAGGAAGGATTTTCGCGTCTGGAGCGGGCACTTTTGGAGCTGGATGCGCGGGTGGAAAAGCTGGAGGCGGAAAGTGTTGGGCTGAAAGATGCAAAACAAGGCAGGCAGGAACCGTTTTCGGGAGCACAATTGAATCAGAAACCGAACCAAGAAAATGATTCAGAAAACTATCCACAGCAGATGTGTCTCCCCTGGCAGGCATGGCATGGGGATGGCATGCTGGTGCTGCTTGAGGAGGCGGAAGGAAGGACGGCGCGGACCTGCGTTACCATTTATCCGCCGGGGGTGCCGATGCTGATGCCGGGAGAGCGGATTGGAACAAGGGAGATCGCGCGGATCCGTGAGGATTGGAAGCTGGGACTTACGGTGGAAGGAATTTGTGAAAAATCAGACAAATTGGATTTGTGGATAGAGGTTGTTATTTAGCAGGTTCGCACATTTGCCATAAGAAACAGAGAAAAATCGGATTTATATATACGATGGAATGCGTGTGAAAATACTGGCTGGAAAGGCATAATAGGAAGATGGGACATATATTTTACGTGATGGGAAAGAGCGCGTCCGGGAAGGACACGATCTATAAGATATTGAGAGAGCGGCTGCCGCAGATTCGGACGGTGGTGCCGTATACGACCAGACCGATCCGGGCAGGCGAGCGGGACGGTGTGGAGTATTATTTTGTGACCGGAAAAAGGCTTGCGGATTTGGAGAAACAGGGAAAGATCATTGAAAAGAGAACCTACCAGACTATTTATGGACCGTGGAGTTATGCAACGGTGGACGATGGGCAGATCGATCTGGGATCGCATGATTATTTCATGATCGGGACGCTGGAATCGTATGAGGGGACGCGGAATTATTTCGGTGCGGATGTGCTGGTGCCGCTTTACATTGAGGTGGAGGACGGTGAACGCCTTCAGCGTGCGCTTGACCGGGAACGGCAGCAGACAGAGCCAAAGTATGCGGAGCTGTGCCGTCGTTTCCTGGCGGATGAGGCAGATTTCAGTGCCGAAAATATGGAAAAATGTGGGATCCGGGCGGAAAACCGGTTTGAAAACCGCGAGCTGGAAGCGTGTGTGGATACGTTGGTAAGGGAAATTCGGGCTCAGGGATTGGCACTTTTGGAACCGAAAGTGCCGTAAGAAAACGTGGTGGCAGCAGGAATTTGCCGTATTTAAATGCGAAGCCACGGCAAATTCCGTTACTGGGCACGTATGCGTGAACAGTAACAAATTCGGAATTTCATCGCACTAGGCAGAGGGTAAATCTTGTGTTATACTAAGATGATAGAGATTTACAAATAATAAAAGAAGGGCATGATAGAAGGGATCCCAACCGATCCATACAATTGAAATGATTTTAGAATTAAAATTCAGAGTCCAGCCCTGAAAGGAGCATCAAGATGGCAGGTTTTCACGATATTATTGGACATGAGAAGATAAAAGAGCACCTTCAGAAGGCGATAGGGTATCAGAGAGTTTCACATGCCTACATATTGTCGGGCGAGGAAGGAATGGGACGCAAGACGATCGCGAAGGCATTTGCCATGACGCTTTTGTGCGAGAAACATGGGACGGAGCCGTGCATGGAATGCCATTCCTGTAAGCAGTTTTTGTCGGGCAATCATCCGGATGTGATCTGGGTGACACATGAGAAACCTGCGAGCATTGGTGTCGATGATGTCCGGATTCAGATCAATGATACGGTTTCGATCCGCCCGTACAGCAGTCCATATAAGATATATCTGGTCGATGAGGCGGAGAAAATGACGGTGCAGGCGCAGAACGCTCTTTTAAAGACGATTGAGGAGCCGCCGGCCTATGCGGTGCTGGTGCTTATCACGACGAACCCGGAGGTATTTCTGCCGACGATCCTGTCCCGCTGTATCCAGTTGAAACTTCGTCCGCTCAAGGATTCAGTGGTAAGCGATTACCTGACGGAGAAAATGGGCGTTTCGGATGGACAGGCGGATATTTATGCGGCGTTTGCGAGAGGAAATTTAGGAAAAGCGATTCATCTCGCCTCTTCGGAGGAGTTTGCACTTTTGTACCGAGAGGTGCTGACGCTGCTTAAAAATATCAAGGACATGGATATTCCGATGCTTCTGGATTATATCCGCAAGCTGCAGGAGGACAATCTGGATCTGTATGAGTGCCTGGATTTCATGCAGCTCTGGTACAGGGATATTCTGATGTTTAAGGTCACAAAGGACATGAATTCGCTGATCTTTAAGGATGAGTATTCGGCGGTCAGCAGTTGCTGCCAGAAGAGTTCCTATGAGGGGCTGGAAGAGATATTGAGTGCGATTGAAAAGGCAAAAGTCCGGCTGAATGCTAACGTCAACACCGATTTGGCGCTGGAGCTGATGCTTTTGACGATGAAGGAGAATTAAATTTATGATAAAGGTAATCGGAGTCCGGTTCCGCAAGGCCGGAAAGGTATATTACTTCGATCCGGCGCAGATGGAAATCAAGATGGGCGATCATGTGATCGTGGAGACCGCCCGCGGAATCGAGTTCGGAGAGGTGGTTCTTGGCGTCCGCGAGGTGGATGAGAAGAAGGTGATCCAGCCGCTGAAATCGGTCATTCGTATGGCGACGAAGAATGACGAGGAGCTGGAACGGAAGAATAAAGAAAAAGAGCATGAGGCATTCCAGATCTGTCAGGAAAAGATCCGCAAGCATGAATTGCAGATGAAGCTGATCGATGCAGAATACACCTTTGATAACAATAAGCTGCTGTTTTATTTTACGGCGGATGGAAGAATCGATTTCCGTGAGCTTGTCAAGGATCTGGCGGCGGTCTTTAAGACGCGGATCGAGCTGCGCCAGATTGGCGTCCGGGATGAGACGAAGATTTTGGGTGGCGTCGGTATCTGTGGTCGTCCGCTCTGTTGTCATTCATATTTATCGGAGTTTATTCCGGTTTCAATTAAGATGGCAAAAGAGCAGAACCTGTCCTTAAATCCGACGAAGATTTCGGGTGTGTGCGGTCGTCTGATGTGCTGCCTGAAATACGAGGAAGAGACGTATGAGGATCTGAACAGCCATCTGCCGAGTGTCGGCGATTACGTCACAACGGATGACGGGCTGAAAGGCGAGGTTCACAGCGTCAGCGTCCTGCGCCAGCAGGTAAAGGTGGTTGTGACGGTAGGACGGGATGAGAAGGAGATCCGTGATTACCGTGTGGATCAGCTCAAGTTTAAGCCGAAGCGCCGCCGTGACAGGGGAAATGTCAACGATGCGGAGCTGAAAGCGCTGGAGGCACTGGAGAAAAAGGAAGGAAAGTCGAAGCTGGATGATAATTAAAGAGGGCGAGCGGATCGATGAACTGCAGCGGAACGGATACCGGATCATCCAGAAGACGAACGGGTTCTGTTTTGGCATGGACGCGGTGCTTTTGTCCGGGTTTGCATCGGTGAAGCCGGGCGAGAAAGCGCTTGATCTGGGAACGGGAACTGGTATTATCCCGATTCTTCTGGAGGCAAAGACGGAAGGAAGCCATTTTACAGGTCTGGAGATCCAGGCGGAGATGGCGGAGATGGCATCCCGGAGTGTGGCGCTCAACAGGCTGGAAGAGAAGGTTTCGATCGTGCAGGGCGATATCAAGGAGGTTCCGACGCTGTTTGAGAAGGCATCCTTTGATGTGGTAACGACGAACCCGCCGTACATGAACGACAGCCACGGGCTGAAAAATCCCGATCTTCCCAAGGCGATTGCCCGCCATGAGGTTCTCTGCAATCTGGAGGATGTCGTGCGCGCGGCGGCTTCGGCACTTCGTCCCGGCGGACGACTCTATATGGTGCACCGTCCGAGACGGCTCATTGAGATTCTGATGGCGATGAAAAGTCAGAAATTGGAGCCGAAGCGGATGAAATTTGTCCATCCGTTTGCAGATAAAGAGGCAAATATGGTTCTCATCGAGGCAGTGCGCGGCGGCGGCGCGCTGATGACGGTGGAAAAGCCGATCATTGTGTACAAAGAGCCGGGCGTGTATACGGATGAGATTTATGATATTTACGGGTATTAATGGAATAGGAGAACGATGGAAGGAACATTATATTTGTGTGCCACACCGATCGGCAACCTGGATGACATCACATTCCGGGTGCTGGAGACGTTAAAGCAGGTGGATCTGATCGCGGCGGAGGACACGCGGCACAGTATTAAGCTTCTGAATCATTTTGATATTCATACGCCGATGACGAGCTACCATGAGTACAATAAGGTCGAGAAGGCGCGCGTGCTGGTGGAGAAGCTGAAATCGGGCATGAATATTGCCTGCATCACGGACGCCGGGACGCCGGGGATTTCGGATCCGGGTGAGGAGCTGGTGCGCCAGTGCTGCGAGGCGGGAATTAAAGTGACCGCACTTCCGGGAGCGGTGGCGTGTGTTACGGCGCTGATTATTTCGGGACTTCCGACGAGGCGGTTCTGTTTTGAGGCATTTCTTCCGACGGACAAGAAGGAGCACCAGCGGGTGCTTGCAGAGCTTCAGAATGAAACGCGCACGATTGTGCTTTATGAGGCACCGCACCACCTTCTGCGGACGCTCACGGAGCTTTACGAGGCGCTGGGGGATAGAAAGGCGTCCATCTGCCGGGAGCTGACGAAGAAATATGAGACGGCGTTCCGAACGACGCTTTCGCAGGCGGTGGCGTATTATACGGAAAATGAGCCGAAGGGCGAGTGCGTGATCGTCATCGAGGGCAAATCCGTCCAGGAGATCGAGGCGGAGGATCAGGCACGCTGGCAGCAGATGTCCCTGGAAGAGCATATGGAACATTATGAATCACAGGGAAACAGCCGCAAGGAAGCGATGAAGCTGGTGGCGAAGGACCGCGGGGTTTCGAAGCGGGATGTGTACCAGGCGCTGCTGGAGGCGGAAGAGGCGTAGACACAAACGGAAAGCTGAAAAATGGGTAAGTGGAGTGGCGTTGGTGGAATGCCGGGGCGCTCCGGTTTGTGCAGATAAAAGAAAAATAGAATAAGATTTGAGAAAAGAACAAACTGTACTGATTAAAATATTTAAAAGTGTATATTTTAATCAGTACAGTTTTTGCTATAATTCCTACTAAGTTGATGCGGAAATGAATGTAAAAATACAGAATGTCAGTGAATTGTTTTTCGCAAGGCAGAATAGAAAGGCAGAAGAGGCGCTTGCCTGTGAATGATTCAGTGGATTCGGGTATTGATTGCAAGGATCGTAAGGACGCTTGGCTTACAAAGAAAAATCATATTCAACCACGGGAGGAATAAAAATGGCAGAGAATCGTTATGAACTGAATAAACAGCTGGCACAGATGTTAAAGGGCGGCGTTATCATGGATGTCACAACCCCGGAGCAGGCGAAGATCGCGGAGGCGGCAGGCGCGTGTGCGGTTATGGCGCTGGAGCGGATTCCGGCGGATATCCGGGCAGCGGGCGGTGTGTCCCGTATGAGTGACCCGAAGATGATTCGCGGCATTCAGGAGGCAGTTTCGATTCCGGTTATGGCGAAGTGCCGGATCGGTCATTTTGTGGAGGCGCAGATTCTGGAAGCGATCGAGATTGATTATATCGATGAGAGCGAGGTATTATCTCCGGCGGATGATGTGTACCATATTGACAAGACACAGTTCAAGGTTCCGTTTGTCTGCGGTGCGAGAGACCTGGGAGAGGCGCTGCGCCGGATCGAGGAAGGTGCTTCGATGATCCGTACCAAGGGCGAGCCGGGAACGGGCGATGTCGTACAGGCAGTCCGCCATATGCGTGCGATGAATTCGGAGATCCGCCGGGTTCAGAACCTGCGTGAGGATGAGCTTTATGAGGCAGCAAAACAGTTAAAAGTTCCGGTTCATCTGCTCCGCTATGTACATGACAATGGACGTCTCCCGGTTGTCAATTTCGCGGCAGGCGGCGTGGCTACCCCGGCGGATGCGGCTCTGATGATGCAGCTGGGCGCAGAGGGAGTCTTTGTTGGATCTGGTATCTTCAAGTCAGGTAATCCGGAGAAACGTGCGTCGGCGATCGTGCAGGCAGTAACGAATTACAAGGATGCAAAATTACTTGCTGCGATTTCTGAGGATCTGGGCGAGGCGATGGTTGGTATCAATGAGAATGAGATTGCGATTTTGATGGCAGAGCGGGGACAGTAAGATGGAGAAAAAACAGATAGGCGTGCTGGCGGTGCAGGGCGCGTTTGCCGAACACATTGCCATGGTACGGAGACTGGGCGCAGAGGCGTTTGAGATCCGGCAGCTTCCGGATCTGGAGCGGCCGATGGACGGACTGATTCTGCCGGGCGGCGAGAGTACCGCGATGCGTAAGCTCCTGGATGAGCTGGGGCTTTATGAGCCGCTTCGGGCAAAGATTGCGGCAGGGCTTCCGGTGTATGGAACGTGCGCGGGGCTTTTGCTTCTGGCCAAGGAGATCGAGGGAGGAACGCCGTGCTTTGCGACGATGGATGTGTCGGCGGTGCGGAATGCCTACGGGCGTCAGCTCGGAAGTTTTTACACGGAGGCTGAATTTGCCGGTCTGGGGACGATTCCGATGACTTTTATCCGCGCGCCGTACATCGCTTCGGTTCAGAAAAATGTTAAGGTGCTGGCGACAGTGGACGAAAAGATAGTCGCAGCCAGACAGGGAAACCAGTTTGCGACGGCATTTCATCCGGAATTGAATGAGGATGTGACGGTGCACCGGTATTTTCTAGAAGAAGTCTGCAAAGGAAATTAAGAGTGTAATTTGGTAGAAATTAGCGTGTGGTTGATGAAAAGTGAAACCTATTGGTAAGGGGAGCGAGAACTGCGGCCATTTAAAGCGGTCAGAATGGATGATATATTTCTGAAATGTGGGAAGATGTCATTGATTCTGACTGTTTTTTTATCTCAGTCGAGAAGACTCCCACCTCTTCAGATGGTGAGTAATAGCAAATTTGTCTCAGTGGGAGTCCATTCTCCGATTGAGATAAACGCTCCGCGAGGATGCGCAGTGATTCTGTAAAGAATATGTCAGCTTCGCTGACCAGAATCACGCGCCAAGTCTCACGGACGTTCGACTTGAATTGTTTGGAAGGTGCGTTCTGTGAAAAAACAAAAAATGTACCTTGATAGGTTTTTGCGCTGAGGAAGGAAAACGCCCGGGAAAATGGCGGACTGCATGGAATTCCTATTGACAAAGTAGGAATTTCGCATTACAATCACTGATAAACCAATTAAAACAATATGAAATAAGAAAATTATATAAAAAACGAATTTGCTGATATAGCAAATAGACACAGGAGGATGACATCGTGGCTTATCAGATAGAGACAACTTGTATTTGCGGAGATCCGGAAACTTCTAAAAACCATTCTTTTGGCGCTGTTTCAGTGCCGATTTACCAGACGGCGACTTTTGCCCACCCGGGTATTGGGGAATCAACCGGTCATAATTATACGCGTGAGAGCAACCCGACCAGAGACGAGCTGGAAAAGACTGTTTCGGCGCTGGAAGGAGCGGTTGATACCGTTGCCTGCACATCCGGTATGGCGGCGATCTCGCTGATGATGGAGCTGTTTGACAGTGGCAGCCATTTTGTATGTACCGAGGATCTGTATGGCGGTTCCGTCCGTATTTTTGAGGCACTGGAAAAGAAGCGCGGTTTTTCATTTTCCTATATAAATACAGCCGATGTGGAGGCGGTTGAGAAGGCGATCACGGATCAGACGAAGGCACTCTACATCGAGACACCGAGCAACCCGACGATGCAGGTGACCGATCTGGCGGAAATGAGCCGTTTGGCGACGAAGCACGGACTGCTTCTGATCGTGGACAATACCTTCCTGTCCCCGTATCTGCAGAATCCGATCGCCCAGGGCGCGGATCTGGTTGTCCACAGCGGCACGAAGTTTTTAGGCGGTCACAATGATACGCTGGCTGGATTTTTATGTACGCCGATCAAGGCGCTGGCAGAGCAGATCCGGTATCTGTTCAAGACGATCGGAAGCGGACTTTCTCCGTTTGATTCCTTCTTAGTTCTGCGCGGCATCAAGACTCTGTCGGTGCGCGTGGAGCGGCAGCAGGAAAATGCGATGAAGATCGCAGACTGGCTGAAAGAGCAGAAAAAGGTAACGGATGTCTACTATGTAGGACTTCCGGAACATCCGGGTTATGAGATCAACCAAAAACAGAGCCGTGGCGCTGGCAGCATGATTTCGTTCCGTACAGATACGGAGGAGACGGCGAGAAAGGTGCTGGAGCGTGTGAAGCTCATCTCTTATGCGGAGAGTCTGGGCGGCGTGGAGTCTCTGATTACCTATCCGATGCTGCAGACACACGGTGATGTGCCGGTTGAGATCCGGGAGCGCCTTGGAATTACGGAGACATTTTTACGTCTGTCTGTCGGTATTGAAAATGTGGATGATCTGATTGCGGATCTGGAGCAGGCGTTAGCGTAAAAAGAGGGTAACTGTTCAGTAGGTCTGCGCATTTACTGCGCTGACCGTACGAAAACATGGGCCAGCAGGCAAAAATCCCATTGCCGTAGGCAATTTTTAATGGATTTTTGCGCGTGACTGTGAAGGGACTGAACAGTTACAAAAGAGGATAGATATGTCTGGTATCGGTTTTGCATGGGCAGTGGGATATGGGCATGGATGACAGGATGCCAGAGTGAAAACCGTTCATTGACAGGAACGATGGATTGGGAGGAAAATGCATGAAATACGATTTTGACAAAGTGGTGGACCGGCATGGTACCAACTGTTTAAAATATGATTTTGCCATCGAGCGAGGAAAACCAGCGGATATTTTACCGCTTTGGGTGGCTGATATGGATTTTCAGACGGCTCCGGCGATTTTAGAGCGGCTGGAAGAGACAGTAAAACATGGTATTTTCGGCTACAGTGATGGAAAAGAGGGCTATTTTGCGGCAGTCCAGAACTGGTACCGGGAGCGCTTTGGCTGGGAGACGAAACCGGAGTGGCTGGTGAAGACACCGGGCGTTGTATTCGCGCTGGCGGCGGCTGTCCGGGCGTATACAAAGGAAGGTGACGGCGTACTGCTTCAGCAGCCGGTGTACTATCCGTTTTCGGAAGTAATTACGGACAATGGGCGTAAGATTGTCAACAGCCCGCTGAAAATCACGGATGGCTATTACACGATGGATTTTGACGACCTGGAAACGAAGATCGTCGAAAATAAGGTAAAATTGTTCCTGCTTTGCAGTCCGCACAACCCGGTCGGACGTGTCTGGAGCGAGGAAGAACTGCGCCGGGTTGGCGAGATTTGCCTGCGTCACGGTGTGCTCGTGGTCAGCGATGAGATCCACAGTGATTTTACCCGCGAGGGACATCCGCACACAGTATTTGCGAAGCTGGGTGCAGAGTTTGAGCAGAACTGCCTGATCTGCACGGCACCATCCAAGACGTTCAATCTGGCGGGACTGCAGATTTCCAATATCTTTGTGCCGAACCCAGAGCTTCGGAAGAAACTCTTAAAGGAGATCGCGGCGGCAGGCTACAGCCAGGTCGGTCTGATGGGACTGGTAGCATGCCAGGCGGCGTATGAAGAGGGAGCGGAGTGGCTTGCACAGCTAAAAGCGTATCTGGAGGAGAACCGGAAGTTTGTGAAGGCGTATCTGGAAGAGCATCTGCCGGAAATCCGTCTGATCGAGCCGGAGGGAACCTACCTTCTGTGGCTGGATTTTAAGGCGCTTCATTTGAATGAAAAAGAGCTGGAACATCTGATCGTGGACAAGGCACATCTGTGGCTGGACAGCGGCGCGATGTTCGGACCGGACGGCGAGGGCTTCGAGCGGATCAATATCGCATGCCCGCGGGCGACGGTGGAGAAAGCGCTGAAGCAGCTGGAAGCGGCGATCCGCGGATAAAATTGATTGGGTCACGAATCAGAACCCGTATAAATAAAACCTGCCGCAGGCAGACTGTATCCCCCATATAAACAGTCTGTCTGCGGCAGGTTTTTTGACTTCATAGGAACATTATTTTATGAGAACCGGAACACCGCAGTTCCATACGCCGGAAGCGGGTACGCGAAGGAGTATGGCTGTCCGTCACATTCGCTCTTGATGGAGCGGTAATGGCTGATCTTATCGCCGCGCTTGTAGTAGCCGTGTTCCTGGTCAAGCAGCAGCGTGTAGGTGCCGCGTTTCGGAACACCGACGCGGTAATCGTCGCGGTCTACCGGGGTGAAGTTGCAGATGAAGAGAAGATTCTTTTTCTGTGTTTCATCGCGGCGGATAAAGCTGAAAATACTGCGGTCTCCGTCGTTGGCGTTGATCCACTGGAAGCCGTCATACTCCTCGTCCAGGCGGTAGAGCGCCGGATATTTGTGGTAGAGCGTCAAAAGCCCTTTCACATAATTCTGGAGGTCGGCATGGAACGGCTCTTTCGTAAGGTACCAGTCGAGGGAGACTTTTTCATCCCATTCATGGAACTGACCGAAATCCTGTCCCATGAAGAGAAGTTTCTTGCCCGGATGTCCGAGCATGAAAGTGTAGCCGACTTTCAGGTTGGCAAATTTATCCTCGTATTCGCCCGGCATTTTGTTGATCATCGAGCATTTGAGGTGGACGACCTCGTCGTGCGAGAGCACCAGAATGAAGTTTTCGCTGGTGCAGTAGGTGATGCCGAAGGTCATTTTGTTGTGGTTAAATTTACGGAAATACGGGTCGAGCTTCATGTATTCGAGGAAGTCATGCATCCAGCCCATATTCCATTTGAAGGTAAATCCAAGACCGTCCTCCTCCGGGCTCTTGGTAACGTTCGGCCAGGCGGTGGATTCCTCGGCAATGATGATGGCGCCGTCCTTCCGGCCGCGGATCACGCTGTTTAAATGTTTGAAAAACTCGATGGCTTCGAGGTTTTTGTTGTCGCCATATTTATTTGGTACCCACTGTCCGTCCTGGCGCCCATAGTCTAAGTAAAGCATGGAAGCGACGGCGTCCACGCGCAGACCATCGATGTGGTATTCATCGAGCCAGTAGAGCGCGTTGGCGATCAGAAAATTGGATACCTCGTTTTTGGCATAATCGAAGACCTTGGTACCCCAGTCCGGGTGCTCGCCTTTGCGCGGGTCGGCGTACTCATAGAGCGCCTGTCCGTCGAAATCGGCAAGTCCGTGTGCATCCTTCGGAAAATGCGCCGGAACCCAGTCTAGGATGACACCGATGCCTTTTTTATGTAAGTAATTGACGAAATACATAAATTCCGCCGGGGTTCCGTAGCGGGAGGTCGGGGCAAAATAGCCGGTTACCTGATAGCCCCAGGAGCCGTCATACGGATGTTCGGCGATTCCCATGAGCTCTACATGGGTGTAGCCCATTTCCAGGACATAGTCAGCCAGCTCATGCGCGGCTTCCATGTAAGTGTAGTAACCGTCCTTTTCCGGGCGATTTTTCTTTTTCCAGGATCCTAAGTGAACTTCGTAGATAGAGATTGGCGCCTTGACCGGATCGGTGCCCGCGCGCGATTCCATCCATTTGGAATCGTTCCATTTGAAGCCGCGGATATCGGCGGTCACGGAAGCGGTTCCCGGACGGTATTCTGCCGAAAATGCATATGGATCTGCCTTAAATAAAATCGTTCCCGTGTGCGTGGTGATGGCGAATTTGTAGAGCTGTCCCACGCCAAGTCCCGGTACGAAGAGCTCGTAAATGCCGCTGTCTGCGACCGGCTTCATCGGGGTTGCATCCGGATTCCAGGCGTTGAAGTCGCCGACCAGGCTGACGGCGGCTGCGTGCGGCGCCCAGACCGCGAAATAGTAGCCGTCCTGTCCGCGATATGTATAAGGGTGTGCGCCCAGCTTGTGGTAGAGCTGGTAGTGGCGGCCTTCTCCGAAGAGATACCGGTCAAGCTCGCCGATCACGCCGAGTCCCTCTGTCTTTGGTTTTTTCGATGTGGTTCGTTTAGTAGTGGAAGCTGCTTTTTTCATAAGGTTACCCCTCCGTGATTCCGAGAATAACAGCGCTGTTACCCTCTAATTCTATCTGAATTTTGTTTGTATTCTTATCGATCAAAAATGATTTTCCGGTAATCAGATCCGTAGCTTGTTCCGCTGTCGTGTGGAATGGAAGCGGAACTTGTAAATAAGCGGCGTTGTCATCGTTGTTGGCAGCGGTAAGGATCGCCTGGTGGTCACCGTGTCTGGCAAATGCGTACTGCCGGTTTGTCAGCAGAAGTTCCTGATAACGCCCACCGTGAAGCGCCGGTTCGGCGGCGTGGATGGCGGCGAGTTTCTGGATCAGAAGTGTAAGCGGTGTCACGGTGCCTGCGCTGGTATCTGTGTTTGAGCCTGTGGTGCTTGAAGTGGTCTGGCAGCAGGTGTTTGCGCCTGCGTGTATGTTTGGGCCTGTGGCGCTCGAAAAGCTCTGGCAGTTGCCATCTGTGCGGATGCCGGTGTTTTGTCCGTCGCTGGTCTGCATTTCTTCTGCAAGCGGTCTCGGCGGCAGGATTCTCGGACGGAGTTCCGTATCAGAGTTGTGTCCGCGGCGTCCCTGAATGCCCCATTCACTTCCATAATAGATGGACGGAATGCCCGGAAGAGTGAACAGCAGCGTGTAAAGCGGCGCAAGATGTGCCGGATTTAACAGTTTGCTTGCGATCCGGTCTTCGTCGTGGTTGTCCACAAAGGTGTAGAGCTCCCGCCCCACCACTTCGAGGCGGCGGACATTGTGTGCCAGTTCGAAATAATTGTGGTCGTTGTGCGCGGAATAGATGCTTTTGTGCATCTCGTAGTTGGTGACGGAATGAAGCATCTGCGGATTGACCCAGCGGGCGTATTCGCCGTGGATGACTTCGCCCATCAGCCAGAATTCCGGCTTGATTTCATTTGCCAGTCGGCGCAGTTCCTGTATAAATTCAAAGGAAAGATCGCCCGCGCAGTCGAGGCGGATACCGTCGATGTCAAATTCCTGCACCCAGAAACGGACAGTGTCAAGCAGATAGTCCCGCACTTCCGGGTTTCGGTGGTTTAAGCAGGGAAGCTCCCAGATGCCGTGCCAGGATTCATAGCCGAAGGAATCGCCCAGCGGGCTGCCCCAGTCGAAATTGACGTTCCTGTACCATCTGGTGTAAGGGGACTGGTCACGGTGCGCCTGCAGGTCGCGGAAGGCGAAAAATTCGCGACCGGTGTGGTTGAACACGCCGTCCACGACGACGCGGATGCCATGCTCATGGCAGCAGTCCACGAAAGATCGGAACGAGACGTTGGTTCCCAGCCGCCGGTCGATGAGCCGGAAATCGCGGGTATCATAGCCGTGCGTGGATGATTCAAACAGCGGTCCGATGTAAAGCGCGGAAATATGCAGGCTCTCTAAATAGGGAATCCACTGCATCAGTTCGTCCATGCGGGAATCGGCGGAAACGTCCCAGGTGCCATCCGCTGTCTCATCGGAGGCGGGATAGGGATTGGCAAACGGTGCTCCGGTCATGCCCAGAGGATACATATGGTAAAAGATAGCTTTGTCGTACCAGGCTGTCATGAGAAAGGTCCTCCTTGTGTCGGTTAAATGGTATTTTCCTGTTGTTTAATATGTCGTAAAAGGAACTGATACCGGAGGTGTGCGGCTTTCAGTTCGTAGATATAGCAGTCAATCAGAGTCGGATCGACGACCTCTTCAAAATGGTTGAAAACGGTGTTGATCGTGCTCATGGTCTGTCGCAGTTCTGTCAGCAGCTCCGGGTCAGGGTGGGCGGAAAAAATGTCCGTGCTGGTGCTCCCGGAGCAGTGGGTGCGGTTGTGCTTCATGGTTTGATGCTCTCTTTCTGAATCCTATAAATTGGTACAACGATCAGTATATTCAGAAAATGGAAAGATATGCATCCTGGTTCAGGCGTTCATGGAAAGCACGGATTCCAGCAGATGTCCGAGCTGCATCAATTTCCGGGTGCTGTCTTCGATTGAGAGATAATAATAATTGCAGGTTCCCTCCCGGTGGACATCGATCAGCCCGGCTGTCTTTAAGATCTTCAAATGGTGGGAAACTGCCGGGCGCGACAGGCTGGTTCGTTCGGTGATCTCCCGGACGTTTAAGCCATGCGGACGGGACTGGGCGGGCAGGCTGATTGGACGGTCATTGTTCTTATCAGGCTGATTTTTGTTCACATCGTTGTTTTTTGTGCGCCCCGTGAGGGCTTCGTCCGTCAGCGCTTCGATGATCGTCAGCCGTATTTCATCGCCCAGCGCGATAAAAAGAGGCATACAGGTATGAAAATGCTGTTTGAGTTCTATTCCTTTTTTCATCGCGGCTCCTCCTTCTATAATGGTTTAAAAATTTAAACTAATAGTATTTTACCATTTTTTGTTTCGTCAGTCAATGGAAAGGAAAATGCTGGAATGGGTATTTATAGATAAAAAATAAAGAGATATTTTGGCAATTATTTTCAAATAACGAAATTGTCTAGCTAAAACAATGGGTTCAGATGCACAAAGTTTTTGAGATGATTTTGGCGCATATTTCGGGTGTTTTGGGATTGACTTTTGACCAAAAACTGTTCATAATGGAGGAACATTCATGGATGGGTTCTTCCATCTGTCACGGGAATCCGGATTTCCCGTTGATCTATTATTAAGATTCTAAAAGTTAAGTTCAGAGAAATGTTCGATAATTTTTCAGGAATGTTTGAAGTGCATACAGGAAATGAATGGAAAAAGGTGGCGGTAAAAGCTGGCGCAGGATTGGCAGCTATCGTTTGCGGCAGGAGTTTTGAAAAGAGGACATACTGTGCAGAAATTGTTTGTTTCATGTATGCGAAAGAGAAGGAGGGGATGGATTGATCTTTTTGCTGCTGTTGTTTACTGGCGGCTGTGCGTTTTGGGATTTGAAAAAACGCCGTATTCCCAATGGGATGCTTCTGCTTGGCGGCCTGTTGTTTCTTTTGATTCGGTTTGGTCTGGGGATGAAGATGGGATATACGGCCGGATGGGGCGGGCGGCTGCCGGGATATGGGGCGGCGCTTATGATGGGGATTGGCGAGACTTGTGGATATTTGATTCGTGTCGGGAGTTTACTGATTGTCCTGTTCCCTCTGTATCTGTTTCGCATGATAGGTGCGGGGGACATCAAAATGGCAGCCGTCCTGTTTGGTGCCGCCGGGCTGCGGCAGGGCGGGCGGATTTTCCTGTGCGGGCTGGCAGCTGCCGGAATATGGTCACTTGTATTACTTATCCGGCGTGGGATTGCCAGGCAGCGGCTTACATATCTTGTGTTTTATTTGTACCGGTCCGCGCTTGGGGGAAGCGTCGAGCCGTACTATCTGGAAGCGCGGGATGGAAAAGAGGCATCTTTTTGTCTGGCACCGTGCCTGTTTTTGGGAGTGATTGGGGCGGAGCTGATTCGGTATCTGTAGGGGAAATGGCTTGTGATTAGGGAGGTGGCGGTGCGATGAAGCATATTCTGGCGGTGTATGATGTGGATCCGGTCTATGCGGCGCGGTTTGCAGAGGTAGTTAACCAGAAGGAAAAAATACCGTTTGAGGTGGTGGCGTTCAGCTCGATCGAGCGGCTGCGGGCATTTGCGGCAGAACATCCGGTAAAGCTTCTGTTGTTGGGCGAGCATGTTCCGGCGGAAGAAAAGGAGTCCATCCGGGCGGAAAAGGTTATTCTTTTATCGGATAATGGGGGAAAACCGGTCAGTCCGTCAGTTCCCTGTGTCTACAAATACCAGTCCAGCGATGCGATTGTGCGCGACGTGATGACCTGGTATGGGGAAAGCCCGGGGGAGCTGCCGGAGGTGTCCGGGCGGGGGCTGGCGAAGGTCTTGGGAGTGTATTCGCCGGTTGGACGGTGTTTAAAGACCTCGTTTGCCCTGACAATGGGAAAACTTCTGGCACAGGAGGAGCGGGTGCTGTATCTGAACCTGGAGGAATTTTCCGGTCTGTCGG
Source organism: Clostridium sp. TF06-15AC (assembly GCF_003481165.1). Taxonomy (NCBI): domain Bacteria; kingdom Bacillati; phylum Bacillota; class Clostridia; order Eubacteriales; family Clostridiaceae; genus Clostridium; species Clostridium sp. TF06-15AC. The sequence continues at coordinate 19,592 of NZ_QUKS01000005.1, forward strand.
TTTTGATGAAAGAAGAATATAAGAGTGATTTGTCGGATCTGTTGTATTTTTACAACGGTGGAAGCTATAATTCGCTTCGTTTGAGCAGCGTTGTCCACACGATGGGGGAGTTGGACTATATTCCGCCGGTGCGCTATCCGGAGGATCTGGATCAGGCGGGAGAGGAGGCGATCGCAGGGCTTATACGGGCAATTGCCGGGGAGAGTGCGTATGATACACTGGTAGTGGATATAGGAAGCGGGCGCAGGACGGCGCTTTCGGTAATGAAGCTGTGCCGGGTAATTTATATGCCGATCCGGGAAGATCCGGTGTCTTTGGCAAAGCTTAAGGAGCTGGAGCAGTATTTTTCACAGACAGGAAATGGCATGCTAAGGGAACGTATTAAACGCCTGAAGCTTCCGTATCACGGCAGTTTTGGACGGGGCGATTATATTGACCAGCTCTTATGGGGAGAACTGGGTGATTATGTACGGCAGCTGCTGCGGGGAAGCAGTGTGGGCGGATAATGTTCATTGTGGGTTAAATTAGAAGGGGCAAAGTCTTTTGACAGGGATAAATTGAGCGGGATTTTGCCAGTCATTCTAAAGAGTAAACGGTTGTGAGAGAAACAACTGGCAGGGGGAAGTATGCAGGAGCAGAAAATGGTTTTGAGGCAGCGTCTGATGGAGCAGATGGAGAGCCGTATGCAGGTGGAGGATGAGGAGCTGCGCGACCTGATCGACATGGCGATTCTGGAAGCGGCAGAAGGGGCGTATCTGCCGTTAAAAGAGCGGCTTTGTTTGAGAAAAGAGCTGTTTGATTCATTCAGACGGCTGGATATTTTGCAGGAGCTGGTCGATGATCCGACGATCACGGAGATCATGGTAAATGGCACGGAGCACATTTTTGTCGAGCGGCAGGGGCGTGTGGAAGAGTTAGAAAAGCACTTTGATTCGGTAGGGCAGCTAGAGGATCTGATTCAGCAGATTGTAAGCCGTGTCAACCGGACGGTCAATTTGGCATCCCCGATTGCGGATGCGAGACTGGAAGATGGTTCTCGTGTCCACGTGGTGCTGGCACCGGTGGCGTTAAATGGGCCGATTTTAACGATCCGGAAGTTCCCGGAACCGATCACGATGGAACGTCTGATTGAGTTAAAAAGTATCAGCCGGGAGGCAGCGGCATTTTTGCAGAAAGCGGTCGAGCGGGGACTCAATATTTTTATCAGCGGCGGAACCGGATCGGGAAAAACGACGATCTTAAACGCCATGTCCGGCTATATTCCACAGGAGGAACGCGTCATTACGATCGAGGATTCGGCAGAACTTCAAATCCGCCATGTAACGAATCTTGTCAGCCTGGAAACAAGGGTAGAAAACCGGGATGGTTCGCAGGAGATTTCCATGCGCGATCTGATCCGGGCGAGTCTCCGAATGCGTCCGGACCGCATCATCGTTGGGGAGGTCCGGGGCGGCGAGGCGCTGGAAATGCTGCAGGCGATGAATACGGGGCACGATGGCTCGCTCTCAACCGGACATGCCAACAGCGCAAAAGACATGCTCTCAAGACTGGAGACGATGGTTCTGATGGCGGCAGAGCTGCCGCTTGCGGCGGTCCGGAGCCAGATCGGTTCAGCACTCGATCTGATGGTCCATGTCGGGCGGATGCGGGACCGGAGCCGGAAGGTGCTGGAGATCACGGAGGTGATAGGCTATGAAAATGGGGAAATCCGCCTTTCTCCCATCTATCAGTTTCAGGAAAGCGGGGAGACTGCTTCCGGACAGGTGGAAGGAGCACTTGTCCAGGTTGGCAGATTTGAAGGGCGGCGCAGATTCGCGGGAGGAAGTGCTTTCTGATTACCGGGTTTACCACCTGACGGGGCAGGAGTGGATACGTTACCTTCTGGAGGGAACAGCGGTGTGCGCCGTGACGGCATATGTATTCTACCGTTCATTTCTGGCGTTCGTTCTGATGCTTCCGGCGGGGATGCTGCGGCCGTTTTTTAAGAGGCGGGAACTCTGCCGCCGGAGAAAAGAGGAGTTGCGGCTCCAGTTTAAGGAAGCGATTCAGATCGTGGCTTCGGCGCTGGCTGCAGGCTATTCAGTGGAAAATGCGTTTATTGCGAGCGTGCGCGATCTGGAAGAACAATACGGAAAAGAAGGGATGATTACCCGTGAGTTTTCATATCTGGCAAGCCAGCTTAAAATGAACCGGACCGTGGAGGCGCTGCTTTCTTCCTTTGCGAAGAGGAGCGGTCTGGATGAGGTGGAAAATTTCTCTGTTATTTTTACTGTATCCAAACGGAGCCGGGGCGAGCTGGCAAGCGTGGTTCACCATGTCGTTCACGTGATTTCGGATCGCATTCAGGTGCGGGAGGAAATTCTCACGATGACGGCAGAAAAGCAGTTTGAACAGAGAATTATGAACCTGATGCCGTACCTGATCGTGCTCTACGTGGATTTGTCATCGCCGGGCTTTTTCTCACAGATGTATGAGACAGCGGTGGGGCGGGTGGTGATGACCGGGTGTCTGGTGGTCTATCTGCTGGCATGGAGGGTATCGGGGAAAATTCTTCAGATTGAGGTGTGAAACAGCATGGGAAAAATGGGGAAAAAGCAGGTTTTATGCATTCTTTTGGGGATAATTCTGGCAGTTGCGGGATATCTGGTGGAAAAACGGGATGGGGCGCTGGAAGATGGGAACCGGCTGAACCGCTATGCATACGGAGAAGGGGAACGGCAGCAGGAAGTGTGGGTGCGCGGACTGTGCGAGAAGGAGATTCCGGTGGAGATTTCGCTCGGAGAGCGGGAATATGCGGAAGAGGATGCAAAAAAAGTATTGCTGGAGGCGGGAGGTAAACTGGCGGATTTAATTCGGGGAAACAATCTGTCCCTGCAGGAGGTAAGGGAAGATCTACATCTCGTCGGCTGGCTGGAAGAAGAGGGCATCCGGGTCCGCTGGACACCGGAGGATGCGGAATGGATTCAGACGGATGGGACAGTTTTAAATGAAGAATGCCCGGAGAAGGGGATTCAGACAGAACTGACCGCATCCCTGCAGGCGGGGGTATTCAGCCGGGAGTACCGGTTCCCGGTCACGCTATATCCGCCGCTTCGGACGAAGCAGCAGGAAAAAGAGGCAGGTTTTAAGCGGCTGTTAAAGCAGATGGATGAGGCGCAGAGAACGGAAGGGCAGCTGGTTCTGCCAAAGATGTATGAGGGGAAGAATTTATCTTACCGGGTGCGCGGAGACAGGGAATATCTGCTGTTTCCGGTGCTGGGGATTGCGGCGGCAATTCTGCTTCCTCTTTATGAAAAACAGAAGGAGAGTGAGGCGAAAAAGAAGAAAAAGCGGGAGCTGATGGAAGATTATCCGGAGATTGTGTCAAAGCTGACTGTATTTTCCGGGGCGGGGCTTCCGGTCCGCCGGGCATGGGAGCGGATTGTGCTGGAATACGAGGCGGCATGCCGGGCGGGAACACAGACGGAGCGGGCGGCATACCGGGAAATGGCAGCGGCATATCACCGGATGCAGCGCGGTGTCCCGGAACTGCAGGCATATGCGGAATTTGGTGCGGGCTGCCGCCTGAGACCGTACCGGAAGCTTTCCGGGCTTTTGGAGCAGAATGTCAGAAATGGGGCAGAAGGACTTCGAAAGGCGCTGGAGACAGAGATGGAGTCGGCATTTGAAGAAGAGAAAGCACTGGCAAGACGCCGGGGGGAAGAGGCATCCACAAAGCTGATGCTTCCATTGTTTTTGATGTTGATGATTATTATGTTGATGGTTTCAGTCCCGGCGTTTCTGGCGTTTGGGATCTGAAAATGGGGAGAAAGGAGAAAAAGTATATGGATAAAGCGTATCTGGTAAGAGAAGTAAAATCGTTTCTGATGGACGAGGATGGTGTGGGGGTCATTGAGTTAGTGCTGATTCTGGTGGAAATATTTACCCCATAGACTACAGTATACATTATGTGGATATTGTAGAAAAGTGGAAAATATATTACTGTATAGACAGGAGTGTGTATGATGTACAATGGAGATTGTGAGGTATACATAATTAGATATTTTAATGTATGGTTTTATTTATTTGCTAAAACAGAGACAGATAATTATAAGATTAAAATGCTAGGAGAACATATAAGTGCTGGTAATTCTATGAAAATGAAAGATATTCATTGGTGGTGTACCAGACATAGCATAAAGTACCAGATGGAATTTGAATACAGAAAAGAGTATCCAATTCGAGCTAATATATGGAATTTTTATTCATACTGTAGATTTAAGTTGGCAATGTCTTATCCCAATAGTGGAAGAATGGGCCCAAAATAAAACATGAAAGTGCAGATGGTATAAAAAAGGCAATTTTTTGTCCAAGTTGCTTCCAATATGTGGTATAATTGAAAAAAGTATTGGCAGGAGGGCTAAAGATGGAAATTGTTTTTCAAACAATAAGAATCATTGATTATGAGAATAATGTTGTTTATGTACGGGATACGCCAGAAACATTTTCTGACTATGTGAGAACATTGATTACTTATATAAATGATAATTCCTCTATTAGAGAATATCATACACGGTCAGCTAATACAGAAGTAATAAGCTGTATTTTAGATATAGTAAAAAATCAGATAGATGCCAATTTTGTAACGGATAAAATGGATTTTATAGCTAAAAGACTGTTATTAAAAGAGCAAGAAGCACAAACTTCCGTGGCACATATGAATACAAATGTACAAAAAGGTAGTTTAATACAAGCTCTTATGTACGATGAAGAGATGGATGAGCATATATATTTGCTGGCTAAGGTGGAACATACCGATTTTGTAGACGATGAAGATTTTAGCTTTAAATCCGGATTTTCAAAAGATAAAACTAAACTTTGGAAGTCCTGTACTTTTAGAATTGACGATCCCAATGCAACTAATTTTTCAGCAAAAGTATATTCTAATAATATTGCAAAGTATTGGTATGATAATTTTTTAGAATTAGATCAAGTTGTAAGTGACGAAGTAAATACAGATAAAGCATTTCGTGCAATAGATAGTACATTAAATAGAAATGTAAAAGGTATTGCACCAAGAGATCACACACTGCTTAGAAATACAATGATTACATATTTTAAGTCTAATGATTATATTGATTATGACACTATGATTCAAAGTACATTGGAAAACTATAAACCAACGGAATTGGAACAAGATAAAATGGAAAAAGTATTAGAAAAGATACGGGAATTACCAGAGAAATACAAATTTGATAAGCAGTTTAACACGGTACCATCAGTTATAAATGCCCGTATTAGAAAGGTTTATGATGTTTGCCACGGTGTACAGTTAAGAATAACGGATGCTATAGACGATTTTGATGAAACTATAAAAGCATATAGAGATAATGATGGAAATAGATATATACAAATAAAAACAGATAATGATTTGACATTTAGAAGATTTTCAAATAAATAAAACAAGAGGAGGGGGATTATGCTTACAGAGTTGATTCAGGCAGCAACAATAATAGATAGTGTCGTTTCAGAAAGAATGAAAGTATATGAAGCCTCCTTTAAATTTGAGGTTAAAAATGCTCCAGAGTATGGGTATTTTTTGGATATCATAAATTCCGTTTCACAAAGAGATAAAATAAAAATAGTTTTGCAAGATGAAACAGAACAGGTTTATGATTTTTCATTAGGTAATGAAGAGGATTATAAGGGGTTTATTAACGACACATTAGAAGATGAAATCATAAATGTTAAAGTAAAGATTGATAAGGAAGTGGTTAATAATCATTTTTCTATTTATGCATTTGATGAATTTGTTAAAGATATACTTTCTTTGTCTTTAGAAGAGGTTATGATTGCATTCTCTAATTTATTAAAACAGTCATCAAATTATTTAGTGTTTGACGTATATAGTCCCGTTGCAATGTTTGCAACTAAAACTATGTTTTTTGTACCCAATGGAAATGGTATGGTAAATACTGAATTTAACAGAAAAAGAAGAATGGAGGAGTGCAGGGAGGTTTCATACTTTTATAATTTTGACATTTTTGAGGTGCTGCCGGATGATTTTAAAATTACGATTGATTACGAAAACAACCCATTAAGAGAAGTATTTCAAAAAATTATGGTTTTATTATCTATCAGTTTTATTGCAACATCATCCGCAATAAGTAATAGTCAACTTAAAGGTATAATAAATGGTCAACGTACAATGGAATATTGTTGTAATATAAGTGAGCTACCAGATAACAAGATCTTGTACAGTATTTACAATTGGATTTATACAGATGGGAATCCAATTGATAAAGCAATCATTGTTAGAAACGTAATTAGTTTGCATTGTAAGTACGTTTCCATAACGGAAATCGATGAAAAAGTTATGGCTTCAATACAGTCTAATTATAACCTTTATTTAAAAGAAAATGTAAAGGCGTATTTAGAACTAAAGAATAAAGTTGCGGAATTTATAAGCGATACCGTTTCAAGAACAGGAGAATATGCGACTGGATTATTAGATAAATTTAAGTCAAATATCATTGCTATATTTGGATTTTTGTTTACTGTGATTTTGGCTAATATAGTGTCAAATCAGCCATTAGATAATCTTTTTACAAAAGAAATTACTATTATAGTAGAATGTGTTTTACTGGGATCTTTTGTATATTTAATAATATGTTACTGTCAATCACGTTATGAAATCAAAAAAGTATGGGACAGTTATGAACAACTTAAACTTAATTACAAAGACATATTAACAGATGAAGATTTATCAGAAATTTTTGGTAATGATGAAATGTTAGAAAAAATGAAAAGCTCAATTCGTAAATCCGAAAAAATATATTTAAGTCTATGGATTATATTTTTGCTCGGATCAATTATTGTAGTTGAGAGTTTAAGTGTTTGTCCAGTATATCCTAATATATTAAAAACTTTGGAGTATATATCAGAGTTGGCATTAAGATTTTCAATAAAAAAATAATTATTATATAAAATGGAGGCAAAATTAATGTTTTTTGCCTCCATTTTTTAAGAACTATTAAGTTAAAAGTAAAAGGCAATCATGCTTTATTTATCAAAGTGTGATTGTCTTTTTTGTGTTTAAAAACGGATGAAAATGTAAAGGAGGAAGAATACAATGATTCGATTTATGAGTGATACACGTTATGCTGGGCTGGAAAAGGAAATGCAGCATATACCAGGATTTTGTCCAAGAAGGAGCGGAATGGTTATCAGTCACCTTTCTGATTGTTTGGAGAATCAGAGAAGCCCATGTGAACGCCTTGTTACCGATTATGTCCCGTTTTATGAGCTTCTGGAGGTGTTGGCAGAGGAAGTGGCTGTCAGCACCTTTGTAAGCCGTGTGTGCCGTCTGACAGGGAGAGGAAACCCGCGATTTTTTGAAAATGGTCATAGAGAACGGTTTTTGGCTATGGGAGAGAAGTGTAGCAGAGCCATTGGAGAAGCAGCGACCTGTTCGGCAGTCTATCTTCTTTCCGCAGATCGATTTTTGTGTAGCAGAGCTTTAGCGGCAATTGACCAGGAGGAAATTCATTTTTCCAAAATCCATATCCATGGCGTTGATTTAGATGGCTATGTTTTGTTTCATATGGCAAGGGATCTATATCAGGGAAGTAGGCATGTCCGTTTATCAGAACTTACAGATCCAGAGCTGGTCAGTGATCGAATATTTGAATGGATTATGACGGCCTGTGTGATTCGTAGGCATGGAATCAGAGTTTTACGAGAGGAGGAAAGAAGGATTGACAGGAGCAGAATTGGACAGTAGCAGTGAAAAAACAACGGAGCGTTCTGTGCTTCGGCTTTTTAGCCCTTTGACAGCTATCATGTATGCAAAGGATGACTGGGGAGAGTTGGAGGAATGCAGTGAGGAGGTATTTCCATCTGAGTTGTGCAGCTATGAGACGGAAATTCTGGAACAGATTGCAAAGGAGTGCCTTCTGGAAGAAGGAGACAGAGGGCTGGCGGTCTACTTGGATATTCCAGAATTAGAAGAAAAGATTTATAGTATGAAGCCTACCGTGGAAGTCTGGCATGGGGAGTTATGGGGAGTTCTGGAAGTAGAAAGTCATAATCAGCTTTCTGAAAGAGAGATTGAAGCAGTAAAAGAGTACTGGGAAGGCCAGGAAAGTGATGGGTGGGGAGAGGGCTTTGAACAGCGGGGAATCAAAATTCCAGAAGGGGAACTGTATGTTAGCTTTTGGAACAGTGGAGATGAATTCTTTCTGACCACAGAGGAAGGATTGAAAGGAGAAGAGCAGGAACCCGACATTCAGAAAGGAGGGATTTTTTTTGAAGCATTATGATAGAGAATTTTATATCTTTCGATAGTTTAGTAACATGGAAGGAGAGCTGTATTTTTTGAATAGTATGAAGGAAGGTACTCGTCTGACTGTTTATAAGATGGAAAACGGTATGAATAAGGTGTAGAGGAGAATAGAAAATGACATATGAGGAGTTTTTACAGTTAACAGAAAAGAATTTAAAACGATTTTTTCCGGAATCTTTTCAGGAGAGAAAAGTGGAAATCAGAGAGGTTTTAAAAAATAACAACATCAAATTACAGGGAGTATATCTGTCAGGTAGCCCAAGCTACACATCCGTTCCACTTTTATATTTGGAATCCTATTATCAGGAGCTTGAGAACGGAAAGAAGCTTGAAGATGTGTGGCAGAACATCGCTCGGGATTATCAGAAGTGTCAGGAAACGGCAATAACCATAGATGGCATTTCCAGTAAAGAATGGGATTATGAAACCATAAAGAAGGGGTTGACCGTCTATGTCCGAAATGCACAGGAAAATGTTGATTTTCTTGCAGATTGTCCTCATGAAATACGTGAGGATCTGGCACTGGTTTATGGATTTCATGTGTTGGTGGACGGAGAAAAGGACGGAATTGCCATTATCAATTATGACAGGCTGAAGTGGCTGGGAGTCAGCGAGGAGCAATTAAAGCAGGATGCCTGGGAAAACATGAAGCAGAGCAATCCTCCTTGTTTTTTGGATTTACAGGATATTCTGGCAAAAATGTATTTTGACGAACCGGGAGATGTCAAGGCCGGTAGTTTGGAACATTTAGAGGATGTGGATCCCAATGCAATGATGTATGTTCTGACGAATTCAAATCAGGTCAATGGGGCGGTTTATATGTGTGATGAAGAAGTAATGTCTCTTATTGCAGAAAAGCTGGGATCAGATTTAATCGTGATTCCGTCATCGATTCATGAAACGATTATTCTAAAAGAAACAGAGAATATGAGCGTAAGAGAATTGAATGCGATGGTAGAGGCAGTAAATGCGGAAGCCGTGAATCCACAGGAAAGGCTGGGGAATTTTGTTTACCGATTTGATAGGGAGGCCCAAAGACTGGAAAAAGCAGTAGAACAGGCAGAGGAGCTGGATTTTGAACCTGGGATGTCACCGGTATTTGCGTAGGACTCAGTTATATGTTTCATGAGTATTGTGGATGTTAGGAGGGATGCAGAATCAACAGTTTTATTTCATGGGTTGGCGGAAAGAAAGCACTCCGCAGCCTGATTTACACGATGTTTCCTGCAAGTTATGACCGGTACATTGAGGTGTTTGGCGGAGGTGGTTGGGTACTATTTGGAAAACCACCAGATGACCGGTGTATGGAGATTTATAATGATTATAACTCTAACTTGGCAAATCTGTTTTATTGCGTCAAGAACCGCACGGGGGCATTCCTTAAGGAACTCGGATTTCTTCCGTTAAACAGCAGGGATGAATTTACAGTAATCCGTAATTTTATTGAAAAGCAGGAACCGGATACCCGATTTTTAATTGAGGAGCTGGAGCTGGCAGAGAAGCATCTGATGCCGCCGGATTATGAGGAAGTGAAAAAAATCCTGCTGGAAAATGCAGAGGTAACCGATGTAAAACGGGCGGCTGCATTTTTTAAACTAATTCGGTACAGCTATGGAAGTGGCTGCACGTCCTTTGGCTGCCGTCCGTTTGATGTGAGAAACTGCTTTGACACCATTTGGCAGGCATCCCGCAGGCTGGCAGATACCGTAATAGAAAATAAAGACTTTGAGGCATTGATTCGGCAGTATGACCGGGATAGTGCCTTTTTTTATTGCGATCCGCCCTATTATGAGACGGAAGGTCATTATGCAGTGGTATTCCGAAAAGAGGATCACAAACGGCTCCGAGACACTCTGACAGGGAGCAGGGGGAAGTGGATGGTCAGTTACAATGACTGCGATTTCATCCGGGAACTGTATGCAGGATATTTTATTACAGCTGTTACCCGCATCAATAACCTGGCCCAGAGGTATGAGGGCGGTTGTGAGTTTCCAGAGGTCATTATTACCAATTATGATCCTGGAGAGAGGGAGCGGTTAAAACCAAGACAGCTGGATCTATTTGGAATGTGGGGAGATGGAGAAACGGATCATTATGAGATCAGGGAAGAAATCTGTCCGGAAAGAGAGGTGCTATGAGAACAGAATACAAGAGAAAAACAATGGTGCAAAAAAAGGAAAACGGTGTCCTTTCTGTGCCTAGTGAACTGTTACTGACGGCTGGGATTCCGCTTGATTGTGATTTGATGATAGAAACAGTCCCCGGAGTGATTCTGATTGGTATTGAGGCTCCGGTACAGACGGTTTGCAAACCCTATCTGAAGGTGTTCGATGAGCTGGGGATTGAACCAAATGAAGTGGAGGCATTGATGGGAAAGGAGAAAAGGACCAGATGAGTAAACCGATGTATCGTTTAGTGGATGGAAAGGGACGTGTCCTGATTCCAAAATCTATGAGGGAAGCGGCAAAGCTGGAGTATGGGGATATTGTTTGTCTGGGAATGGCGGGTGGAAAAATTACAGTCCGGAAGGTAGAGGTTATCGAGGTGGGAGATCAGTCTCCAGAGGCAGTGGAGGCATATGTCCGTACTGCATTTCAGTTTATGCCGGACAGCCTCCGACTGGATCTGATTGGAGAACTGAGCAGACTGCTGCAGAAAAAGGAGGGGTAAGATTATGCAGGAATTAACAGAAAAGGATTGTATGCAGACAGAAAAGGAGGCATCTATCCAGAACCGGGTGGTGGTTCTTCCCTCAAAGGTATTACCAGAGCATTACACGGGGCAGCTTTTTTTCTGTACGAATATCCAGAAAACAGAAAATCCCAGACATTCCATTGCCCATCTGGTTTCCTTATCTACTGGGGAGGCATGGCACTGCTGGAACAGGGATGTGGTTGGTGTGCTGCGGCCAGAACTGTTGGGGGAAAAGGAACGGCTCCAGCTCTCCCAGATTCGTCCATTTGGGGCGCTGGATTTACATGGACATTCCCCAGAATATTCTGGATACAGTTTTCTGCCGGATGGACGCTATGCGTCAGGGGTATGGCTGGCAAATCCAGAGGAAGTATGGAGCTATGTAATGATGCAGAAGGACTACCAGTATCGGATTTTGATCTGCGACAGGGATGATTTTGCCGTACTGGAAATGTTAGAGGGAAGGATGATCTTTCCCGATGTGCAGAGTCTGGAACAGTTTCAACAGGCACAGAAGGACGGGGGGATGGAGATGATTTAGAAATGAGGGAAGGGAAATGAAGCAGATTCAGATTGAAAATGGAGTGATCCGGTATTATGGGAACCGGGTAGGTCGTGTGACGGAAGGATGTGCAGTAGTGGATCCCATGTTTCAGAATGAAGCATTAGAAAGCTTCCTGCGTAAGCAGAGGAATATCCAAAAAATTCAGTGGCAGGACGGGATCTACGACCGGTTGGCAAATAGTCAGGAAGATATGGAAGCGACAAAGGGGTTAAAAGATGTACGCATCTGGCAACTGAGAGGAGATGTGGATGTGCATATGAAGTTCCTTGCACTTTCCCAGATGGAGCAACAATATGGCTCCCCCAAGCCGGATTTTTATATCAAAGTCTATGAAGGGGCATCTGACACCAATGACCTGGAAGAACTCTATGATAAATTCCGGTATCATCCGCCGTCCGGTTATACAGGTCATGGGCTATCCATTAGTGATGTGCTGGAACTCTATGATGAAACAGGGAGTTCCTTTTTTTATGTGGATCGCTATGACTTTAAGAGAATTGATTTTACAGAGTCGCAACCGGCGGAGGAATTCATACACACCATGCAGTTTTAGCAGGCAGTTTTGGCTGTCTGCTTGACTGAAATAGATCCAGAAAGGAACGGTTTATGAGCAGAAAAAAACAAAGGAGGAAGAATCAGTATGCCAGATTTAGACGTTCGGATTACATCTATGTATCCACCAGGAGTACAGGGCGGGATCAGAGCCTATGCATCCGCCACAATCGCCGGGTGTTTTGCCGTCCGGGGAATCAAAATCGTCGAGGGAGGTAAGGATGGGCTTTTTATGTCTATGCCCAGCCGGAAAACACAGGATGGATACAAGGATATCTGTTTTCCTGTGACGGAGGAATTCCGCAACGAGCTGAAACAAGCGGTATTGGGAGCGTATGGAGAGGCACTGTCCATGGCACAGGCATCTACCTTACAGACAGCACCCCCTCAAAATCCAGGGCAGAACATGGTCTGATTTAAGGGGTACAGAGAACAAAAACAGAAAATCAATGGAGGAGATCAAATGAAGAATATTAAAAGACAGCTGGTAAATTATCGAAATGCAATGGTTATGCATATGTGGAATGTAAAAAACAAGCTTCAGGATACGTCTGGTGAGGGATATGTGGACACAGCCATTAAGATCCTGATCGCAGTTGTGCTGGGAGCACTGCTTCTGGCAGGTCTTTATGCACTGTTTAATGATACCGTACTTCCTACACTGGTACGCAGGGTGCAGGAAATGTTTGACTATAGCGGTTGATATGGAAATCAGGATATCGCTGCTTCAGGCAGTACAGGCAGTGCTTTTTTTCTCGCTGCTTATTGCGGTTTCTGCCTGGGATCTTCGGTACCGGATTATTCCGGACCGATTCCAGGCAGGGATTGCCCTGCTTTCCTTTCTGAACTTTGCACCCAGACAGCTGTTTGGAGCTTTAGGGGCAGTGCCATACCTCATAGTTGCATTATTTTGCAAGAGGGAAGGTGGAATTGGCGGCGGTGATATCAAGCTGGCAGGAGCAACCGGCTTGGTACTGGGACTTCCTGCAAGTCTGACTGCTTCCTGTTTAGGACTGACAGGATTTGTGATGTATGGTTGTATGGTCTGCCTGTGGAATCGGTTCAAGGGAAAACGAGATAAAGAAGCATTTCCTGTGGGACCGTTTCTGGCAGGAGGAGCGGCAGCCGTTTATTGTATGAGATTAGGATGGATGATATGAAGAAGAAATTATGGATCATGGTTTGTGTTGCAGTGCCGCTTACAATGATTGCGGCCATCATATACCACAACAGAAAATAGGTAGACAGCAGTCAGTGGAACACTGGTTAAAAAGGAACCAAAATAAGGAAAAGAGTTGGAGGAGATGAAATGCGATTTTTGAAAAACAGGACTGTACTTGGTGTGCTTTGCATCGTGCTGTCTTTGATCATCTGCTTTGCAGTTACACCATTGTTTAATAAGGCTATGAGTGAAAAGACGGAAATTGTCCGTGTAGTAAAACCAATTTCAGTGGGAGAAGAAATTACTTCTGACATGGTAAAGACCATAGAGGTTGGCAGTTATAACCTGCCGGATGATGTAGTAAAGCATTCGGATACTGTAGTTGGGGAATTTGCATCTGCAGATTTGGCGCCAGGAGATTACATCCTGACATCCAAGATTGCAGAAGAGCCGGCGGCAGAAAATGCCTATCTCTATCATCTGACAGGAGAAAAGCAGGCAATCTCTGTTACGGTTAAGGCATTTGCCAATGGATTGTCCGGAAAGCTAAAGAGCGGCGATATTGTGTCAGTCATAGCTCCAGATTATAGAAAGCAGGGAAAAACAGTAATTCCTGCGGAACTTCAGTATGTGGAGGTCATTGCTGTGACTGCAAACAGTGGATATGACGCAAATACGGGAGAAGAACTGGAAGATGGAGCGGATCGTGAGCTGCCTGGAACCGTTACCTTGCTGGTAACACCAGAGCAGTCAATGGTTTTGGCAGAACTGGAGGCAGATGGAAAACTGCATTTATCTCTGGTGTATCGCGGGGATGAAAAGAGTGCAGGGCAGTTTTTGGAAGCGCAAAACCAGATATTAACGGAACTGTATCCTCCAGAAGATATGGAAGGAGAAGCGGAAGAAAACGAGGCACTGGATCATTCTGATAAGGAGCCAGAGGAAACCAAAGCAGAGGAGCAGGAGGAAACCAGACAGGGCGAAACAGAGGAAAGCGGGGTGGAGTAAGCCTTGAATTTTCTAAAAAACAGTATTTTCAGCAGGGGAGCCGGGGACAGCTCTCCTGACTGGGAACCGGAAAATGAGAATCAAATGCTGGCAGTCTGGGGAAGTCCTGGATCTGGTAAAACCACGACAGCAGTGAAGCTGGCGGCGCGTCTTGCCATGCAGAAGAAGGATGTAGCTCTCCTTCTGTGTGATATGAATACACCGATGCTTCCCTGTATCTGTCCTCCTGGAGACCTGGAAGAGGAGCATTCTCTGGGGAGTGTTCTGGCAGCAACCCATGTGTCGGAATCGTTGGTACGCCATAACTGTATTACTCATAAAAAAATACGCCATCTAACAATCCTTGGAATGAGGAAGGGGGAAAATGAATACACATACCCACCTTACGAGCGGACACAGGCAGAGGAATTACTGCAGTGTTTGAGAAAGATCGCTCCTTATATCATCGTTGATTGTGGAAGCTGTATTGCCAATGACATTCTTTCGGCCATTGCCTTGATGGAGGCAGATGCAGTGCTGCGGCTGGTAAACTGTGATCTGAAATCCATCAGTTATCTTTCCAGCCAGCTTCCGCTTCTTAAGGACAGTCAGTGGGATGCAGAAAAGCAGTATAAAGTGGCGAGCAATGTATATCCCAATGAGGCCAGCGAACACATTGAACGGGTGCTCGGCAATGTGGCATTCCAGATCCCTCATTCCGAGGAAGTAAAGGCTCAGGTTCTGGAAGGGAACCTTCTGAAAGAACTGGTACTAAAGGACAGTAAAGGGTTTAGAAAAACCATGGAAGCAATCACAAAGGAGGTGTTCGGATGTTAGGGGAAAGACGCAGCAAAGCCGCGTTTTCTGCGGGTTTTCCCGAAGCTGTTCGGGAAGAAACACGACAGGATTCTGGACATCTTCCGGAGGAGATCATGGAAACGGAGGCTTCTTTGGATGGCTTGGATGGAGGGGAGGAGACAGAAGAAAACTTCCAAAATGATAGCCTGTCGGAACAGACTTGTGAAGGACAGATGCATGGAAAGGAGGATATCTGGTCAGAAGAGGAGGACATAGAGGATCCTCTGCGCACTCAAAAAACGGGAGGTCGTTCTCTCCGTACCCATGACCTGTTTTTTGCATCGGAGGATGAAGGGCGTGACTTTCAGTCCGTGCTGCAGGAGATACAGGCGTATCTTTCCAAAGAATATAGTAATCTGGTAACCGGAGATGGAAACGAAGAAATAAAAGCACAGATCCGCCGATTTGCCGGGAAGTATATTCAGGATAACCGTATACAAGTACCGGGAAAAACCACGGATGAGCTGATTGATGCGATTTATTCAGAAATGGCAGAGTTCGGTTTTCTCACAAAGTACATCTACGGGGAAGGAATCGAGGAGATCGATGTAAATGCCTGGGATGATGTGGAGGTCCAGTATTCTGGTGGAGTGACAGAAAAATTGAAAGAGCATTTTGAAAGCCCCGAACATGCCATCAATGTCATTCGGCGTATGTTGCATGTGTCTGGAATGGTGCTGGATGATGCGAGTCCAAGCGTTCTGGGACATTTAAGTAAAAATATCCGTATTGCTGTACTGAAGACACCTCTTGTTGATGAGGATGTCGGGGTGGCAGCTTCGATCCGAATTGTGAATCCCCAGAGCATGAAGAAACAGGACTTTATAAAGGGAGGAACGGCAACCAGTCAGATGCTGGATTTTTTATCGGAGTGCATCCGGTATGGAATCTCTGTGTGTGTGGCGGGAGCCACAAGCTCCGGAAAAACCACACTGTTAGGCTGGCTTCTGACCACAATTCCGGACGGTAAGCGTATTTACAGTATTGAGAATGGTTCAAGGGAGCTGGCGTTGGTACGCAGAAAGGATGGGAGGGTAGTCAATTCCGTGATTCATACCTTGACCCGTGACAGCGAGAATGAGAGGCAGAGAGTAGATCAGATTGCACTTCTTGATATGGCGCTACGCTTTAATCCGGATATTATTGTGGTAGGAGAAATGCGTGGACCAGAAGCGAATGCGGCACAGGAGGCAGCCAGAACCGGTGTTGCGGTTGTGACAACCATCCATTCCATGAGCTGTGAGGCAACCTACCGCCGCATGGTTTCCCTGTGTAAACGTGCTGTGGATATGAGCGATGAGACTTTGATGGGATTTGTAACGGAAGCCTATCCGATCATCGCATTTTGCAAACAGCTGGAAAACAAGGAACGCCGTTTAATGGAAATCATGGAGTGTGAGATTCTGGCAGATGGAACCAGACGATACCGTCCGCTGTTTCAATATCAGATTACGGAAAACAGAGTGGAGGATGGAAAGTTTGTAATTGTGGGGCATCATAGACAAATCAACCCAATTTCGGACAGTCTGGCAAGACGGCTGATGGAGAATGGAATGCCGCAGGAAACGCTGGCAGGACTTTTGAATGTAAAAAAGGATAGAGAGGGGGAGAACGGATGACGGCGATTCAGCTATTGGCGTGTGCAGGAATGATCGTGGGTGTATTTTTACTGCTGGAAATGAAGCCAGTGGAGTTTACGGACAGCCTGTTTGGATTTTTATTGAATCCCAAACGAAGTCTGCGGGAAGACATCAGGGAATCATCAGGAAGAAAAAAATCAGGGATTTTGCGCAGGGAACTGAAGGAAGCACAGAACATTCTTCAAATGACGGGCAGGGGGAACCGGTTTTCCTTCATCTGCGCAGTTGCTCTGGCACTGTTTTGCGCTGGGGGATCCATTGCCATTTTGTTAGGGAATTTTTTCCTGGCTCCGGTGATGGCAGTGGGTTTTTTATTTCTGCCATTCTGGTATGTGAAACTGACTGCCAATCATTATAAAAGGGATGTGTCTGCAGAACTGGAAACGGCGCTTTCGGTCATTACCACAGCATATCTGAGGACAGAAGATATTGTGACGGCGGTGGAGGAGAATACAGCATATTTAAATCCTCCAGTGTCCAGAGTATTTCAGGATTTTCTCATCCAGATTAAAATGGTAAATCCGGATGTTCAGGCCGCCCTTCGGATTTTGCGGGGAAGGATTGATAATGAGGTGTTTCGGGAGTGGTGCGATGCGGTCAGTGACTGCCAGCATGACCGGAGCTTAAAGACTACACTGCCGCCCATCGTATCAAAGCTGTCGGATATGCGGAACGTGAACGCAGAACTGGAATACATGATCGCAGAACCAAGAAAAGAGTTTATGATCATGGTTGTGTTTGTAGTAGGCAATATTCCTCTTATGTATCTGCTGAATCAGGATTGGTATGATGTACTGATGCATACGGTACTGGGACAGTGTATTCTGGCTGCTACTGCAGCGGCTATTTTTATATCCGCTGGCTTTGTAGTGAAATTAACCCGTCCCATTGAATACAGGAGGTAGCTATGGAAGGCTTGTTATTTTTATTCGGGCTGTTTTTAGCTCTGGGACTTTTCTTTTTAACTGCGTCTGTTCTAAAGTTACCTACCATGGGTGCGGCGAAGGCCATGCTGGGTACGGTAAAACAGGAGCGGAAAGCGGCAAAGACATTGGAAACTTATTTTATGATCCTGGCAGTGCGACTGTCTGGTTTCATCCGGATGGATGCATATAAGAGAAGCAGGATGCAGAATGTGTTAAAAGCCAGTGGAATGAATATGACCCCGGAAGTGTATCAGGCGTATGCTCTGGTAAAATCAGGCGCAGTTCTTTTGGGAGCGATTCCCTGCATATTCCTTTTTCCACTTCTAGTTCCTGTCATGGTTGTGCTGGCCTTACTTCTTTACTTTAAGGAAAATCAGAAAGCGGATGAAACCTTAAAGGCAAAGCGGGAAGAGATAGAGGGGGAGCTTCCGAGAATGGTGGCGACTATGGAACAGGAACTGAAAGCAAGCCGTAATGTGATCGGTATGTTGGAGCGGTTCAAGGGGAATGCGGGACCAGCGCTGACTGGAGAGTTAGATATTCTTCTGGCGGATATGCGTTCCTCCAATTATGAAGCGGCGCTCACACGATTCGAGGCAAGACTGAACTCGCCCATGCTGTCCGATGTGGTACGTGGCTTGATTGGTGTCCTTCGAGGGGATGACAGCACAGTGTATTTTCAGATGCTGGCTCATGATTTTAAGCAGATCGAACTGCAGAGATTAAAAGCACAGGCACAGAAAATCCCTCCTAAGATCCGTGTTTTTTCCTTTGTCATGCTGGTATGTTTTCTGCTGACTTACCTGGCGATTATCTGCTATGTGGCATTGGAGAGCCTCGGAGGAATGTTTTAGACAGGAAGGAGGAGAGGATGAGGAGTCATCGTTTATGGAGAGCACTGTCAGAAAGACGAGGCGAAGGATATGTGGATGTGATCGTGTTGGTTTTGTGTGCGGTCATGGTGCTTGCCCTTGCCATGCGTGTGCTTCCGATTTTTATTCAGAAACAGCAGCTGGATACCTTCGCTACAGAACTGGTGCGTGAAGCAGAGGTAAGCGGGCGCGTAGGTACAGAGACAAGCCGCCGTGCCGCTGTGCTGTCAGAAAAAACAGGGCTTTATCCGGACATTTTATGGTCCAGTCATGGAAGAATCCAGTTAAATGAAGAGGTTACCGTTACCCTGACGATGGATACAAATATCGGTCTGTTTGGCGAGTTTGCTTCTTTTCCGGTTACGCTTCGCGCACAGGCAGCTGGAAAATCAGAAGTTTACTGGAAATGAGGTGGAGGGATTGCGGAAACGGATGAAAGAGATACTGAGAGACAGGCGAGCCTCCTCATTTCCCATGACCATCGGGATTGTTCTTTCGTTGATTATTCTGATGTGTGGGATTAGTGAGTATTTCCGGCTTCAAGTTATTGCGGCAGGTGTGCGGGAAGCCGTGGAGGATGCTGTCATCTCCACAGTCAATGATAATTATGCAGGTGTGTATCATGGAGTCAGGGAGGGATATTCTGGCAGCTATGTTCCCTTTGGAGAGGGAAGCTGGGAAGAAGATCTGAATGAAGGGGACATTTATGATTATCTGGATGAAACCATAGGGACCCAATTGTCTGGCGGCAGGCATGTAAAGTATGCGGATACTGGAACTGCAATGGAGTTTGCCATAGATAGCCTGCAAGTGACGCTTCGGAATGCACCTCTGGCCCCATCGGATCCAGCCCATGCGCAGCGGTTTGAGGCAGATGCCATTGTTAGACTGGAGGTTCCAGTTCGGTTTGGCGGCCGGATTCTTCCATCCATGTGGATCACATTGAAGGTACAGGCTGGATATACAGAGGTGTTCTAGGGAATGACCTGGACTTTGAGAGGATTGTATAGTATGTTGTGCATAACAAAACAGAAAACAGGATAAAGGAGGAGCAGAATCATGAAACTGACAGAGAAGATGAAAAAGAATCTGGCAATTTTGGGCGGCGTGCTCATAGGAATCGGCCTAATCGCTGCCATTGGAATGCAGTTTGGTCCGAAACCGTCCGGTGAAGATGTTCTGCCAGGAACAGGGGAGACGGAAACAGAATTGATTGTAGATCCTGGAGATTTTGAAAAGAAGGAAGAGGAAAGTAAAGTAGTATCCAGAGAAGAAGAGAGCCTTGTGATTCATCCAGGAATCGGAGAAAATCAGGAAACAGACACTCAGGCGGTGGACAGCCGGTCGCCACAGACTGATCAGACAACGCAGAGTATCCAACCAAAACCAACTAAACCAGAACCGCCAAGCAAGGAGATCCTGACAGATCCAACACAAAAACCAGATGGTACAAAGCAGGATACCCCTCCGGTTCCCGTGGATCATGAAGCGGTAGAAAAACCGTCCGAACCGGTAGCAGATCCGGAACAGCCGCAGGCAGGAGATACTTCCGGGAACCAGATCTATGTTCCAGGATTCGGCTGGGTAGAAAACCATGGAGGAGGAGGCTCTGGAACTGCAGCAGAAGATATGTATGAAAACGGGAATAAGATTGGCATTATGGATTAAGACAGAAAGAAGAAGCACCACATCAATGTGGTGTTTTTTCTTTTCCCAGATACCAGGGAAGGAAACAAGGCTTCCTGTGGTTGGAAAGGAGGATACTTGAAACAGAAGAAATGTGTGTTTTTCATAGTCTCAATCTTACTGTCTTTGATACTCTCCATCCAGGTTTATGCAGTAGGGGACGGAAATCTTGATGGGGGCGGCGGAAGTATGGGACAGGGGACCAGTCAGAATTCCTGGTCACCGGGAAATGAAGGGGTGCGGGTTACTGTCATTCGGGCAGAGAGCCATGATCCGGTAACAAGACCGATTGACTTAACAAACAAGCATCCGAATATTGCCTACTCCTTTGGGAAAGTCAGTAAAATGTCTTATACCAGAGGAAGTGCTTTGATGATTGATACCAATCCATATGAGTATGTAAATCCGGCACAGTCTCTACCCAGAATCATCAGCTCGAAAAGTCTGGGGCAGGCAAATATTGAGCAGATTAAAAGTTATTTTACAGATGAACAGGTGGTGCGCAGCATTGCAGGACTGACTGGAATGGATTTTGACACACTGGTGGGAGGGGAGTATAGGCTCTTATTGGAGCCGATCAGTTTTCTTAAATTTCAAGGAACCCTGATTGCAGTTACAGCAACAGAGGCAGCGCTCTATGATGAGATGTTAAGTGGTGGGCTTCGTGCTGTCCTTCCAACAGTGGCATTTCAGAATCTACCACTTTCTATGTTTTTGGAAATACCGGATCTGGGATATCCGGCTTGGGGAGGTCCTACATCGGGAATCCGTTCCAACAGTGAAATAAAAAGTTCCCTGGGACTTGGCATTGTACGGTTTCGGGATGTGCCACCAGAGGAACCGGAGATCACGACCTATGATTATGAGTATAGGACTAACACGGAAGTGATTACGGCAGTAGAGGTAAGCGGAGGACAGAGTGATCCGGATCATCCGGTATCCGTAACATTTTCCGTAGGAGGAAGAAGCTACGAGGTGGGAGAGGTATATTATCCGTCCGGCGACAGTCAGCTGGCTTGGATCCGCTGGACAACACCGGAGCAGCCTCAGACTATGACGATGACCGTCCGTGTGCGGGGCGGAGGAGGAACAAGTAAAGGAACTCTTCACATCAAGGTTGTGGATCTGGATGAAAATCCACCGCCAGATCCCAATGCGGATGACCGGAATGACGGGTTTACAAGACCTTCGGTTCCTTCCAATGCAGAAGTAACCTCTGCATCCTGGGGGGTGTGGAGGCCATGGTGGAGGGAATACTGGGTATGGCACAGCGGGGATGAGGATGATGACGGGTACTGGTGTGACCATGGCTGGTGGGAGTTTGACCTGGACCGATACTCCGCAAGCCTGACTGCAGATATGAGAATTACAACCGATGAAAAGTCCCCTACCGCTACGGGAAGGACGATGAAATCCGGTTATGGCTTCCAGGAAAAGGTAACAACTCATGTCAGCACCAATCAGAGTTCTGCAGTGACATCTGCGCAGAATGCGGTGACTTATTTTCCGGAATTTCAGTATGAGAGGTTTTGGAGGCTTTTGGAACGGATGAATGGCGGCTATGATATGACCCATGAGTTTAAGAAAAATGGTTACAGTACCTATGAGAGGAGAACGCATTTTACACCAATTTGGTATCCGGATGGAAGCTATACGCCATATACATGGTTGTTGGATTGCTGGACACCGGCTGGGATGCTTTCCATGAATCTGACCGATTCCATTACCATTGACGGAAACCTATGGAGTGACTGGCACATCGCACCGCAGAACCCAGAGTAGGGGGAGTTTTTGCAGGAAATTACACAGGAATAGGAGGAACATTTTAATGAAAACAAAGAAAATCATAACATCTGTTTGTACAGCCGCAGTTTTCGCAAGCCTAATCTGTATGCCGGCATATGCGGCTTCCGGGGACGTGGCCGGGGCGATTGAGGGAACCTGGCAGACGGCATCCCAACAGATCAAAACAGTTGTCGATCATGTTGTATTTCCAGCCATAGATCTGATCCTTGCCGTGTTCTTTTTTGGAAAACTGGGAACGGCATACTTTGATTATCGGAAACATGGGCAGTTTGAATGGGCAGCACCGGCAATTCTGTTTGCCTGTCTGGTATTTACACTGACTGCACCGCTTTATATCTGGCAGATTCTTGGAATTTAGGAGGTATATCATGGGATGTTGGGGAATTACTGCGTTTGAGTCCGATGCTGGACTAGATGCCATCAGTCTCATACGGAAACATCTTCCGGAACAAGGGGATGTAGAACTCCGGCAGATGCTTGCCTGTCTGAAGGCAGATTCTTGGAATGCCCCTCCGGAAGTGTCAGAAGGGGTGTCTCATACAAGCCCAATGGCAGTGGCAGAACTAATTGTAAAATTCCAGGAGAAGGATTTTTCTGCACTGGATGGAATCAGGGGGGATAAGAAGTTTTCCTCCCTGTCTTCTTTTACAGCATCGAAAGAATCCCTTCAGTGGGTAAGGGAATATCTGTCGGAAACTCTTTTTTACAGCCGTAAATGTGCAAAAGAGCAGGAGAAGTCGGGAGTTTTGTGGGGCGGCTGGTTTCAGGAACGGGATTGGAAGCACTGGCAGGCGCATATGGAAAAACTGATTGGAAGGATGGATGAACTGCTTACAAGAGAGGGAGAAACAGTTGCATTATGGACAGGAAGCATTTGCCAGAAGGTGGAACCGGGAAAAATGGCAGGAAAGAAAGAAGGGGAAGAACGTGAGAACCCACATAGGTCGGAGGAGGAAAGCATGACATTTTTTGAAAGGGAACTAAAAAAAATGTTTGGAACGGGAGCGAGCTTTTCAGAACCAAGGTTTGTCGGGAATTGTTGTTATGGAAGGCTGACGGATCAGATTCGTGTCAAAATCAACTTTCAGACAGGCATGGTTGCGGATCATTATGACCGATTGAAAGTGACCCTTTTGAATCGGAATGAAGGAACGATCGACAGCATGGTTGTGAAATTTGGAGATGTGTGGGGTCTGAAAAAAACGACTAATCCCAACTTCCGCGACGGGGTAAATCCCCATATCTGGTCCTATGGAAAGGAGATCGGCTGGTATGTATATCAGCCCGGAAAAGAGGATTATAAAGTACTCAGTGAAGCGGTAAAGACCTATCTGCAAGTATTTCAGGAACCGGAGGAAGCTATGCAAATGGGACAGAAGATGTGTTAAGGGGAGGTGGTTAAAACTTGTTTATCTGGGATTTTGTTGCAGACACGGTTCTGGGACAGATCATTGACTGGCTGTATGGTCAGATTGTTGGATTTCTGGGGGATTTTTTCATGCAGATGGGAAGCATGGGGGCTGAACTGTTCGAAATGAGCTGGGTACAGTCTGTTGTGCTTCTTTTTTATTATCTGGCATGGGCACTTTATGTGACGGGAATCGTAGTGGCAGCCTTTGAATGCGGAATTGAATATCAGAATGGCAGGGGAAGCATACGCGATACTGCCCTGAATGTAATCAAGGGATTCCTGGCAGCCAGCCTGTTTACGACTGTTCCAGTGGAGCTTTATAAGCTCAGTATTTCACTTCAGGGGAGTTTTACAGCTGGTATTACAGGATTGGGAGAAGATATTGGGACAGTTGCGGCAGGGATTGTGCAGTCTCTTCAGGATGCTGCTACCTGGCAAGAAGCTGCTGTATCTGGAGTTTTTGGTGGAATCGGAAGTATCAGCAGCCCGATTTTTATGATCTTTCTCTTGATCCTCATGGGTTATGCGGTAATCAAAGTATTCTTTGCGAACTTAAAACGGGGCGGGATCCTTCTGATCCAGATTGCAGTAGGGAGCCTTTATTTATTCAGTGTGCCAAGGGGATATATTGATGGATTTGTTGGCTGGTGCAAGCAGGTAATCGGTCTGTGCCTGACCGCATTTTTACAGGCGACGGTCCTGATCGCAGGTCTGATGGTCGTTAAGGATCAGGCACTGCTTGGTCTGGGACTTATGTTATCGGCAGGTGAGATTCCGCGGATTGCGGGGCAGTTTGGGTTGGAAACGGGAACCAAAGCAAATGTGATGGGAGCAGTCTATGCAGCGCAGGGAGCTATGAACCTAACAAGGACGGTTGTGCAAGTGGTTTCTAAGTAGAGAGGACGGTGAAGGATGGAACGCAACAAACTGGTGTATATTGCATCTCCGTATTCTGGAGATGTTGAGCGGAATGTAGCATTTGCAAAGGCAGCCTGTCGTTATGCCATGAACCAGGGGGTTACGCCAATTGCCTCCCATCTGCTATATCCGCAGATGCTGGATGATGGAGTCCCAGAAGAGAGGAAGCTGGGAACAGATATGGGGCTTCGGATTTTGAAGGTGTGTGAGGAAGTCTGGGTGTGTGGAAGTGAACTGTCTTCAGGAATGGAACAGGAAATCCGTGTAGCAAGGCAGCTTCAGATTCCGCTTAGACGGGTCAGCGAACAGGAGATTGGATGGGAACTATGTGAAGCACCGATACAAAAGGGAATGGAGATGGGCGGATGATGACACTGGGGAGCCTGTTTGACGGGATTGGAGGATTCCCTCTGGCGGCAGTTCACTGTGGAGGTGTGCCGGTATGGGCCAGTGAGATAGAACCGTTTCCCATGAGGGTAACCAAACTCCGGTTTCCAGATATGATCCATGTAGGGGACATTACAAAACTGGATGGAGCAAAATTGCCGCCTGTGGATGTAATCTGCGGAGGCAGCCCCTGTCAGGATTTGTCAGTAGCCGGATTACGGAAAGGATTGGCAGGGGAGCGCTCCGGTCTGTTTATGGACCAGGTACGCATAGTAAAGGAGATGAGAGCAGAGGATGAAAGACGAGGGGTATCAGATGACTTTATTCGACCTCGATACCTCGTTTGGGAAAATGTCCCTGGAGCATTCAGTTCCGCAAATGGAGAAGATTTCCGGGCGGTCATCGAGGAGATTGTCCATATCAAGGACAGTACCTGTCATGTGCCTCGACCTGACACCGGGCGCTGGGAATCTGCTGGGGCTGCCATTTTGGGAGATCAATTCAGCCTGGCTTGGAGAGTCTTGGATGCTCAATACTGGGGAGTCGCCCAGCGCCGCCGTAGAATCTTCCTTGTCGCAGATTTTGGAGGACTCACCGCACCAAAGATATTATTTGAGCAGGAACGCCTGCTTGGGGATCCTGCGGAGGGCCAAGGTCAGGGGAAAGGAGTTACCACCACAGCTGGAAACAGCTCTGCGGATTCAGGCGGGAGTAGAGTAGCAGAGGAAAAACAGGTGGATATTTTTGCGTTTCATATTAATCAGAGGGAAGAAACGATCAACCTCAACGGAATATCCGGAGCTTTGATGGCAACGACCAATATGCAGATGCAGACCTTTGTGGCAGAGGGGATGAGGAAGTTTGAAAGTGCAGAAAAAGAAGAAGAGTGTCTGTGCCTCAATGACCAAGGAGGAGAGCGTATGGATGTTTCGGTCGATGTAACAGCAACCCTGCGGGCAGGGATGAGTGGTCATCCGCCTCTGGTGATGGGCATCCAGCAGGGGAGTGCTGGGACAGAGGAAACTCCGGATCCAGCTCTTACAGAGGAGGCAGAAACTGGCGGGAACAATCAGCAGATTCTGTTTGAGAATCACGGGATTGATGCCAGATATACAGGTCCGCATGAGGTGGCCCCTACCATGTCAGCCCGGTATGGAACAGGAGGAAACAATGTCCCACTGGTCTCAGATATGCCGGAGAGTTATTGTATTGCCGGAAATATCATTGATCGGGAAGTACAAAATGGAGGAAATGGTCTGGGATGCCAGCCGGATATTTCCTATACTCTTACGAGCGCAGACCGTCATGCAGTGTTCAGCCGCCAGAGAAGTGATGAATTTCTGCAAAATCGGGTAACAGCGACTCAGAGCGCCAGACAGCATAAGGATGCTACGGATCTGGTGTGTGAGCCGTATCAGAATACGGTAGGAACCATTGGATATACAGATCATAAGGGGATTAATAATCAATATGTCAGCGAAGATAAATGTATTGTTGAGAACCGGAGACTGATCCGGAGGCTGACGCCTTTGGAGTGTGAACGGTTACAGGGTTTTCCGGATCACTGGACAGATATCCCTGGTGCCTCGGACAGTGCCCGTTACAAAGCTCTTGGGAATAGCGTAGCGATACCGTGTGTGGATTTTGTTCTCCGTGGTATCGCTTATTTTTTTCGGAAGATGAAGGAGGAGAAAGAACCATAAGATTGGTAGTTCTGCTTCCGTTTTCAGGTAATCTTTGTTGGGTATCGTCATAGCTATCTCATCTCTTTATGGATATACTTGGTTTGTAAAAACGAGGAAAGGAGAGTCAAATGGAAGAGCGTAAGAAAAATTTATGCGCCATGATTCCAGAATCCCTGCATAAGAAAGTGCGGGAAGAACAGGAAGAATGGGGAATCAAGCTGAACGAGTATATGGAACGGATTCTAAAAGACCACTTTGAGAAGGGAGAAAGAGAGATGGCAAACGGAACCAGGACACTGGCATTTCAGGTATCAGAGGAGTTTTTTCAGAGGTTAAAAAAATACCTCAAAAAGACAGGACAGAGCCAGAAAGAATTTGTGATCGGACTGATTGAAGATGTACTTTCGCAGGAAGAACATGTAGTATCTGGAGAGATGCAGGAGACAGGGGGCAAGGCAGAACTTGAGGAAACTGAATAAGAGGAAGGATCGAACATACCGCCGGCAGAGCTTCATCATGCCGGCGGTTATTATTTGGAGGTGATCGGTTGTATATTTATCCGGACCATTTGAAATCAAAAGCAACACTTTGGTTATGGCAGCTTCGGGACATTGGGATTCTTGGTATTTGCGGATTGGTCTCCATTTTAGCAGCTACGCAGGCGGGATTTATGCTCCCTTGTGTTCTGACAGGGGTATATGGATTTCTGACGATCCGTTTTGAAGATACCAGCATTCTGGATTTTATCCGGTATGCCTGTGCGTATTTTTTTATGCGTCAGCAATTTTTTGAGTGGAGGTATGAATGAGCAGGGAGAAAAGAAAAGCGAAAAAAGAGGCAGAGAAGCGCCTCTCCACACGGCAGTTCATTGGTGCAAAGGAGATTACAGACTACAGTCTGGTGACCTACGGACAGGGGGAGCTGGTGTATTTTATTGTAAAACCAACGAATATTTCTGTTTTGTCCGAATCTAGTGTCGGGGCAAGAATCTATGCTCTTATGACTGTACTAAAAGGAGTGGCAGAGATTGAGATGCTGTGTCTAAACAGCAGGGAAAGTTTTGAAGACAACAAGCGGTTTCTGAAAAGTCAGATGGAGCAGGAAGAGAATCCAGTCATACGCCGTCTTTTGGAACAGGATCAGACCCATCTGGACCGGATTCAGGTGCAGATGGCGACAGCCCGTGAATTTTTGATTATGCTGCGGTTAAAAGATGAAAAGGAATCGGATATTTTTCCGTACCTTTCCAGGATTGAAAAATCCCTGAAGGAACAGAGTTTTTCTGTTAAACGGGCAGATAAAGAGGATATCAAACGTATCCTGGCTGTTTACTATGAGCAGAACGTGACCACAGAGAAGTTTGAAGACTTTGACGGGGAGCGGTGGATCATACCAGAGATTTAGAGTGAGGAGGAGATGACTTGAAAAAAGGAAGAACAGCAGTTGATGACAGGGAAGATAATGTGCGTATCCAGGAATTTCTGGATATGATTGCCCCGTCTGTCATTAAATTTGAAACAGATCATTTTATTTGTGGTAACACATATCGTTGTGTCTGGGCACTGCGGGAGTACCCGACTGCTACGGAAGAGCAGGCAATTCTCTCACATTTAGGGGAGAAAGATGGTGTAACCTTGCGGATCTATACCCGTCATGTGACACCCGTTGAGGAGCGGAAGATCATCAGTAATGCAGCCAACAAAAACCGGATGGATCGGAGCAATACCAGTGATTTACAGCAGACTGTTCTGGCTGAAAGTAATTTACAGGATGTAACTACCATCGTAGCCCAGATGCATCGCAACCGAGAACCCCTCCTCCATACGGCAGTATATCTGGAGTTGTGTGCCCATGATCTGGAGCATTTGAAGCTTCTTCAGACAGAAGTACTAACGGAACTGATCCGATCAAAATTGAATGTAGACCGACTGATCCTCCGTCAACAACAGGGGTTCCGGTGTGTAATGCCAAGCGGTTATAACCTGTTTAAGGATCAGTTTGAGAGAGTGCTTCCGGCCAGCAGTGTGGCGAATCTGTATCCCTTTAACTATTCAGGAAAGACGGATCCTCACGGGTTCTATATTGGGAGAGATAAATTTGGGAGTAATGTACTGGTGGATTTTAACCGGAGAGCAGATGATAAGACGAATGCCAATATCCTGATTCTGGGAAACAGCGGACAGGGAAAAAGCTATCTGCTTAAATTGCTGCTGACGAATTTAAGGGAGTCCGGAATGCATATCTGCGCTCTGGATCCGGAAATGGAGTATGAAGATCTGACCAATAATCTGGGAGGGTGTTTTATCGACTTAATGAGTGGGGAGTTCATGATCAACCCTCTGGAACCGAAAACCTGGGACGAAGCGGGAAGCCCGGAGGATCTGGATGCACCTCAGACCTTTCGCATCCGGTCCAGATTATCCCAGCATATCAGTTTCTTAAAGGACTTTTTCCGAAGCTACAAGGATTTTTCCGACAGGGAAATCGATGTGATTGAGATCATGCTGCAGAAGTTATATACCAGATGGGGGATTACAGACGAAAGTGATTTTGAATGCCTGGCTGCGGAGGATTACCCAGTTCTCTCCGATCTTTATGCGTTCATTGAGGAAGAATATCAGGGATTTGACGAAAACAGAAGACAGCTTTATACAGCAGAAATGATTCAGAGTATTCTTCTTGGGCTGAATTCTATGTGTGTGGGAGCTGAGAGCAAGTTCTTTAATGGACATACCAATATCACCGATGATGGCTTCATTACCTTTGGGGTAAAAGGACTGTTACAGGCCAGCAGGAGCCTTAAAAATGCATTGCTTTTTAATGTGCTTTCGTTTATGAGCGATGTTCTTTTGACACAAGGCAATACGGCAGCCAGTCTGGATGAGTTTTATCTGTTCCTTTCCAACCTGACTGCAGTAGAGTATGTTAGAAATTTTATGAAGCGTGTGCGAAAAAAAGATTCTGCAGTTATCATAGCCAGCCAGAACCTAGAGGATTTTAATCTGGATGGCGTGAGGGAGTATACCAAGCCGCTGTTTTCCATCCCGACGCATCAGTTTCTGTTCAATGCGGGGAGCATTGATGCCAAGTTTTATACGGATACCCTGCAGCTGGAGGATAGTGAGTATAACCTGATCCGGTATCCACAACGGGGGGTCTGCCTGTATAAATGTGGAAATGAGCGATATAACTTAATGGTAAATGCCCCGGAACACAAAGCCAGACTGTTCGGAAAGGCAGGAGGACGCTAAAAGGGGAGACTATGAATGGAGTTAAAGGAGCAGAAATTTGGCATTGAGATTGAGATGACCGGCATTACCCGTGCGAAAGCGGCTGAGGTAACGGCAGAGTATTTTGGAACTAGAGTCAAATATCTGGGAACCTATTACGATACCTATGCAGCCATTGACACGGAGGGGCGGCAGTGGAAGTTTATGAGTGATGGGAGTATAACAGCGCAGAAAAAATCGAATGGGAGAAAGATCAATGCAGGGAGAGAATATCAGACGGAGATGGTAAGTCCCATCTGTCGCTATGAGGATATTGTGACGATTCAGGAGATCATCCGGAAGCTGAAAGAGCATGGGGCACTGACGAATGGAAGCTGCGGTATCCATGTGCATATCAATGCGGAACCGTTTGATGCCAGAACCCTTCGTAATATCACTAATATCATGGCAGCCAAGGAAGATCTGATCTATAAAGCTCTGGGGGTGTCCGTGGATCGGCAGCATCGGTGGTGTCAGCCAGTAGACACACGATTTTTGGAAGAATTAAACAGAAGAAAACCAAAGAGTATGGAGGCAGTGGAACGGATCTGGTATAACGGGGAGAGCCGCAGAGACCAGCATTATGATGATAGCCGCTATCATTGTCTGAACCTTCATTCTGTTTTTCAGAAAGGAACAGTGGAATTTCGTCTGTTCAATGGGACGCTTCATGCAGGCAAGATTAAGGCCTATATCCAGTTTTGTCTGGCGATTGGCGCCCAAGCGCTGAATCAGTCCTGCGCCAGCAGAAGAAAAACTCAGACCAGCAATGAGAAGTATACATTCCGCACTTGGCTTTTACGGCTAGGATTAAATGGGGAAGAATTCGCCACAGCTCGTCAACATCTGCTGGCAAATCTGCCGGGCTGTATTGCCTGGAAGGATCCGGCTCAGGCGGAAGCACAAAAGGAAAGAATGCGACAGAAGCGGGAGAAGGAATTGGCAGAACGGATCCAGAGACAGGAAACCATTCATCCAATTGAGGAATTAGAATCAGCTGGGGAAGCACAGGAATCCCCGGCTTTTTGTATGCGAATGTGACAGGAGGAAGCAAATTGAAAGGAAAACAAAGACTTTATATTGCCTATGGGAGCAATCTGAATCTGGAGCAGATGGCATTTCGTTGTCCGACTGCGAAGGTAGTAGGAAAGAGTGAATTAAAGGATTACGAACTGTTATTTCGGGGAGGCCGCAGGGGGGCTGTGGCAACCGTAGAACCTAAAGCAGGGAGTACTGTGCCGATACTGGTCTGGGAGATTCAGAAGAAAGACGAGGCATCGCTGGATCTTTATGAAGGGTATCCGAATTTCTATGATAAGCAGATGCTGGAGATTGAACTGGATGGAAAAATTGTTCCGGCCATGGTTTATGTGATGACACCAGGGCATTCATTTGGAATTCCCTCTGACTATTATTCCAATGTAATCTGGCAAGGATACGAAACGGCAGGGTTTGAAACCCAGTTTCTGGAGGACGCAATCGAACATGCTTATCAGCTTGTACAGAAACAGGAAAGAGAGGGAGACTTCTATCAGCAGAGCCTGTTTCATATGGGGGGCTATGATGGAATGAAATAAATCCTGATGCGTCAGATGAATATCTCGATAAAAAGTGTGGAAGGAGTGATTTTATGGCCGTCTCAGCTGCCGCTGTGACAGCAAAACTGGTAGCGCTTACCCTATCTGACCGGAATGGGCGGACTGTGGTTTTTTCTGTTATTGCAGCATTAGTAACCCCTGTTATTTTAATTGCCACCATGATTATGTGCACGCTTTCTGGGACTGTAGACCATAACATTTCTGCTGTCCAGCTGTCCTTTCATGGAGGGTATTTGTCCTCAAAGGTGCCAGCAGAGTATCGGATGTACATCGAAAATATGCAGGACAGTTTTGAAAAACTGGATGGGGTGTTAAATGAAATTAATGGTATGGCAGAAGCCGAAGAAGTAGATCCCTACCAGGTAAAAGCGATTTTTTATGCCCTGTTTTTTGGTAAGGAGCACCCTCGGATGGATGAGGGGGACTATCGGGCATTCGCAGATTGTTTTGTAGAGTATGAGGAGAGGGAGGATGAAGAGGGAGAAACCTATACAGTTGCAATTCCAATCCAAAGCCTGAATATGGTCTACGGAAATCTTGCTGCAGAATTAAACCAGGAGGTTTCTCTGGAAGATAAAACGAATGTACAGCGCATCTATATGCTGGCAAAATACGGTGTGAGTGTACCAGGTGGAAACGGTCTTCCTCCCGGACAGGCTATGGGAGATGGGAGTTTTTCCGCGCTGATGGCAGAGGCAACCCGTTATATTGGTTATCCCTATGTATGGGGCGGTAGTTCTCCAGACACCAGTTTCGACTGCAGTGGATATATCTGTTGGGTCTACCCGAGATCCGGGGTGTATCACCTTTCCCGAACAACAGCTCAGGGGATTTATGACCAGTGTGCGATTGTGTCAAGAGAGGAAGCTAGACCCGGAGATCTGGTGTTTTTTACGGGAACTTATGCATCTGCAGGGGCGGTCAGCCATGTGGGGATTTATGTTGGAGGCTCTAGGATGCTGCATTGTGGTTCGCCTATTGGCTATGCGGACCTTACTTCTCCTTACTGGAACAGCCATCTGTATGCTTTTGGAAGGCTGGCAACTATTCCGGAATGAGGCAGCTAAAAATGAAATTTGTGCAGATTTGCCTGGACAGTTTATGGATATGTGATATCGACTTTTAGAAAAAAGTTCGGTATTGTGTGTGGCTGAAAGGAGGGAAGTAACCGATGGATGAGATTATGGATCAGTTAAATCAGGTAATCGAAGAACGAGTTCTGGAGCTGAAGAGAAAAAGTGAAGAGGACAAGGTTCCCGCTTATTGCACAGAGACCAAGGAACATGTCCTCCGCATGGATCGAATTCTCAATAGCCTTTCAGAGGATGACCGGCAATGGTTGGATGACCAGCTTATGGCTAAAATGGATATACCGGAACAGGAGCGTTTGAGGTATTATAAGGCGGGTCTTGCAGATGCCATTGAACTAATCCATTATTTAAGAACCTGATGAAACGAGATCGGGCGGCTGTGTGAGCAGCCGCCTGATTTGCTTTCTGAAAGAAAAAGGAGATTTGAAATGAGAAATACTACGATCAATGTCAGTTTTAACACAGAAAAATTGGATGCGTTAAAGTTCCACATGGAAAAAAGGGACACCGATCTTCAGGGGGAATTAAATGATACAGTACAGAAACTGTATGAAAAATATGTCCCGCAGGCTACCCGTGAATATATTGATGACAAGGTGGCAAGAGAAATATCCACCAGAGAACGTACCCGTAGAGCTGATCGGACTGCAAGACGGGAGGAGTCCCAGCTGGAAGAATCAGAAATCGTATGATAACCAGAAAAAAGAAAACGGAATCCCCAGTCATCCATGACATCCCCGTGTAGCCCCCTGTGTGCCCCTGTGTCGGGCTTTGGACAGCTAGGTGGCATCGTGGTACCCATACGAGGATTTTAAGCGGTGTTGGACAAATGTGAGAGAAGGTTATGGAAACAGCAAGAACACGGGGGATATGGGATTCCTGAGTGGTTGGCAGGGTCGAAACGTGTGCAGGTTAAAGGGGGTATGCTGCTTTTGGCAGCCCACCCCCGGAAAACACCGACCGGCAAAGCCGTTCGGGGAATTTGGTTTGAATACTTTTTCGAGAAAATACCGAAAAAATGGTGCTGGATTTTTGAAAGTGGAAGGATTTGGGAGGAAACGGGAGAGATTTTGTGAATACTAGGGTTAGGAGGAAACGATGGGAAGCAAGCATACGAAAGTACGTGCGGGGATTTATGTCGAAAAGGAAATCTTAAACCAGGCAGATGGTCTGTTAGAGACAGCCAATGTGCGTTCCCGGAATGAATTTGTGGAAGAGGCCCTTAAGTTTTATATAGGGTATCTTCTTGCAGGAAAAGCGGAAGATTATTTTTTACAGTCATTGTCCTCTGTTCTGATCGGGACGGTGCAGGACAGTGAGAATCGTCTGGCCCGGATGGATTTTAAGATGGCGGTAGAGCTTGCCAAGCTGTCGCAGGTGATTGCGTATACCCATGATGTAGATGAGGAATCCTTAAATAAGCTTCACGCAAAGTGTGTCAACGAAGTACAGCGGATTAACGGAACAATCAAGTTTGAAGATGCCTACCGTTATCAGAAACGGGAAGTGTAGGCATTGGTGAAAAGGAGCAGAGAAGACATGGAGAAAAAAGAAATTTATGACATGGTGATTCAGGAACTGATTGAAAAAGCTCTTTCAGTCAGAAGAGAAACTTGCAGCAGTGATGAAAAGCAGTTTTATGAAACATTGAAAGAAAAATCAGAGCGGACCAGAGGAGTGTTGAAACAGTTGTCAGAAGAAGAGTATCAGATCGTAGACGATTATATGGTCACCACAAATCTGATTGCACAGAAAGAATGTGAATATCTCTATGTGCAGGGGGCGAAGGATTGTGTGGAGTTGCTGAAGAAGCTGGGAGTGTTATAGAAAAGATGCAGCGGAAATTTTATAGCAAAGTTTATTGTTACTCTTCGCTATCTAGCTGATGGTCTCTTGCATAGAAAATAATTTTTATTCTTTGCGTTGTATGAACTGATGGATTATAATATATAAAAAGTAAAGCTAAAATTTGGAGTGAGCTGATGGATTATATAATACGAGAAATGAGAAACGAAGAATATTGTTTGTTAGATGATTTCTTGTATGAAGCGATTTATATTCCAGAGGGAATTGAACCGCCACCTAAAACGGTAATAAATTGTCCAGACTTACAAGAATATATCGTTGAGTTTGGAAAGAGAAAACATGACAAGGCCTTAGTTGCAGAAATTCAAGGAAATGTTGTAGGAACTATCTGGGTAAGAATAATGAATGACTATGGACACATTGATAGTGATACTCCATCACTTGCTATGTCTGTCTATCAAAAGTATAGAGGATTAGGTATTGGAACTTCATTATTGAAAGAACTATTACAGTTAGAAAGATTGTCTGGGTATTCAAAAATTTCCTTATCCGTTCAAAAAAGTAATTATGCAGTGAAGATGTACAAGAAAGTAGGATTTACTGTTGTTGATGAAAATAGTGAGGAATATATTATGGTTGTAAATCTATAATGGAAATCCCAGTTTATTAAGTTGGAAAATCAGAATTTGGAGGAGGTACGACAGATGAGAATTGAAGTTGGAACTGAGCAAGATGTTGATAGTTGGATGAACCTTGTAGAAAAAGTGAAAAATGCATTTCCTGGTCTTGAAACAGAAGAAGCTTTGAAGGAACATAGGAATACGGTTTTAGATTTTATAAGTAAGGATTCTGCAATATGTGCAAAAGAACAAGAAGAAATTGTTGGCGTACTATTATTTTCGAAAGAAAACAATGTGCTATGTTTCCTGGCTGTTGACCCAGAACATCGAAGAAAACATATTGCAGAAAAAATGGTGTCTTATATGCTTACAAAGATGAATCCTCAGAGTGATATATCTGTTACGACTTACAGAGAAGGAGTGCCTGAGGGAATTGCAGCCAGAGCATTCTATAAACGAATAGGTTTTTCTGAAGGTAAACTGACAGAAGAATTTGGAAGCCCTGTTCAAGAATTTGTGTTAAAACGGCAATCCTTGTCTTTGGAAAATTGAATGTGGAGTGTAAAAGATACTTTCATGACAGATAAACTTCAGCAAGAACAAAGCAAACAGCAATAGAAATCAAAAGCCGAGAAGAAAAACGGATATTTGAATTGAAACAGCAAAAGAAGAAAGAAAAACATCAGGCGTTAAGTCTCTGATGTTTTTTATACAAAGTCTAGTTGGGGGTAAATTATGGCATCAAGTGAAGGTTATTTGCAATTTATTTTGGGGCAGTTGTCTGGGCTAGATGAAATTACATATCGGGCAATGATGGGAGAGTTTATTATTTATTATTGTGGTAAGATTGTGGGCGGCATTTATGATGATAGATTGCTTGTAAAACCCACAAAGTCAGCGATTGCTTATATGTCAGATCCGGCATATGAAGTGCCTTATGAGGGAGCAAAAGAAATGCTTCTGGTAGAGGAAGTTGACAATAAAGCATTTTTGACAGG
The DNA here is from genome assembly GCF_003481165.1 of Clostridium sp. TF06-15AC. Classification (NCBI taxonomy): domain Bacteria; kingdom Bacillati; phylum Bacillota; class Clostridia; order Eubacteriales; family Clostridiaceae; genus Clostridium; species Clostridium sp. TF06-15AC. Next base: position 55,446 of record NZ_QUKS01000005.1, read on the forward strand.
CTTATTTCACGCTATGTATGATGAACTGCCAATGCCAAAATCCAAAAAGAAAAAATAGGTGTTGCGGAGGATAAAACAATGGGTAAGGTGATTTTGTATATACATGGAAAGGACGGCAGTCCGGAAGAGGCAGAATATTATAAACCGCTCTTTGGAGAATATGAAGTAATTGGTTTTGACTATGCTTCCCAAACACCATGGGAAGCAGAAGAAGAATTTCCAAGATTATTTGATGATTTATGCGGCACATGTGAATCGGTAACAGTGATTGCGAACAGCATTGGTGCATTTTTTACTATGAGTGCCTTGGTAAATAAGAAAATAGAGCGTGCATACTTTATTTCTCCAGTTGTAGATATGGAAAAGTTGATTCGGAATATGATGCAGTGGGCGAATGTGACAGAAGATGAACTGCGCAAGCAGAAAGAAATCCCCACATCCTTTGGAGAAACACTTTCCTGGGAGTACCTTTGCTATGTAAAAGAACATCCCATTGTATGGGCAACTCCGACGCATATTCTGTATGGAGAAAAGGATAACCTGACATCTTATGAAACGGTAGCTGAATTTGTAGCTCAAATTAAAGCAACCCTCACAGTCATGAAAAATGGAGAGCATTGGTTCCATACAAAGGAGCAAATGGACTTTATTTCGGACTGGATCAAACAGTACATTTGACAACTTCCAGATAGGGAAGTTATTACAATGATATTCTAAAAACATGAGGAACCATGGCGTGAAACCATAGGTTCTTTTTGTTTTTTGAAACAGAGCAAACGATAGTTTGAAGGAGCAGTTTGTGTTAAAACTCTTATTTTTTACTTCCCGCTATCTGAAAGAGACACCTGTACAGATAGAAAATGGTTTTTATACTTTACGTTGTATAGGTTGGTGGAATATAATATACAAAGAAGACAAATCGGAAGTTGAAGGAGAAGTTAATTATGTGTTTACATGATATAGTTGCGGAAGAATTAACAGATAAAAAATCTCTTGCCGCTTTAATCTATTTAATTTGTCATGGACGAGAATTAGAATTTGAGATTGAAGGAAAAGAGTATTTTATTTCCTGCGATAAATCACAAAAATATGTTTCTTTATGGAATAATCAGAATGAACAAAGTTTTGATAGTGTTGATGAATTAATAGAAAATGCGTTGATAGAAAATAGAGCATTTTTATCAATATGGGAAAAGGCTAAAATACAAACTTTGTTATAAACAACTTGAATTGATGGGGAGGATACATAGATGGGCACAGTAGTTCTTTATAATATCATTTCTCTTATTGTCATCTTTGTTTTAATTTTTGCCCTAAGAATTGTCAGTAAGAGTGATTTAAGAAGAAATCAACAACTTATTATTAAAGTCATTGCGGCTATTTTAATTGTTTGTGTGATAACATTTATACTTTTTATTGATGCAATAGCAGTTGGCATTATAGGACTGGTTCCAAATTAACAATTCCAGTTTGTTGGGGATTGAGCAAAGTAGAAAATCGGAAGGAAGTTAGTGAGGTGCTGTATTGTGAATGAAAGAGAAAAAATTATTCACTTGTGGTTTGAAATGTGGCTTACAAAACAGGACTTAGGTATTGATAGTATTTTTGCAGAAGATGTAATTTATACCGAAAGTTGGAGCCCCCAATATAATAATCGTCAAATCGTAAAACACTGGTTTCAGGAATGGAATACCCGCGGCAAAGTCGTTACTTGGGAAATTAAACAATTCTTCCACAAGGAAAATCAGACGATTGTGGAGTGGTATTTTAAAAATGAAATGAACAATGGGAGTGTAGAGGAATTTGATGGAATTTCTCTGGTTGAATGGACAAGGGATAATAAAATAAAATCATTGAAAGAGTTTGGTTGCAATTTGCATAATTATAATCCGTATGAACATAGTGACCAGCCCGAATTTAGGGACGAAAGAGCAAGTTGGTTCTAACATTAGGAATGAATAACTTCTCATTTATTGAAAAACCGAGGAGACAGAAAAATGCAAATTATCAGAAAGAAGGAATTTTTATGCAACTTATAGGAAGCAGAAAATTAACATGGGGAATTTGCGGTATTGGTATTTTATTAGCAATAGTAAGCGTGCTTTTTTTACCTCAGATTATTCCTGTTCACTTTACAAATGGAATAGCAGATGATTTTGGAAATAAGGTAGAGATTTTTTTATTTCCTATTTTATTACTTATAATTACATTTTTGACAGGAAAAGAAAGCATTAAATATTTTTTGACACATTCAAAAACATTTTTGACAGATATACAGTATAATTTGATGATAGATAGTGTTCTTGGAATTGTTCTGATTGCAGAAAGTTATGTTATATATGCTTCATTTGCTTAAGAGTTTTTAAAGAAAACTCTCAATTTGTGCAACCGTAATACTTTATACCAATACTTATAAACGAAAAATAGAAGGGACCATGGCGTGAAACCATAGGTTCCTTTTGCATTTTTGAAAGAGAACAGTCAATATTTAGAGGAGCGGCTTATGGCAAAACTTATTTTTACTTCCCGCTACCTGCGTGATGCACCACCTGCACAGATGGAAAACTATGTCCGTTATATTGGAACGCGGGAAGGTGTGGAGAAGATGGATAGTAGTAAACATTATCTTCCAGAAACAATCCATCAGAAACAGCTGATCAAACAATTACTCCGGGATATTCCGGAGGCAAAGGAGATGTTGGAGTATGAAGATTACCGGAGAAAGCCAACCATTGGAACCGCTTCGGAGTTTATCTCCTGTGCGTTGGAGCGGAATCTGGATCTAATTGCAAAGCGTGAGAACTATGTGGATTATATTGCAGGCCGTCCCCGAGTAGAACGGATCGGAGAACATGGTCTGTTTACAGATGAAGGAGAACCGGTGATCCTTCGTCAGGTACAAAAAGAAGTAGCAGAGCGTAAAGGTGTGGTGTGGACTCATGTGATCTCCCTGCGACGGGAGGATGCAGCCCGGTTAGGGTATGACAGTGCCGCCCAGTGGATGGCATTGCTGCGTTCTAAGCGGGCGATGCTGTGTAAGCATATGAAAATTAACAGTGCCAATTTAAGATGGTATGCCGCATTTCATAATGAGAGCCATCATCCCCATGTGCATCTGATGGTGTACTCGGCAAAAGATAGGGAGGGATATTTGTCGAAGCAGTCCATTGAGGCTATGCGTTCGGAACTGGCACATGATATTTTCCGCCAGGATTTTGCCAATATCTATGAGAAGCAGACGCAGTCCCGTGCAGACTTGAAGATGCAGTCCGCAGAGGTAATAAGGGATTGGCTAAATGAAATCCAGTCAGGGACATTCCAGAGTTCGGAAATTGAAACGAGTATTCTGGAACTTTCCAAACGGCTACAGCATACAGGAGGTAAAAAAGTTTATGGATATTTGAAACGGGATGTAAAGGATCTGGTTGATCACATTGTAGATGAGCTGGGAAAAGACAGCCGGGTGTCGGCTCTATATCAGGAATGGGACTTGTGGCAGAAGGAGATCACATTGAGCTACAAACAACAGACAGAGGAACTGCCGCCTCTGTCCAAACAACCCAAATTAAAGAGTATCAGAAACATGGTGATTGCGGAAGCGTTAAAGCTGGGCAGTTACCATATTTTATTTGAGGAAGAAGAGACGGGATTGGAAGCATCGAATGATTGGACAGAGCAGGAACCAGAACAGGTAGAAGAAATGACAGAAGAAGAGGATACCGATTCGGAACATGTAGAGGAAGAAATTCAGAGGATGTCTTTTTTCAACGGTAGAAAAGGAACATCCGGTTCTAACTGGTGGACGGATGGATACAAGCAGGCAAGAAACTATTTGTATGGCAGTGATTCTGTGCTGCAGGATTTTGAAAAGGCATATCAGAAATTTCTTCAGGAAGCAGAACATGGGAATGGGTTTGCCATGCAGGATCTTGGGCGAATGTTTGCAGATGGTTTAGGACGGGACATAGATATGACTCTGGCCCAGGAATGTTATAGAAAAGCTCTGGAGGCATTTCATACAGAAGAAATGTCGGTGAAAGAACGGCAGAAACCGTATCTCCAATACCGCATTGGAAAAATGTATGCTTCAGGACTGGGAACAGAACAAAATAATGAGCAGGCAGCATATTGGTTTTCTCAGGCGGCTGAAGCGAATCATAAGTATGCCCAATATTCCCTGGCCGGGCTTTACCGCCGGGGACGGGGAGTGGAACAAAATGATATACGGGCATTCTCTTTATACAGGAGTTCGGCAAATCAGGGAAATCCCTATGCCAGTCTGGAACTGGCAAAGATGTATCGGGATGGTCTTGGTACAAAGCAGGATCCGAAACTAGCAGAGAGGAGATTTCAGGATGCGTATTCCGGCTTCGTGATATTGGAAGAAAAGAGCCATGATGATAAACTTCAGTACCGGATTGGTCAGATGCTCCACACAGGAACGGGAACCGAAGCGGATGATAAGAGAGCAGCTGAATATTGGGAGAAGTCTGCCAAGCTTGGAAATACCAATGCCCAGTATGCACTCGGAAAACTTTGGCTGGAAACAGAAAGTGGAGACAGTAATTTGGCAGTGGAATGGATCACCAAAGCGGCAAATGCAGATCATTCCTCCGCTCAGTATGCATTAGGGAAACTGTATCGGGATGGTGTGTATTTTGAAAAAGATATGGATCAGGCTATGAAGTGGTTCCGTTCTTCAGCAGAGCTTGGAAATGCATATGCGGCATATCAGATGGGGCAGCTACTGCTTTTAGGAAAAGGAGGATCCAAGGATGTGGAAACCGCCATGAAATGGTTGAAGATGTCTGCGGAAAAGGGAAATTCCATCGCTCAGTACCGTTTAGGAATGTTGTATCTGAACGGGGAGGAGATCCCAGTTCAAGTGGATGAGGCAGTGAAATGGCTTCAGAAGGCAGCCGACCAGGAAAATGAATGGGCTTTGTATCAACTGGGGAAATTATATTTTTCTGGTGAACAGGTAAAAAAGGATGTGGAGACTGCAGTCCGCTACCTGAAACTGTGTGCAGAAAAAGGAAATCAATATGCCCAGTATAGTTTGGGAATGGTATATCTCAAAGGGGATGAGGTTCCGATTCAAGCGGAAGAGGCAGTGAAATGGCTACAGCAGGCAGCGGATCAAGGATATGAGTGGGCGTTTTATCAGTTGGGAAAGTTGTATCTTTGCGGCAAGGACATCCCATGTGACAGGGAAAAGGCAGTGGAGTATCTCACTGCATCGGCAGAACAGGGAAATATCTATGCCCAGTTTTTACTGGATCATTTGGATTCATTTCAGAATCCCTCCTTGTTTCTGGCAGCGACCAGGCTGTTGCATCAGCTGGAACGGGTATTCCAGCAAGATGTGCAGAGGTCATTAGGGGTAAGTCGGAATCCGATTGACCGAAAACGTTGGCGGAGGCTGGCAGAGAAAAAGCAGGCTCAGGGATACAAACGGGATGATCGGGAGCAGGTACAAGGCAATTATTGACAAAGGAGGAAGGTATGGGAGGATTTATTTATTTTACAGAAGAACAGAAGCAAAGGGCCAATGCGGTAGATCTGGAAGATTTTCTTTCCAGACAGGGAGAGAAATTGCTTCGTTCTGGAAGAGAAAAACGGTTGGCCAGTGATCACAGTATTACAGTAAGAGGAAACCAATGGTATGATCATGCAACAGAAAAGGGAGGCTATTCCATTGATTTTGTGAGGATGTTTTACAATCAGAGTTTTCCGGATGCAGTTACTATGCTGTTGGGAGGGGAGCAGGGGGAAGCATATAGGGAAAGCATGGAGCAGGAACAGGAACCGAAAAAACCATTTATACTCCCGGAGGCCAATCGGACGATGCACCGGGCTTTTGCATATCTGGTAAAGACACGCTGTCTGGATCCTAAAGTCGTGTCTGTATTTGCAAGAAGACATATGATTTATGAAGACGCGAAATACCACAATGCAGTTTTTGTGGGGTTTGATGTGGATGGAATTCCACACCATGCCCATAAGCGAGGAACCTGTCAGCGGGGGAAAACGTTTAAGGGAAATGTGGAAAGCTGCGATCCAAGATACAGTTTTCACTGGATTGGGAAAAGCGATACGGTGTATGTTTTTGAAGCTCCGATTGATATGCTGTCCTTTATTTCTATGTATCAAAAGGATTGGATGGAGCATAGCTATGTGGCACTCTGCGGGGTAGCGGAACACGCACTGTTACAGCTTCTTGAGGATGTACCACACCTTTCGAAAATCGCTCTGTGTCTGGATCATGATAAAGCAGGAATCGAGGCAGGAGAGCGGATTAAAAAACGGCTGTCTGAGCGGGGATACAGAGATGTGTTCCCGCTTTTTTCTTGTCAGAAGGACTGGAATGAAGATCTCCAGGCATTACAGAAGCCGCCGCCGGAGTTCGTAGCAGAATGTCAGACAGTCACGCAGATGATGTGAGGGGAGGGAATACCAATACAGGGAATAATTATGTTTGTGTGTATTGGACTGGGAATGTTTGCAGTGATCGGAGGCCTGGTTATGCTGTCCAGTCACTATACACTCAATGGGATCAAGTCAAAAACTGTTGGGGATGGGCAGTACGGGACCGCCCGGTTTGCGACAGAAAAGGAAATCAGGGAAATATATGCCCATGTGCCCTATGAACCAGAGCAATGGAGAACTGGAAAGCATCTTCCAAAAGAACAGGGGTTGGTAGTTGGATACAAAAAGAAAGGAAATTCCATCACAGCATTGGTGGACAGCGGGGATATTCATTGCCTTATGATCGGAGCCGCCGGAGTAGGTAAGACAGCTAACTTTTTGTATCCGAATATCGAATACGCCTGTGCATCTGGGATGAGTTTCCTGACTACAGATACCAAGGGAGATCTGTTCCGGAATTATGCAGGAATTGCAAAGGACTGCTATGGATACCGGATTTCAATCCTCGACCTGCGGAATCCTACCCGTTCGGATGGAAACAATATCCTGACACTGGTTAATAAATATATGGATGAGTATTTAATGAATCCAAAGAATCTGGCAGCTAAGGCCAGGGCAGAGAAGTATGCAAAAATTACGGCAAAAACCATCATCAGTTCCGATGGGGCATCGGCCAGCAGCTATGGGCAGAATGCCTTTTTCTATGATGCGGCAGAAGGACTTCTGGCATCGGTCATTTTGCTGATTGCAGAGTATTGCCCGCCAGAGAAACGCCACATTATTTCGGTGTTCAAGCTGATCCAGGATCTTCTGGCACCATCCCCGGTAAAGAACCGGAGCCTGTTTCAGTTACTGATGGATAAACTGCCTCCTAACCATAAAGCAAAGTGGTTTGCAGGGGCAGCTTTAAATTCTGCAGATCAGGCAATGGCTTCCGTATTGTCCACAGCCATGTCGCGGCTCAATGCGTTTTTGGATTCCGAAATGGAGCAGATCCTGTGCTTTGACAGCACCTTGGATACGGAAACATTCTGCAGGGAAAAGTCAGCAATCTTTATTGTGCTGCCAGAGGAAGATAATACGAAATATTTTATGGTGTCCCTGTTTTTACAGCAGCTCTATCGGGAAATGCTCATGATCGCTGATGAATGCGGGGGAAAACTTCCAAACCGGGTGATGATGTTTGCAGATGAAATTGGAACCATCCCCAAAATTGAGTCCATGGAAATGATATTCTCCGCAGGACGTTCCAGACGGATCAGCATGGTTCCCATTATTCAAAGTTTCGCACAGCTGGAGAAGAATTATGGAAAAGAAGGTTCCAGTATTATCATCGATAACTGCCAGGACATTCTGTTTGGAGGCTTTGCACCCAACTCAGAAAGTGCGGAGATTTTATCAAAAGCACTGGGAAACAGAACCGTTTTGTCTGGTTCTATTTCCAGAGGAAAAAATGATCCCAGCCAGAGCCTGCAGATGATGAGCCGGCCGTTAATGGCTCCGGAGGAATTAAAGACGCTTCCCAAAGGTCATTTTGTGCTGGCCAAGACAGGAATCTGTCCCATGAGAACCCAGCTTCCTCTGTTCCTAAAATGGGGAATCCAGTTCGGGGAAGCCTATGAGGTGGCAGAACAGGCAGCCAGAACGGTGGCTTATGCGGACCGGTTTGAACTGGAACAGGAGATTGTACGGAGGCAGACTGCCTGTGAAGATGAGGAAGAGTGGGAGGAGGGGAGATTGGAAGAAGAGGGAACAGGAGAGAGCCAGTTTGAGAAAGCATATGAAGAGGAGCATCGAAAATGTAAATGGAGGCATGATTCCCCTCCAAGACCGCCGCTTAGGACAGACTAGAGGAGGATAGGTGTGGGATATTTTTCGAAGATTTATGCATCTGAACTGCCCCATCGGGCCAAAGCTGTCTATATGTACCTGAAAGACCGATGCAATGCAGAGGGACAGTGTTATCCGGCAATTGGTACCATTGCAAGGGAGCTGAATCTGTCACGAAGGACGGTAGAACGGGCAATCCAGGACTTGGAAAAGGCTGGTCTACTTCAAAAAGAGCAGCGGTGGAGAGAAAATGGTGGCAGAAGCAGCCTTTTATATACCTTGACTGAGTACAGTTAAAAGAAAAGTGCCACCAGGGGGGACATCTGCCCTTCTGGTGGCATAAGGGATATAGCATTGTGGCGTATCCTGCTAAGAGAACACTTGAAAATTATCATAGGCAGAAAAAGAAATACTTTAGAAAGACTATTTTTCTGTATGGGAATGCCCCAGCATTTCGTGGACTGCAGCCAGGATTACTTTTTTATCTCTGGCAGTTAGCTCCATGAACAGCCGGAGGAGTTCTTGGTCTTCTTTATCGACAAAAGACAGCTGAGGATGGATCAGGGCGTCACCAGGGATGTTGAGCAGGTGTGCTAAGCGAAGCAGGACTTCCAGGCTGGGACGTTTTTCGCCTTTTTCAAGCCCCATAAGAAAGCGGGGGGTGATATCGACCTGTTCAGCTACCTGTTCCTGTGTCAAGCCTGCCCGCTTTCTGGCAGTTTTAAAAATAGCTCCCATATAAGATGTATTGAAAACCTCCACTGATAGTTCACCTCCACTGTCATTTTACAGTTCTTGTTGAAAGAAATGAACGCTCTAATAATTCTTGTTATACATGAACTAATAGTTCAAAAAAGATGGTGTGTTAACATTTTATGAATTGCTTTTTCTTTATGAAATCTTCAAAATAGAAGTTTATCCTTTTTCTTATAATTAATTATAAAGAGAGGATACGACAGAATATGAGTAAGATTTTAAAAACAACAGACCTTTGTAAATCTTTCAGCGGGCAAAGTGTCGTAAACAACTTATCACTGAATATTGAAAAAAATTCCGTTTATGGATTATTGGGGCCGAATGGAGCAGGAAAATCCACAACACTAAAAATGATCACAGGTATTTTGAGGCCGACTTCTGGAAGTATTGAATTTGACGGTCATACATGGAAGCGCAGCGATTTAAATCATATCGGAGCATTAATTGAAATGCCGCCTCTTTATGAGAACTTAACTGCCTATGAAAATCTGAAAGTTAGGACAATCATTTTGGGATTGCCAGATAAGAGAATTGACGAAGTGCTGCAAGTTGTCCGACTGACTGGAACAGGCAAGAAGCGAGCCGGACAATTTTCTCTTCAGTTTTACTGGTAATAGTGAAATTTCTCTTAAAATTTCTTTTTCCTCTAATTCGATTCCTATCACATCTACTTCTTCAATGTTGTACTTAGGATGTCTATTTCTATATCTGATTTGATTTTTGCAGATATTGATACAAACACGCATTAGCCATGCTTTTTCATGTTCTTGATTATTTAACTTAGGTTTTTTTAGTAAATATCTTACATACGTTTCCTGAACCGCGTCCTCAGCATCCTGGACATTAGACAGCATAAACACTGCTATTCGATAAAGATTGTCCATGTACTCGATAAACAATTCCTCTGTTTTCATTTATTTTTACCTCTCTATATAAAACACACCATATAAGCCGTTATGGTGACATATTATTTGAAAAAATTTATTCGGCTTTCATTTGTTTCTTTGATTCATTATTTGAATGCTAAAAAAGGCGGTAGCATATTCGGCTATCGCTGAAGTTTGATAATCAGCGTTCGATATGAACATTGCAGGATAATAGTTTCGTTATATCAGGAAAACGGTTATAAATGTAGAAAATCCCGGCGAGTGTCGGGACTTTGTGGACGGTCTGGGTAATACTATGGTATTGCTCATTCTTTTTTCAAATCGTTATGAAATCTTCAAATATGTTATGTAATATTAAATTTTATATCTAATTTTCGATTATCTGCATAAATACTATACTTTCAAGCATTTTGAAGTATAGTAAAACACTTATTTTACCACGAATTTACCACTATTGAATGAGCCTTGATATGATAATGAAACAGCACTAAAAAGACACGATTGACACCTGCGTGGTGTCTTTTGTTAAAAAGCAGTCAATCATAAAGACTAACTGCTCTGTGTGTAAGGATATAAAATTGTTTCTAATCTTGAATAGGTATCCAAATTTCAATAACTGAATTATCACTATTCCAATGAAAACGATAATCATATTTTTCAAAGTGTAGGATAATATCTTTTATAGGAATATACGATGTACTAGGAATAATTTCTTGATAAATCTTGCCATAAGTTTCATATATTTTATCCATAGCACCAATATGCTCCACAACCAAATATTTATAAGACGGTATTTTTTTATACAGAAAGCCCTCTGGGGTAATGGCTCTTTTGGGAATAGAACAGAAATAATAAAGTTTTCCATTTCTTCTTTCCATAAAAGCATATTTTACCCAATTTCCCGAGTGTGAAAGATACGCTTTTTTCAAACTACTGTTAAACTTTCTCCAAAACTGTGTACTAATCTGAATATTCTTTTTTTGATAATCAGTAAGTTCTACTTCCTGCCCAATAACTGCAAATGCGTTTAATTCCTTTATAGAAAAATTTATCATTTTACCTTGTGAGCAGTGATAACGGTATAACTGTACGCATTTACCGTTATAATACAATTATCAATCGTTATATACCAGTTTTTTCCTTTTCTTATGATTTCCGCATTAGAAAGACTAATTCTTTCTTTGCACCATTCAATTACATTTTCTATATTCAAAGATAAATTCTTTTTAATTCTAATAACGCCAAGTTCAGTCGTGTGGAGTCTGTCTAAGTTTTCCAGTAATTCATTTTCCATATTTTGATACCTCATTTTTCAACAAATTTATTTGTATGTTTTATATCCCAATTATACCATCCTCATATCAGTATCACAATAAAATTTTATGCACCGATAATCTTGTTGAACAGCTCTAACAGTACATTAGTTTGTCATTCCAATTGGAAATTTAGGTAAGAAAAAGCAGACAATCAAAAAGACCAACTGCTTTGTGTGTATGGATATGAAATTGTAAAACTAGAGGCTGTTCATTTTTTCTTTTTAGGTTTTGGCGTTGGTAGTTCATCATACATCACATCAAATAAACCTGTCAAAAAATCTTTATTATCCACTTCTTCGATTAATAACATTTCTTTAGTATTTTCGCATGGAATTTCATAGATAACTGTTGGTATATAAGAGATTGCAGACTTTGTTGGTTTTACAAGTAGCCTATCATCATATATACCGCCAACGATTTTTCCGCGATAATAGATAGTAAATTCTCCTATCATTGCACGATATGTTATTTCTTGTAAATAAAGAATACAAAAAATGTAATTCCTATATTGCAAAAAAAGATATTCTGTTAGAGCATATGAAGATAAGCCTGTAGAAAAAGAAAAGCTGGATAAAATATTGGCTTCCGCCCATGTTGCACCAACTGCGGCGAATTTGCAGCCAGTCAAATTATTGGTGGTACAGGATAAGGAACGGCTAAATAGTATTGCAAAGGCTGGAAATATTTATAATGATTACTTATAGAGCATGAAATAGGTATATGTGGAAATAATGCAGCTGCCGAATCAATCGCTTGAGTTTGGAAATTCAAGCGATTGATTCGGTATATAGGTTACTTATAAAATTATAATTATGATGAAAACGGGAACCAGCATCCAGATGACTAAAAGCCAGGGGAATTTCCGTCCTATGAACCAGCTAATGAGGATATCAATCAGTAATATCGGGATTAGAAGCAGGCAGCCGGGAATCAGCAGAGTTTCCCAGTGATACCAGTGAAAAAATCTTCCGTAAAATACAGCAGCCAGAAGGAATACGGCATCTATCAGAAGGAGTGATCCTACAAAGGCTGCACTGCATCGAATGAACGCGTAAATCAGTGGATTTACGGGTGTAGCATGGGTGATTACAGATGTTCTCTGTTCCGATTTTGAAAAGAAGAATGACAGAAAGAACAGGGTACCAATCCATAAAAGGGGTAGGAGCCGAAGAAGATAGTCACAAAAACTTTGCACAGAAAAGGGAGCCGTCTGTTCGATTCCTAAAAGCGTTACCTGATTTAAGATCTGCCATCCGGTAAATAGAATAACGGCCAGGATACCAACAAAAAATTGATTCCAAAGAAGCCTTTTTAATTCGTAAAAAAAGATTCTAGTCAAGATTTAAATCCTCCTCTGTCAGCCCGCAGGCATCTAAAAATTCCTGTTCAGTCAAGTAGGGGTACATGGGATCCACTTCCCGGTTAAAAAGCTGGTACAGAATCTGATCCATCGCTTCCTCGCCGCCAACAAGTTCTTCTGCTTTTAAAATTTTTAGAGGCATTTCATTGTAGTACCGCATGGTAGAGAGCTGGTTGGAAATGTCCAAACGTTTTTCTTCTGGCAGTGCCTCCAGGTATTGGGGATTGCGGATGTAAAAGTTATTGTAATAGTCATCAACTGCTGTTTGCCACTGGTCAATGTAATGTTCTTTGGCATAAGCGTCTCCGTAAAGATCTTTGATGATCCGGTATGTGGTATAAACGGTTAGTCCTTCCGCAGACCAGGCACTGTCTGGCTGGGAGACATCGAACATAGCTCCAAGTCCCCACCACTGATGAACCATTTCATGGATCATGACTTCTCCGGGGATTGCACCTTTATCGGAATCATGCAGATTTTGGGCAGTAAAATCCTGTTCATCTACCAGACTGACACCGGAACGTGCATATCCGCCATTAGAGATACGACCTTGAATTAGTTTTAAAGAGTCGAAAGAGAAGAACTGGGGCATTCCATAATGAGAGGAGCAGTATTCCATAACTGTTTGGATTGCTTCTGCGGCATTGGCTTCTTCCATGATCGGCTGGTGCTTACGACCATAATAGAACTGAATTGTTGTACCCACAGCTTCAATATCCTGGCGGACATAGTCTCCTGCATAGAGAATACCACGGTTTTCTGTATCTTCGATTCTCCATGTAATGGTTCCGTTGTCATGCTCTGCTTCTTTTTTTGCCTCGGCTAGTCCAAACGGGATTACAGTCATGGTGTCTGGAAGAGTAATATCTGTGATGGAAGAAAACGTACCATCTGCAGTTCCTGCATTCATGATTGCGGGAGCCAGAGCCTGATTTTCCAGACATAAATACTTTGAGCTGATCTCCGGTTTTCCCTGCATGGTTTCCATTAGATTCCAGTCCTGTGGGAATCCATGGTAGTCAAAACAAAGATCGATGGACTCAAGAGCAGGGATCGTGACATTTAAAAGTGCCATATTGGATTCCTGATAATCGTCAATTTGGAAAGGCACAGGCTGGCCATTGGCCTGGACAGAATTTACCTTATAGCCGGGATTGACTGCAAATGCCACCTCTTGCTCTGTTCCTGTTGTATTTTCAATTTGGAAGGATGCAGTGCCGGATACGGTTCCCTTGGAAAGATTGGGATGGACATCTGTGACCCTTTTTTCACAGAACACTCCCTCCAGGTAGGGAATTTCAAAAAAGGTGGTGGCAGACAGATCCGGATTGCTGTGATCCAGGAATGGCTGAAACTTATATAAAAAGCCGCAAAAAGCAAAAAGGCAGACTGTAATCATGGGACGCCAGAAGCGGCGGATACTGTACTTCATGGAACCCAAGGGACCTTTGCCATATTGTCGAATACACAGATAGGATAAGAGCCAAACTGCTGCCGCGCCTGTGATCCAAGTAAAACGCATATAAGCTACCGAACGGAAGATACGGAAATTTGTAAAATCATCTGAGATTGCCCATACGCAGGGGTTGAGCCAGCACAGCTGCCAGTTGTCTTTCCAGATGGTCAGGCTCAGTCCGGCCAGGGCAGCCAGTATGACGATAGACAGATCCAGACGGCGGGTGAACTGATATGCACAAGAGGACAACAGGATAGCAATGGGTATGGCCATTCCCATAAATAAAAAGTAGCATAAGAAATAGGTTAGGCTATCAAAAACACTTCCAGAAGCCATCATGGTAAATGGCATCCAGACAACTACAGTGATACTCCATGCTAAACCAGCGGTACCTATAAGAGACAACAGACGGATGCAGGAAACAGTCAGTGGAGAGACAATTGAATATAGGAGCGCCTCCATCTGCCCGCGTTTTACCCGATTCCATTCCCAGACAGTCAGGAATGCAAACAGAAGGCTGGAAAAGATTCCAGCGGCCAGGGATGGATTGGCCAGATAGGTCCCCAAAGTGGTAGCCTCCGTTGGTTGATATAGAAACAGACCCATGACAGGGGAAAGAACGGTAAGTCCCATAATCAGCCAGGTTAGAGGCGAACGCAGAAGACGCCGGAACTCTAACCAGAATAAGGAAAAGATTCTCATCGCAGTTCCTCCTTGGAGATCAGATAAAGGTAGGCGTCTTCTAAGGTGGGTTCTTCGGCGTGAGCGTAAGAGGGAAGTGTTTCCCATACCCCCCTGCAGCGTACCCCGAAAGCAGTATTGACACGGCTTGTAATGTGAAGACCCTGCTCATGGGACGTGTCCTGTTCAAAAAAGGTGCCTACGTGTCCAGCGGCGAGCCGGATCAGGTCAGACGGTGCTCCAGTAAAGAGGATGGAGCCGTGGTGGATAACAATCAGCTGGTCACAGACAGACTGTACATCCTCGATGATATGGGTGCTTAAAAGTACCAGACGTTCCTGGGCAGCCTGGGAAAATAAGTTGCGGAAGTGGATCCGTTCTTCTGGATCCAATCCTACGGTTGGCTCATCAAAAATCAGGAGTTTTGGATCGCCTAAAAATGTTTGGGCAATTCCAACCCGCTGACGCTGACCGCCGGACAGGGTTCGGATCCGGGCATTGGATTTTTCCGTAAGGTTGACTTCCTGGATCACTCTAGTCAGAATGGTTTTTGTGTTGGATAATCCCTTTAAGGCAGCCATATAGTCCAGGAACTGATAAACAGTCAGCTCTTCATAAAGTCCAAATGTCTGGGGAAGGTATCCCAAGTGGCTTTTTAACAGATGTTCCTGTTTCAAAAGTGGCTGTCCATCTACAAGGATACTTCCGTTTGAAGGAACCAAGGCAGCTGTCAGAAGCTTCATCAGTGTGGATTTTCCAGCACCGTTTGGTCCCAAAAGTCCGATCATGCTGGGAGCTTTTAGTTCCAGATTCAAATTTGAAAGAGCTTGTTTCCCATTGGGATAGGTCATACTTAAATCCTGAATGCGAATGTCCATGTTGTTATATCCTTTCGTTTTTAGATTCCTGCATTTTTAGGTTGGACAGTTTTTGTTCCACCCTGCATTTCACATCATCACTCAGTGGGATGGAATCAGCGGCAGCCTTTAACTGTTCTGCAATATAATCATCCAATGGATCCTGACCGGGAATATAGTTGGATGGAATGGTATTTGGGTTTTCTCTTGTCATAAGCGGCCCCTCTTTCTGTTGGTATTTTATATCAGAGTTCCATGATCCAGTTTCAAAATGTGATCCGCTGCCTGAGCGACTTCCCTGCTGTGGGTAACAACGATGACACATTTTCCAAGCTCATGGGCTGTTTGTTTTAGGAGTTCAATAATCTCTCCTGTTGTGGTTTCATCCAGGTTCCCAGTTGGTTCATCAGCAAGAAGAACCTTTGCTTCACTGGCCAGAGCACGGGCAATCGCCACTCTTTGCTGCTGACCGCCGGATAACTGGAGGACATTCCGGTTCCAGGCATCCTGTGGGATATTTACTTTGGTGAGAAGTTCTCTGGGATCTTTGGTTCCGCCCAACTTTACGTTTTCCTGAGCGGTAAGATAATCAATCAGGTTATAGTTTTGAAATACCAGAGAAATATGGTGTCTGCGATGGAAATTAAGTCCACATTTTTGAATATCCTCCCCATCGTATTGGATTACTCCTTCGCCAGGAGTGTCCAGTCCGGCAAGAAGGGAGAGAAAGGTGGTTTTTCCGGATCCGCTGGAGCCTATGATGGAATAAAATCTGCCCGCTTGAAATCCGGCGGATATTTGGTGCAGCACAGGGATGTTTTTTTGTGTTCGGTAAGTATAACTTATATGGTTTGCTTCCAAAATCATTGCAAGACCTCCTAACTCATTTCGCTCAAAATTTCTCTTGGCTTTTTGCGGAACATCGTAATTCCTGCAAGAGAAACAGATAATAAGGTTAACAGTGTGATGCTGATGCCATCAGCACAGAACATGGATGAGGACAGAGATATCTGTACATCCGTTACTGTCAGCTCTGGGGCAACATATTCAGTCTGTATTTGATTTGCCGTTTGATCTTCTTGAAGCTGTGCCTGTTGTTCCTGCTGAACGACCAGGTATTCAGCCGCAGTTTTGGAAACCATGGGAGCAGCCAGAAAAGAAAGGCTGACGGCAATAATTCCGATGAAAAAGGCCTCCAGAATCATTTGAAAAAGGATTTCCAGCTTTGAGATTCCTAAGGACATCAGGATCCCTATTTCATGGGTTCGGCTTTTCATCCAGAAAACAAAAATAAGGGATAAAATAATGAAACTGGCACCAGCAATAATGAGTAAAAGCATTTGGCTGATATGCTCCAGGTCATTAAAATTGGATGCCATAGTATCCAGATTTCCATTGTTATCAATCAAATCATACCGTTCCCAGTTGATGTCAGTCTGTTGGATTCGTTCCTTTACTGCTTCGTATTCATCGACCTGTTCAACTTTGAAATAGGCTTTTTCAAACAGTGGGGAATCCTGTTCCGCTTTTGCCGGAAAGTCCAGATTTGTAAAAATAATGTTTTCGGAGCGGTAGGTGTCGCCGGACATATAAGGAGTCATAGGTTCCCTGACCTGGTAGATCCCTACAATCTCTGCATATTGGATTGGACCTTCCTGCTTAACAGGGGAAAAGCCGATCCGGTCACCGACTGTAAGATTATTTAAAAGGGCAAGTTCTTCTGATATTACGCAGACATCCTGGTCTTGGGGGACAGTCATACGCCCATCTTTTATGGTTACGACTCCATTTAAGACATTAGAATCCAAATTCATCGTGCGGTTGCCTACCAGGGAAACACCTTTAGAATCATAGGTTTGATCTTTGTCCGGATCTTCAATTCGGGAAAAGCCCTCTGGCTTTACAGGAGTTGGAACCGTTGTAATATTGTAATCAGAGATTCCGGAAGCAGCAGCTATTTTTTCAATGTCTTCCCGGACGAGGGATTCAAAAGAATGATCCGTCCACACATATCCGGAGGGCTGTCCATTGCTGATGATCGTTTCTGCATGAACGCCTTGATAACTGCCGCTTTGTCCGACTCCGAACGTTTCTTCGATTGCTTCAAATGCTTCCTGAAGACGTTTGTTTCGATTTTCCGGGTTTCCTTCTAACAGGAAACCGGCCCCGATTGCCTGCCGGGTGCTGTCTTTTGCTGCAATATTAGCAGAGCGGCTTGCCATACCAGACAGAAACAGAAGACTGATCGTACCGATTACAAGAAGCAGAAGGATGCTTTTGACAGGTTTTCTGAGGCAGGATCGGATGGCTCTTTGAAATAGATTCACATTATCCCTCCATTCTGGATAAGATATCTTTTGGGTTGGTAGTTAAAACGGGAACCAGGGACAGCAGCACTGCTGTCAAAATTACCAGGCTGCCAGCTACAAACAGAATGACAATTTCTTTCATCTGAAGGCTTGGTGTCATGACAAGTGCGAGTTCCGAGGCTGAAAGGATGGCCTGCACTACATTAGCACTGAGAGTTCCAAGACAGCACGCCCCTACGGCAGCCAGGAGAAAGATCATGACAGATTCCAGAAAGGTCTGGAGAAAGATGGCTCCCTTTGACTCTCCAAGACTGATGAGTATAGCCTTTTCCCTCTGACGGTTTCTCATCCACATACACAGAAGCAGAGAAACAATAACGGTTCCGGACAAAAGTGTGAAGGTCATCATAAGTTTTGTAATCCGAATGATCTGTTCCAGAGGGGCTTTCATCTGCTGGTATAAGAGATCGGAGGATGTAACCTTTGCCTTTTCTCCCAACAATTCCTGCAGTTTCTCAGCCAGAGCCTCTGTCTGCTCTGGCTGATCGGTATAAACAATCAATCGGTTGAACCGATCGGCACCAAATAGGGTTATATAGGATTTGGCATCGATAAAAATCTGATTTTCGATACGGTACAGGGAATCCAGAGTATTGTCCTGTTGGTGTTCATTTCCGGAAAGAAACAGGCCACAGACGGTTGCGGAAATGGTTTTTCCATGCTCATTTTCCAAACGAATTTGATCTCCGATGGAAATACCATTGATTGTGGCAAATGTTTCATTTATGACTGCACTGGAATCAGACTGCGGATTGATCAGTTTTCCACCGGTCAGGCGATAGTTCTGTGTGGCAAAGGGGCCATCTTTTTCTAAATCGTCATAAGCGGTTAAACGAATCTGTGAATTTTCCGGTTTCTGAGAATCACTGGCTGTAATGGGTAAGAAATCGGAAAGATAACCTGGGCTTTCTGCATGACGGTTCAGGAATGTGACATGAGGCAGCTGTGCTGCAGCAGAAATATCCTGACTGGAAAGCTGGTATGTATCCTGCGTGATCTCACAGACTGCTTTCGCCTTTGATTTTTCCTGCATAGACACTTTGGTTGTTTGGGCGGCATGAAGAATCATGACAGTGCCGAGTATCATACTGTTTACCAGTAAAAGGATCAGAAATAATAAAACAGTTTTTGACCGTTTGCGGAACAGGTATAAGCAGGCTCTGTGATAAAATGACATGATAGTTTCCTCCCTGCTTATTCGTAACGGATCAGGAAAATCTGCTTGGCCAGAATCGCTCCGGATTCGTCTGCTTCACCATAGACAGCGATAGATGTTTCTTTTTTGATATCTGCGGCACTTGCGGTTTCCAGTGAAAGTGCTCCAGTAGATTGGTTGATGCGGGCAAGCTGGAACGTGCAGTTTTCCAGATAGTTGACAGTAAGGAGATTTTCCGCATTTTCTGAATCAACGGCCATGATGGCAGCCCCGGCATCTGTTGTTGAGAGCGGGTTAAGGGTCAGATCTGTATCAGAAAAAGCAGTCACCTCGCCAGAGACAGTGGCAGAATTCAGTAATTCTTCTGCACTGGCAGGCACATTGTTCGGATGTGTTTCCGAGGATTCCTGCTGAGGTTGTTCTGTCTGGGGCTCAGACACAGTATTGGTTTGCTGCATTTCGGTTTCTGTCTCAACGGGTTGATTTTGAGGTTTACTCTGACACCCGGCCAATGAGAAAATACATAAGAGAGTTGCGAATCCTACTGTTATTTTTGTGTGTTTCATGTGATATCCACCTTTCTGTTATTTCTATAAGGCTTGAAATGCCCATAGATTACTAATTTGATGTTCCAGTGTTTGATAATCCCAAAGTTGATTGCTTCGCTCTTTACTGTTGGGATCCTTTATGATAAATTTTCCATCCTTGAGTCCCGTGATAACAATGAAATGTCCAGTTGTTGTAAAATCACCGGGACGCATACTGCAGATGATTGGCTGTCCAGATGACAGGGAGTTTTCCATTGCGGATTGAGAGAGGGTCAATTCTTCTCCGATAATGCCGAAATGGGATGCACCATCGCTCATCAGAGACCAGCTGGTGCCCGAATCTGGGGCATAATACCCTTGCTGCGTGGCATAGCTGGCTATTGTATAGGGGGTAATGGTGTTTTTGCCGGTTAGACCAGCAATTACCATAGACAGGCAGGTAGGACCACATCCGTTTACCGCTATTACATCGTCTCCATAGAATGCGTATCCCCATCGTGGATCGTATTGCAGAAGGAGCGGATAGGTTCCAAGTTTTACATCACCGATGGTATCAGAGAAAACCTCTCCTTTTTTATTGGGATACTCCAATACAAAGTCCAACATATCCAGATTTTTGGATAACATTTCGAGGAGTTCGGAGGGGTATTCCTGAAAGTGATCGATAATGTCCTGTATTTTTGGCTCCTGTTTTTTCAATGTCTGTAAGGTCTGCAGCAGATCCGCATCCGTAGAATTTTCTATCGGAGTATCGGATACATTGCCATTTTGATCTGCTGCCATGATTATATAATCAGAATCTGAATCAGATGGTGGGGAAGAGCGGCTCCTGTAAAAAAGACGGACAGCACATATGCTGATAACCGAAATAAGTACCAGGCCTAATATCATACGGAAAATGTTTCGACGATTGTGTTTTTTTCGCCGTTTCCGAGACCGTTGTTGACATAGCAATTGAATCCCTCCTTTGCTGTTTTCTGCATACCATTTTATTCAAAAACTTATCTAAAACTCCTCTAAGAAAAAGAAAGATTTTGATGAATTTTTAGAGGACTTTTAGAGATTTTCCCTGGTATATTTGATATACTGAACCGTGAAAAAGAAAGGGATGATTTATTGTGAAGATACTCATATTGGAAGATGATATAGAGCTGAGTTTGGCAATGAAGCAGGAACTTTTGAGAAATGATTATATGGTGGACTGCTGCCATGATGGGGAAACAGGGCTTCTCTACGCACTCAATGCAGAATTTGGATATGATCTGGCCATTGTTGACCGGATGCTGCCGGTCATTGATGGGCTGACAATTATTAAAGCCATGCGTAAAAAAGGAATTTCGGTTCCAGTAATTATTATTACAGGAATGTCCTCTATTGATGACCGGATTGATGGTCTGGATGGAGGAGCAGATGACTATCTGGTCAAACCGTTTTATATCCGTGAACTATTGGCAAGGGTACGGGCTTTGACTAGAAGGCCTCATGAAATGAAAGAGCAGGATATTCTTTCTTATCAGGACTTAAAGCTGGAACGCTCCAACCGGAAACTTAAGGCTAATGGAAAGGAACTTCTGTTGACAGCCAAGGAATCGGAACTTCTGTACACCTTACTCAAATCACCGGAAACGCTTCTGACAAGAGAACAGCTGGTTCTAAAAGTTTGGGGAACTGATTCAGACATTGAACCTGGAAATGTAGATAACTATATTTCCTTTCTCAGAAAAAGGCTAAAGCAATTAAACAGCATATGTGAGATTAAGACTATTTATGGAAGCGGATATCAGTTGAGGTGCAGCCTATGCTGAACCATTTATTTCAAAAACTGCACCTGTTTTTTGTTATGACAATCATGGTAATTGTTACGGGCGTGATTGGATTATCCTTTTCCAATCATGTAAATGCAAGCGAGGCGGCAGAAGTAACCTTTTTACAGAGAATGACAGCGCTGATCGTTAATCAGCTGGAGGAAGAAGGGGCGAATGCAAAAGAAGTTCTTTCTGCCTATGAAAAAGATATGTCTGTATCATCAAAATTGACCGATGCATATGGAGAACTTCTCTACGAGAGCAGAACTGGTTTAGAGGATATTGAAGGACAGCTGAACAATGTGGGAATGCAGATTGTTACCTATTCGGCAGAAGAGGAAGGCAATCAGACCAAACTTCCAGCCGTGGAAGGAATGGTTGAGATGAAAGGAAACCATTATGAGAGGTATCTGATTAACCTGGCCCATTTTACTTCCGAAGATGATACAAACAATTCATTGACTCTGGTTTATGAGCAAACGCCTATATTTCAGATGTTTTTGGAACAGCTGCCTATGTATCTGGCAATCTGGATTGTCACACTGCTTTGTGTCAGTCTGGTCAGCCGCTTTTTGCTGAAGAAAGCCTTGGAGCCAACCGAGCGTGTGATGCAGAGCCAGAAAGAGTTTGTTGCTTCTGCCTCCCATGAACTGAAAGCACCATTGGCTGTGATTGTGGCAAATGTGGAGAATATGCAGCATGAAGCACAAAACGAAGGGCTTCAGGGGAATTTAAAAGTCATTGATTCGGAGTGTATGCGTATGTCCCGTTTAATTAAGGATATGCTTCTTTTAGCGTCATCGGATGCGGAAAAGTGGACGATCCATACTTCTGAGGTCAATGTGGATACGCTGCTTATTTCTTTGTATGAAGCCTATGAACCGCGGTGCATGAAAAAGAAGATAAAATTGACTTTGGATCTGGGAGAAGAGTTATTTCCAGTTATTATGACAGACAAGGAGCGATTGTTCCAGCTGCTCAGTATCTATCTGGATAATGCACTGCATTATAGTCCAGAGGGAAAAGAAATCCAGATCCGGGTGGATATGTCTTCAAAAGAACTGACGTTCTGGATTGCAGATCATGGAATTGGCGTGGAAGAAAAGGACAAACCATTTATCTTTGATCGGTTCTACTGTGCAGACCAGTCTCACACAGATAAATCGCATTTTGGACTGGGGTTAAGTATTGCAAAAGAACTGGCCCGGATGCTGCAGGGAAAGATTGGTATGGAAGATACGCCGGGGGGAGGAGCCTCTTTCTTTTTCACACTGGCTTTAAAATGATAGAAAAGGAATGGACGATTCAATGATGGGAGTTCTTTCATGAATCAAGTATTAATTGAAAAGATATTTGTGGAATACAATGGGATACTGAAATTATTGAATATTTCATTATTCTGTTGAATAGTAAAAAATTTATAATTGCGGATCCAGCCTGTTAAAAAAAACGGTATCTTGACGGGCTGTAGAAGCACGCCATAATTTTATCCCTTCAAGCTCCGTTTGGAGTTTGGGGGGATATTTTCATGTGCTGGAATTGTATGCTGCGAATTCGTAGCTGCACGATTCAATTTTTGATTTAAAGTTTTCTGTTAAGAAACATAACAGCGAAATAGGTTTTATAGAGATTTTTGAAAGCTGGTTATGGAAACAGGATGTTTGTGGTCAGAAAAGTGAACTATTAGAGCATATAAAACATGAAATAAGTGTCTGTATGGATAAAACTGTCTGTGCAGGCACTTTTTTGCGTTCTGAGAGCGAAAGTTTCAGGTGTCGAAGCCCTCCGCTTGTCCTTCATTTTCGAGAAATTGAGCGAATGAAGGAGGACAAGCTATGGCAAAGCCATATAAAATACCAGATTTTAGAAAAATGTATCCGGAAGCCAGCGAGGAAGTCATCGCTGTTTTAAGAACAACAGAAAGAAAAATGCAGTATCAGGAATATGACTTAAAAAGAGCGAGGAATATTGTGGATCCGAAAACAGGAGAAGTAATGACGGTTCCAAGCAGAGAAGATTCTTATGAGAGGCTGCAGGAGATGGCGGTACAGTTTCCAGAAGAAGACGATGGTGTGGAGGATCAGATCTTACAAAAGTTGGAGTTTGAACGGTTACATAAAGCAATTTTGACACTTTCAAAAGAGGAGCAGTGGCTGATCCATGAACTTTATTTTGAAAATCAGACAGAGCGAGAAGTAGCAAAACAAATGGGTGTCTATCACAATGCAGTTCATAAACAGAAAAAGAGGATTTTGGAAAAACTCAAAAAAATATTAGAAAAAAATTGATTTTAGGGTGTGCAAAATCTTCTGCCAGCGTGGAAGAAAGTGAAGGGGATTGATTTCCTCTTCTGTTCCTTGGCAAATACTGTTTTGACAGTCATATCCGGCAATACAGATACTTTAGTTGTTCAGCCCAAAAGGAGAAGCACAGAGGAGAATCCGCCATGACCACCTGCAGACGGTCAGAGGGTCTGTCAATAAGATGACATCAAAGGTGCAGAGCGGGAACGATTTGTCCTCAAAGCAGTCTATGGCAGGCTGCCTGCAACGACCTGAACAGCCTATAATGATACTTCCGTCCAGTCACAGCCCCTTAAGAAGGGATCACGCAATGAGGGCGGCTCGGAGAGATCCTCGGAGGGGATAAATCCCATGACAGCCATGAGCCATGGCTGGTTTGCATTGCCGCCCAGAGAGAACAACAGGATCACTTATGAGTGTTCCTGTTGGTATCCGGTTCCGGGAAGTAGTGTCGAATAGGAGCCGGTGAAAATGAAGAACAAGTGATTTTATAACAGAAACTACGGTGACAGTCTTATGCAGAGGATTCATACCGAATCAATCACAGAATAAGGCTGTCACTGCCCTTGTGTTATAAAGTCAAAAGGGAAAGCGAGGTGAACATCACGATAAAAAAAGGAGACATTTATTATGCAGATCTGACTCCCGTTGTTGGTTCTGAACAGGGAGGGATCCGCCCGGTTTTGATTATTCAAAATGATATTGGTAATTATTACAGCCCAACCGTAATCGCTGCAGCAATTACCAGCCGATTTCAGAAGCATTCCATTCCTACTCATATTCAGCTAGAGCAGGAAGTAAGAGGACTTCGTAGAAATTCGGTCATCTTGCTGGAGCAGGTGCGTACCATTGATCGTATGCGACTGAAACGATACATAGGAAGCTTGAATGGGAGCATGATGCAGAAGGTGGATCGGGCTATACTCATCAGCTTTGGATTAAAAGAACAAAATCGGGCATAGAATGGTGTTTGGATGTTTGACAGGAGGCAGGAATGGAACAGAGAAGAGGGGCATGGATTTATTGTGCGATTGATGCACCGGATGATACCCATGACACATTGAAAGAACAATTTAAACAGTTGATTGATTATGCAGACCAGATGGAACTTGGAGTGGTCGGGAGCTCCAGTGATGTAGGAGCAAAACCACTTTGGGAGAGAAATGGATTCCGGCAGTTTGTAAGCCAGGTTCAGAAAGGTAGTGTGAAGGTGCTTTTGATTATGAATAGGAACTGCCTGTCTAGGTCTTCCATGCAGCTGGCAAGGGTACAGATTTTGCAGGAGAGCCATGGAGTGCGTGTTTATTCCCCAATGGAGGGAGAGATTGGATTCAGCCATTAAAAATAAGGAGAAGCTGGCAATGAAAGCAGAAGATAAGAGGATGGTGGAACGGATTATGGGTACAGGTACGATGGGGTATGCCTATGAGTATCCATATGGTGGAGGAGCCAGAAAAGAGTATATGTTGGCACTGACTCCGGAAAATCTGGCGAACTTTATAGGTGCAAGAGGATGCGAAGCAGAAAAAATTATTATAACTGACATAGCGGACAGGCTGGTTGTGAACATCATGTTTGGAATGTTAGATGTTTGTCCTAATCAGAAGTTATGTAGGAGAATTGTGCAGCATCTGTTACCGATTCAGATGGGAGAAAAAGAGGCAGGTAAAGTGTTAGCTGTGGATCGGAATGTGTCAAATCAATACTTTGCTATGGAAGATGAAGCAGTTACGATGGCAGAATACCAGATGTTATAGGAATTACTGGGTGGATGGGAGAATGATAATGATTGGAATATTGATTATTGCAGTGGTCGGAATTATTGGATTTTTGGTAACTGTAGGTATTGCATTTGGAGTGGCAGGGAGTTATCAGATCGATTAAAGTTGTTTGTTGGTAATGCTTCGTTTGCAAAGAAAAGATTGTTGCATTGTGTGATAGCTATGAGAAGAGTAACACGGTATACTGTGTATAGCGTTAGAGGAAAGGAGCAAGGTAATATGGCAAGGTATATTGTGGATTCTCAGATAGATAATCACGAAAAATATTATTTCATTCGTGAGCAGGAGAGCCAGGATATAGTGTTACTGCCCTCCAAGTATCTAATGCATAAAAAAAGATCAAAATTGTCACCTAATACTATCAGAAGAAGTGCAGGAGCCATTTCATACTATCTGAATTATATAGATGAGACTGGCATCCAGTTAGATGATGTATGGGAGATGCCATATGATAAGCAGCAGGAACACTTTACAGACTATTTGATATGGTTACGGGCAGGATTGCATAGTGGAGATAGTTACAAAAAGAAACCATATAATGAGACCTGTAATGCGTATTTAAAAGAGGTGTTCCGATTTTATAGATTTTCTGGACAGCAGGATGAATCTATAAAGCAATTAAAAGTCCTCTCTGATATGAGAATTATTGTACATAATTCAGTGGGAGTAAAAAGGACATTATACCGGAATACATTTCATGGATATCTACAGGAAAAAGGACATATAGGGAAGACCATAGAGCAGGATAAGATCGTGATTTTATTAAAGGCATGTGCCAATTGTCGCGATCAAATCCTGCTTTTATTATTAGCAGAAACGGGATTTCGCATCGGGGAGCTTTTGGGAGTCCGGTATGCGACAGATATTGATTATGAGAGACACTTACTGTATGTCAATTTTAGAGAAGATAATGAAAATGGAGCCAGGGCTAAGAATGCAGAATACCGGAAGGCAAAAATCAGCGATGCCACCTTTGAAATTCTGCAGTTTTATATAGAGGAATATAAAGACCTTATTTTCCAGCAGGAGTACTTGATTATTAATATTTCGGGAGATTATGCTGGAAAACCGATGCAGGACTCAGGCGTCTATGCATTGATGGAACGGCTGCAGAAGAAGACTGGGATTAAAGTAACACCACATATGCTGCGGCATTATTTTGCAAATGCTCGCCGGAAGGCTGGATGGAAGTTGGAACTTATTAGTCAGGCACTTGGGCATCGAAATATAGAAACAACGATGAGATATTTAAATATATCGGATCAGGAGTTGATTGATGTCAGCGATGAATTTTATAGAAAACATCAGTCCATTTATGAAATCGACAAATTACTTTAGGGAAGGAGGAGAAGCATGTGCCTGCATTAAGATTATTGAATACGGAATCACAGGATAAAGCGGATTATCTTCATAACCAGTTGACAACGGATATAAATGTACCGAGTACATACTGGGAGTGTGCAGAGTCTTATCTAAAAGGTGTAGGAATATATGATGTTTTTCTTATAGAAGAACAGGATTTCCGTAATTATAAAATCTTTTTGCATGAAACGGGGAGCTTTACAAAGAAACAGGTGTTTGAGCGAACTGGATTCTTGAGAAATTTGCAGAAGGCACTTATCCGGAATGAGTATAAAGAATTGCTGGATGAAATTGAGCGGTGCAATACAGTGCAAGAACGCTTGAAAGGAAATGTTAGGAATTTTTTGATACGGCAGGGAATTCATCATGTAAGGGAAATTGATTATAGAACCAGAGAACTGTATGAAAGTGAGTTACGTAGGACAAAAACTTTCTCTAAAAGCCTTGAATATTTGAAGACATTGGATCGGATCAAACAGTTTGACATCCGAAAAGAAATGGAAACACTTTCTGGAAGAAACAAAGAACAGCTCAAGTATGAAGGGCAAGTGATTTTTCTTCCCTACATACCAGATCAGGACATAGGGTCAGATTTTGATTATATCCAGGATAAAAGCGAACTGGTATGGGATTTTAGCCAAAAGGCATCAGAAAATTTAAAAAGGCAAATTTTTCAGATTTTATGCTATGCCTTGAGGAATATAAAAGACAGCAAGGATCGCAGAGTGCGTTATCTACTTCCTTTAAGGTGGATGTATGAGTTTTGCATAGAGGAAGGAATTGATGATATCGAGCGTCTTGAACTGGAGCAAATAAAGAAATTGGAAACAATTGTAGCCAGGAAAGTTGTAAATGTGAAGAACAGTATGCAGATTGTGGATAACAGTCGCAAAATACTATTTATGAGTGGAAAAGAAATTCACTGGTATGCAAATGTCTGGTATATGGAAAGGTTCAATTTTGCACCAGAGCGTGTAAACCCAAGTAATCCTGTTCAGCGACTCAGTTTTTACGAAGTGACGAATGAGAGAAACAGGGAATTGCTACAAGAGTATATGAAATATCAAGTAGGTATCAGTGATTTGGCACTAGGAAATATACGAAGTCAATTGTGTTACATTAAAAAATTTCTAGTTTACTTTAATACAATAGAATCCATATGTGAAATTACGGAAGAACAGATAGCAGAGTACTTCAAGCTCCTGCAGGAACAGGAAATTAAGGCAGAAACAGTAAACAGGCAGATATTTGATGTTCACCGATTTTTTGCATACTTAAAGGTTAAAGGACATATCAAAGGGCAAATTTTTGATCAAAACTATTACAGCCAGAAAGTCTACCCATATCACCATGATCGAAGTGTTCAAGAAGATGAGTATATGGAAATATTAAAAAGGCTGAAGTTTTTTCCAGAAGTACAAAGACTTATTTTCCTAAATTTATGGGCAACAGGATTACGGATCAGTGAGGTGTGTACATTAAAAGGAGGTGCATATTATTGGGATGGGGAAGATGCATGGATTAAGGTTTATCAAATTAAAATGAAAGCGGAAAAAATGATACCAATTTCATTGGTGCTTTATCGAATTATGAAAATTTATATAAAAAAGCATCATATCAAACCCACAGAGTTCCTTTTTAAATCAAAGGATGGTGGGGCATATAGGATTGGTACATTTGTTAAAGGATTCAAAGCAAGTTGTAAGAAGTATGGAATACATATTTCGGGCGAAACATTCAAAACGCATGATTACAGGCATACATTGGCAAGTAGTTTCTATGATGATGGAGTGTCTATTCAGACGATCCGGGATTACCTAGGGCATAACAATGAAAATATGACAAAGCAGTATATAGACTATATGCCTAAACGGATCGAACAGGCAAATATGGAATATTTCAATCAGACAGAAAATCTTCTTGCAACGGGGATTATTCCAAAGAAGCGGGGTGAAAAAACTGGAAAATAAGATACATATCTATGAATTAGACTGCTATAAGAATGCGGCTGAAGAACAGAAAAAGAAGATGAGGGTTCGGAAAGAACGTTACTTTGACCTGGAAGGACTTCCATCAGAAGAAGTAAGAAAGCTCCTGGAAGACTTTGTCTGGGAAAGAGGAAAGAAACTTGCTCCAAGTAGTTTGGCGTCCGAAATACTATATTTTAATAATATTCGGTATTTTCTTATAGAAAAGAATATTAAAACATTAAGATATGAGGATGAGAATAAGGTTATTTTGCAGCTAAAGAGCTGGATGATGGAGCAGGGATATGCCCTTACAAGTAAGAAGTATCGAAGCGTTTATGAAATTGTAGCAACAGAAACACCTGGCATAGTAAAGCATATGAAGAAGATTCTGAGGTATTCTCAGAAGGATGAGGAGTACTTAGAACAGGATAGAGATGTGTGGGAATTGGATAAGTTTGAATTTCCTCTTCGCAGCAATCCGATAAAGAATGTAAAGACTATAAATTTTAAAGGAATCAGTCAAATAACAATCCGAAAAGAAGTTAAAACAGTAGTTTTTATGCATTTGAAATATATGGCAATAGGAAGTATTACGGCTGAAATGGTAGCGACTAAAAGGTTTTGCAGATATCTGGCATTAAGGTATCCCAAGATTAAATCATTACTAGATTTGACACGGGATATTATGGAAAACTATTTGACCTATCTTCAGACAGAGGCAAAAGAGAGGAAAAATTATCGCTCTGATTTATATGGCTTACGAAGAGTGATTGAAGATGTGGGAAATCATTATGATAGGCAAGATATCAAAAACCTATTTATAAGTACTGATTTTCCTAGCACACCAAGATATCTATTTAAGTTTTATTCGGATGAAACCATAAAGAAGCTGAATGAAAACATTTTTCAGATGGATGAACAAATAGCGAGGGCATTAATCCTTCATCAGCTGCTGGGAACACGAATTTCGGATACGCTTACACTAAAAACGGACTGTTTGAGCATAAGAGAAAATCGATATTTTATACGAATCGAGCAGGTAAAATCAATCACATTTGAAAAAGCAATTAGTGATGAAATAGCACAGCTTATTATAAAGTCAATTGATTATACCGAGGAACATTATGGAAAGACAAAATATATTTTTGTAAAAAAAGAGGATCCATCGAGACCATTTCAGTATAGCATGCTTCAACATCGAGTCATGCAGATGATTAGGAAAAATGATATTCGGGATGAGAATGGAGAGCTGCTGAATTTTGGAACACATACATTCCGACATTGTTATGGGAAAAAGCTGACAGAGATGCATATCGACGACTGGATGATCGCAAGGCTTTTGGGGCATAAAACATTACAAAGTGTACATCATTACCGAAAGATTGGGAACAAGATAATGGCGGATGAAACGAGGGCAGTCAGAGAGAAAATCGATATGATTTTAATGGATGTGGTAAAGGAGTGGGATGGATATGAAATATGATAAGATGATAGCCGTTAATAAAGCTGAGAGTGAACAGAAAATAAAAAAGGCGATTCGGGCAATAGATGATATGGGTGCCAGAGGACTGCCGATTTCTGTAACAGAATTGGTTCGTTGGACAGGTTTATCAAGAGGATTTTTTTATAAGAATGAGCAAGTCCGTCAGAAACTGGAGGAAGCTATTAAACAGCCACGGCGGATAGATGTACAGCAGTCATCTGAAGAAAGAAATATTGCAGGTCATAATTTTCAAGAATTGAAGAAAGATTTTAACAGCTGTCAGTCAGAGAATCAAAGGTTAAAGGTTGAAAATGAGCAGCTTCTTCAAAAGTGCAGTATACTTCAAAAAGAGGTGGACACGCTGAAGAAACGGTTGGATCGAAAGGAAATTGCATTGTTAAAAAAACTATAAAGGTTGTGATTAAGGATGAAAGCAAATAAAATCATCGAAATGAGCCAGGAAAAAAGCAGGCAAAAAGTAAAACTGGCAATGGATGAAATTCAAAGAATGCGTAATGAGGGCGAAAGGATTACAGTTTCCGGATTATGCAAAAGAACAGGTTTATCTAACTCGTTTTTTTACAGAAATCCAAAAATCAAAGAAGAAGTACATAAAGCTGTTGATATTCAAAATCAAAGCTATAAAATGAACATAGACGAAGTGGAACTCCTTGATGAGTATAAGGAAAAATTGTTAGCTATGAGAATCGAAATTATAAAGTTGAAAGCAGAAAATCAAAAGCTAAAATCAGAGTTAGATTTTTTGCGAATACAACAGGAAGGTGTGAGTGATGTTAAATGAAGTATGATAAAATCGTAGGGCTCAAGAAACAGCAAGAAAAAGAGAATTTAGAAACTATTCAGAGAGAGATTGATGCGATGCTTCGAAGAAAGGAGCGGATATCAATTACTGCATTGGCAAAATATGCAGGGGTGGATAGGAGCTATTTTTATAGAAATTTGCAGGCCAAACAAATGGTAGAAGATGCACAATTGAAGCAGGGAGAATGTTATAATCCTAAAAAGGCAATTTTTGATAGAGCAACTGAGGAAGTTAATAAACAGCTGAAAAGACAAATGATTTTATACAAGAGACGAATTAAAGAGCTAGAGCTGCAGATAGAATTACTAGAAGAGGAAAATCAGAAGTTGAAAGAAAGCAAATAGGTAATTTTACATAAAGTAAGAGAGCAGACTTTTGGACAAGAGGATATCCAAGAGCCTGCTTTTTTACTAAATTAAAAAGAAAAATAATTTACACATCGGAGTGATGTGAAAGATGTGAAAAGTATTTTCAAGCATTCCGGGGCAGGTACTGGATTTTATGGTGGTGCTGATCGGTCTGGTCATTGTCTTTAAAAAGCAGATTAATACGCTTCTTACAAATATCTTTAAACAGATCAACAGCAAGTCGAAGGAGGTATATTGATCCGGGCAGAACGGCACATTGAAACAGAAAAGGAAGTTTGCGGGGAGATCACAGTTTTCCTGAGTTTGATTCTGACCTGTATCTGTGCGCTGATGGGCGGGCTGTTTGAGTCCGCCCGGGCAGCCGGAAGCGGCTGGTATATGCAGATGGCGCTCAATTCCTCACTGGATTCGCTGATGAGCTGTTATCACCGGGAGATTTGGGATAAATACCGGATTTTTGTGCTGGAATGTGCGGATAAAGAGCGCCTGGCGGCGGAGATGGAGCCGCAGATGGAAACATATCTGGCGGCAGCGCCCTTTTATCCGGTCAGCGGCGGCAAGGTACAGATCGAAGCGATGGATGAGATCACCGGGCATAAGGGGGATTTCTTTGCGAAGGAAGTTACCGATTATATGAAAGTGGGGGTCTGGACGCTGGAAAGTGAGGAGTCTGAACTGCCTGAGATGGAAAAACGGATGACGGAAGCAAGGGCGGTTCATGGGATTGCGGAAGGATATCAGGAAAATGGCAGAAAAGTGCTGCGTCTGGAAGAGTCGATCGAGGCGATCGGAGCCTGCCTGCAAAAACAGGAGAAACATCTGGAGGAGATGGAGGCAGCGGTCCGCCAGGCGGATGGAAGCTCGTTCTTTCAATCGGCGGAAAGCTTAGAGAAAGAATTAAAGCAGATTCCGGGGCTGGTTGCGGCGTATGAAAAACAGGCGGACCGGCTTGCGAAAGAATTGCAGGGATCGGAGCAGGGGGCGCAGGAAGCCCAGCCGGATCTGGAAGAAGGCTCCTGGGGCATGGTACAGGAGGAGATGCGGGGGTATCGTTCGTATTTGGATGCGGATGGAGCGCGCCGCCAGGAGGTAAAAAAGACAGAAGAGACGGCTCACGGAAATGAAGAGGTGGTTGCAGAAGCAGTCCGGAAAGGAAAGGAGATACAGGATTATATCGATGATTGGGAGCCTGACGATGAGGACGATGAGCTGGACGAGGAAGCGCTGTGGGCGCCGGTTCTGACGATCACAGCGGGTTTTCAGAAGGATGGACGTTTCCGGGTTCCGGCAGTCCGAGACAAGAAAAAAATGAATGTGCTGGAAGCAGTCAGCCGCCTGTCGGGGACGGATCTGCTGAGTCTTTGTGTGCCGGCGGGAACTGTGATTTCAGAAAACTGGATTTCGACCGCGGCATTTCCGTCGGCGTTGTATGCAGGCGGAGAGAGCGGAAAGCGGGGGACGACTGGGGATGTCTGGACAGCGGGGCTTGAACGGGCTCTTTTAGATGCGTATGCGGCGCATTTTTTTACCCGGTTCGGGCAGGAAAAGACGGGAAGTGTCCATTATGAGCAGGAATATCTCTTACAGGGAAATGCGTCGGAGCGGGAAAATTTAAAACGCACCGTCAATGAACTTCTGGCTGTGCGCGAGGCGGTGAATCTGGCAGCTTTATATGCGGATTCTGAAAAACGGTCGGAGGCGGAAGCATTGGCGCTGGCAATCACGGGGCTGGCGGGAATCACACCGATCACGGCGGCGGCATCCTTCTTTATCATGACAGTCTGGGCGTTTGCAGAGTCGGTGGCAGATGTGAAGGTTCTGCTGGCGGGCGGAAAAATTCCTTTTTTCAAACAGCCGGGGGAGTGGCAGATTTCGCTTTCTGCTCTGACGGAAAAGGGCGCGTCCATCTTTCTGGAAACGGGGACGGATCTTTCATTGAAAAACGGGACAGACGACAGAGGGCTGGACTACCAGGACTGGCTGAAACTCTTTTTTCTGATACAGGGAAAGAGCCGTTTCTGTTACCGGATGATGGATATGATTCAGAACCGCATTTCAGAAAAAGAGCCGGGATTTCGGATGGATCAGTGCCAGTATGGGGTAAGTGTGTCCTATGCGGCACAGGGAACGTTGATACCGCTTCGTAGAACGTCCCAGAAGGAATATTAAACACAATTACAGGGGAGTGGAGGACAGTGTCCTTTTTCAGGAGATGATGCAAGTGAATGTGCCTCTCCAAGTACATAAAGAAAGCCAGTAAAAAAGATGATGACAACTAACCTAACAAAACGAATAAATGAAAGTATCTGTGCGGTCGGGATACCCGTCCTTCGGCGGCATAGAGCCCAAGTAACAAAACGACCCTGGAAAAGGGCATTGTCCTCTGCTTCCCTGTGTGCGAGCCTGACGATTGAGGCGACGCTTAGTCTGACATTGTTTATGTTTACGGTGATTCTCCTGTCAGTTCCGATGGAAATACTGGATACTCAGAGAAAGGTGCAGACGGTGCTGGAAGTGACGGGGCGGGAACTGGGATGGCAGGTGTATCGGACATCCCATACGGTGCATCCGGCAGAAATGGAGGCGGGAAAAGCGGCAGAGGCAGGAGAAAAGGGAACGGGGGGCTGGTCAGAACTTCCGTCCGGGCTTATCCTGCAGGGATATTTAAAGGAGAAGATTCAGACAGCGGGCGGGAACAAAGTGTCCAATATCCAGTGTGGTGCCAGCCGCGTATCGGAAGATGGAGAATGGATTGACCTGCGCGCCTCCTATCAGGTGCGGCTGCCGTTCTCGGTATTTGCGCTTGACCATGTGACGCTTACTTCCCGGAGCCGGAAGCGGGGATGGATTGGGGCGGAAGGCGGGTATTTCTCAGAGAAAAACGCTTCAGAACCGGAGGAAAAATGGGTCTATGTGGGGCGGGACAGTACGCGCTACCATCTCTCGCCTTCGTGCCATTATATATCGAATCAGATCACCGCGGCTGCGTATGCAGATGTAATTTCGGGGGTGCTTAGAAACAGCGGGGGATGCCGTTATAAGGCTTGCAGATACTGTGGAAAGACGGTGTCGGCGGGAGGTCTGGTGTATATTCTTCCGTCCGGCGAGGTTTACCATGGAAAGCAGGACTGTTCGTCATTGGCATATTATGTGCAGAAGGTGCGGCGATCAGATGTGGAATATATGGGTGTGTGTTCATACTGTGGAAGTGGATAGGTGCGGATGGCGGAAAGAATCAAGGAGGGGTGAGAGGGCGGAGTGATGGAAAACAGTGCAGGGATAAGTTTCATGGGATTTACGCGGATGGATTTGGATAGTGCAGTATGTTTCCTCTGTGCGGTTGTTTTTTCCCTTTTTCTGATGGTCTTTTCCTGGCAGGATCTTCATAGAAAACGGATACGTGTAAGCTGGCTATATGGATTTGGAACGGCAGGAATGGTGCTTACGATGATACGGTGTGTGCTGTCGGTTATAAAAGATGGATGGGATTGGAAAAAAAGTGTGTTGCAGATAACGGTATGGCTTTTGGGAATGCTGCCGGGGATTTTTTTGTTCTGGATGGAGCGGCAGACGAAAGGTGCGGTCGGACTGGGAGATGGCTGCTTTTTTCTGATCACTGGGTGCTATCTGGGGGGATGGCGGACGCTTGAACTTTTGATGGGAGCTGTATTTGTGAGCAGTCTGGCAGGAGGTGTCTGGATGCTTACGGCACTGCTTGGCGGAAAGGGGAATGGTCTATGGGAGAAAATGCGGAAAAAGAAGCTGCCATTTCTACCGTGTGTGCTTCCGGTGTGGATTTGGATGCTGATAGCATCTCTTGGATGAAACGGGAGGTTTCTGCCAGTTATACGGTGGAAGCCTCGTTTGTGATGACGGTTGCATTCTTTTTTATCGCGGCACTGTTAAATGGGGTGTTTGAGGTGCATGGCAGGATTACGGGGCGTTTTGTCCTGCAGGAGGCGATGGAACGGTGCCTGTATCGGGAGGAAAAAACGTTGCGGGGAGATGGAATGACTGTGGGGGAGATAAGCAGCAGAGCTGGACAGCGCCTGTGTGGATTCTTCCGGTGCGGGGATGCAGTTTTGACGATCCGGGAAGATGGGGGAGACTTGGACGGAAGGGTAAAGAGCAGTACAGAGACGGAGATATCCCTGCGCGGACAGGAGCCGGAGCGGGCGATCCGTTTGCTGACAGTGTTGGAAAATGCAGAGTGATGGAGGATACGGGATGGAGATTCGGTATAGCCGGGAAATGAATCATAATTATATGATAATCGAAGCGCCGGAGGAAGAAACGGGCTATGCGGTACAGATGCTGTCGGCGAATGCCATCGAAGGGCTTTTGAAGTTCCGGGTCCGCCAGACGGAGGAGGCGAGAGAATATTATTATGAGATAACGTCGAGACAGCCGCTTAGACGGGTGTTAGAAAAACGGACCTTGTCGGGACAAGAACTCCGGTCGATTCTGCTTGGTGTGCTGGCGGTTCTGAAGCGGGTGGAAGAGTACCTGTTAAAAGAGGAACAGCTTTTGCTGGATCCGGAATACCTGTATCTGGAACCCGATCATTTTACTGTGGAATTATGTCTGGTTCCGGGGCATCGGGAAGAGGCGCCGCAGGCGCTCTCAAAACTGCTGGGGTATCTTCTGGAACGTGCGGATCATCAGGATCGGGAGGCTGTTGTATTAGCTTATAATCTGTACCAGATTAGTCTGCGGGAGAATTACGGAACGGCAGATCTGCTGCGCCAGCTTTCGGGGGAAGATCGGATCTTTTCGGCAGAAAAACGAAACGAGGATGAGGGGGATCCTGAGACGGCGGGAGTGTGGGCGGATCGGCAGGAGTGGATTGAAGCGGAGCAAAATCGGAGGGATACGTTGAAATCTCGATCTGGGAAAATGGCTTCTGACACTCAAACGCCAGCCAGGAAGGATTGGAAATATAGGCAGGAAGCGTTGTATCAGGAGAAAACGGTGAAAAAGAACCTGGAGCCGGTAGAGAACTCAGATGAAGTGGGGGAAAAGTCTGAAAGGACAGGTGGAAAACAAAAGGGACAATGGCAGAACAGGTGGATAAAGGTACTTGGAAGCGCGGTGGCAGCTGGCATTGTGTATTGGTACGTGACGGGAGAAATGGATGTATGGCTGTATGCAATCAGCGGCGGCATCGGGGGAATCGTGTTTTTGAGGGAGATGTTGGCAGCCCGCAGAAAATGGCAGGTATATGGTGGCAGGAAGAAAAATCGAGGTCAGGGAGAGGATAGAGAGGAAAGCACGGAAGTGGATCTATCATATCAAGACTGGCAGCAGACAACGCCTGAAAACCGCTGGCAGGTCTATCCGGAGAGTGAAGAAGCTTATCGGCAGGAACTTCGAAGAGAAGAAGAAGCACAGATAGAGCGGGCGAGAGAAGCGGGGACTACGCTTTTGTCTGCCTCAAAGAATGGGGAAGGAACGGTGCGCTTAGAGCCGGTGGAAGCCGGAGGAACAGTGATTCAGATTTCCTATATTCCATTTACACTTGGAAAACATCCGGGGCTGTCGGACGCATGTATTGACCGTCCGACTGTCAGCCGTCTTCATGCGCGGATCGATCAGAAGGAGGGCGTATACATTCTGACAGATCTCAATTCAACCAATGGAACATCGGTCAATGGCTATCCGCTTCAGGCAAATGAAACAGTCAGTTTGGGGAATGGGGATTCCATTTATTTGGCGGATGTCGGATATAAATTTTGGGAACACCGATAAATTATCTGAAAATATGAAATAATAACCAAAAACACGAAATTGATGTGAATTATTTTGCAAGTACATCAATTTCGCGTTTCTGCAAATTTACATAGAACAAGCCCTGGGGATATGCTATAATAAAGGCACTTGACATGGAAGTTTCAAGCCAAGTGACAAAAGAAAATACCGCTTTTCCAGTGAATGGAGAAGCATAGAGAGAAGGGGAGACCGACATGACAGACAAAGAATGTATTTTTTGTAAGATCGCTGGCGGAGAGATTCCATCCTCAACGGTTTATGAAGATGAAGATTTTCGTGTGATTCTGGATTTAGGACCGGCATCGAAGGGACATGCGCTGATTCTGCCGAAGCAGCATTTCAAAGATTTATGTGAGCTGGATCCGGCGATTGCGGCAAAAGCTCTTCCATTAGCTGGAAAGATTGGTGCGGCGATGAAGAAAGCACTGGGCTGCACGGGTTTCAATGTGGTTCAGAACAATGGCATATCCGCAGGACAGACTGTTTTTCATTTCCATGTACACATTATTCCGAGATATGAAAATGGACCGGATATGGTGACATGGGCGCCAGGAAAAGCAACGCCGGAAGAGCTGGCAGAAATTAGCAGCTCCATCCGCGAAGAACTGACGCGATAGGAGTTTGGATATGCACCATGAGAATGAAAAAATGGCGCTTTTTGAAGCGCTTTACAGAGAGTACCTGGTACCGCTGAAGAAATATGCGTATAGAATTGGAGTAGGGTACGATGACATTGAGGATATGGTGCATGAAGCTTTCATTGAATATTACAAGCGCTATGCGTTAGATCTGGATCATAAAGTGAAGTTGGTTTTACTGATCCGCATTTTACGGAGCAAGTGGATCGATAACCGGAGGCAGATGCGGCGCCGCGAGATGCTGCATCTGGAAGATCCGGATGCGGAAGAAGAGATTATGAACCTTCTTTTGGAAGGGGAGATAGGAATTCAGCTTCTGGATCAGGAGGTTATTGATAGGGATATCTATTGGAACGTATGGAAGATTGTCAAATCTATGAAAAAGGACTGGCGGGATGTTTTGATTCTCCGTGTTCTGGAGGGATTGACGGCGGAAGAAGCCTGTGCGGTTTTGAAAATCAAATCAACGGTATGCTGTACACGCCTTTACAGGGCAAAAGCAGAACTGCAGAAGCGCGTGTTGAGGGCAAAGCTATTTGATATTTAAAAATCACATCGAAGCAGAGCCGTTTCGAATCTGTCCGATGTGATGATAAGCTTACATATTCAGTGTTTTAGTCTTGTACTATACAAACATAGCAATGCTACTAACTGCGTGTGCAATCATGAATCAGCCCCATGATGGTTTTGACAGCATTGTTTAAGTGGCTTTCAGACATTTTATCAATGAACTGCTGGCGATTTTTATAGGTCTCTTCGATTGCCTGGCTGAGAGTATCTGCGGTTAAAACTTCTTCTTCCAGAACGGTGCTGAATCCCTGTTTTGCAAAGGAGTTGGCATTTAAGATCTGGTCGCCGCGGCTGGCAGCAGCCGACAGAGGGATCAAAATGTTCGGTTTGCGGAGTGCCAGAATTTCGCAGATGGAATTTGCGCCTGCGCGGGAGATGATCAGATCTGCCGCTGCAAAGAGATGGCGGAGTGGTTTATCCACATACTCATACTGAACATATCCTTCGGTGCCGATGAGAGACTCATCCAGATTGCCTTTTCCGCAGATATGTATTACCTGATAGGTTTTCAGAAGCTGCGGAAGAATGCTGCGGACAGCCTGATTGACCGTGACGGAGCCGAGACTTCCGCCGATGATCAGGATTACCGGCCGATCGGCAGAAAGATGGGCGTACTGGAGTCCCGCCAGACGATCCCCGTGCAGAAGCTCTTCACGGATCGGGGAACCGGTCAGAACCGCCTTATCTTCCGGAAGATATTTAAGTGTTTCCGGAAAGTTGCAGCATACCTTGGAAGCGGCTGGAATACAGATTTTATTTGCCAGTCCTGGGGTCATATCGGATTCATGGATGATGACAGGCACTTTATAATGCTTGGCAGCCAGAACGACCGGAACAGCGACAAAACCGCCTTTGGAAAAGACGATATCCGGTTTGTATTTTTTCATAAGCTTGCGAGCCTCAAAGTATCCTTTCAGAACGCGAAGCGGATCTGAAAAATTCTTAAGGTCAAAATAACGGCGCAGTTTTCCAGATGAGATTCCATCGTAAGGGATGCTGGCTGCCTCGATCAGGCGGCGCTCAATGCCGTTATAAGAACCAATATAGTGAATCTCAAAGTCTTCCTCGCGCAGTGCCGGAAGCAGGGCGAGATTCGGTGTAACATGACCCGCAGTACCACCGCCGGTCAGAATGATTTTTTTCATAGTAGTTTCCTCCACACATCAGCCGCTGGTTACGGTGTGAGGGGACAACCATAACCTGAAAACAACTGTTATTATGCTTTATCATACCCGCAAAGGGTTACATTTAGTATAGTAAACGGAAAAAAAGAAAAGTCAACCTAAAAGTTAGAGGGAGGACAGATAGGAGGGATAAAAAGTGAGCAGAAGCCGGCGCGGGAAAAAGGCTGGAGAAGATGCAGAGCGCCTGCTGCAGGAAGCGTTTGGAGTCAGCGAAGATCAGCTGTTGAAGGATTTTATCCTTGCACAGACGGAAGTAAAAGACAGCGAGATACCTCCAGAATCAGAAGACGGCTTTGAGAGGTTGATGGCAAAGTTAGAAGCGGAGGTGGGAACAAGCCCGGAAAGTGAAAAAGAATCATCCAGCGAGAACATTATCAAACTGCACGAAGAAGCTCGCAAACCACGCCGGTTGAAATCGATTGTGAAAGTCTCTGTAGCTGCCGCCGCTATCGCAGTGATGGTTGTGGCGATGGGGATTTCGGCTGGGGCGAAGAGGGAGTATCGGTATGTGGTGCGGGAGAAAGATAGAGTACAGAATAAGAGTGTTTTAAATAATGTGGATGTAGTTTTAGCAAATGATAAATTGGAGCAGGCATATGCGGAAATAAGTCAAAAAACAAATATACAACCTTTAAAATTAGCATATATACCTAGTGGCATGAAGTTTGTAAAGGCAGATATAGGAAAAACTTGGGCTACACTTTATTTTGAATATAATCAACATTGGATAAAGATATTTCAACGAATAGGAGAAGTTGGAAATTCTGTGAATGTTATATCCGATAGAAAGAAAGAAGAACATGTTTATAATGATTTGTTAAAACAAACAGTTTATATTGAAGAGGCAGAAGTTGAGAATGCAAAAAAAGAATATAGTTCATGTATTGTAAAAAATAATATTTATTATCAAATTTCAGGAGTTATGTCAAAAAAAGATTTTAAAAAAATAGTTGAAAATTTAATTTTAGAAAAGTAGGAGATTTTATGAGAAAAAAATTATATACATTAATATGTGCAGGGTTAATTATGGCGGCAAGTGTTATTACGGTTCATGCGGCAGAAATGGAAAGTATTAATGGAGTTGCGATTGAAACGGCAGATTATAATAGTACACATTTAGTTGATGAGAATACATCAGAAGGAATTGCTCGAGGAGTAGAGCAGAGAGGAAGAATCATTGATACAGCAATATCGAGTATTAGTAATTTAGGAAAAGGTGATGTTGGGATTTTTATTCAAACTTTAGCTCATATAGAGTGCGATAAAATTAAAAATATTGCGATATTACAACGATTAGAAGATGGTGATAAGTGGGTAGAAGTTTCTAGATATACTTATGATGCTAGTAAAGAAGATTTTCCTACAGAACCATTGGTTGGAATGACTAATGATTTTACAGTAAAAAACCAGAAGACGGGTTATTATTATAGAGTGGTTGGCGTCCATTACGTTGAATCAAATGGAAAAGGGCAGTCTTTCATGACCAAAACAGATGGAATCAAAATTACCGAATACGGCGACTAATTCTAAACGGGGACAGTGTTACTAAATCTATATTTGCAACACGAAATAGTATGAAAAAAGCGATCACATAAATACCCCCACCTGCAACCATCCAGGAATTTTAGATTCAAAATTCCAGATGTTTTCAGGTGGGGGTTTTAAAATGGTTTTTCACTATGCCGGCGGGTCTGAAAGAATCTACCAAAAGATACTTATTTCACGTTCGCCTTATACTCCTTCAAGGCCTGTGCCAGCTGATCCGGGCAGGAAGTTGGGCGGAAGCCGCACTGGATGCCTTCGATGCGGGAGATTGCCTCGTCAATATCCATACCATCGATCAGGCGGGCAACGCCCTGTGTGTTGCCGGAGCAGCCGCCGACGAACTGCACATTCTTTACTTTATTATCTTCTACTTCAAAATTAATCTCACGGGAACAGACTCCCTTTGTCTTGTATGTCATGGTAAAACCTCCTCAAAATGGTATGTGTTTTAATCTGCTGTGGCGGGAATCCACCGCAGTAAAATGATTATAGTCTGTCAGCAAAGGTGTTGTCAAGATAACAAAAATCCAGTATACTCATGAAAAGATACGGTGTTACTGTTTGTATAAGGTATACATGGTAACGATGCGGCTGCGCTATTATAAAGTAAATGAACGATTTTCAAATGAAAAATGATGGTGCAGGCACACACTGACTGTAGAGCCGAGTCAGCCAATGGATTTGAGGAAAGAGATGCAGGGGTATAAGCGCAGAAGATCAAACAGTAAGAATTTCTTTTTCTATAAATCTATAAAAGAAAGGCAGAAGAATAAAGAACAGAAAAACAGGAGGACAAACAGATGTTAGGAATCATCGGAGCGATGGATGAAGAGGTGGCTCAGATCAAGGAGAAAATGACAGATGTCACCGTGACAAGTGTAGCCGGTATGGATTTTTATCAGGGCAAACTGGGCGGAAAGGACGCGGTTGTGGTTCGCTCTGGTATCGGCAAGGTAAATGCGGGTATGTGCAGTCAGATTCTGGCGGATCGGTTCCATATCAGTGCGATTGTGAACACAGGTATCGCCGGTTCCCTGCGCGCGGAGATTAACATTGGCGATATCGTTGTATCGACGGATGCGGTGCAGCATGATATGGATGCGAGCGGATTCGGATATCGGATCGGACAGATTCCGCGTGTAGATACCTTTGCATTTGAGGCGGATGAGAAGCTGCGCGAGCTGGCGATTGAGTGCAACCAGAAGGTAAATCCGGAGATTCAGGCATTTCCGGGACGCGTGGTAAGCGGAGATCAGTTTATCTCGGATAAGGCAAAAAAGGAGTGGCTGATCGGGCAGTTTAGCGCAAGCTGTACCGAGATGGAAGGCGCAGCGATTGCACAGGCGGCATATTTAAACGGAATCCCGTTCCTGATCATCCGTGCCATTTCGGATAAGGCAGATGACAGTGCGGGTATGGATTATGCGGCATTTGAGGCGCAGGCGATCAAGCATTCGGTAAACCTACTGCTTGAAATGGCATCCCGGTATGAGGCATAATGAGTCATAAATATGATTCACAGACGGAATTTTTAACAACCAGAAATTTTGCATGATACGCATTATTAATACCTATTAAAAATCGAATTAAGGCAGAATTTGACGAACGATTTTCCCCTTTCTCATCTTCACAAAGACTCTTTCGGCGGCTATAATAAAGCCACGATGCAGGCGGGATTTGACAGACGCAAAAAACAGAATGTGAAAAGCAAATTGCAAGAGACAAACTGCGAAGCGCCTAAACCTGACCTGTGGCAAGCCACCCGGAAGTGATCCGGAAGTAGAGAAAGGGGAGCTTTTTTATGCTGGAATTTTTACAAACTGGAAAAGCGCTGTCCGTTCTTGCGGCAATCGGAATGATCGGATTTGTCAGCAAGTTGATTACACGGAGCCTCTACAAAAGATTATTAAAAGAAACTGACAATATGGCGATGACCCGGAACAAGAATCTTCAAAATCTGAAGCAGCGGTTGGAAAATACCTGCCGTCTGGGACAGAACATCGTGAACACGCAGGCATATCTGGACAAGCAGATTGACGGATTTTCATTTTTACATATT
This sequence comes from Clostridium sp. TF06-15AC, assembly GCF_003481165.1. Taxonomy (NCBI): domain Bacteria; kingdom Bacillati; phylum Bacillota; class Clostridia; order Eubacteriales; family Clostridiaceae; genus Clostridium; species Clostridium sp. TF06-15AC. The sequence continues at coordinate 98,751 of NZ_QUKS01000005.1, forward strand.
TCGCTGGATGCGTGGAACGGCGTGTCAATGGAAATGGTGCTTTTAGGGCTTCTGACCGGAGCAGCGGAGGCATTTCTGGCATACTGGTATGAGCTGGATGCGAGCTATATTGTGCTGTATGCGTCGGCAGCTGTCATGAGCGGTCTGTTTCTGGCATTTATCGAGAGCTGTTTCCAGATTGACCAGAAACAGCAGCGGCTGGAAACGGCGCTTTTGGAGTATGTGGATAATTCGGTGTTTCTTCGGGCGGCACGTGAGAAGGAGACACGCGGACAGGAAATGTCCGGAGCTTCTGGTGTATCCGGCGGAATTGCTGGCGTGGACTCGAATGTGCGGGAAATGCCGAAATGGCTGCAGAGTACTCTGCGGGCAGATCGCGGCGTGAGTGGTCGGGATGGTGCTGAAACGGATAACCGGGATCTGGGAGAAACGGAGTTTGAAAAAGGAAAATCGCGGACAGCGATGAGAGTGAATCCGTTCCGTGAGCGGGATGCACGGGCACAGAATCTGATGCGGGCAGTTCGCACTGCACCGCGCGAACCGGAGGAACGGGACAAGCATGAGACAGATGGGCATCTTACGGATCGCCGGATGGTATCAGGAAATGAAACGGAAAACAATACGGGTCCCAGGCAGGAAGCGAAGGAGCGTCCCGGCGACAAGGAAATGGAGTATTTGAAGCAGAGCCTCGACCAGATTGCAGCAAGCCGGGATACGCGGAAAACACGAAATGGCGAGGCAAATGCGGGTGACTGGATGAAAGGTTTGAGCCGCGAGGAGGCGCAGGTTCTGGGGGATATTATGAGGGAGTATTTATCGGGGTTGTAAATGATGATTCCAACTGAAAACTGGTTGCACACGGGTGTCCAGATTGCTATAATAAAGATAAGTTAAGTTTTTGACAAAGTAATCACGCCGCCTGCGGACGGCTGAAATGCAAAGGAGAGGAAACATATGGGAAAAGATGTGATCTTTGATTATTCAAAAGCAGCTGCATTTATTCATGAGGAAGAGATCGCCGGTATCAAGGCGGGCGTGCAGGCGGCAAGAGAGACGCTGGTAGAAAAGACCGGCGCGGGCAATGATTTTCTTGGATGGATCGACCTTCCGGTGGACTATGATAAGGAAGAGTTCGGACGCATCAAAAAAGCGGCGGAGAAGATTCAGAAGGATTCCGATGTCCTGCTGGTAATCGGTATCGGCGGTTCGTATCTGGGCGCAAGAGCGGCGATCGAGTTCCTGTCCCATAGTTTTTACAATAATCTTCCGAAAGAAAAAAGAAAAACACCGGAGATTTACTTCGTTGGCAACAGCATCAGCAGCAAATACATCCATGATCTGATGGATTTGGTCGATGGAAAAGATTTCTCTATCAATATTATTTCCAAGTCCGGTACGACAACGGAGCCGGCGATCGCATTCCGTGTATTTAAGGAGATGCTGATTGAGAAATATGGTAAAGAAGAGGCAAACAAGCGAATCTACGCGACGACAGACCGGGCGCGGGGCGCACTCAAGAATCTGGCAAATGAAGAGGGCTACGAGTCCTTCGTGGTTCCGGATGATGTTGGCGGTCGTTTCTCCGTCCTGACGGCAGTCGGTCTGCTTCCGATCGCGGTCAGCGGCGCGGATATAGATGCGTTGATGCAGGGCGCGGCAGACGCGAGAAAGAATGCACTGGAGACTCCGTTTGAGAAGAATTCTGCTCTGTTATATGCGGCGGTCCGCAACATTCTGCTCCGGAAGGGCAAACAGGTCGAGATTGTGGCAAACTATGAGCCGAGCCTGCACTATGTATCGGAGTGGTGGAAACAGCTCTACGGCGAGAGCGAGGGCAAGGATCAGAAAGGTATTTTCCCGGCAGCGGTTGATTTAACGACCGATCTTCATTCGATGGGTCAGTTCATCCAGGACGGCGCGAGAATCATGTTTGAGACAGTTCTGGAAGTGGCTGAATCTCCGGCGGAGATCATTTTGAAGAAAGAAGATGTTGACACGGACGGTATGAACTATCTGGCTGGCAAGAGCGTGGATTTCGTCAACAAGAGTGCGATGAACGGCACGATTCTGGCACATACCGACGGCAGTGTGCCGAACCTGAAAGTGACGATCCCGGCGATGGATGCGTACAGCTTAGGACAGCTCTTCTATTTCTTCGAATTTGCCTGCGGCGTCAGTGGATACCTTCTGGGCGTCAATCCGTTCAACCAGCCGGGCGTAGAGAGCTATAAGAAAAATATGTTTGCATTGCTTGGCAAACCGGGCTATGAGGAAGCGAGAGAGGCGCTGCTTAAGAGACTGTAAGGAGCGGGTCTGTAAAAGAATATGCGTTCTGCGGCGTTCACTCTGGCATGTTCCATGAAGGAAACTGCAGCCCAGATCTACACATAGAAAATGGAACATAGAATAAAAAACGCTTTTATCAGCAAAAACTGATAGAGGCGTTTTTTTATAATATCGGAGTGAGATATTTTATACGGGAACTTTTAAAACCCTTGCCGGAAACGGGAAGGTCTTCACTGGAGGCAAAAGTACCTGCAGTGAAGCGTAGAACCTCATGTGTTTATGCAGATTTAAGAAAGCTTTATGTAGAAGTAAACAATTTAAAAGCGGCATAAACGCAGGCAGATATACAGCGGACTACCTGTAATGTGGAAACCAGCCGTATCCGGCATGGGAAAAGTGCGTATCCGCACGAATTCTAAGTTACTGGCGTATCCGCCGATATTTAGTCTTGCCGTTTAAAACGGCTGAGAAGCATGTGACTTTAGCCATGTGAGGTTCACAATGGGAAGTGCTGCACGATGACACAGTGGCAGTGAATTTTGCCGAAAAGCCCCGCCTTGTCAACTCTTAAAAAAGCTGATATACTGGACATAAGATTGTGAGAAAAGATGTTCGGAGAGAACATCCGGACACGGTAAAAATGAAATTTGACAGCGGGAAAGGAACGGCAGGATGTTTCGTCTTTGGGGAAAAATGATGAAGGAAAACCGGATGCTTAGGGATATTGTGATCAGCAACGGTGATTATACAATGTCGAGAACGGCGATGGTGTTTGACGCGATCGACCAGATTTGCTATGCCTTTGATCTGGGGCATCCGGTCTGGCTGGATAAGACGATCGAGGAGTTCAAACGCCACGATAAGGCGCGTTTTACCCAGGACAACTTTATCGAGAGCATCGATTTCGATTATCTGGAGATACAGGTGCTGGAAGAATAAAGGGCAGGCAGCCGTTACAAAAAGACAAAGACCGGGAGGGGCGAGATGGCACAGGCGATAACGGATGTGAAAACATTTCTGGAAGACGCCAGACAGGCAGTGGTGGAGCTGGCGGAGTTTGAAAAACAGGAGGAGACGCTTGCTCAGGAAGAGAAAAAGCGTCTGCGCGTGCTGGAGACGGAGCGGAAAGCGGTGGCGGATGCCGTGAATTCGACCGTGAAAAAGCGCCGGGATGAGATTGAAAAAAGCTATGACGATGAGCTTGGGAAGCTGCAGGATAAGCTGAAACGCACGCGGACACGCCGCGAAAAGGCGAAAAACCAGGGCATCAAGGAGCGGATTAAGGAAGAAACGCAGGAGCTTCACGCGCACAACCGAGAGCTTGCCGTGCGGATGCGGACGCTGTTCCAGTCGGATCGTGTTCCATTTGTCTGCAAAAGCCCACTGTACTATGCGCTGTATTTCCCGAGGGGATTCAAAGAATTTCTGACGGTGTTGATTACCTTTGCGATCTGTTTCCTGTTGATCCCGTGCGGCATCTACAAGCTGCTTCCAGAACAGAAGACTTTATACCTGGCGATGATCTACGGCGTGGATGTGGTTGTTTTTGGTGGACTGTATATCCTGATTGGGAACTGGACGAAGGATCGCCATCTGGCGGCGCTGCAGGAAGGACGTTCGATCCGCAGTCTGATCGCGGCGAACAACCGCAAGATCGCGGTGATCATCTCCTCGATCCGTCGGGATCGCAGTGAAGCGCTCTACGATCTGGAAAAATACGACGATGAGATCTCCCAGATGGAGCAGGAGCTGGAGGAGACGGCGAAGAAGAAAAAGGACGCATTAAACACCTTCGAAAATGTGACAAAAACCATCCTGACCGATGAGATCACCAGCAACAGCCGTGCAAAGCTCGAACAACTCAAAGAAGGCCATCAGGAGGTCGAGAGCCGCCTGCACTATACCGAGACGGTAATCAAGGAAAAGAGAATCTTTATCACAGATACCTACGAGTGCTACTTAGGCAAGGAATTTCTGAATCCAGAAAAGTTGGACGCGCTGAAACATATTCTGGATAACAGCACAGCCGTTAATTTAAGCGAGGTCATCGCAGAGTACCGCGAACGCGGCGGAAAGTAAACTGTGGAAATTATTTCATAAAAATAAATAATTAGATATAGGAACAACCAGAAAAAAGATGTGACACCGGGCGCTGTAAAGCTGCCTTCTGTCACATCTTTTTTCGTCCGTGTATATATCCTTCAATTTTCGCATAATTTCCTGCCACCCCGCCTATAATAAAGGTAAAACAACCCCTGTCCAACAGGCAGGGAGAAAACAGGACGGTGTGGGAGATGAACAGACGGGGACGCAGCCGGTTCGGTGGCAGTCCGGAGATATATTATTACAATTCAGCCCGCCGGGACGCGGTGGGAGAGCTGGCAGGGCAGTTAAGTGGGCTGATTCAGGAAGAAATGACCCGAAGGCATAAAAAGAAACTGGTTTTCCTCTGCATCGGCACGGATCGCTCGACCGGAGACAGTCTGGGACCGTTGATCGGATATAAACTCAAACAGGAACGGCGGCACGGTACGCTGGTATTCGGAACACTTGATCGCCCCGTGCACGCGATGAACCTGGAACATTACGTGCAGGTTTTAAAAAATGGGTACCCGGATGCGCTGGTGGTGGCGGTCGATGCCTCGGTTGGCGATGAAAGCCACGTCGGCTATGTCACGTTAGGGCGCGGGTCTTTAAAGCCGGGGCTTGGCGTCTGCAAGGAGCTTCACGCGGTCGGAGATCTCTTTATCACCGGGATCGTGGCGGGCTGCAGCCATTACGATCCGATGATGCTGCAGAGTATCCGCCTGGCACTCGTCATGCAGCTGGCAGACTGCATCAGCGCGGGGATCGGGCTTGTCGAAAATTTTTGCCTGGATGCTGCCTTCGTTTGACAAATTTTGCATGCAATCGGCGTTATGATAGGCGGAAAGAAATTCATCATACTCCTGAAATTACGGAAAATCATGTTACTGTATTTGAGCAGGTATTTTCAGCACTGAAAATGCTGCACGGTGCAGCAATCAAATCATGGAAGCAAGTACAGATCCGGTTTCAGGAGAATCTATCATAGCGGGGTGAACATATGGGAGAATATTCTGGTTCCCGCGCAGAACTGCCGAAAAATATCCGGCAGATCGGCGAGCGGGATGAGGTGGTCCGGTTGTATGTGGAAGATTATGTAAACACGTATTTGAAGCAGGTATATCCATCCGGCGGACCGGGACTCCGGGTCGGGCTGCTGCTCGGAAATTCGGATCCACAGCAGGAGGTTCCGTGCCTCTTTGTGGACGGGGCGCTGGAGATGGAGGAGGTTGTGCCGTCCGGGGAGAAGATTGTCTTTTCGGAGGCGGCATGGAAAAAGGCATACCAGCGGATGGAGGAGACATTTCCGAAAAAGACCGTGCAGGGGTGGTTTATCTGCGGCGCGCCGGGGTGTATGTTAAGTCCCCTGACCTACTGGCGGCTGCACAAGCAGTATTTCGGTGGGAAAAACCAGCTCATGTACATAAACAGCGGTGTGGACGGTGAGGCGGCATACTATGTGATGTCGGAGGACGGGTTTTACCGTTTGAAAGGATATCATATATACTACGAGAAAAACCAGATGATGCAGGACTATATGATTCTGCGGAAGGACGCCCGCCGGGTGGAGACAGGCACCGGCGATCGGGTGATCCGCGATTTCCGTAACCGGATGGAAGAGCGGCAGCAGGAGGCGGCGTCGCGTTACGGGACGATCCGGGCGCTGGGGACGCTGTGCGGCGTGCTTTCGGTCGCGGTGCTTGCCGGCGGCGTGGTGCTTTTCGGCAATTACCAGAAAATGCGCGAGATGGAGAGTGTGCTGGTATCCGTCCTCCCGGATGGTGTGCGGGGCACTGCGGACGGGAAAGAGGCGGTCACGGTGGAACAGCTCCGCGGCAGTGTGACGCCGCTTGAGAGCGGCGAGGCCGGCGTGGATGTGGATGCAGACGGAACAACAGCGAAAAACGGAGGACAGGTGCATAAATGGACACTTGAGAGCGCGGCGGATGGAGACACAGAGGGCACTGCCATAGCAGGCAGACAGAATGGACAGGCTTCCGGCGGGCAGAGCGAAGAGGACGGAAAAATGGCGGAGACGAAAGCCCCGTACATTTTGCCGGAGCCGGAGGCACAGCGCGACCTGCCGAATCCGGGCGGCAATTCGACGGCGGGACAGGACTATCCGGTCACAAACTTGAAGCCCGGCGGCACGTACACGGTCGGGGACGGGGAGACGCTCTATGGGATCTGTTTTAAGCTTTATGGCAATATCCGTCATCTGGACGATATCCTTGCGGTCAACCATCTGACCGATGAAAACCGCATTATCGCAGGGCAGACGCTGGTGCTGCCGGATGTGTCCGGAGAATAGCAAAAAGATAATGCCAAACCATCTAAAATAGTGTATAATCAAGATGGCAGTCCAGCTACAGGAGATAAAAAAATGAGTGAGATGAACCCGATTGAACGGGAACAGAAGAAAAAGCAGCTGAGAGGGCGTGTGATCGACACCGCCACGCAGGACATGTTTCCCCGCCGGGGCATAAGCCACGGGGAAAATGAGGAAGAGGTGGCGGAGAAAGCCGAGCGCCATTCCAGACGGAAACGTCTCCGCAGGGTGCTGACGGCGGTGTTAATCGCGGCGCTTTTGGCGGCTGGTTTTATGTATTATAAAGATAACCATGCCTACACGGACTATACGGTGGCGTGGGAAAAAGAGATTGCGGCGAGTGAGAGCAGCACGACGGAATTTGTCCCGTTTGGGGAAAATGTCCTGAAATACACGAAGGACGGAGCTTCCTATCTGGACAAGTCCGGCAAGGCGGTCTGGTCGATGAGTTATGAGCTGAAATCACCGATCTGCTATGTCAACGGCGATTATGCCGTGATCGGGGACCAGCAGGGCAATGATATTTATATTGTGGACAAGACCGGAAGCCAGGGACAGGCGACGACGCTTCTGCCGATCCTGCGCGTCAGCGTATCGGCATACGGCATCGTGGCGGCGCTGGTGGAGGACAGCAATGCTTCGTATGTGACCTTTTTCAAGAAAGACGGCAGCGAGCTTGACTGGGCGATCAAGACGGTTATGTCGGGAAATGGTTACCTGATGGATGTTTCCTTATCGCCGGATGGTACGCAGGTCATGCTTTCCGACCTGTATCTGCAGGACGGGGCACTCAAAAACCGGATTGTATTTTACAATTTCTCCGAATATGGAAAGAATTATCCAGACCGTCTGGTCGGAGGTTTTGATGAGCTGGGAGACAGCATCTGTCCGCGCGTCCGGTTCCTCGACGAGGATCACGCGTGTGCATTTGCGGATGATCAGGTGGCATTTTTCTCTTTGGAAAATGTAACAAGCCCGGCGCTGGTGCGCCAGGCGGAGATCGACGGGGAAGTCCGCGGCGTGGCATGGTCGAAGGACTATGTGGCGGTCATCTCGGACAACACCGAGGGCGGAAGTGAGAGCCGTTTGAGCATGTTTAAATCCGATGGAACCGCTATGGGTACGGCAGATTTCTCGTATTCGTGGCGTAACATAAATATACAGGGCGATTTCGTCATCCTAAATAACGAAAATTCCTGTCGGGTCTACAGTCTGTCCGGCAAGGAGCGGTTTGCCGGGGAGTTTGATTTCTCTGTGGCGCAGGTAACACGCGGCCGCGCGTTCAATTCACTGATTATCAGCGGCGGCGACCGGATGCGCGAGATCCGCCTCAAATAACACACGTTTAGTTTTTAAAATTAAGATACATAGCAGGAGGTTACTTATGAATCAGATTGACACATTATCCGTAAACGCGATCCGGATTTTATCCGCAGACGCAATCCAGAAGGCAAATTCCGGTCATCCGGGACTTCCGCTGGGATGTGCAGCAGCGGCTTATGAACTGTGGGCACATCATATGAACCATAACCCAGCTAACCCGAAGTGGGAGAACAGAGACCGTTTCATCTTATCCGGCGGTCATGGTTCCATGCTGCTGTACTCTCTGCTGCACCTGTTTGGCTACGGAAATCTTTCCAAAGAAGATCTGATGAACTTCCGCCAGTTAGATTCCAAGACTCCGGGACATCCGGAATATGGTCATACCGTTGGCGTTGAGGCGACGACCGGTCCGCTGGGCGCAGGTATGGGTATGGCAGTCGGCATGGCGATGGCTGAGGCACATCTGGAAAGCGTATTCAACAAAGAAAATTATCCGGTAGTTGACCATTACACCTATGTATTGGGCGGCGACGGATGTATGATGGAAGGCATTTCCTCTGAGGCATTCTCTCTGGCAGGTACCCTGGGACTTTCCAAGCTGATTGTTCTCTATGATTCCAACCGCATCTCCATCGAGGGAAGCACCGACATCGCATTCCGTGAGAATGTACAGGAGCGTATGCAGGCATTTGGTTTCCAGACGATCACGGTAGAAGACGGCAATGATATCGACGCGATCGGCAAGGCGATCGAGGCTGCAAAGGCAGATACCGAGCATCCGTCCTTTATCACCATCAAGACGCAGATCGGCTTCGGCTGCCCGGCAAAACAGGGCAAGGCGAGTGCACACGGCGAGCCGCTGGGCGTGGAGAATGTGGAAGCACTCAGAAAGAACTTAAACTGGCCGAGCGAAGAGCCGTTCTTCGTACCGGAAGAGGTATACAAAAACTACTCCGAGATCGCAGAGCAGAAGGCAGAGGTAGAAGCTGCATGGAACGTGATGTTTGCCGCTTACTGCGAGGAATATCCGGAGATGGAAGCGCTCTGGAACCAGTATCACAATGCAAAGGCGGGCGAGGCGCTGAAAGATGACGCCGGATTCTGGGCAAAACAGGAGAAACCGGAAGCAAGCCGTGCGATCTCCGGACGCCTGATCAACTACATCAAGGATGTTCTGCCGAACCTGTTTGGCGGTTCTGCTGACCTAGCACCGTCCAACAAGACTAACATGAAGGATGCGGGCGACTTCTCCAAGGAGGACAGAGCTGGACGCAACCTGCACTTCGGCGTCCGCGAGCTTGCGATGGCAGCGATCGGAAATGGCATCATGCTGCACGGCGGTCTGCGCGCGTATGTATCGACCTTCTTCGTATTCAGCGATTACTGCAAACCGATGGCAAGACTGTCTGCACTGATGGGCGTGCCGCTGACCTATGTATTTACTCATGACAGCATCGGCGTTGGCGAGGATGGACCGACCCATGAGCCGATCGAGCAGATGGCAGCGCTGCGTGCGATGCCGAACTTCCATGTATTCCGCCCGTGCGATGCGACCGAGACAGAGGCAGCTTGGTACAGTGCTGTTACTTCCGAGCACACACCGACCGCACTGGTGCTGACCAGACAGAATCTGGAGCCGATGGCAGGCAGCAGCCGTGAGGCATTAAAGGGCGGCTACATCATCGACGACTGCGAGGGCACACCGGAGTTAATTCTGATTGCCAGCGGTTCCGAGGTAGCTCTGGCGGTTCATGCAAAAGAGACTCTGGCAGCAGAAGGTCAGAAAGTCCGCGTTGTCTCCATGCCGTGTATGGATCTGTTCGAGGAGCAGAGCGAGGAGTACAAGGAGTCCGTACTTCCGAGAGAAGTACGCCGCCGTGTAGCAGTAGAGGCGCTTGGAAGCTTTGGCTGGGACAAGTACACCGGCTTAGACGGCAAGATCATCGCGATGGAACGTTTCGGCGCCAGCGCACCGGCAGGGCTTCTGTTCAAGAAGTTCGGCTTTACCGTTGAGCATGTGGTAGAGGTGGCTAAGAGCCTGAAATAATGCTGATTTTGAAAGAAAAATAAGATAAAAGACAGGCACCTGTCTGTCGGCAGAAAAGAAAGCGGTATCGCTTAAGCAGAAATGCGCCTTTCTCCGGCAGGCAGGTGTATTTTGCTTTCCAAACCTTGCAAAACGGGGATGCATTGCGTATAATAAGAGCCAGCGCAGAAAAAAGATGAGGGCATAGAAGAAAGGCTGCCAGTGCAGCCGTAAGGGAAGGGATCCAGACATGGAAAAAAAATGTATTGGGATAGACGTCGGCGGAACGACGGTTAAGATTGGTATTTTTGAGACGGACGGAACGCTTGTTTATAAGTGGGAGGTTCCGAGCCGCAAGGAAGAGAATGGGGCGTACATTCTTCCGGATGTAGCCGCTTCGATCAGGAAGAAATTGAACGAGCGGGGAATTCCGATGGATGCCGTGATCGGCGCAGGCATGGGATTTCCGGGACCGGTGCAGCCGGACGGCTATGTGGAGGTCTGCGTCAACTTAGGATGGCGCGATCTGAACCCGCAGAAGATTTTGAGTGAGTTATTAGATGGAATGCCGGTCCGCTCCGGTAATGATGCTAATGTGGCGGCGCTCGGCGAGATGTGGCAGGGCGGCGGCAAGGGCTGCCATGATATCGTGATGGTGACGCTGGGAACCGGTGTCGGCGGCGGCGTGGTACACGATCAGAAGATCGTTGCAGGACGCCACGGACTGGGCGGCGAGATCGGTCATATCCATATCCGCGAGGGCGAGAAAGAAACCTGCAACTGCGGCGGACACGGCTGTCTGGAACAGGTAGCGTCCGCGACCGGTATCGCCAGGGAGGCGAGACGGAAGATGGCGGCAAAGCCGGATGCATCGGTGATGCGTGCCTACGGTGATGCGATCACCGCAAAAAATGTGCTGGATGCGGCAAAAGCCGGGGATGCACTGGCGCTGGAGGTTATGGACACCGTGTGCTATTATCTCGGATGGGCGCTGGCGACCATTTCGATGACCGTGGATCCGGAGATTTTCGTCATCGGAGGCGGCGTATCCAAGGCGGGGACTTTTTTAACGGATTGGATTGACCGCTATTACCGCGAATTGACCCCGATCTCTGAGAATAAGGGCGAGGTTCGCCTGGCAACATTGGGAAATGATGCAGGTATCTATGGGGCGGCGAGACTGATCTTAGATTAGGCGTAACTGTGAAGGTGCTGAACAGTTACGATTAGACGCCTTGTTTTGAGTGACAGAGTGCAGGGTAAAGGGGCTGGACGTTTGAAGAAAATAGGGATAGAAGAACGTTCAGATATGACGAAAAATGCTGTAGACAAGAGGAGACCCCGGAGCGGTCAAGCATCCGGGGCAATTATGAAAAATCTATGTGCAAAATCACTATAAAACAAATTTGAAAAGTGAAATCTTTTATGCTTTTAGTATAAAAATAAGATATGAATAAAATATGAACACCGTGTAAACAGATTATGAAAATTGGCGATTTTGTACAAAAAAGTTTCATGAATCAGAGGTTTCTCTATCAAAACAGAGGATAGAAAGAAAAATGGCAGAATTTGCAGCGCACGGTGCGAATCAGGAGGAAAAAATGGCAGCAGAAAAAGCAAAGAAAACGATTGTAATTGGACATAAAAACCCGGATACGGATTCGATTTGTTCTGCAATCGGCTATGCGAATTTCAAAACACTTCAGACGGGCGGCGAATATGTACCGTGCCGTGCCGGAGAACTGAACCCGGAGACAACCTTCGTACTGGATTACTTTAAGGTAGATGTGCCGAAACTGATTAAATCCGTCAAAACGCAGGTCAAGGATATTGAGATCCGCGAGACTCCAGGTGTTTCCAAGAATATTTCCCTGAGAAAAGCATGGAACCTGATGCAGGAGGACGGTCTGGTAACACTTCCGGCTGTTACCGATAAGAATATATTGGAAGGTCTGATCACAGTCGGCGATATCACCCGTTCTTATATGAATGTATACGACAGCAGCATTCTTTCCAAGGCATGCACCCAGTATGCAAATATCATCGAGACCCTGGAGGGCGCGATTTTTGTTGGCGATGAGAAAGCGTACTTTGATAAAGGAAAAGTCCTGATTGCGGCAGCTAATCCGGATATGATGGAATATTATATTGAAGAGAACGACCTGGTTATCCTCGGCAACCGCTATGAGTCGCAGCTGTGCGCGATCGAGATGGGTGCAAGCTGTATCATCGTGTGTGAGGGCGCTGGCGTTTCCATGACGATCAAAAAACTGGCACAGGAGCGCGGCTGTACCGTCATCACAACTCCGTATGATACCTACACGGCAGCCCGTCTCATTAACCAGAGTATGCCGATCAGCTATTTCATGAAGACTGAGAAGCTGATCACCTTCGATACAGATGATTTCATCGATGATATTAAGGATGTGATGGCAAGCAAGCGTTTCCGTCATTTCCCGGTACTCGATAAAGAAGGCAAATACAAAGGCCTGATTTCCCGCCGTAACTTACTGGGTGCGCGCGGCAAGAACGTGATTCTGGTCGATCACAATGAGCGCGGCCAGGCGGTAGACGGCATCGAGAATGCCAATATCCTGGAGCTGATTGACCACCATCGTCTGGGTACTGTGGAGACAGTCGGACCGGTCTTCTTCCGTAACCAGCCGCTCGGCTGTACGGCAACAATCATCTTCCAGATGTACCGCGAACAGGGGCTGGAGATCGACAAGACCATCGCAGGTCTGCTCTGCAGTGCGATCATCTCCGATACGCTTCTGTTCCGTTCTCCGACCTGCACACCGATGGATCGGGCAGCAGCGGTTTCTCTGGCTGAGATGGCAGGCATCAAGCTGGATGAGTTCGCAAACCAGATGTTTGAGGCAGGCAGCGAGTTAAAGGGCAAGAGCGATGCAGAGATTCTGTATCTGGATTTCAAGAAATTCTCAGCTGGAAAGACAAACTTCGGCGTCGGTCAGATCAACTCCCTGAATGCAGAGGAGCTTGGAAAGCTGAAGAACCGTATGCTGCCGTTTATGGAGAAGGCGCGTGAGGACGAAGGTCTGGATATGCTCTTCTTCATGCTGACGAATATCCTGACGGAGACGACCGAACTTCTCTGTGTTGGACAGGGGGCGGCACAGGTTGTGGCAGATGCGTTCCACGTAGGTGATGCAAATGAAGAGCTGAAGCAGACGGCAACACTGCCGGGCGTTGTTTCCAGAAAGAAACAGCTGATTCCGGCACTGACAGTGACACTGGAGCAGTAAATCAGGTGACAGTGCGCGGACGGGATTGTTTCATACGGAAAATCCAGTGATAGTTCGTGCAGGGCAGGAAGGTCGGACGGAAAGGAAGGATACCATGACATTTGTATATCCGGCGGTTTTTACGCCTAAGAAAGATGGAAAAGGGTATGATGCATATTTCCCGGATTTGGAGTGCTGCGAGGCGGAAGGTCCGGATCTGGAGGATGCGGTGGAAAATGCGCGGGAGGCAGCGTACAACTGGATCAGCCTGGAGCTGGAGGAAGAGGGCGATCTGCCGGCACAGACGCATATCGATGATATGAGCCTGCCGGAAGGAAGCATGGTGAAACAGATCATGGTCCGGATCAAACTTCTCCCGGACAACGATTAAGAGGATATAGGGATGGCACAGAAGAGAGCGGCTGGAAAGCCAGAAGAGCGTCGCCGGGGAGGAGCAAGGCAGAACCCGGAAGGACAGTTGAAAAAACGGATGGAGATCCGGAACACTCCGGGACCGCGCGCCCAGTGGAAGCCGGGCAATATGATTTATCCGGTTCCGGCGGTGCTGGTCACAGTGGCGGACTGCGAAGGAAACAGCAACATCATCACGATTGCCTGGACGGGCACGATCTGTACGAACCCGCCGATGGCGTACATTTCGGTGCGCCCGGAGCGCTATTCTTACCATATGCTGCGGGAGAGCGGTGAGTTTGTCATCAACCTGGCGACGGAGTCGATGGCGTATGCGACCGATTACTGCGGCGTCCGCTCCGGCAGGAATGTGGATAAATGGAAGGAGACAGGGCTCACACCGGTTCCGGCGCAGACGGTGAAGGCGCCGGTGATCGCCGAAAGCCCGGTCGCGATCGAGTGCCGGGTGACCGAAGTCAAGGAACTGGGGTCACATCATATGTTTCTGGCAGAGGTAACGGGTGTCAGCGTGGACGAGCAGTGGCTCAACGAGCGCGGCAGCCTGGAGCTTGCAAAGGCGGAACCGATTGTGTATTCGCATGGCGGCTATTATGGGCTTTCAGAGCTTCTTGGAACATTTGGATGGAGTGTAAAGAAAAAGAAGAGGTGCCAAAGATGAAAAATAATGTAACCCTGATTGGTATGCCGTCCGCAGGAAAGAGCACGGTCGGAGTGCTTTTAGCAAAGAGACTGGGCTATTCCTTTATAGATGTGGATTTGCTGATTCAGGAACAGGAAGGTAAGCGTCTGCGCGAGATCATCGAAGAACAGGGACTGGATGGATTTCTCGATGTGGAGAATCGCGTCAACGCGGGGGTGGAAGCCGAGCAGGCGGTCATCGCACCGGGGGGCAGCGTGATCTACGGAAAGGAAGCGATGGAACATTTAAAATCCATCGGACTGGTTGTCTATCTGAAAATTACTTATGACGAGCTGGTAAAACGCGTCGGCGATGTCAAGGACCGCGGCGTGGCGCTGAAAGACGGCATGACACTTCTGGATCTCTACCATGAGAGGATCTCGTATTTTGAGAAATACGCAGACATCACGATCGACGAGGAAGGTAAAGAGCTGGGGGCGGTGGTTGATGAGCTGCGCGAAATATTGGAAGAGCGCGGTTATGTGCTGGGAAGTGCGCCGGAGGAAGAGTAACAATTTCACATGAGAATGGGGGCAGCCGGTTCTGTCGGACGGGTTTCATAACGGGTTACAGTGAGAAAAAAATCAGTTGCAAAACAGTTGAAAATCCAATACAATAGAATAGTAACCATTTTTATAGAATGTTAACAGTCGGGGGTGCAAAGATGCGGAATCTTTTTTGCATCCCTTTTTTGAAAGGTGTGCGTATATGACTACAGTGAAATCTCTGTCCAGAGAGATGAAATTCTTTCTTCTGGCACTGATTCCGATCTATTTCATTTCAGTGGGGCTGATTATACAGCCGTTTGACTCCATTGTGACTGGTATCTATGAAATCATAAGGGAACCGGATTTCCTGATCACCGATTATATTGCGGTCGGCGGCATGGGAGCCGCGTTTGTCAATGCCGGGATGATGGCGCTTATCAGCATCTACTTTGTCTATAGTCTTGGGATGGAGATGGACGGGCATACGATCACATCCTGCTGTCTGATGTTTGGATTCTCTTTGTTCGGAAAAAATCTGATGAATATCTGGGCGATTTTTCTGGGTGTATTTCTCTATGCAAAATATCATAAAATGCACTTATCCAACTATATTTATGTCGGCATCTACGGAACAAGCCTGTCTCCGATCATCACACAGCTGATGCACGTGGTGGAACTGCCGCTCTGGCAGCGCTTCTGTGTGACGATTCTGGTGGGAATCTGTATCGGATTCGTGCTTCCGCCGCTCTCGACGCATTCCCACTATGCCCATAAGGGATATTCCCTTTATAATGTGGGATTTGCCTCTGGTATCATTGCGACGGTCCTGGTCTCCACGTTTAAGTCCTTTGGAATTGAGACGGAGGCGCGTCTTATCTGGTCCTCCGGCAATGATGCGATGCTTTTAGGGCTGCTATTTGTCCTGTTTGCAGGCATGTCGGTGGTGGCAGTGCTGTGGCGCGGAAAAGATACGCTTTTAGGGTATGAAAAACTCCTTGCGACAACGGGAATCGGCGGTACCGATTACCTGCTGGAATTGGGCGGTGCGGTGACGCTTCTCAACATGGGACTCAATGGTCTGTTTGCGACCTTCTTTGTGCTGGCAGTCGGCGGAAACCTAAATGGACCGACGATCGGCGGAATCTTTACCATCGTTGGATTCAGTGCGACTGGAAAACATTTGCGGAATATTTTCCCGATCATGGCGGGCGTCTGCATTGCGAGTACCGTCCGGGCGTGGGATATCACGAATCCGTCGGCACTTCTGGCGCTGCTCTTTTCCACGACGTTGGCGCCGATCGCCGGAGAGTTTGGAATTTTATGCGGCGTGTTAGCCGGTTTTCTGCACGCGTCGGTGGCGCTCAATGTCGGGATCGTGTATGGGGGCATGAACCTCTATAACAATGGATTTGCGGGCGGTATCGTCGCAATGTTCCTGGTGCCGGTGATCCAGTCGATCCGCGACCGGAGGGCGCGGGCGAAGGGAGATCTGTCGCTGTAAGATTTCCTCTTTTTAATGGAATCTTAACACGAAAGAGGCATAGAGATATTGTATCATTATAAAAACACCACATTTATGATACCTACTAAACATAGAAAGGAATGATACATATTTCAACTTCATTTGCGCTTCTGGTCGTAGCGATTATTATCCTTGTCTGCATCGCGGGAAGCCGTCTTTCGGGGCGGCTGGGGGTGCCGACGTTGTTTATTTTTATTATGCTGGGAATGCTGTTTGGATCGGACGGTATTTTTAAGATTCCATTCGGCAATTTTGCACTGGCGGAACAGGTCTGCTCGGTGGCACTGATTTTTATCATGTTTTACGGCGGGTTCGGCACGCGCTGGAGTGAGGCGAAGCCGGTCGCGGGGCGGTCGATTTTGTTATCCTCGGTGGGTGTAGTGCTGACGGCGCTTTTGACCGGCCTGTTCTGTCATCTGGTGCTTAAGATGGCACTGATGGAAGGAATGCTTCTCGGCGCAGTTCTTGGATCGACCGATGCGGCATCCGTGTTCTCGATCCTGCGTTCGCGCAAGCTGAACCTCAAATACGGCACGGCATCCATGCTGGAGTTAGAGAGCGGAAGCAACGACCCGTTTGCGTACATGATGACGGTGATTCTGCTGTCTGCGATGACGGGGAGTGTGAGCGGCGGTTCGGCGGTTCTGCTTTTGATCCGCCAGCTCGCATTCGGGCTTTTGACCGGCGCGGCGATCGCGTTTCTGGTGACATGGCTTTTAAAGCGGTATGCCTTTTATGGCGAGGGATTTGACACGATCTTTGTCTTTGCGGCGGCAATCATTTCCTACGCGCTTGCATCCCAGATTGGCGGAAATGGCTACTTAAGCGTGTATCTGACCGGTATTATCCTTGGAAATCAGGATCTGAAAAACCAGAAAGCGCTGGTCGGCTTCTTTGATGCGTTTACCGGCATGATGCAGATGCTTCTGTTTTTCCTACTGGGACTTCTGGCGTTTCCCTCGCAGATGCCGTCGATCGTACTTCCGTCGATCGCAATCGCATTGTTTTTAACATTTGTGGCGCGTCCGGCGGCGGTTGGCTTGCTGCTCGCACCGTCGAAACCGCCGATCGGGCAGTATCTGGTTATTTCCTGGGCGGGTCTGCGCGGTGCGGCATCAATCGTATTTGCGATCATGGCGACGCTCAGTGAGGGATATATGAAATATGATATATTCCACATTGTGTTCTGCGTTGTTTTATTTTCCATCATTTTTCAGGGTTCGCTGCTTCCGAAGGTGGCAGAAAAATGTGACATGATCGACAACTCGACCGATGTCATGCGGACGTTCTCGGACTATACGGGCGATATGCAGATTCAGTTCGTGCAGCTTCCGATCGGGGACAATCATCCGTGGAAAAACCGTAAAATCTGTGAGATCGAGATGCTTCCGGGTATGTTAATCACAGTGATCCGGCGCGGCGCGCAGACGATTGTGCCCAAAGGACAGACTGTCATTCAGGAAGGGGATACCGTCGTCTTGGGTGCAGAGGGCTTTACGGACAGCCAGGGAATCCTTTTAAAAGAGATTTTGATGACACCAGATCACCGCTGGTGTGGTAAGAAGATCGCGGAGGCGCGCTTCTATAAGAATACGATCATTGTGATGATAAAGCGGGGCAGCCAGATCATCATTCCAGACGGCGGTACGCAGATACTGGAAGGCGACCGGGTGGTTGTATACTCGCAGAAACTGCCGCAGGTGGAAGGGCGTGTGAAACACGAAATCGGACCGGCCGTATCGGCTGCTGTTCACAAGTAAGCACGTTTTCTTACGGCACTTTCGGTTCCAAAAGTGCCTATCCGTGAACAGTAACGCGGATTCATAGTAGGAACATGGAAATTTCAGGCAATACTTGCAGTTTGTTGAATTATAAACTATACTTAAACAACAACGGTTTGCCGGAGGAAAAGAGTATGCAGCAGGGAAATACGAAGGAACGGATTGTAGAGGCTTATATCGAGCTGGAGTCGGAAAGACCGGTCGAGAAGATCACGGTCACGGCGCTGGTCGAGCGGAGCCGGATCACAAGAAAAACATTTTATTATTACTTTAAAGATATATATGATTTGATGGAATACCGGATGGAACGCGAGATGAAGCGCGTCATGGAAGAGACGATGAGCCAGCCAGATCCGGAGAAGGCGCTGACACAGCTGTATATGTATATCATGGAAAATCAGAAGCATATCAGGGCATTGTCCGAGTCGGTACAGTTCATGGCGCTGCGCCGTCAGATGGGAGAAAAGGTGTACCAGTATTTTTATAACCATCTGGAGCGGATTGGTATGTTTAAGAACCTGACGATGCCGGAGGCGGCGATGGCGGTGCAGATCATCATTTTCTCGGTTATGGGAGTTGCGTTTGACGCGCCGTTTAAGGATGAGGCGGATGTGAAGGAGCGCGTCGCCACGTTCATGAGCGTGATCCGCAAATGCACCGGGCGTGACCCTATGCAGGTCCGTTAGGAAAGCAGGTTTCCGGCAGTTTTGAGAATTATTGTAACTGTTCAGTAGGTCTGCGCGTGACTGTGAAGGTACTGAACAGTTACGAATTATTATCAATTAGAAAATGGAACAAGGAAACGCAGGAGGAATCAGCGGTATTTGGTTGGTTTTTTCTGCGTTTTTGCTGTCATGTACCCGGAAAAAACGGTCAGCGGCAGGAGAATTCGGGTGCCATGAAAAAAAGATGAACATGGATAGATACATTTTGGCGAATTTGTGTACACACCTGTCCGAACTTGGGAGTGGCAAAGTGTATACGAGATGAGTAAAATATAGACTGAGAAAAATTTTTACCAAGAACAAGCATAGATGGAGGAAATTATGAAAAAAAGAGGAAAGATTCTGGCGCTGGCTGCGATTGTAGTTGTTGGCGCTGTCGTTTTGTCCCGATGCGGTCATAAGAATACGGCGGTGGAATATGAATCCCGTCCAACCGTAAGAGTAGAAAATCCGGTTCGTCAGGACATCAGCTTGTACACGGATCTGACCGGACTGGTAGAGCCGCAGTCCCGCGCGAGCGTCATGCCGAAGATGAGCGGCGAGGTGCTGGAGGTTTACTTCCAGGCGGGTGATACGGTCCAGGCAGGGCAGGCGCTGTGCAAGATCGATTCCGACGCGTTGACAGCGTTAAAGCTACAGGTGGATGCGGCTTCCGTTGCCTTAAAGAATGCGGACAGCAATTTAAGCCGTACCCAGGCGCTCTTTGCTGATGGTTTTGTCTCCCAGGAGGCGATGGAGCAGGCACAAAACAGCGCACAGAATGCGAAGATTTCCTATGAATCTGCGAAGAACCAGTACGATCTGCAGGTGAAATACACGACCGTGACGGCGCCGATCGACGGTGTGATCGAGTCCCGGAGCGTCGAGCCGCATGATCATGTATCTCCGGCAGGCGAGATCTGCACGATCTCCGGTGCCAGCCAGTTACAGGTTAAATTCGGCATCACCGAGAAGATCCACCAGACGATGGAGTTGGGCGACAGCGTGACGTTGGAGAAAAATGGTGCGGATTACACCGGTACTGTAACCGAAATCGGATCTATGGTCAACGAGAGCAGCGGCCTTTATGACGCGCGTGCGATGGTGCCGGATGCAGCAGGTCTTACGAATGGTTCTCGCGTAAAAATGACGGTTATCATGGACCATGTCAGCCAGGTGCTGACCGTTCCGGTCGATGCAGTCAGCTATGACAACGGTGCCCCGTTTGTATATCTCTATGAGGATGGAAAAGCGGAGAAGACCGAGATCGAAGCAGGTATCTATGACGATGAAAATATGGAAGTAAAATCGGGTCTGACGAGTGACAGCCAGGTCATCGTGAGCTGGAGCAACGAGCTGGTGGATCAGGGAGAAGTCCTGTTAGCACAGGATACCGATGGCGCGCAGACAGACGGAAACAATGAGACAGCAGCGGAGACGACAGAGGCAGGTGACAAAGAATGATTCGACTGACAAAACTCGCACTGCGGCGTCCGGTTACCATCATTCTCTGTCTGATTACCATCGCGTACTTCGGCCTTCAGTCCGTCATGGGCATGAAGCTGGAACTGACGCCAGAGATGGAGATGCCGATGTTAATCATCGCTACGGTGTATCCGGGAGCCAGCCCGGAGGACGTAACCGATCTGGTTACCAAGAAAGAAGAAGATGCGATCACATCATTGGACTCGGTCGATAAGGTACAGTCCATTTCCCGTGAAAATGTATCGATCGTCATTGTCCAGTATGAGTACGGTACCAACATGGATACCGCATACATTAACCTGAAAAAGGCGATAGATGGCATTCAGAGCGATCTGCCGGACGATGCCAACGATCCGAATATCATGGAGCTGGATATCAACTCGATGGCGACGGTTACGCTGGCAGTCAGCGGCGACGCTGATCAGAACCTTTATACATATGTAGATGACAAAATTGTTCCTGAGTTTGAGAAATTAAGCTCGGTCGGCGAGGTTTCGATTGCCGGCGGTCAGGATAGCTACACCCGCGTGGAACTGATTCCGGAAAAACTGGCACAGTACCACCTGAATATGAATACGGTTGCACAGTTAGTCGGTGCCGCCGATTTCACGATCCCGGCGGGCGATGTCCGGGTTGGAAAACAGGATCTCGACGTCAGTGTCGGCAACGAATTTAAGAGCACGGAAAGTCTGAAAAATGTCGTACTTCCGCTGGCAAACGGTGAGACGATCCATCTTTCTGATATCGCAAATGTCTATGAGGCGCTGGAGGATGCAAGCTCGATCGGACGTTACAATGGCGAAGATGTTATCTCCCTGGGAATCAAAAAACAGCAGAGTTCCACCGCGATCGAGGTTTCCAACCAGGTAACCAAGAAGGTGCAGGAAATTGAAAAGCAGTATCCGGGTCTTAAAATCACCGTGGTAGATGATGCCAGTGACACGCTGAAACAGTCTTTAAGCAGCGTAATCCAGACCCTGATCCTGGCGATCATCCTGTCCATGATCATTCTGTTCTTATTCTATGGCGATTTGCGTGCGTCGGTCATCGTAGGTACGTCCATTCCGATCTCTGTTGTATTGGCGATCATTTGTATGGCGGCGATGGGATTCTCAATGAATATTATTTCCCTGACGTCGCTCGTTCTCGGTGTAGGTATGATGGTTGATAACTCGATCAACGTCCTCGACGGATGTTTCCGGGCAAAGGAAAAACTGGATTTCTATGATGCGGCGCTGGAAGGTACGCGCACGATGATCGGCTCGATCACCGGCGGTACGCTGACAACCTGTGTTGTATTTATTCCGCTTCTGATGTTAAATGGTATGTCTGGACAGCTCTTTACACAGCTCGGGTACACGATCATTTTCTGTATGACGGCTTCCTTATTCTCAGCAGTCATCATCGTGCCGCTCTGCTATATGTTCTGGCATCCGGTTGAGAAGGATCATGCGCCGGCAGGACGCATCATCAAAGGCATCCAGGCCTGGTACCGCAAGCATATGCCGCATGTCATCAAGCGCTATGCGCTTGTATTCGGAACGACTGCAGTGCTGGTTGTCCTGTCCATCCTCATGGCGTCCAGACTGAACCTGGAGCTGATGTCTTCGATCGATGAAGGTATCGTCACGATGACGATCAAGACGAAACCGGGTTATTCGGTATCGGCGATCCGTGACACTGTGCTCGATCTGGAAAATATGGTAGAGACAGACGAGGATGTGGATCATTACCTGATGACATATGGAAACAGTGGTGTCAGCATGACTTCCGGAAGTGATGTGACGCTGAATGCCTACTTAAAAGATAAGAGAAAACTTTCCACGGACGAGGTTATCGAGAAGTGGAGATATGCGACACAGAACTACGTTGATGCGACCATTACCTTGGAACAGGGCAGCAGCAGTATGAGCAGCAGCATGAGCAGCGGTGATTCAATTGAGGTGGATCTGCAGAGTACCGATTACGACACCCTAAAGAAGGCAGCGGATGATCTGGTAACTGAGCTTCGCAAGCGCGAGGATGTTATGCAGGTACATTCTTCTGTTGAGAATGCGGCGCCGGTTATCAAGGTAAATGTGGATCCGGTTAAGGCAGAGGCAGAGGGACTGACCCCGGCCAGCATCGGTTCGATGGTATACAGTAATTTAAGCGGTGTGAAAGCGGCGACGATCTCCGTCAACGGCAATGATCAGGACGTGAAGGTAGAATTTGCGCCGGATCGCTACGATTCCATCGCGAAACTGCAGGGCATGATGATCACGACGGCGACGGGTAATACGCTTCCGCTGGAGGATCTGGCAGAGATCTACTACCAGGATAGCCCACAGGAGATTTCACGAAAAGAGAAACAGTACCAGGTATCGATCACGATGCAGGCACAGGCAGATTATAAGAAGACGGCTGAAAAAGATGTCAAGAGCTTCGTGCAGAACTGGGAATTCCCGTACGGCGTTGAGATGGCGACCAATAGCCTGGATGAGTCGATGGGCGAGGAGCTTTCCGCGTTGGGAATGGCGCTTGTCACAGCGATCTTTCTGATTTTCATTGTCATGGCGATCCAGTTTGAGTCCCCGAAATTCTCCCTGATGGTTATGGCAACGATCCCGTTCAGTTTGATCGGTTCCTTTGGATTCCTGTTTCTGGCGGACTGCCCGATCAGTATGAACTCCATGCTTGGTTTCCTGATGCTGGTCGGTACGGTTGTAAACAACGGTATTTTATACGTGGATACGGTGAACCAGCTGCGGATGGAGATGCCGTTAGACGAGGCGCTGGTAGAAGCCGGTGCGATCCGTGTACGCCCAATCTGCATGACGACACTGACGACCATCATTGCGATGATCCCGAACTGTCTGGCATTTGGTAAGGCGGGCAAGATGATGCAGGGCTTAGCGCTTGTAAACGTCGGCGGTCTGGTTGCGGCGACGATCCTGACGCTGGTACTGCTTCCGTCCTTCTACCGGGTGGTTTATAACATGGGAAAAGGCAAAGAAGATGAGTATGATAAGCTGGACTGCGACTAAGGAAAAGCAGGTTAAGCAGTGAATCTGTCAGGCGGCGGACCCGGGGCGGGGAAGCTGCCTGTACGGATAGAAAAAGGGGGAGAAGAAGATGCCGTCGGAACGATTTAAGCGATTGCCGGAGGAAAAACAGAAGAAAATCCGGGACGCGTGTATGGCTGAATATACGCGGACAACGATAGAAAAAGCATCGCTCAACCGTATGATAGAAGATGCCGGGATCTCCCGGGGCAGTTTTTATACGTATTTTGACAGTAAATGGGATGTTTTAGGATATCTGTGTGAGAGTTTTATCAATGAATTTTATGAGTGCGGCGTGCGCTGCCTTGAAGAGGCGCAGGGGGACATCTGGGAGATGTTAGGGCAGTTTTTAAACGGTTCGCTTGCCCTGTGCCGCGATGAGAGACGCACCGATTTCATCCGCAACATCATGGAGTGCAGCAGCCGCGAGGCGCTGATCTTTGATATATTCAGCTCCGATCCGGACAGTCCACGCGCCGTGCGTGGACGGAAGCTGGAACGTGCCGCCTATGAGTCGTGCGTGGGAAAATCCTTGCGGAAGATGGGCTGGGAGGAATATATGAGTTTTTTCCGCATGGCGATGATGGCGATCGCGATGGAGATCAAGAGCTTTCACGACGGAGTTCCGGAAAACCGTATCCGGGAACGGTTTGCCCTGACACTCGGCATCCTGAAACGGGGCGCTGGGATAGAATCGGGAGCGGGCGCGCAGAGCGCCGAAAGGAAATGAAGATGAGTAAGATGAAGAAAAACAGGAAAAAACTGTTTGCCATTCTTTTACAGGCGGCGTTAGTCAGCACGGCTATGACGATGCCGGCATATGCGGCTAAAACGCCGGGGATCGGCTCAGATGCGCTGGTTGGCGACGATGCGACCGGTCCGGTGCTGACGGGCGGCAATACCGAGGTGGAGGAGGAAACTTCCCCGTACACCAAAGAACAGCTAGAGGATGGGACGCTGGAATATGGCGAGATCGCATGGCGAATCGAGGGGTACAACAGCACGTACTTAAACCTGCGTTCCCAGCTCTACAGCCAGACGACCAGCCAGTCGGCGGGAACTGCCCTGGCGGCAGAGGCGAGCGCCCTCATGGAAGATGCGATGGACCTGAAGTCCGACGATATGGATGCGGAGACGAGAGAGCTGTTTGAGGGCTACAAGGCGGCAGCGAGAGAGCTGCGCAAACAGGGGGCAAAGCTTACGAACAAGGAGCTTTCCGGCACCTATGCCCGGACCCTGCGTCAGACAAAGAATAAGTTAGTCAAGGCGGTGCAGAACTTGCTCATCCAGTATGAGGAACTGCTCCCGCAGGTGGAAACAGCGAAAAAGAATGTGGAAATGTGCCAGGTAAATGCCGATGCCGCACAGAAGATGCAGGCGCTCGGCCGTGCTTCCGCGCAGGAGGTCCTGACGGCGCAGAAGGCGCTGCAACAGGCCAATTCCAGCGCCCAGCAGGCAGAAAACGGGGCATTGCAGCTCAAACAGAATATTTTAATGCTACTTGGATTTGACGCGGATGCGCCGGTAACCTTTGCGGATGTGCCGGTTCCGGATGCGTCCCGGATCGCGGCAATGGATCTGGGTACCGATACACAGGCGGCAGTCAGTGCGAATTATGATCTGATGTCGGTACGTGCAAATAAGGCAACGGGTTCTTCCAACCGTACGGTCAAAAAAAGAAACGTTGCTTATACCGAGGATTCGGTGGCGATCACAATCCAGAACCTCTATGCGGCGGTAGTATCCAAGAAGCAGGCGTATGACAGTGCAGCAGCCGGATATCAGGCGGCCGCGCAGAGTTACGAGGCGGCAAAGCGCCAGAACGCACTGGGAATGCTCTCAAGAGCCAATTATTTGGGGCTTGAGTGTTCCTGGCTCAGCAGCGTGGCATCGTATAAGACCGCCGAGCTGGAATATACCAAGGCGGTGGAAAATTATGAGTGGGCAGTTAGAGGCCTGATTGTAAGCAAGTAGTTCGTCAGGAATTTGCCGTATTTAAATGCGAAGCCACGGCAAAATCCGTTATTGGGCACGTATGCGTGAACAGTAATGTGAATGGGAAGAGAAAGGAAGTAGGAACCGGAAATGAAACATAGAAGAAGGAAAACGGC
This sequence comes from Clostridium sp. TF06-15AC, assembly GCF_003481165.1. NCBI lineage: Bacteria > Bacillati > Bacillota > Clostridia > Eubacteriales > Clostridiaceae > Clostridium > Clostridium sp. TF06-15AC. The sequence continues at coordinate 124,291 of NZ_QUKS01000005.1, forward strand.
GCTTCTGACCGCAGCGGCAGCAGCGGTTCTGGCATTGCAGGGACCGTTTGCGGCGCTGGCAGCCAGCCAGCAGTTTGCTTATGACGCAGATACATGGGCGAAGCTTCAGGACAATGTGATGGAATACAGCGAACTGCCGTATCTGGTACAGGAGTACAACCCGACGTATTTAAACAATCAGACGACCTATCAGGCAGGGCGCGACACAAAGAATGCGAAGGAAGTGCAGGATAAGCAGTACAATCAGGCGAATGATCTGTACGACAGCGCGGATAACCTGCGGGATCAGGCGGATCAGATTGAGGATTTTCTGGCGGTGCCGGGCATGGCGAGTGCTTACGCAAGCCTGATGTCAGCGTCCGTCATGGTGGAGCAGAATGCGTTAAAAACCCAGCAGTCTGCCGATGCTTCTTACCGCGACAGCGAGATGGACCGTCTGGACTATATCAACAGCCAGGATGCGGTTGTCGCGCAGGTGCAGTCGGCGTTTGCTGCTTATAATCAGGTTAAAAAGACAATTCCGTTGATGGAGAAATCGCTGGAATTGCAGGAACTTTCACTGGAAATGACCCAGAAGCGCCAGCAGCTCGGTCAGGCGACCCAGATTGATGTGTTAAATGCACAGAAGTCGCTGCAGTCGCTCCAGTCCACGCTGACCCAGACAAAAGCGGGACTTCAGGCCCAGCATCAGCAGCTCTGCGTCCAGACCGGATGGTCCTATGACGCGGAACCAGATATCCAGGATCTGCCGCAGGCGGATCTCACCCGGATCGTAGCCATGAACCTGGCAGCGGACACACAGACGGCGCTCGAACAGAATCTGTCCTTACAGTCCAACAAGCGCGGCTATGCCAATATGGCAGAAGGTTCAGCCGATAAGAAAAACATGGACCGCACCATCAAGAACCAGGAACAGACGATCCGCTCCGGTATGCAGACACTCTACAACGACATCATGCAGAAGCAGACAGCCCTGCAGCTTGCCGATGCGTCCCTGGCAGCAGAGACGCAGACGATGAATGCGATGCAGAAGAAGCTGGAGCTTGGCATGGCGACCCAGCTGGAGTACAAGAGCGAGGAAGTTTCCTTCCTGGAGAAACAGATCGACAAAGAGACAGCTAACATGAACCTGCAGCAGGCGATCGAGACGTATGAGTGGGCGCTGAAAGGTTACATGAAGTAGGGACAGAAGTTAAGTCTCTGGCACTTCCTCTGCGCGGGGGTTAACGTGGCGCTGGAGGAGGTGTGTATATCGAAAATGATATAATAAAATGCTTATAAAATAAGGGGCATAAAATCCTCATGGATCGGCATTTGCCCGGTAAAAAATGGATTTTTAGACAAAAAGTGTATTTCTGTCACGGACGATACGGCAGTTCACAGACCGTATGTTTTTGTGACACGTACAAAAAGAGGCAAAAAAGCGGCGATTCGGAACGGAACGCCGCTTTTTTTTGCGAGGGAAATAGGTATATATTGTGAGACTTTAACAAAAAATACACACAAACAACAGAATACTACCAAATCCGACTGGAAAATACTGGGTTAATAAAAAATACTTTTGACAATTAACGCGGCATATGAGAAAATAAAAAAGATACTGGCAGTAAGGAGAAAAAATAAGATATGAACAAGTCACAAGACAAAATCAAGTGGTATATGCTTTCCTTTATGTGTTTCTCCACCCTCTGGGCATTTGGAAACGTTTTAAATGGTTTCATATACTTCAATGGAACACAGGTTATCTTCTCCTGGATTCTGATGTTTGCACTGTACTTTGTACCGTACGCACTGATGGTCGGAGAGCTTGGCTCCGCATTTAAGAATTCGGGCGGTGGTGTCAGTTCCTGGATTCATGAGACAACCGGTGCGAAGGCTGCATACTACGCAGGCTGGACCTACTGGGCGTGTCATGTCACCTACATCGCATCCAAAGGTTCCGGCGGTCTGAAAGCGCTCAGCTGGATGATTTTCCAGAACGCAGAGAAGTATGCGTCCTTTAACACGAAAGAGGTTCAGTTAGTTACCTTTGCGGTACTGCTGTTCTTCTGCTGGGTTGCGAGCCGCGGCTTAAACCCATTAAAGAAACTGGCTACCCTGGCGGGAACGAGTATGTTCGTCATGAGTATCCTGTACATCCTGCTGATGTTTGCTGCGCCGGCCATCAATCCGAACGGCGGTTACCTGTCGGTGGATTTCAGCTTAAAGAACATGATCCCGGCCTTCAACTGGAAGTATTTCAGCAGCCTGTCCATTCTTGTCTTTGCAGTCGGCGGCTGTGAGAAGATCTCCCCGTATGTAAACAAGGTAGAGGATCCGGCAAAGGGATTCCCGAAGAGCATGATCTTTGCAGCAATCATGGTTATTGTCTGCGCGATCTTCGGTACCATCGCAATGGGCATGATGTTTGATCCGGTACTGATTGAGGAGAATTTTGACTCCTACAACGCAAACGGTTCTTACTGGGCATTCCAGAAACTGGGTGAGTACTACGGTGTCGGCAATCTGCTCATGATTATCTACGCAGCCTGCAACGCGATCGGACAGTTCTCGACGCTGGTAGTCAGCATCGACGCACCGCTGCGTATGCTGCTTGACAACGAGGATGCGCGTCAGTTCATCCCGACCAAGCTGTTAAAGAAGAACAAATTCGGCGCGTACATCAATGGTATCTGGATGGTTGTTATCCTGTCCGGTTCCATTATCCTGGCTCAGGTCCTGGTTCCGAACGCAGATACTGTACTGCGTCAGCTGACCCAGTTAAACTCGGTTACTATGCCGATGCGCTATCTGTGGGTATTCTTCGCTTACTTCATGCTTCGTAAACACACGAACAAGTTTGAACGTGAGTACCGCTTTGTAAAGAATAACGGAGTCGCTCTTGGCTTCGGTGCATGGTGCTTCTTCGTAACAGCAGCCTGCTGTATCTTAGGCATGTACAAGCAGGGCGATATGTATACAACTGTGCTGAATGTCATTACGCCGATTGTCCTGGTAACACTGGGACTTATCTTACCGGCGATTAAGAAGAGAGAAGGGAAGTCTGCATAATGAATGCTGCAAATGAATTACTGACTTTTATTGAGAACAGCCCGAGTATGTTTCATTCCATCGAGACAATCAAGGGTATGCTGGACGAGGCAGGTTTTACATACCTGCCGGAGTCGGCTCGTTGGGACGTGAAACAGGGCGGAGATTACTATACAATCCGCAACCATTCCAGTATCATTGCGTTTCGCGTAGGAGAGAAGCTGACTGATTATCACTTCCAGATGTGTGCCTCCCACAGTGATTCACCGACTTACAAGATCAAGAGTGTGCCGGAGTTAAATGGTCCGGGCGAGTATCTGCGCCTCGATGTGGAAGCATACGGCGGCATGATCGACAACACCTGGTTTGACCGCCCTCTGACCGTTGCAGGCCGTGTACTGGTAAAAGACGGTCAGGGCGTGAGCGCGAGACTTCTGTACATCGATAAAGATCTGCTCATCATTCCGAACGTAGCGATTCATTTCAACCGTGAGGTGAACAATGGATACAAATACAACCGTCAGGTTGATTTATGCCCACTGTTCTCCGCTGGTGAGCTGAAAAAAGGCGCGTTTGACGCGATGATTGCGAAAGAGCTTGGTGTGGCAGCGGAGGACATTTTAGGGAAGGATCTCTTCCTTGTAAACCGCCAGCCGGGTACGATCTGGGGGTATGCGGACGAGTTCGTTTCCAGCCCGAAACTGGACGACTTACAGTGCGCTTACGTTTCCCTGAAAGCATTCCTGGAGGCGAAGAATGAGCGCGATGTCAGCGTATACTGCTGCTTCGACAATGAGGAAGTTGGTTCCAATACGAAGCAGGGGGCGATGTCCACCTTCTTACAGGATGTCCTGCACCGCATCAACGGCGCACTTGGAAAGACGCCGGAGGACTACTATCAGGCAGTTGCCGGTTCTTTCCTCGTAAGCTGCGACAACGCACACGCCGTTCACCCGAACCACGGGGAGAAGACGGATGCAGTCAACTGCTCCTGGATGAACAAAGGTATCGTCATCAAGGAGAGCGCGAACCAGAAATACACCACGGACGCATTCAGCCGTGCGGTATTTACGAATGTCTGCAATGAGGCAGGTGTTCCGGTTCAGGTGTTTGCAAACCGCAGTGATATTTTAGGCGGTTCCACCCTTGGAAACCTTTCCAACACGCAGGTCAGCGTCCATGCCGTCGATATCGGTCTGCCGCAGCTTGCGATGCATTCCTGCTACGAAACGGCAGGTGTGAAGGACGTTGAGTACGCAATCCGCGCACTGACGAAATTCTACCAGACCACTCTTCAGATTGAAGGGGCAGAGCGGGTTTGCTTTGAGTAAATATAGTTAAAAGAACAGCCGCTTCGCGAAGGATGAAATGAATCGCGGGGCGGCTGTTTTTGATAGAATGAAAATGGTTAGAAAACGGAAAAACGGTAAATCCAGCAGCGCTGAAACGTTTTGTTTTGATGTTTAATTCGCGAAAATTATTTCCGCAGCAGCTCCGGCGCCATCTCCTGAAACAGCTTCGCGAGCGCCATCGCCGCCCGCGAGCGGTATTTTCCAGCGGGCCAGGCGAGCGCCAGATCGAGGAAAATACCATCTTTCCCGATCCGCAGATAGCGGAACTCATCCCGCATGATGCGGCAGGAACGGTAGGTGAATGCGAGTCCGACTCCCTCCCGCGCCATCGCCGCAGCGAAGGAGGCGGAGAGGTAGGTGTCGAGTCCCAGCGGTTCCACGCCAGCCTCGCGCAGGGAGCGGCGGCCAGTCCGTCCGAGGACGGTGCTGGGCGGTCCCAGAATATACTCAAATGGTGCGGTGTCCTTTAGGTCGATCCACATCTGTTCCGGCTCCGATTCACATGGCTTCGCAAACGCCATGACCGGGTGGTCGGCGGTGGTGGCGATCATGATCTCATCCCGCATCAAGAAATCCACACCGTGTTTGATCCGAACCGGCGGCGCGGCTATCAGCGCCAGATCTAAAAGTCCCTCTAAAATCTTATTTTCCAGATCAATACTGTCCATCTCACAGATCTCCACATGAACCCGTGGATACAGGGCATGGAATTTTTTCAGGACCGGCGGCAGCAGGTAGGTTCCCCGGTAGGTACTGATGCCGAAAATGACAGTGCCGCCCTTTAAATTTTCAATATCCGAAGCCTCGCTGCGTGCCTCCTGGTACTGCTGTAAAATCTGTCTGGCATGGAAAATAAATGCCTCCCCGGCAGAGGTTGGACGGACCCCGCGGGCAGTACGGACGAAAATCGGCGTCCCCAGATCCTGTTCAAACAGGCGAACCGCCTGGCTTAAGCTCGACTGCGCCATAAACAGTTTTTCAGCTGCGCGGGAGATGCTTCCCTCGTTAGCGACGGTTACGATATAGTCTAGTTCCTTTAAATCCATGAAAATCTCCCTTACGAGGTATCGGAATTTCCGATATATGGTATAACAAATCTTGTCTTTCTCCTATAACAAAAATAGTATAAGATAAAAACAAGCAAAAATCAATGGCAGAGACTGAAGCAGCGGCTGGAAAATCGAATAGAAATCCGGCGAGGGAACGCAGCTTTGAAAAAGCCTTTGTGGACGACTATAAATAGGAGGAATAAGCAAGATGAAACAGGATTTAATGAAGGGTGTTATCGACATGCACGTTCACACGAATCCAGATCTGCGTCTGCGGGCGTATGATGATTTCGAACTGATGGAGGCGGCGATCCGGGTTGGGGCACGCGCTATCGTCATCAAGACGCATCAGGGAACCACGATGGATCGGGCGTATCTGTGCAATCGCCACAACGAGATTGTACACGGGAAAACGAACAATTTTACGATGTTTGGCAGTATTACCTTAAATAAGGTAGTCGGCGGCATCAATCCGAAGGCAGTCGATGTGGCACTTCGCCTGGGAGCAAAGGTGGTATGGCTTCCGACCCAGTCGGCGAAGAACCATATGCAGAAGATGAACCAGGATCTGAGCCAGAGCGTGGAGGTCGTAAAAGATGGAAAGATCGTTCCGGAGCTTCGTTCCGTGCTGGAACTGATTCGCGACCACAATGCGGTACTGGGAACCGCTCACATCGCACCGGAGGAGATTTTCACAGTTGTGGAAGCTGCACGGGATATGGGAGTAAAAAACATCGTTGTAACCCATCCTGAATGGTGGATTGTAGGCATGAGCCATGAGGATCAGCTTCGCCTGGTAAAGGATTATGACGTTATCTTAGAGCGCTGCTATGCACAGAACATGGGCGGCGGAAAGTATAAGAGCAATCTGGCAGACAACCTGGAACTCATCAAAGAGGTTGGCTATAAAAATGTCATGGTTGATACCGATGGCGGCCAGACAGAAAACCCGCATTGGGAGCTGGCGCTGGCAGAATATATGCAGTATCTGGTAGATCATGGAATTCCGGAAGAACACGTGTACCATATGACACACACTATTCCGGCAAAACTGTTGGGCATCGAAGAATAGGGGGACGCATCATATGTTAAGTGCAGTTTTGGTGGCATCCATTGCGGTTGCCGTTATATTGGGATATAAAACGAAAATCAATACGGGATTTTTCTGTATTGCCTTTGCATACCTGATTGGTTGTTTTGGCATGGGATTGAAAACAAAAGAACTGATTGGCTTCTGGCCGGTCAGCACCATGTTCGTCATCCTGTCAGTATCACTGTTTTACAACTTTGCAGCTGTGAATGGAACCCTTGAAAAAATGTCGGCCAGTCTTCTCTATATGTGCCGTAAGTTTCCGGGCATGCTTCCTTTTGCATTATTTTTTGTAGCAGTTGTACTTTCTGTTATGGGCGCTGCATACTTTACCGTTCTGGCATTCCTGGCACCGATTACCATCCTTATCTGTGAGGAAGCAAAGATGGACAAGCTGACCGGTGCGGTGGCGATCAACTGCGGTGCACTGGCAGGCGGAAACTTCCCCACAGCTTCGCTGGGCGTCGTATTCCGCGGTCTGATTGATACTGCTTATGAAGCAGAACCGGCATTTGAAGCAACGAATTCCTTTGTAGATGAAATGAAAATTTTTGGTTTCGCGATTGTATTTTCCCTGATTCTGATTGCAATTTTCCGCTTCGGTTTCAAGAGCAACCGCGGTATTGGAAAGGGCGTAACCTTCAACCGTCCGGAACCCTTTGATAAAAAGCAGAAAACAACCCTGCATTTAATGATTCTGATGATGGTGATTGTCCTGGTATTCCCGCTCTTAAAGATGGCAGTTCCTGGCAATGAGCTGATTGGAAAAATTGCCGGAAAGGTTGATGTAGGACTGGTGGCATTCTGCTTTACCATCATCGCACTGCTCTTTGATCTGGCACCGCAGAAGGAAGTTATCGCACGTGTGCCGTGGAACACCATCCTCATGATTGCCGGAGCCGGCATGCTTATCGCCGTTGCAGTTCAGGCCGGTACCATTGATGCATTATCCGCATGGATTGGTTCCAATGTTCCGACAGCCCTGATTCCGCTGGCATTCAGCTTTGTAGGCGCATTTATGAGTTTCTTCAGTTCTACAACCGGTGTTGTAGCACCGGCCCTGTTCCCGCTGATTCCGGGACTTGCGGCAGCAACCGGATTAAATCCGGCAGCACTCTTTGCCTGCACGATTCTTGGTGCACAGAGCAGTGCGATCAGCCCGTTCTCATCCGGCGGCAGCCTGATTCTTGGTTCCTGCGGAAACGAGGAAGACCGAAATCACCTGTTCAACCGCCTGCTTTTTGTGGCAGTGCCGATCAGCGTTATCTGCTGTGCGGCATATAACCTGATTGTAGCAGTTGTTCTGTAAGGGACGTTCGACTTGAATGAGAAGTTGTTTGTTCGAAAAGCTGTCAGCCTGTTCTGGCAGCTTTCGATAATATATGAAGATTGGAAGTAACTGTTCAGTAGGTCTGCGCATTTACTGCGCGTGACTGTGAAGGTACTGAACAGTTACGATTGGGAAAATCAAGAAGGAGGATAAAGAAATGAGTCATAAAATTACAGTATTTCGCGGCGATGGTATCGGTCCGGAGTTAGTTGATAATGTGTTAAAGATTTTAAAAGCGGCAGATGCACCGCTGGAATATGAAATTTTCAATGTTGGTGAGGATGAGTGGAAACGCAACGGTGCTTTGATTCCAGAGGAAGCTTATGCTTCCTTCGAGCGCACCAAAGTACTCTTAAAATCCCCGATTACGACTCCGGTTGGAAAAGGATTCCGCTCCCTGAATGTAACACTTCGCGGACAGTATGACCTGTATGCCAATATCCGCCCGGTTAAGTCCAACGCGGCAGTAAAAACTCCATTTGAGAATGTGGATATCGTGATTTTCCGCGAAAATACAGAAGGTCTTTATGTTGGTGTAGAGGAGCAGGTAAATCCGGATACGGTTCATGCAATTAAGATTGTTACAAGACAGGCAAGCGAGCGCATTATCCGCGATGCATTCGAGTATGCGAAAAAGAACGGACGCAAGAAAGTAACCTGTATTCATAAGGCAAATATCCTGAAAATGTCCGATGGCATGTTCCTTTCCATTTTCAAAGAGATTGCAAAGGAATATCCGGAGATTGAAGGTGATGATAAAATCATCGATAACACCTGCATGCAGCTTGTCATGAATCCAAACCAGTTTGATGTTATGGTAATGCAGAACCTGTACGGAGATATTCTTTCGGACCTGTGCAGCGGCCTGATCGGAGGCCTGGGACTCGTTCCATCCAGCAATATCGGTTCTGACTATGCTATGTTTGAGGCCGTACATGGCAGTGCACCGGATATTGCAGGCAAGCACCTGGCAAACCCGACCGCATTCCTGTGGTCTGCCTGCATGATGTTAGAGTACTTAGGTGAAAATGAGACCGCCGGACGCATCCGCAAGGCTGTGGATGAGGTTCTGGCAGAAGGCAAGCACCTGACAAGAGATCTGCATGGAACTGCAACCACCGAGGAATATGTGGACGCAGTGATTGCGAGACTGTAAGAATTTAATAAGTGAAGATGTAAGAAGGGGCTGTTGCACAAACCGTGCAGCAGCTCCTTTTGGCTATAAAATAGGGTTATCGGCCAGCATATTTGTAAATGCGACAGACGCCCTATTTGTGTATAAAAACAGATGCCAGCATTATTTACCTATCCCCTTTACCATACACCGTTTCTTGAAGAAGGAAATTCCATAACAGAAAATTTCATCATAATTTCCTTCAAATTCTTTTGTATACATGCGTTCATCGATCTGGACGAGATTCGATTTGAAGTCCGGTAAAAAGATTCGGGCTTTTTTTTCGAATATCAAAAAAATTGGCAAGCATACTCATCGCCAGTGTTTTTCCAAAACGACGCGGGCGGGTAATCAGGGTGACTTCCGAGTTATTCGTCAGAAGATCAGCGATCAGCCCGCTTTTATCAATATAATAATAGCCGTCTTCGCGCAGCTTTTTAAAATCAGAAATACCAACAGGGATTTTTAGGGGTGCCATCGATGATGCTCCTTTCTGAAGATACGGAATTGTTACGAATAACTTTATCATATCATGGGGGGAGGTGGTTGGCAAAATTTTAAAAGAAAGCGGGATGCGCCTATATCCGGAAGAGGTGTATGGGTTTGGAAAATAGCTACTGACCCATCTGCTTCTCCCCCAGCTCCTCCGGCAGTGCCTCAAAGAAAATATCCTTCCAGGCACGTTTCAGCTGTTTTTCATGAACTACATAGGGCTGCACGCCGATATATTTGGGGACGTTATCACTGACCAGGGATTTGGCGACTGCAAGAGCGGCCGCTTTTCCCTGGTCATATGGTCTCTGGGTGCTGAGTCCTTTTACAAATCCTTGATTCATTTCTTCTGCAATCTCAAAATCCAGATCCGTGGTAAAGACAGCAATATCTGTCCGGTTCAAAGCTTTCAGGGCCTTGATGGCGAGCAGAGCGGGGCGGTCCCAGCTCACATAGAGCGCCTGGATATCCGGGTGCTCGCTTATCATTTCAAAGCATACCTTGTAAGCATTTTCGATTTGGATGAAGCCTTTTCTGGCAGTGATCTCGATATTGGGATAGGATTCCCTTAATATTTTTTCGGCACAGTTATCACGCTCAGTAGTGCCGTAAAACATGGCACCGTGGATGATGAAGCCGACTTTGGCATGCGGTTTTTCTTTCAGATATTCACCGATCATGCGCCCTGTATTGGTGCCATTTTCCCGCTCATTGACGGAGATACAGGAGACGTAATTGTTCCGGCTAAAATTCTGCGGGACATTGCTTAAAAAGACCAGCCGCGTCATTTTGGACAATTCCTGAAATGCCGGACCCGTCTGGACATCGTCGGTGGGGATGGCGATGACGGCGTCCGGGTGCTGCATTTTGATGCTTTCGAGCTGCATATTCTGGAGAGCAGGATCAAAATGGGCGTCCATGGTGGAAATAATATCGATTCCGTACTGTTCCAGTTCATCCCGGATGCCTTTCTGATGCAGGGCAGCCCAGGCGGTTCCAGTGTAGTGGAAGGAGATGGCGACGCGGTAATTTCCAGTTCGCAAAAGCTGTTTTTCCTCCTTGGAGAGGCGGATGCTGTCCGGGGAGACGGCGTGTTCACCGAGCGGACCGTTGTCGATGATCCGGGTGGAATCACGCAAAATCAGCTCTACATCTGCATAGCGGGTCAAAGGCGCGCCGGAGAGGTGGTTGATCTCGTCAAAGAGTGCCTGCGAGGCGAGTTCTGCCATCTGGTCGATGTCCCGGTGGATGCAGGATAGCGGTGGGGCGGTCAGCTCGCACCAGAGCATATCGTCAAATCCGATGATGGAAATATCGCGCGGACAGTCTTTTCCCAGCTCCCGCAGCGCCTTGAGAAGAAACATAGTCAGCCGGTTTCCACCGGCGATGATAGCGGTGGGGAGATACCGGGTGATGCTTTTCTGAATATTCAGGCTGATGGTATCACTGGACTGATACAGATTGATCTCCGCGATGCAGGAACTGCTCAGGGTATGGTTGGCGGAGAGAAGCGCCCGCTCATATCCGGCAATCTTGTCCTGTTTGGCGAGGCTGTCTGTTTTTTCTACCAGAAACAGCACATTTTCGTGTCCGCTCTCAAAAAAATAGGAAGTAGCGGAGTGAAATGCTTTGGTGTAATCAAAAAGGATCCGTGGAGTGACATCGTCATCGATGAATCGTTCGACACAGACAAACGGGATACCGGATTCATAGAGAAATGAATAGGCAGCCGGATTGCTGCTTGCCGGGGAGAGAAAGATGCCGATGGTCTTGGCACTGGAGATTAAGTTTTGCAGGATGCTTTTCTCCTCTTCCAGGTTGTCGTTGGTGACGGCGGTGTAAAACTGATAGCCCTGGCTGGTCGCGTAGGACTGCAGCTGATTGCACAGATCGCAGTAGAGCGCGCTCTTGATATTTGGAAAGACAGCGACAATCTGTGAACTGCGTCCGCTGCGGATTTTACGCACCTTTTTTTTGATTTTTTCAGAATATCCACTTTCTTCAATAATAGCTTCGATTTTATCCACCAGTTCCGGGCTGACATAGCGCGTATGGTTGATAACATGGGAAACGGTGGCGATGGAGACGCCTGCCTTTGCGGCGATTTCTTTGATGGTCATAAAACTCCCCCTTGCTGGTACGGATTTAGTCCGGCGGTTCCTGCGCGGCTGGATTTGGATTTGCCGCAGTTTTATATTTCTGTTTTTGATTATAGCACAAAAATTGGGGTAAAACGATAAGATGAATGAAATTTACGTAAAAAAATAAAAGGAACGGTAGAAATGCATAAATATCAATAAAACAGGATGAATATATCGCTGAAATTAGTGCAATATGCCACAAGAGTATTGACGAAAGGGCATGGAATAGAGTAATATCTAGATATCAGACAGGGAGACTCCTTCCAGAGAGAAAAATTTTTACGTAAAAATAAAAAGAAAACTATAACAATCCGTTTGAAATGCACTAAACAGTGATGAAGTAAGAGGAGGATCAGATTTATGAAAAAAAGTCTTAGATTTACAGCAGCAGGTCTTTCAGTTTGCATGATGGCAGCAATGCTGGCAGGATGCGGCTCTTCCAGCAGTACCGATACAACAGCGGCAGCCGATGCTTCTGAGGCAGCGGCAGATACGCAGGGGGCTGAGGCAAAGACCAGCGATTTATCGTTTGCATTCTGTACGAATACTTTAAACAATACTTTCCAGAGTTCCATTGATGCAAAGCTCAGCGAGCTGTGCAAGGAAAACGGCATTTCCTATACCTGCCTGGATCCGGATTATGATTTAAACAAGCAGCTCAGCCAGTTATCTGACTGTGCAAACAGCGGTTACGATGCAGTATTTGTTATCCCGGTTGACTCCGCAGGTATTACCTCCGGACTGGCTGAGATTGCAGATGCGGGTATTCCGATTTTCAACGTAGATACCGCGGTCATCGATGATGATATCGAACAGTTCGTGACACAGTTCGTTGGAACCAACGCATATATGGCAGGCCAGTTAGTGGGCGAGCAGATGACGAAAGATTATCCGGATGGCGCAAAGATTGCAGTTCTGGATTTCCCGTCCAATGAAAGCTGCGTGGATCGTGTCAATGGTTTCCTTGAGGGCCTTGGCGATCAGAAAGATAAATTTGAGATTGTAGCACAGCAGGATGGCGGTGCAGCGCTGGATCAGTCGATGGGACTGGCTGAGGATATTATCACAGCAAACCCGGATCTGGAAGCATTCTTCTGTATCAATGACCCGTCTGCCCTGGGTGCGGCAGCAGCTATCAAGGCAGCAAACAAGACCGGCGAGATCGGTGTATATAGTATCGATGCATCCCCGGATGGAAAACAGGCACTCTTAGACGGCGAGTTCACCGCAGTTGCATGCCAGGTTCCGCTTCAGATTGCAGAATATGCATTTGACGCAGCTGAGAAATATGTAGGCGGCGATACCGCAATCGATGAGAAGAAAGTATATCTGGATTCCCATCTGGTAGAGAAAGAAGAGGCAGAGAAGACTCTGAACGACTGGCAGTAATGAACTGCGAGGAAGCTTAATAGTTACGTGAAATAAAATAAAACATGGAAAATGCGGCGATGGGGTTCATTGCCGCATTTCTAAAAAACGGAGGGTTCTATGGGAAAAACAATTCTGGAAATGATAGATATCAAGAAAAGTTTTTCCGGGATCTATGCATTGTCAGGGATCAATTTTTCCCTGGAAATGGGCGAGGTTCATGCGCTTCTGGGAGAAAATGGAGCGGGTAAATCAACGCTTATCAAGGTCCTTGGAGGAATTTATAAACCGGACAGCGGAACAATCAAGATTAATGGTCAGGAAGTTGAGATAAATGGTGTTTCGGACGCCCAGGAGAAAGGAATCGGAATCATACATCAGGAGATCGTCCTGGTTCCGTATCTGACGGTCGCGCAGAACCTGTTCCTGGGACGGGAAATCAAGACGAAATTCGGCACCGTGGATATGCGGGAGACGAACCGCCGGGCAGGCGAGATGCTGGCAAACCTCGGGGTCAATATCCACCCGGATACGCTGGTAGAATCTTTGACGATCGCCCAGCAGCAGATGGTTGAGATTGTAAAGGCGGTATCCTTCGACGGACGGATCATCGTCATGGACGAGCCGACGTCCTCCCTTTCCAATGACGAGGTAGAACAGTTATTTGGAATCATTGAGAGATTAAAAGCAAAACAGGTAAGCATTATATATATTTCCCACCGTATGGAAGAACTGTTCCGGATCTCGGATCGGGTTACCATCATCCGCGATGGCGCCTATGTGGGAACGAAAAAAACATCGGAGACGAATGCGAACGAGCTGGTAGCCATGATGGTAGGACGGGAGTTAGAGAGCTTCTATGCCAGAGATTACAACGATCTGGGACATGCAGAAACGGCGTTGGAAGTGAAGAATTTAACCTGTGAGGGTGTGTTCTCAGATATCAGCTTCCGGGTAAGAAAGGGAGAGATCCTGGGATTTGCGGGTCTGGTCGGAGCCGGACGAAGCGAGATCATGGAATGTATCTTTGGAGCCAGAAAATACCAGAGCGGAACCATTCTTTTAAATGGAAAGGAAGTCCGCTTCACGACACCGATCCAGGCAATCAAGGCGGGCATCGGACTGGTGCCGGAGGATCGGAAAAAACAGGGACTTGTCCTTGGCAATACGGTCGGTTTTAACCTCACGCTGGCATCGATTGACTCTTATATTAACGGAATTGCCATCAGCGACCGGAAATGTCAGGAAGTGATTGATTATTATAAAGAAAAGCTTCATATCAAAGCAGTGGCAGACCGGGTGGAACTGGTGGAAGCGGGAAGTCTTTCCGGCGGAAACCAGCAGAAGATTGTCCTTGGAAAATGGCTGGCAATCAAGCCGGATGTCCTGATTCTGGACGAGCCGACGAGAGGCGTCGATGTCAATGCGAAGTTTGAGATTTATTCCGTTATTAATGAGCTGGCGAAGGCGGGTATCGCCGTTATCATGGTATCCAGCGAGCTGCCGGAGATCATCAATATGTGCGATAACGTATGTGTCATCAAGGCGGGAAAAATGACGGGAATGCTCGGAAGAGAAGAACTGGATCAGGAGAGAATCATGCAGTATGCAGCAGGAGGCGAAGAGTGATGAACGGAAAGAAAAGTACAGCAGGCAATTCGGTACTCTCGGTATTTACCGGAAATACAGGAATTATTGGAGTGCTGGTTATCTTATGTGTGGTAGTCGCACTGGCAACCGATAAATTTTTGACACCGAGCAATATCATTTCAGTGCTCAGACAGATTTCCATTAATACATACATTGCACTGGGAATGACGTTGATTATTATTCTCGGACACATCGATCTGGCAGTTGGCGCGATCGTAGCGATGAGCGGAACTCTGACCGTAGGATTTGTAGTTAATCAGGGACTTCCGATTGGCGTGGCGATTGCGGCTGGCATCATCATCGGTGTTGTGGCTGGTCTGATTGATGGTATGGTTGTATCGAAATTCCGTGTTCCGGCATTTATCATTACGATGGCAATGATGAATGTCTGCAACGGTATCGCGTATGTATATTCGGGCGGACAGTCCACCCGTATTACGGATAAGTTTTTCATTGCAATCGGAACGGGTTATCTGTTTAACATTATTCCGCTGCCGGTTGTCTATATGGTTATTTTAATTATCGTATTTAGTTTTCTGCTTTCTAAAACAAAATTTGGTACCTATGTGTATGCAATCGGCGGAAACCGTGAGGCGGCGCGTCTCTCTGGTGTTCCGATCAAGAAAGTCGAGATCATCGTGTTTACATTGTCGGGCGCCCTGGCGGCGTTTGCAGGTCTGGTTCTGGCATCGAGAATGTATTCCGGACAGCCGTCCGTCGGAAGTGGCTATGAGATGGATGCGATCGCAGCCTGTGTCCTCGGCGGAACCTCGATGGCAGGCGGACGCGGACGTATCAGCGGCACAGTATTTGGTGCGATGGTAATCGGTATTATTTCCAATGGTCTGAATCTGATCGGTGTCAGCTCCTACTGGCAGCTGATTGTAAAGGGTCTGATCATTGCCTGCGCGGTTGTACTGGATTCCCAGAAGGGCAATCTGGCACTCCTCAGAAAAAAGAAATGATTCCAAGAGCACATTTAGAAAGGCAAGGAGAGAAGAATGGACTTTTTCAGAAAAATGTCATTTGCGGATTCGACCGGTGACGCGATTCCGTTTTATCATGAAGGTAAATATCATATTTTTTCACTGACATCCCCGCCAGGAACCACGGTATATCCGGCGAGACTGCGTACTACATGGAGCCACTCTGTTTCGGAGGATCTGGTGCACTGGGAGGAGCTGCCGACAGCACTGTATCCGGGCGAGGGCGATGAGCCGGATGCGTCCGGCGTGTGGACGGGATCGGTTATCTACGGCGAAGGAAAATATCACGCATTCTATACGGGTTACTGCCTGACGGCAGAATATCAGCAGACGATCTGCCATGCGACGAGCGAGGATGGTATCACCTGGACGAAGGACGCGGCAAACCCGGTTATCACGCCGATGATAGAGTTATATGAAAAGCTGGACTGGCGTGATCCGTATGTATTTTATAATGAGGAAGATAAATGCTACTGGATTCTGATCTCGGCGAGACGGCTGGATATGCCGGTGACAAGACGCGGCTGTATCGTCCTGTACCGCTCGAAAGATCTGGTAAACTGGGAGTATTATGGTCCGTTGTATTCGGCAGGCAATACGAATTGTCCGGAATGCAGCGAGATGTACAAGATAGGCGATACCTGGTATCTTTCCTATTCCCGCTTTTCCGAGTTTGTCAACACGATTTACCGCACTTCCAAATCTCCGTTTGGACCGTGGAAAAAGCCGAAGAAAGACGGCATCGGCGGACGCCGCTTCTATGCAGCTAAATCCATGCAGGATGACAACGGGCGCCGTTTCTATTTTGCCTGGGCGCATGACCGTGCAGAAAACAGCGACCGCGGCGAGTGGTACTGGGGCGGCACGTTCTGTATTCCGCATGAGGTCGTTGCAACGGCAGACGGACAGCTGGACGTGAAGCTTCCGGAAGAATATGTAAACTGCTTTAAAGAGAAAGTTGACTGGAAATACCTTCCGGTCATGGGAGAATACAAGCTGTATGGAGATACAACGGTTGAGCTGGATGGATGCGGGACAACCTCGTATGGTTTCCTGGAGCAGCCGGAAGAAAAGTTCCTGTTTACCGGCACGGTGATCCCGAAAGAAGCGAATGATTCCTTCGGAATCCTGTTGAAATCCGACTGGGAGGCAAGCGGCTGCCTGTTCTTAGAGTTTGATGTGGCGATGCAGCGAGTGTCCCTTCTGTCCCTGCCGATGGGAGTTGACCCGTTCTGGGAGCAGTCCTGCCAGGCGGTTCCGAAAGCAACGGAACCGGGACCGGATGGCGTGCGCGTGGCAGAGAAAACCTTCGCGATTGAAAATGGCGCGGCAATCGACGTCAAGATTTCGGTGGATCATGACATGGTAGAGGTATTTGTGGGCGAGCAGGTGGCATTTACCTATCGTATTTTCCGGAAACCGGAGTACGAGCTCGGTCTGCTGGCGCAGGACGCGAAAGTAGAATTTGCAAATATCGCGATTCGGAAGTAAAATTCCTTGTGAGAGACGAACGGATGTGGCTGTCCGCCTGTGAGAGGGCTGGATGGCGGCACCATTGATATAACTTGTAATACGGAGGATGATTCGTATGAGAATAAAAACAGACATCACAGCGCTGGGAGAGCTTCTGATTGATTTTACTCCAGCAGGCGTTTCACAGCAGGGAATGCGTCTGTTTGAGCAGAATCCGGGAGGTGCGCCGGCCAATCTGCTGGCGGCGGCTGCGAAATTTGGAAGGAAGACAGCATTTATTGGCAAGGTGGGTAAGGATATGCACGGTGATTTCCTGAAGGAAACCCTGATCCGGGCAGGTATCAATACGGACAACCTGATTCAGGATGAGAAGTATTTTACCACGCTTGCATTTGTAAGCCTGAAAGAAAACGGGGAGCGCGAATTTGCCTTTGCGAGAAAGCCGGGGGCAGATACGAATCTGTGCATGAAAGAGATCGATCCGGAGATCCTGGAAAATACGAGAGTATTTCATGTCGGTTCCCTGTCGCTGACCGATGATCCATCCCGGACGGCAACCTATGAGGCGATCAATATTGCTAGAAACAGCGGTGCGGTGATTTCCTACGATCCGAACTACCGGGCGGCGCTCTGGAGTGATCCGGAGACCGCACAGCTTCGGATGCAGTCGCTGATTCCCTATGTAGATATGATGAAGATTTCGGATGAAGAAACCTCGCTTCTGACCCCGTATCAGGACCCGGAGGAAGCGATTCAGTATCTGCTCCGTCAGGGCGTGCACCTGGTGGCAGTGACGCTCGGAAGAGATGGCGCCCTGATCGGCAATGAAAATGGAATCGTAAAAGCGGAGGGCTTTTCCTCCCATGCGGTCGATACAACCGGCGCTGGTGATTCCTTCTGGGGAGGTTTTCTCGCCTCCTATCTGCAGGAAGAAACCTCGCCGGAACACCTGACCCGGGCGCAGATGATTCAGTTTGGCAGGGTCGGCAACGCAGTGGCAAGCCTGTGCGTCGAACGCCGCGGCGGAATCTCGGCAATTCCGGAGATGGAGGAGATTGAAGAGAGGCTGAGAGGCTAGAAGAAAAGATAGAGTAAGTAGTTGGTAACTAGCCTCAGATTGGTCATCTGTGAATGACACAAAACCCCAGAGAGCGGCAACTCTCTGGGGTTTTGTTGTGTGGCTGTTTGGATATATTAATATTCCTCCACATGCAGCAGATGATGTGCACGATCGGATAACGGAGCTTCAAGATACTCGTCATACAGTGTCTGAACCGCCTTGTTTTCATGGCTGAACCGGATGGCGCTGCGGGCGTCGTAGCCGCGCAGGCACTGGTCGCGGTCTGCGCAGTCCTTCGGCTTATTCTGGAAGGATGGGCGGATCGGCTGACCGCCGCCGTTGATACAGCCGCCCGGACATGCCATGACTTCAACGAAATCATAGTGGCATTCGCCGCGTTTCATCGCCTGAATGAGGCGTCTGGCCTCTCCTAGGCTGCTGAGTGCTGCACAGTGCAGTTTCACACCCTTGATATCGATCTCCAGTTCCTTAAAGGAACCGATCTGGCGCAGAACCTTCAGCGGACTCTGCTCGTCGATCTCCGGATTTTCACCGGTTACGGTGTGGTAAGCGGTACGAAGCGCTGCTTCCAGTACGCCGCCGCTGGCACCGAAGATCACACCGGCTCCGGTTGCTTCACCGAGAGGATCGTCAAAATCGCACTCCGGAAGTCTGGATACATCGATATGATCGGCCTTGATGAGACGGCATATCTCACGGGTGGTCAGAACATAATCAATATCCTGTCCGGTTCCGGCGCTGTCCATGCCCGGAAGAGTCAGTTCGCGCTTCTTGGACATACACGGCATGATGGAAACACAGGTAATATTTTCCGGTGCAATGCCTTTTTTCTGTGCAAAATAAGTTTTGATGACAGCACCGAACATCTGCTGCGGGGACTTGGCAGTGGAAAGCTGCGGCAGAAGCTCCGGATACTGGCTCTTTGCAAAGCTGACCCAGCCAGGGCAGCAGGAGGTGAACATAGGCCAGCTGTATTTATCCGGCTGCTGTAAGCGGGCTAAAAGCTCGTTGCTTTCCTCCATGATGGTCAGATCGGCTGCAAAGTCAACATCGAATACATAGTCAAATCCAACGGATTTTAAGGTGGATACGAAACGTCTGTCAGTAGCAAATTCCGGGGAAAGACCAAATTCTTCACCCCATGCGGCCCGGACAGCCGGAGCGACAACCGCTACGGTTACCTTGTCATCATTTGCCAGTTCACCGTGGATACCATTGATGGCTTCCACATCATCCCGCTCCTGGAGAGCGGCAGTCGGGCAGTGGGTAACGCACTGTCCGCAGAGAGAACAGTCGGATTCTTTGATTTCCAGATTGTGGGAAACATCGACGGTTGTATGGGAACCGGTTCCGGACACATCCCAGATATTTAAGGTCTGGATCTTGTCGCAGATCTGGACGCAGCGCATGCATTTGATACATTTTCCCGCATCGCGGATCAGTGGGAAAGTAGAAGTCCAGATCATTTCCGGATATTCGTTTTTATAACGGTCAACGGTCAGGTTCAGATCACTTGCCACCTGTTTTAATTCACAGTTGGAACTGCGTACACAGGTGGGACAGTTGGTGTGATGCTGGGAAAGAAGCAGTTCTACGTTGATCTTGCGGGCTTCACGGACTCTGGGAGAGTTTGTGAGAATCTCCATGCCTTCCTGAACCTGGTTGTTGCAGGAGGTAACGAGATGGTGGATTCCCTTCACTTCTACAACGCAGACACGGCAGGCACCGATCTCATTGATATCTTTCAGATAGCAAAGATAAGGAACGTGAAAACCGTTGTCGCGGCAGGCGTCCAGAATCCGGGTTCCTTCTGGAACCTGCAGTGGTATATTATTAATTTTGATGGATACAAGATTCGTATTTACCATGATGTGGTCCGCCCTCCTTTGAAGTTTCCATAACCGAAGTGATCACAGCGCAGGCAGCGTCTGGCTTCCTGGCCAGCCTCCTTGAGGCTCATGCCGCATTCGGTAAGTGTAAAGTCACATTTGCGTTCTCCGGCGGGCCGCTCTGTCATGTTGACACGCCCGCAAGGAGTACGGTCGGAGAGATCCGGTTCCGGAATCTTCACATCGCAGGTAATCTCGTGGTTGTAGCCGAGATACTGGTCGATGTTGGCTGCGGCTACCTTGCCGGCAGCGATTGCACGGATCACGGTTGCCGGTCCGGTTGCACAGTCGCCTCCGGCGAAGATACCCGGCATATTCTGAATGGAGGTCCATCCGGTTGCCTGGATGATGCCCCATTTTGCGTCGATACCCTGTTCTACGAAGTAACGGCTTTCGATGCCCTGCCCCACAGCTGCGATGACGATATCACATTCAACCGGGATAGAGTCGGTGCCGATAGCCTTCGGTAAAGGACGTCCGCCGCGGATTTCTCCCGGCATCTGCTGGCTTACCCAGAGAGCTTTTACCTGGCCGTCCTCGTCTGCTTCAATCCGCTCCGGTGCGTAAAGTTCCATGATCTCTACGCCTTCAGCCATGGCACTTTCAACCTCTTCCGGAAGAGCTGTCATATCAGCTTTGCGGCGTCTGTAGGCAACTGCCACCTTGTCTGCGCCCAGGCGGACAGAAGAACGGGCTACGTCCATGGCTACGTTGCCGCCGCCGATAACACAGACCTTCTTGCCGCTAAGATCCGGATATTTGCCGTCACCGATGGCACGGAGAAATTCGACAGCGGAGATAACACCGCCGGCATCTTCTCCCTCAATACCAATCTT
The DNA here is from genome assembly GCF_003481165.1 of Clostridium sp. TF06-15AC. NCBI lineage: Bacteria > Bacillati > Bacillota > Clostridia > Eubacteriales > Clostridiaceae > Clostridium > Clostridium sp. TF06-15AC. The sequence goes on from NZ_QUKS01000005.1 coordinate 145,232, forward strand.
TTTATCACTATGAGCGCCGATGGCGATGTAGATAGCATCATATTCTTTGCGGAGTTCTTCCAGAGACAGCTGTCCCGGCTCATTGCCGACTGAAGTTTCGAGACGGACTTCCACACCGGTTTCCAGAATAACATTGATATCATCCTGCAGGCGCTCTCGTGGCAGGCGGTAGCTTGGAATTCCGTACAGCAGCATGCCGCCGAGTTTCTTGCGTTTTTCAAATACAGTGGTCTGATGTCCCATCAGCTGCAGATAATAAGCAGCGCTCAGGCCGCTGGGGCCGCCGCCGATGATCGCGATGCGCTTGCCGGTGGAGGTTGGACAGGCCGGTGCCGGTACATATCCTGCCATATCCACAGCTACACGTTTGATACCGCGGATATTGATAGAATTATCCAGCATGTTGCGGCGGCAGCGGGACTCACATGGATGTTCGCATACCAGCGCACAGGCGGTTGGGAATGGGTTATCCTTGCGGATCAGGCGGACTGCATCGGCATAGCGTCCTTCACCGGTCAGGGCGATGTAACCCGGAATATCAACTCCGGCCGGGCACAGAGCTACACAGGGAACCGGCTGATCAAGATTACTGCGGCAGCGGTTGTGTAAGATATGTTCCATAAAATCCTCTTTGAAGCCGTCCAGTCCTTTTAAAACCATCTGGGCAGCGGTATAGCCGATGGCACAGTCAGCCGTGCTTTCGATGACACGGGCTGTTTCCTCCAGCATGGTTAAATGCTTCATGGTTCCTTTTCCGTTCAGGATGTCTTCCAGAAGATTGGAGAGCTGCGCGAGACCGATTCGGCAGGGAACGCATTTGCCGCAGGTCTGTGCATGGCACATTTTTAAAAATGCAGCGGTCAGGTCGACAGGACAAAGACCTGGCGGGCTGGCGATGATGCGCCGTTCCAGATCCTTGTAAAGCCCTTCTACGACATTCTGAGCCTCGCTGTTAGTAGGTATAACGAGTCTGCTCATAAGGTGTAAACTCCTTTCATAAATGTGAAATAAAATGCGTTATATTTTTCGATGCAATTATGTGTTTACTATAACATAAAACGAGCGAAAAATACAAGATATTTATTGCAAAATATCTAAAAAAAGAAATGAAAGTGAAGTAAAAACAGATAAAATAGATAAGAAAGATAGGTATAAAGTGTGAAAAAATGTTGAATATATAGCTGTGGTAATTTCATGACAATTAAAAAGTGATGAAATTGTGGATTGCCTACAATTAAAATATCATATTTATGAAAATCACAACCATATATATGAAAATAATAGGGCAAAAATTCTATGATATTTTTGGCTTTACAGACGTTCAGTAAAAAACGGCAGGAGCCGTCAAGCTGCGCTCCTGCCGTTGGGTCCGCCCTGACTGTTTTTGTTCAGTCCGCAGGCGTGTTCAAATTCGCGAAGTTTCTGTTCTGCCTCGGGGGTCAGATGGTTCGGGACATCGATCTGAACCGTCACGTACTGATTGCCATGGATGGACGGATTCTTCATGGAAACAATGCCTTTTCCCTTTAATTTAATCTTGGTTCCCGACTGCGTCCCGGCTGCGATCTTGCACAGGACATTGCCGTACAGGGTGGAAACCAGCGCCTCACCGCCGAAGACTGCGGTGGTAAACGGAATGCGGACGGTCGAGTAAACATCCATCTCCTTGCGCTCCCATCCCGGTTTTTCTGCCACGGTAATGTTAAGGAGCAGATCACCGGCCTCACCGCCACCGGTTCCCGGCATGCCTTTTCCTTTCAGACGGATAGATTTACCGGTATCGATGCCCGCTGGGATGTGAACCTGTAAAGACTGGCGCTTGCCAGTCTGTGGGTTCTGCAGAGTGATGAGCTTCTCGCAGCCGGATACGGCTTCATCAAAGCTTATGGTTACATCGGACGTGAGGTCAGAACCTTTCTCACGGAAATCGGCGCTGTGAAAGCCCTGACTGCCGCCGAAGCCGCCAAAGCCAGACCCGCCGCCAAAATGAGCGCTAGAACCGCCAAAACTGGAACCACCGGTAAAATGAGTCCCAGAGCCGCCAAACCCGGAACCGCCCGTGAAATGTCGGCTGCGGGAACTGCCGCCCGAACTCTTGCCGTGGAACATGCCGCCAAACATATCTCCAAAAATGTCACCCATATCGTCCATGTCATCCCCGGTAAAATGGTATTCTGCATAACCGCCCGGACCGCTCTGATAGTGCCAGGAACCGCCCTGACCGGTACCGCCAAAGCCGGAGCCAAATGGACCATTTCCAGAAGCGCCGGCACCGCCAGCTCCGCCGTATGCGGCGCTGTTCGGGTCAAATGCGGCGTGACCGAAGCGATCGTAGAGTTTCTTTTTTTCTGGATCACTTAAGATCGAATAGGCTTCGTTGACATCCTTAAACATCTGCTCTGCCTGGGGATTACCGGCATTGGAATCCGGGTGATACTTTTTGGCAAGTTTCCGGAATGCCTTTTTGATCGTCTCCGCACTGGCGTCCCGCTTTATCCCCAGTATGTCATAATAGTCTCTTTTCTCTGCCATTGATTATCACCTCCGTAGATGCAGTGATTTAAGTTTCAATTATTTAGGTTATGATAAAAGATTGGGTATGATAGAAGCTGCCGCATCCCTGCGACAGCTTCTGAACCTATCTGGCTGCTGGCAACACAATGTGTGAGCCGCAGCTGCCTATCTGATTATTAACCTTCGATGGAAACGAAATGCTTCTCTTCAACCGCTTTCTTTTCCAGCTCTTTCGGGAAGGTCAGGGTCAGAGTGCCATTTTCAAATTTGGCATGGATATCCTTTTCTTCCAAGTTCTCGCCGACGTAGAAGCTTCTGCTTACATTGCCGCTGTAGCGTTCCTGGCGGATATATTTAACGGTTTTCTGCTCGGCTTTAGCGTCCTTCTTGGAAGCATCTGCTTCTGCGGTCGTTGCATCTTTCTGATTCTCCTCCGGCATATCTTTCGATGTAACTTCTTTCGAACCGCTGACGGTCAGATAGCCATCTTTCAGCTCAATCTGAAGTTCGTCTTTCTTAAATCCCGGCAGGTCGATGGAAACTTCATAATCCTTATCGGTTTCCTTGACATCCGTCTTCATCAGCTGGGAAGAGGAAGCGCCATACAGTCTCTGGTTAAAGCTCGGGAAGGAAAAATCCATCCAGTTATCAAAGTTATCAAATACACTATTATTAAAAATACTCGGCATATACATAAGTCATCTCTCCTTTTAGTTATCTGTAAATGTCTTTGTAGTTATCATCTATGTAAAAACATTGGGAGGAAAAGGGGAACTCATTCATTTCCTTGTCCTTTCCTTTGTTCTAGCTGTAATATAACACACATAATTAGCACTGTCAAGAGGTGAGTGCTAATTTTCTGTGAAGTTTTTGTGAACAACGTAATTATTCACGGGTAGGCACTTTTGGAACCGAAAGTACCGTAATGATAACAGGCAGACACCTTCGCTCTGAAAGTGCCTGCCTGTTACGGAGCAGTTCCTATGTTTTTATATGATTTCTTCCACTGGCGGGTGCTGCTGTTTCCGGGTCCAGTAGATATAATATCCGATATTTAGTACAATGCCGACGATCGTGGAAACCGGGGCTGCGAGACCGATCTTGGTCAGGCTGGCGTCCGGCTGGATACTCATGAAATACGCTAGCGGGAGACGCACCAGAAGTGTCTGGATGAGTCCCTGTGTCATAACCCAGAGTGTCTGGTTATTTCCGTTGAAATATCCGATCATGCTGAACAGAACCGCGGTCACGATGGACTCAAGCGCGAATCCTTTCAGGTAATCATAGCTGTTCTGGATGACCGCCGCATCCGTCGAGAAGAAGCCGGACAGGATATCGCCCTTTAGGAGAACCAGGGTAAAGACGATACAGCCGACGCACAGACCGACGCCGATTCCCGTAAAAAGGGTGTGCTTGGCACGCTTGACGTTCCCTGCCCCTACGTTTTGGGAGACGAAGGAAGCCATCGACTGCATCAGGGCGCTCGGGACGAGCATGGCGAAATTGACGATCTTGCAGGCTACACCGTAACCGGAGGATGCCTCCAGTCCCAGGCGGTTGACGAACGCGCACAGGGCTAAGAAGGAAAGCTGGGTTAAAAATTCCTGGAGCGCGAGCGGCAGCCCGATGGAAAGAAATTTCGGGCACTGGGGGTTGAACCGGAAATCATGCCGGGTGATCGTAAATGGCAGTTTTTTCTTAATTAAAAGAAGAATCGCAAATACGACGCTGAGCGCCTGCGCGGAGACAGTCGCGATGGCGGCGCCGGCGGCGTCCATATGAAGACCAGCTACCAGTGCGAGGTCGCCGATCACATTGACGATGCAGGCAACCAGGACAAAGAGAAGCGGCGACTGGCTGTCACCGAGCCCGCGGAAGATGGCGGACAGCAGGTTGTAGGCGACGATGAAGAAAATGCCGCCTCCGCAGATGCGGATGTAGCTGGCGGTCAGATCCACCGCCTCTTCGGGCGCCTGCATGAGAATGGCGATCGGGCGGGCAAAAAAGACCATGACGACGAATAAAACGGCGGAAATGAGCGTAAACACGATCGAAGCTCCGCCGACAACCGCGCCGATCTGCTGCGGTTTCTTTTCACCGAGATAGCGGGCGATCAAAACCGTGATACCCATAGCGAACTGGATTACGACGAAGGTGACGAGGTTTAAGACCTGGCTGCCGGTGGAGACAGCGGAAAGGCCGGAAGTCGAACCGAACCGTCCAACCACCAGCAGATCGACCGCGCCGTATGCCGCCTGCAGAATCAGTGCGCCGAGTACCGGAATCATGAAGGCAATCAGTTTTTTCAGAATACTGCCTTGTGTAAAATCAGCTTTATCATTGTTCATGGGAATCCCTCCGTTTGCACATAATCTGATAAAATGTCTCCATCGTCTGAACCATCTGGCGGGCATCTTCCTCAGAGATGGTATCTAAAGAGGGGGCGAGCGCGCTGAAGTATTCGGCGTCATACGTCTGTGAGAGTGCCCTGCCCGCTTCGGTGATGGAAATGTAGGTGATGCGTCTGTCGTCCGGCGAGGTTTTCTTTTGCAGATAACCACCCGTCTCCATCTCCTTGACGGTCCGGGTCACGCCGGGGCGCGGCAGGTTCAGCGCATCGCTGATGTCCGATATTTTCACGTGGATGCCGTTTCGTTCCAGCGACTGGATGACATCCAGATATTGAATATAGGAGGAAGTGACTCCCTTCGGCAGCGGCGGAAGCATATCCCGGATCCGCTTGCCCTGATAACAGGCGTCCAACATCCGCTTGATTGTTTCGATGGTCATATAGAAAGTCTCCTTATCAAATAGTTGCTTGTGATAATTATCATAGATAATTATATGGGAAAATGAGAAGTTGTCAAGAAAAAAATACCGCCAGCTCCCGGGATGGGCGCTGACGGCGCGTGTTGTTATAATGTAAGGGCAGTTGTGTTGCTGTTTGTATGTAGGTGGGCAGCAACACAGAATGCAGCGGCGTGGCATTTTATGAAGTATGAAAAATTTCCATAGCCGCAATGTGTTTGGATAGTACGTTCACTTTCCATGGTATTTACCATAAATAATAGTAATTACTTTACTTCAACTAATTCGATCTTGAAGTTCAGCTCCTTACCAGCCATCTCATGATTGGCGTCAAACGTGATATTTACCTCATCCTTTGCGATAACCTTTACCGGGAACGGCTGTCCCATCTGGTTGGTTAAGTAAACCTGCTGACCTACCTGCAGTTCCTCGGAACCCGGCAGTTTGGCAATCTCAAGCTCCAGAATTGCGTTCGGATCCGGCATGCCGTAAGCTTCCTCCGGCATCAGGTGGATCTCCTTTACCTCGCCGACTTCCATATCAGCGACAGCGGCGTCGAAGCCCTTGATCATCTGACCGGCGCCGCAGACAAACTCCAGCGGTTCGCCGCGATCGTAGGAAGAATCGAACTGTGTGCCATCGTTAAAAGTACCTCTGTAATGTGTGCGGCAGGTTTTGCCGACGTTGCGTCCTGTGATTTCAGACATTTTAAAATCCTCCAAATGATATTGATATGCGGTAATGGACAATCTTCCTCAAACGGACAATTTCCAGTGATTTCAGATGCATATTTATCAGTATACTAGAAAACAAGGCGAATGGAAAGAGAAAAGTTGTCTCTCCGGTACCGATATTGTCGTTTTTTTGCAACGAGGATGGGGCAAGTTGGAAGCAGAGAAGATCAGTTCTCCCATCGAATCTGCTCCCCCTGCACCAGCGGAAACCGCGAAAGCGTCTCCCCGTCCAGGTTCTCCCGGTTCATATCCACTGCCGTGATCTGATGGTTTTCATATGTCGTGTAGTAGTAAATCCCCTTATCCGCATTGCAGCAGGAGGTGTAGAGTGTGATTTCATATTTTCCATCGGAGACCTCGCAGCATCCGCGCTGCTGGTCAACCGAACCTAGGATATGGAAAAACTGGCTGACACTTTCTAGTTCGGATGCGCCGGAGCGGGCATTTGATTTTGTAAAAGCGACCCGTGCAAACCGGGAAGCGGAGGAGAGGTCTCCCGGAAGTCCGAGAGCGCCCATGCCGCGGCTGTAGGTTGTAAGCGGCAGATCGGCAGAAAATGTATTCTGCGGCTGCTTCGGGGACAGGTTCATGTAATTGTTGAGGGAAAACAGCTGCTGCGGGAACGGCGGATTGTTTGTCAGGACACCCACCGGATTGTCGTAGATATGCAGTCCATCCGCCATCGGCTCGATGACGATGCATTCATTTTTATCGGCAAGAATCCAGTGAAGCTGCGCCGGGGCAAACTGCTCGTTGAATGGGGTGTCGGTCAGTACCATCTGGGCGAGGCGGACGCGAGCCTCTTTCACGGACGCGCACTGGCTGAGAATCCAGGGGATGAACTCAAACTGTGCGATGTTGTCATGATCCTCCTGCGGCTTCTGGTAGGAGGCATTGCCGACGAAATTCAGTCCCGCCATGCAAAGCCCCTTCTCATTAAAAGCATCATAATAAAGCGGATAATCCCCCGCCACATGTGCCATGCCGATGATGGCATAGTGGGTCGAAACCGCGCTTGCGTGGCGGAAAGTAAGTGGATAGTTGCGAGGTGTGACGGTTACTTCGTCCCCGTAAGAAAATTCATAATCTAAAGTTCTGCCGAAGTAGAAATCGGCGGTTTTGTAGGTTGCGGCTGTACACATGGTCATTTCTCCTTTTTCTGTTTCAAAGTGTGTGGGTCAGATGGTGTTTATCAATGTTCTATTTATTTGTTGTATGCTTTATACTCAACTGCATCATTGTAAAAGTGGAAATGAATCTTGCTGTTTTTAGTATATTTAGTATATCAAATTTTTGAGAAAAATATAGAGGAAAAGCGGATATGGAAATAGAAAGAGATTGGTCAGATCATTTTAGGACTTAAAGTGAAAGGTAAAATCAATCTGCTTCACAAATGTATTGTCTGGGTATATAATAAGGGGCATAAACAAATAGAAATGATAGGCAAATAATTTTTTTTACAGGAGGACTCACCCATGGCTGATCCAGATAGAATCCAGATAAACGAAGCCCGCATCCGCGCTGAATTTGACGAGCTGGCGCGGATTGACTCAGAAAGTTTCGGGGAACGCGAGATGGCGGATCGCTTGAAGGAAAAGCTCGCAGAGCTGGGAATCCAGGCAAAGGAAGATGACACAGCCGAGAAAATAGGAGGCAATGCGGGAAATCTGTTTGGAACGTTAAAGGGCGGACTGTCTGGCACGCCGATCCTGCTGTCCGGGCATATGGACACGGTCGCGCCGGGAATCGGAAAGAAGCCGGTTTTTCATGAGGACGGAACCATCACTTCGGATGGAACCACCGTGCTTGGCGCGGACGATCTGACCGGGGTAATCGCCATTTTAGAAGGCATCCGTGCCGTGCAGGAGGCAGGAATCCCGCACCGGGATATCGAGATCCTCTTTGCGGCGGCGGAAGAGCCGTTTACAAGAGGAAGCTCGGAGTTCGATTTCAGCCAGGTGAAAGCGAGGGAGTCGTATGTTTTAGATGTGACCGGACCAGTCGGAACAGCGATCCTGCAGGCACCGACGATCCTTTCCTTTGAGGCGGCAGTCAAGGGGCGCGCAGCGCACGCTGGATTTGAGCCGGAGAAAGGCATCCACGCGATTCAGACGGCGGCCCGCGCGATCGCCGCGTTACGGCTGGGACATGTGGATGAGGAGACAACCCTGAATGTGGGGCTGATTTCGGGCGGCTCGGTCGTGAATGCAGTGCCGGAACTCTGCACCTGCCGGGGCGAGATCCGCAGCTACAGCCATGAAAAGGCAATGGAGACCCTGGAAGATGTCCGTGCGGTGTTTGAAACCGCTGTCAAAGAGGCGGGGGCAGAGCTTTCTTTCACACACCGCCTCCATGTCAAAGCCTTCCATCTGGAACCGGACGCGCCGGTGGCAGTTCATTTTGCCGGGGCCTGCCGCACCCTGGGAATCGAGCCGAAATTCGGCAGCACCTTCGGCGGCAGCGACGGAAACACGATGATGCAGCACGGAATCCCATGCGCGGTGCTTTCCTGCGGTATGTACGATGTTCATTCCGTGCGGGAGTATGCGAAGGTGGGGGATATTGTGAATGGGGCGAGATTGATCGCGGAACTGATTACGCAGGGGTAAGAAGCGGGTATAGAGTAAAACTGAAAAATGTTGACATAGCCGAACGGCTTTATTATTTCACCAAAACAATTATATAGCCGTTCGAACAAAAAATAGGGTGATTTGGAATGAAAATAACATCGACAAGCGCTGAATGAAATGTCCATCCAGCTTATGGAAGAAGGATATCCAAAGGCAAGGGATATCCAAAGGCAAGGGATATTCGAGAGCAGATATTAAAAGAGGGCGGATATTCTCATTTATAAAAGTACCTTTTCATTTTGGTAGAGTTATTTTTGTAACTATTTTGTAAGAAAATATCTATATATTTTGGAACATAAATCTGATATTATTAGAATAAATAAGAGACATGTCTGGTTTTGCAAAAATAAAGAGAGGTTGCTGTTTTGTGAGATTTCAGCCCTGTCAGGATAGTGAATCGAGAGGTGATCGATATGAAGAAAAAATTCTGGCTGATATTATACCATTTAGGCGGTTCGGTGGTACTTTTATTGTTACTGTACACGTCTCTTCAAGGCTTGACAACGGTGACCTTATGTTTAGCGATACCGGTATTGGCAGCAAGTATTATAGAGGCAAAATTTGAATGGAAATTTTTACGAGAGAATCCGGAAATCAAAAAGGATAAAACCTATCGGATCGCAAAAACACTCGGATATCTTTGTGGTCTTATTTTGGTGGTAGGAGTATGGCCTCGTCATTAGAACATTTTTGCTTAATAAAAGACTCTGTTACACTTGGATTGAATCGAGAGGTGATCAATATGAAGAAAAAATTCTGGCTGACATTATACAATATAGGCGTCTCTATTTTATTCTTACTGTCATTGTACAGTTATGCAAAAGGCATGGCAGGCTTTTCTTTATTTTTAGCGCTGGCAGTTTTTGGAGAAATTGCGGCAAGGGCTTTTATTGAATGCAAATACTTGCAGGAGAGTCCAGAGATAAAAGAGGATACAGCTTATCGAATCACGAAAGTATTGCGATTGCTTTCTGAAATTATCTTGATCATAGGAGTATGGCGGATTCGTTTTAAATAGCCACATTCTAAAAATAACGCTTATGATATATTCCATATTCAATGAAAGAGGAGGCATCCGTCCATCAACCTCGGTTGCTTCCTCTTTCTCTATCTATTTCAATCAAAATCTATTTCATCATATCGCGTAAAACCGTCAATATCTCCATCGCCGCCGCTTCCTTACTCATCTGCTCCAGATGGCGGGTCTGCTGCTTATCGATCAGCGTGATGACGTTTGTATCGGTGCCGAATCCGGCGCCGGCTACCTTTAAGTTGTTGGCAGCGATCAGATCCAGATTTTTGCGTTCCAGCTTGCCGCGTGCGCGTTCCTCGAGCTGGGAGGTCTCCATCGCGAAGCCGCAGAGCAGCTGTCCCGGACGTTTGTGTGCGCCGAGGTAGCTTAAAGTGTCCTCAGTGCGCTCCAGCGCCAGGCTCAGATCGCCGTCGGATTTCTTGACCTTTTCATCAGAAACGACTGCCGGACGGTAGTCAGCGACGGCTGCCGCCTTGATGATAATGTCCTGTTCCTCACTCCGGGAGGTGACTGCCTCAAAGAGGTCGTGTGCGCTTTTGATGTGGACAGTATTGACAAATGGAGGCGGAGTCAGTGAAGTTTCGCCGGTGACGAGTGTCACGTCAGCACCGCGCAGCATCGCCATCCGTGCCAGCGCATAGCCCATTTTTCCGGTCGAATGGTTCGTGAGGTAGCGCACCGGATCGACCGCTTCCTGGGTCGGACCGGCGGTCACAAGGATCTTCTTTCCAGCGAGATCCTTCGGGTAGGCGATCGCGCGGAGAATATATTCCAGGATCAGCCGCTCATCCGGAAATTTGCCCTTTCCGGAATCGCCGCAGGCGAGCAGACCGCTTGCCGGTTCGATGATGGTAAAGCCGTAATGCCTTAACAGGTGCAGGTTGTCCTGTGTGATCGGATTCTCATACATCCGTGTGTTCATCGCCGGAGCAATGATGCGCGGGCACTGGCAGGCTAAGAGCGTGGTCGTCAGCATATCATCGGCAAGTCCGTGTGCCAGTTTGGCACAGACGTTAGCGGTTGCCGGTGCGATGATAGCCAGATCCGCTTTTTTAGCCAGTTCGATATGTTCTACCTCAAATTTAAAATTCCGGTCAAAGGTGTCCGTCAGGCATTTATTGACGGTCAGGGTCTCAAAGGTAAGCGGTGTGATAAATTCCATCGCATTTTTAGTCATAATCACGTGTACATCCGCGTGCTGTTTCTTTAAAAGGCTGGCAAGGTTCGCCGCCTTGTATGCGGCGATTCCGCCGGTTACTCCCAAAATAATCGTTTTTCCAGTTAACATAATATATATCCTTTCGGTTTGTACTCTGGTTTTCTGGGTCATTTTTGAACAGCATAGCATCTGGAGGAAAAATTGTAAACCATTTTTGGCTTCCGTTCTCTGCCAGATTCTTTGGTAAGCGCATATAACAGGAGGGGAAAGAAACATGTATTTTGTGAAAAGACAATAAAAAACAGTACATATTCTGGTAGAATTGTTGGTTGTATGTTGAAAAGTGATGTGATATAGTGTGGAAGTGTCTGCTGACTGGCCTGGTTTTCACTGGATGTGAACAGAGACAGGCGGCAGCAGTTGTATTGTATCCCATAGAAAACAGGCACTGAACGTGCTGGCAGCAAATCCGCGGAAAGCGGCAGAAGAAACTTCTGCCGGAATGTGCGTATCTGCATACGGATCTGTATCTGAGATGGAGAATCATACCGGAAGAGACGGGGAATTAAAATGCCCTGGCTCGCAGCTTTTCTGGATGGTATCGCCGGAAAGAACGGAATTTGTAAGGATTTTATGCACATGATATTGGCGCAGGTAAGCGGCAGTCTGGCGAACAAAAGGTGCAGCAGGTTTTTCGAACGGGAATAATAACAAGGAGGAAAATTTCATGAACACAACAAACAACACATCTAAACTTGTCATCTTAGGTCTTATGACCGGCATTCTTCTGCTGATGGCGTACACTCCCCTCGGATATCTGAATATTGGGCCGCTGGCGATTACATTTAATGTGATTCCGGTTGCGATCGCGGCGATCACACTGGGACCGGCAGGCGGCGCAGCGATCGGTGCAGTCTTCGGCATGACCAGCTTTTTACAGTGCATCGGCATCGGCGGCAGCAGTGCGATGGGCGCGATGCTTTTCAGCATTAACCCGTTTTTGGCATTTGTACAGAGATTCGTTCCGCGTATGCTGGATGGTCTTCTGTTAGGCTACATTTTCCAGTTTGTACGCCGCAGAACCGATGCGTACATGGCAAGTCTGGTAACCGGATTCTGTTCCGCGTTTTTAAATACAGTTTTCTTTATGACGGCTTTAGTCGTTCTGTTTGGCAATACCGAATATATGCAGGGGCTGATCGGCGGAAAAAATATCATCCTGTTCGTATGCGGTTTCGTAGGAATCAATGCAGTATGCGAGATGGTATCGTCCACAATCCTCACCGGTGCAGTCGGTGCAGCGCTTTACCGGGCAAAATTTGTACCGGCTCTGGAAAAAAGCAGGGGGTAAGACAGTATGATTTTGGCATTGGATATCGGAAATACGAATGTGGTTCTCGGTTGTATTGCGGATGGGGAAATTCTCTTTACCGAGCGGATGGCGACAGACAGCGGGAAAACAGAGCTTGACTATGCGATTTCCCTGAAAATGGTGCTGGAGCTGCGGGAAATCAAGGTAAGTGAGATCACCGGCGCGATCATCGGTTCGGTAGTGCCGCCGGTTACATCCCTGATGCGGGAGGCGATCCGCAAGGTGACGGGGCAGGAAGCTCTGGTCGTCAATGTGGATATGAATATCGGTCTGGAAGTGCTGATGGACAATCCGTCCTCCGTCGGTACCGATCTAATCGTCGGTGCCGTCGCGGGAATCAACCGGTATCCGGTGCCGCTCATTCTGATCGATATGGGAACGGCAACCACCATTTGTGTGGTGAATGAGAACAAGCAGTACATCGGTGGCATGATTCTGCCGGGAATAGGTGTATCGATGAATTCCCTGACCAGCCGGACCGCCCAGCTTCCGCGCATCAGCCTTGACCCGCCAAAGCGCCTGATCGGCAAGAATACGGTTGAATGTATGCAGAGCGGCGCTCTCTATGGCAATGCGTCCTGCATCGACGGCATGGTAGATCGGATTGAAGAGGAACTCGGCCAGAAAGCCACCGTTGTAGCCACCGGCGGTCTTGCCAGAAAAATCATTCCGCTGTGCCGGCATCAGATAGAATTAGATGATGAATTGTTATTGCGGGGGTTGTGGATTATCTATAAGAAGAATAAATAAGATAAAAGCGGCTGGAAAAAATCAAGCCGCTTTTAAAATGCAATTAAAAAAGATGCAGAAGCACAAATATAGTGCGAGTGATTAATTTCTGTGTTATACTGATACAGCTACCACCCCTAGACAGGTGCGGAAAGGGGGTGTACTGTGTGGGAGGAATACTGTCATTCGTGCTCTCTGTGATAGCCAGCATTGTGGCTTACTATATTTGTAAGTGGCTGGATGGAGATGAGTAGGTAGCAAAGGTTTAAGCCTCCTTTTCAAAAAAGGCGAGCCCCCGGTGTCAGCACACACCGGGGGCTTTTTGTGTACTCTGTGAGTACTGTCATTCGTTTGCCTATTGGCATTATAGCATATGGAAAAATTGATTTCAATATGCATATAATATAATTTTAATAGGTAATCTCCCGTCCTTCTTTTCTCCACTCCCTAAACTGTGCCGCTGCGGAAAGCAGAAGATCACAGGAAGAGTTGAGGGCGGTCTCGACGGAATCCTGCACCACGCCGATGATAAATCCGACACCGATGACCTGCATGGCGATATCGCTTGAGATGCCAAACAGAGAGCAGGCAAGCGGAATTAAGAGCAGGGAACCACCGGCAACACCGGATGCGCCGCAGGCGGAAAGTGCCGACAGGACGCTTAAAATGATGGCGGTCGGAATATCCACCGGAATTCCCAGCGTATTGGCTGCCGCCAGCGTCATGACGGTGATGGTAACAGCCGCACCGTTCATATTGATGGTCGCACCGAGCGGGATGGTAACAGAGTAGGTATTTTTGTCCAGTCCCATTTCCTCGCAGACTTCCATGTTGATCGGGATATTTGCCGCTGAGCTCCGGGTAAAGAAGGCGGTGACCGCGCTTCGTTTCAGACACTTGAAAATCAGCGGGAACGGGTTTTGACGGATGCACCAGTATACGAGAATCGGGTTGGTTACGAAGTAGATAAACAGCATCGCTCCAACCAGTACGGCGAGAAGCCGTCCGTATTCGGTGAATACCTGTAAACCGTTGGTGGATACTGTGTCAAACACAAGTCCGAGAATACCGAACGGGGCAAAGTTGATGATCCAGGTGACAACCTTGGACAGTGCCGCTGCGAAATTGTCCATAATTTCTTTCGTCCGTTCGCTGGCGCCGCGCATCGCCACGCCGAAGAGAACCGCCCACGCCAGGATACCGATGTAGTTTGCCTCTGCGATGGAGGTGATCGGGTTCTTTACGACATTTAATAAAAGTGTCTGCAGGACTTCTGCGATTCCCTGCGGGGCAGAGGTTTCTTCAGCAGCCTGTGCAAGTGTCAGGGTGATCGGGAACAGTTTACTTGCGACGACCGCGATCACAGCGCCGAGCAGTGTGTTGAACAGGTAAAGGCAGATAACGGTGCGGATGATGCCGCCGTGGCTCTGCTTTGCCTGGCAGAGGGAACTGATAACAAGGAAAAATACGAGCAGGGGCGCGATGCCCTTTAATGCGTTGACAAATAGATTTCCAAGGATTGAGATTCCGACTGCCTGCGGAATCACCATTCCCAGAACAGCGCCGAGAATCATGCCGCCCAGAATTCGTTTAGGCAGGCTGATGGCTGTCCAGCGTTCATAGAGTGCTTTCATAAAATACATACTTCCTTTGTGATGATGAAATGGGGTCGACGAGTGTCGGGGAGCTGATTCAAGTGTGCAAATGCAATATCTCCCGAATGATTCAACTGTCTGTGCAGCATCCGGCACAAAATCATGTAGATTCTATTATACAGGAGATAGAAAGAAAGGGAAAGTGCTTTTTTATGGCAGAGTGATAGAGAAATAGAGAAAAAATTTTTGCCCGTGTTCCGTGTGGCCAGTGGCAGAACTTGCAGTGGCGATAAGCGAAAAGAAAACTTGTATTTCTATCTGCTCTATGTTATACTCATACCCGTTGCAAAGCCCGCAAAAACAAGGTCTTACAGGGCTGCCGCCGATTTCCGGCGTAAAATGAATCGAGTGTTCGTGACCTTCCACTCGTAAAACAAAACTAAAGGAGAATTGAATATGAAAGAAAACAACCTGAAAAACACGTATTTTCTGGCGTATGGCGCGGCGATCGCAGCCATCTACGTAGCGCTGACGATGGCATTCCAGCCGATCAGCTTCGGACCGGTGCAGTTCCGTATTTCGGAAGCACTCTGCATCCTGCCGTTCTTTACCCCGGCAGCGATCCCGGGACTCTTTGTCGGATGCTTTTTATCCAATCTGTTCTGCGGGGCAGCCGGACTGGATATCGTATTCGGAAGCCTGGCAACCCTGATCGGGGCAGTCGGCTCCTATGCGCTCCGCAGAAGCAAGGTTTTGGTATGTGTACCGCCGATCCTGGCCAACACGATCATTGTACCGTGGGTGCTCCGGTTTGCATACGGCTCTGAGGATCTGATTCCGTTCATGATGCTGACCGTCGGGATCGGCGAGGTGCTGGCAATCGGTGTGCTGGGAAGCATTCTTCTGGCGGCGTTAAACCGTTATAAAACCATGCTGTTCGGCAAGTGTCTGGCAACGGGACGCTAAGAAAAAGACATAACTTAAATGATATAAAAGATGCATGTTACAGACGGATCGCAGTGCGATGGCTGGCGTGTATCTTTTATTTTTTTTTGCCTTATATTGACAATTTCATGTAAAAGAAGTTAAATTAAAAGGACGTGAAAACACAATGCCTCGCGGTTCCATATCGTTTTTCTATGGCGTCTGCGAAAACAAAAACCGCCTGCGGCGGGGAAGGAATGCACAAATATGAGTAAGAATGTATATCAGATTGATTTTAATAAACCAGAATCCGTCCATTTCATCGGAATCGGCGGTATCAGCATGAGCGGACTGGCAGAGATTTTGATGGACGAGGGATTTACCGTGTCTGGCTCGGACGCACACCGTTCGGAGCTGACCGATAACCTGGAGGCGCGCGGCGCGGAGGTATATATCGGACAGAAAGCGGAGAATATCCAGGATGGCATCGATGTGGTAGTCTACACGGCGGCGATTCACCCGGATAACCCGGAATTTCAGGAAGTAAAACGGCGCGGCATCCCGATGCTGACCCGTGCGGAACTCTTGGGCGAGATGATGCGGAACTATAAAAATGCGATCGCGATTGCCGGAACACACGGCAAAACGACAACCACTTCGATGGTGACGGAGATTTTCTTGCAGGCGAAAAATGACCCGACGATCTCGGTCGGCGGCATCCTTCCGGCGATCGGCGGCAACATCCGCGTCGGCGGACCGGAATTTTTCGTGACGGAGGCGTGTGAGTATACCAACAGCTTCCTATCCTTCTACCCGACGATGGCGGTCATCCTTAATATAGAAGAAGACCATCTCGATTTCTTCAAGGATCTGGCGGATATCCGTCATTCCTTCAAGCTGTTTGCCGAGCGCGTACCGGCTCAGGGCGCGATTGTCATCAACGGCGATATCGAGAACTATCAGGAGATCATAGAAGAGGCAAAAGGCAAGGTTATTACTTTTGGTCACAGCCGCGGCAACGATTACAGTGCCGGTGATATCCAGTATGACGATTACGCGCATCCGTCCTTCGATCTTTATATCGGCGGTGAGAAGAAAGAGCGCCTGACGCTCGGTGTGGCAGGTGAGCACAATGTATACAATGCGCTGGCAGCCATCGCTGTTTCCCTGGAAAATGGCATCTCCATGGACGCCATCCGCGCGGGACTGGCACATTTTACCGGAACCAACCGCCGGTTCGAAAAGAAGGGTGAGGTAAATGGATTTACCATCATCGACGACTATGCGCATCATCCGCATGAGATCGAGGCTACCTTAAAGACGGCGCAGAACTATCCACACAAGACACTCTGGTGCATCTTCCAGCCGCACACCTACACGCGGACGAAGGCATTTCTGCCGCAGTTTGCCGAGGCGCTCTCACTGGCAGATAAAGTCATTCTGGCGGATATCTACGCGGCGCGCGAGACGGACACGCTCGGCATCAGCTCAGAGGATATCGTGAAACTTCTAAAAGAAAAAGGAAAAGAAGCATGGTATCTGCCGACGTTCGATGAAATAGAAAAATTTGTCATGGAACATTGTACACAGGGCGACCTGTTGATAACCATGGGCGCCGGAGACGTTGTAAATGTAGGGGAAAACCTCCTTGCGAAATAGATGCACTCCCAGAGTACATATAGTTATCCACATTATCCACATAGTTTTCAACATATTATGTAAAGGAACTATGTGGATTTTTTGCGCCTAAATGTGAAAATGGCGAAATGCCGAAAATGTTGATAAAATAAGGATTTTGTCGGAGGAAAGGTTATTTTTTGAGGATTTTTGAAGGCTTTTTCCACATTATCCACATTATCCACAATTAAAATAGTGGAAAAATTGGTCTAAAAGTGTCGGCCGCGAACCATAATTAGGAGTATTTCATTTTAAAAAAAGGTATGTTATGATAGGAACAGACGCAGTGAACCTGTGATAAATGGATGAAAACTGTCTTGTCCGGAGCAAAATTGTGGAAAAGTCCGGAAACAAAATCAAAACGGTGGAAAAGTAAGAAAACAGGAAGATTTGGATGGAACAAATAGAGAATATTTCAAAATAAAAGTAAAATACAGCAGTTTGAATGGTTTACACAGCCGCAGGCTGCTGATAGATAAATGGTAACAGGAAATGTGAGGACACAGAATGGCTAAGAGGGAAGTTAGACGATGGGAATAGGATTCAAAAACCGGCTGGCGGTGGGCGCGACGCCGGTTCCGGACGTATTTATTGATACATATATGGCGGGAGCCAGTGGAGAATATGTGAAGGTATATCTGTACCTGCTCCGCCACCAGCAGGAGGAAGTCTCGATCGGACAGATCGCGGACGCGCTCAACCACACGGAGGCGGACGTGCAGCGCGCGCTGGCATACTGGCAGAGAGCCGGGGTGCTGGGAACGGAAGTCGGTGAAGAGGCACAGCGATCGTTTCCGGAGACGCCGGGACAGCAAATTTCACCGGTTTTTGCTTCAACGGAATCCCTGGCAGGCGCTGGTTCCTTTGCGCCATCTGCAAAAACTGCCGCCCGGGAAGCCGCAGCCTGCGATATGTCACGCCTGACCTCGGATGAGTCGTTTAAGCAGCTCATTTATATTGCCCAGCAGTATTTAAACAAGCTGCTCACACCGACGGACTGCCAGATTCTTGGAAATCTCTATTCGAATCTGGGATTTTCCGGGGAATTGCTGGAATACCTGATTGAGTACTGTGTGCAGAACCACCACACCAGCCTGCGCTATATGGAAAAGGTGGCGCTCGGCTGGCATAAGCGCGGCATCAAGGATGTGGAACAGGCGAAAGCGAGCGGCAGGGGCTACACGAAGGGTTCATTCGCGGTTATGCGGGCGATGGGGCTTTCGGACCGGAGCCCGGCGGAGGTCGAGAGTGAATTTATCGAAAAATGGTTCTGGGAGTACGGTTTCACGCGCGAGCTGATCGTCGAGGCGTGCAGCCGCACGATCCGGCAGATACATAAACCGTCGTTTGACTATGCAGACAAGATCTTGCGGGACTGGAAAAATGCCGGCGTCAAGAGCTTCCGGGATGTGTCAGAGCTAGATAAAAAACGGAAGGAAGAAGGCGAGGCGAAGCGCCGGCAGGCGTCTGCCGGCAGCAGCCGTTCTTCCAACCGGTTCCACAATCTGGAGGAACACGGATATGATTACGACGAGATGGTATGGAGCATGATAAACGGAGCGCAGAAGACAGGAGGGGACGATGGCACTCAGTAATTCGCAGTATGAATCGATCATGCGTGTCTATAACCGGACACAGCTTCAGAAGAAACATGAGCTGGACGCGCGGGTTGACGAGGTCTATGAGAAAATACCGGCGGTCCGGGAGATGAACGATGCGATCGCCGCTGCAGCGGTCAAGAGCGCGAAAGAGCTTCTGGCGGGCGATGCGGACGCGGTGAAACGTCTGCGAGAGACAATCGCAGACCTGAAAGAGCAGCGCCAGGTGCTGATGAGCGCCTACGGCTATCCGGCGGACTATCTGGAGATGCAGTATAATTGTCCGGACTGTAAGGATACCGGATACAAAGACGGCAAAAAATGCCACTGTTTCCGTCAGCGGGAGATCGATCTGTTATACGCCCAGTCGAATATCCGGGAAGTGCTGGAGCGGGAGAATTTTTCCCATTTTTCCTATGATTATTTTGATGATACGAAGATCGATCCGCGAAGCGGCAAGACTGCCCGCGCGTATATGGAGCAGGTGACAGCGTTCTGCCGCCGCTATGTGGACGGATTTAAAGAAGAAAAGGGAAATATCTTATTTACCGGAAAAACGGGGCTTGGAAAGACGTTTTTAAGCAACTGCATCGCGAAAGAGCTGATTGAGCGCTGTTTCAGCGTCGTGTATCTCCCGGCGGTGGAGATGTATGAGATATTTTCAAGGGATCGCTTCGCAAACGATGCGACCGATGAGGACCGCGACCGATCCCAGTATTTATTAGAGTGCGATCTGCTGATCATCGACGATCTGGGGACGGAACTGGTGAATACGTTTACGACTTCCCAGCTCTTTTATGTGGTCAACGAGCGCTTAAACCGGAAGAAAGGCACGATCATTTCCACCAATCTGCCGGCTAATGAGATGCGCGACGAGTTCACCGACCGCGTCATGTCCCGGATCATGAGCCAGTATCAGATCATTCCGCTCTACGGCGAGGATATCCGAATCCGAAAAAAGCTGGAAAACCGGTAATGGGTTGACTTATAAGGGACATAATGATATAAAAGAGACGTTAGAATGCGCTAACATATGCAAAAAGTGTATTAACAGAGAGTAAACAGGCTGGAGGAAAATGGAAAATGCTGTACGAAGAGAAAATCATTGAGACGATACCGGTAGGTCCGCTGGGACTGATCCCATTAAAGGGATGTGAGGAGCTGGTAGGCAAGGTAGACAAATATCTGGTGGACTGGAGAAATGAGCGCGAGAGCGAGCACAAGACGTCGATCGCATTTTCAGGTTATCAGAGAGATTCCTACATCATCGGGGCAAACACACCGAGATTTGGTTCCGGCGAGGCAAAGGGCGAGATCAAGGCGTCGGTGCGCGGCGATGATCTGTATCTGATCGTGGATGTCTGCAACTACAGCCAGACATATTCTCTGTGCGGCATGGTAAACCATATGTCCCCGGATGATCATTATCAGGATCTGAAACGTGTCATTGCGGCAGCAGGCGGAAAGGCACGTCGTATCAACGTAATCATGCCGTTCCTGTATGAGAGCCGCCAGCATAAGCGCTCCGGCCGTGAGTCCTTAGACTGCGCGCTGGCACTGGAAGAGCTGGTAGATATGGGCGTTGAGAATATCATTACCTTTGATGCACACGATCCGCGTGTCCAGAACGCGATTCCGCTCAAGGGTTTTGAGACCGTTCAGCCGATTTACCAGTTTATCAAATATCTGCTGAAAAATGAGAAAGAGCTGGAGATCGACAGCGATCACATGATGGTCATCAGCCCGGATGAGGGCGGTATGTCCCGCGCTGTCTTCTTCTCCAACGTGCTGGGACTCGACATGGGTATGTTCTACAAACGCCGCGATTACACCAGGATCGTCAACGGACGCAACCCGATCGTTGCTCATGAGTTCTTGGGATCCAGCGTAGAGGGCAAGGACGTCCTGATCATCGATGATATGATCTCCTCTGGCGAGAGCATGTTAGATGTAGCGAAGGAATTAAAGAGCCGCAAGGCGAGAAAGGTATTCGTATGCGCGACCTTCGGTCTGTTTACCAACGGACTGCAGAAGTTTGACGAGTACTATGAGAACGGTCTGATCGACCGCGTCCTGACCACCAACCTGGTATACCAGACACCGGAGCTTCTCTCCAGACCGTACTATATCAGCGTCGATATGAGCAAATACATCGCGCTCATCATCGATAACCTGAACCACGATGCCTCCTTAAGCGAGCTGTTAAATCCGACTGGACGTATCAATAAGCTGCTGGCGAAGTATCGGGCGGGAATACGGGACTAAAAATAGACCTTTAAAATAGAAACAAAAAGAACGTCATTTCCGGACCAATACATGTCAGAAAATGGCGTTCTTTTTAATGTCATAGGAAACAGGCAATGTCACGGTTATGTATGAAAGGAGTCCTACAACCGCACCTCATGCACCGCAGCTCCTTCTTCCTTCAGCACCCGCATCTCCCTCTCATGACAAGTAAATACAAGAATCTGCCCGGAATAGGCGGTTGGCAGCCATTTGAGGACGGTTCTCAGGCGCTCGTCGTCGTAGAGGACGAAGCTGTCGTCAAAGATGAGCGGCAGCCGGTCTGCATCGCCCTGGATAAAGTGGGCGGCGGCGAGGCGCAGCGCCAGATAGATCTGGTCGGCGGTGCCGCTGCTGACCTGTTCAAGCGGGATCAGCTTCCGGCGGGTGTTTAAAAACGCATTCAGGTTCTCATCAATGCTGATGCTGGAATAAATTCCGCCGGTAATTCCGGCGATCAAGTCGGACGCAGTCTTATTTAAGTACAGGCCGAAAGAATCCCGGATGGTCGTGGAAAGCTCTTTTAAGGTATCAAGCGCCAGATCCACGGAGGCGATCTCCTGATGGATGCGTTCATTTTCATTTAAAATGTGTTTGAGCGCCGCTGCCCGGTCTTTGCAGGCGGATAGGTGCTCCAGCTTTTTCTCTAACTCCCATTGGACGCGCTGCTGTTCCTCGATGACAAGGCTGCAGTCATTCTGCTTTGCCATCAGCGCCGAGATCTGTTCGGAACGTTTTACCAGTGAATCCTCCGAGTTTGTAACGGCGTGGCAGAGCGTGATGAAGCGGTCCAGCCGCTGGGACAAAAGCTTCATAGATTCATCCGAAATCTCGGATTCGCCCAGGTGGCGGCGCAAAATCTCCGATAAAACAGAGGCACTTTTCTCCGCCTCCTGCCTGCGGCGGCTCCGGTGCCGTGTGACGCAGATTCCCAGCATGAGAAGCACAAGAGCGGCGACGCCAAAGATGAGGGCGGTGGGACCAGCTCCCAGCCACGGGGACGGAAGCGGGAAGAACGCCAGATATCCGCAGTATGCCGCGCAGATGGCGCAGATCGCCGCTGTGACAAAGAAAAACACCTGGAAAAACCGGGATCCCTTGCTGGAGGAAGACACCTGTGCATGCTGATAGTCCTGGTAGAGTGTTTCAGCCTGACTGCGGTACGCCTCGATGGACGCCTCGTCCGTAAAGGAAAACTCATCCAGTACCTGACGGCTCTTCTGCAGCCGATCGGATAAATCTTCTTTTTCTATTTTCTGATGTTCCAGTTCATTTCGGACCGAGTCACGCAGCCTTGAGTATTCCTGTAACTGATTCTCATATTTTGGCGAAGAAAGCTCGCGTTCCAGCGCGCGGATCTCGCTAAGAAGGGAGGTATAGTTGACCGAAGCCTCCGGGCTTAACTGGGATTCAAATTGTTTGCGCTGATTTTTCAGATAGGCGGTCGCCTTAGTGATATTGAGCGCCATATTGCCAGAGGTATTCATGTTAGCAATATAGTTTTTCAGTTCTGAAACCATGCCTTCATCGGTCGCACTCTTTAACTGGCTGATGCTGATGGTGTTGTTGTACATGGTTTCACTCATGCCGCCCAAAATTTCCTGCAAAACGGCGCGGCCGTCCGGTTCCTCGCGTCCGGTCGCCTCGTTGATGACGGTAAATTCCTTCTTATTTTTCTGGAACGAGCGCTCGATCCGGTAAATGGTGCCGTCGTCGGATTCAAGCCGGAGCTGCCCCTCGTAGGTGCCGCTGTTTTCCCACGGCTCATATTTGCTGTAGATGTCGTTTCTGGCGGCGCGCCCCCTCTGACGCTCGATGCCGAAGAGCATGCCGCGGATAAAGGTGTGGATTGTGGATTTGCCAGCTTCATTTTTACCGTAAATGACGTTTAACCCGTCCTCAAAGGAGACGGCTGTGTCATGAAATTTTCCAAACCCACTGATATAAAGATCAAGAAAACGCATGGAAGCTAACTCCTTTCATCGGTGGTGAGAAGCAGGGCGTGGATGCCGTAAAACAGCGCCTTTTTCTCCACCGGACTCATGTCCGGTTTTTTCAGTGCCTGGATGTAAAAGCCGATCATATCGCTTGGATGCTCGGCAAACAGGGCGGAAAAATCGTATTGCGGTTCCGTCTCATCGATGATATCCGCGATGCGGAAACGCAGTTTTAAGGCGTCCAGATCGAAGGAAATATCAGGATCGCGCATGCCCTGCACCTTGAAGCGGAAAATATTGTCATTGCCGCGCTGTTCGATCTCATGGGCGATTTTTAAGTAAAGCTCCGTGTTGGTCGTATCCGGCGTGACGCGGACGATGAGCGGGATGTATCGGAGCTTCGCCATCGGAATAAAGTCCAGTGTCGTTACCTGACAGCTTTCCGGGTCGATCTCGCCGTAAAGGATGCCGTGCCTGCCGGTCTCGGTCTTATCAAGCGGTTCCGGGGAACCGCAGTATGCCATCTTTTTGTCCAGTAGGATCTCTGGCCTGTGGATGTGCCCCAGTGCGATATACGAAAATCCGGAGGAAGCCAGCGCCGCCCGGTCGATCGGGACGTGGTTCGCGTCGCCGCCGTGCCCCAGCAGAATGTGGATTTTTCCATCCTCCGGTGC
Source organism: Clostridium sp. TF06-15AC (assembly GCF_003481165.1). Classification (NCBI taxonomy): domain Bacteria; kingdom Bacillati; phylum Bacillota; class Clostridia; order Eubacteriales; family Clostridiaceae; genus Clostridium; species Clostridium sp. TF06-15AC. The sequence goes on from NZ_QUKS01000005.1 coordinate 168,899, forward strand.
TTCAAGAGCATCAAGGCGCGGCTCCGGGATCTCCGCAGTATAGTAAGAAAAGCCGGTCACCTCGGTGTTGATATCCTCAAAATAGACGGATGAGACATCCTCACTTTCCAGAAACGTCACGTTGGAAGCCCAGGAAAAGCTTAAAACAGCTGAATTTTTGCGGATCCGGTCGTGATTGCCCGCGATAATGACAACCTGTGTCTGCGGGATCGTGGAAAACAGGTAATTGACCTCTTTCAGGTCGCGCAGCAGCGGTTGGCGGTGGAACAGATCCCCCGCGATGAACAGGCAGTCCACGCGCAGTTCCTTTGCCTTGGCGATGATGGCGGTAAACGTATCGCGGATATCGCGGCTGCGCTCCCGGCTCCACGGCTTGTCGCTGTCCGGGGACATGCCCCAGTGGATATCGCCGGTATGGATAAATTTCACATTCTCTCCCCCTTTCAGGAGTCTGTCGCTCCGTATGTACATATTAAAATAATAATAGAAAAGGGACTGCTGCAAATAGCAGAAAGCAGATTCCAGTATTTGCGACAGCCCCATAGTTGCTTATTGTTTACAGTTCACAGTTGTTTACGGTTCTCGGGAACGGGATGACATCACGGATGTTGGAAACGCCGGTTAAGTACATCACGCAGCGCTCGAATCCAAGACCAAATCCGGAGTGTCTTGCGGAACCGTATTTACGCAGATCCAGATAGAAACCGTAGTCCTCTTTTTTGAGTCCAAGCTCGTCCATACGCGCCTCTAACTTCTCTAAGTTGTCCTCTCTCTGGCTGCCGCCGATGATCTCGCCGATGCCCGGTACGAGACAGTCCATCGCTGCAACGGTCTTGCCGTCCTCGTTCATCTTCATGTAGAATGCCTTGATCTCCTTCGGATAATCGGTAACGAAGACCGGTTTCTGGAAGATCTTCTCGGTTAAGTAGCGCTCATGCTCGGTCTGTAAGTCACAGCCCCAGAATACCTTGTAGTCGAATTCGTCGTTGTGCTCTTCGAGGATGCGGACAGCCTCGGTGTAGGTTACATGACCGAACTCGGAATTTAATACGTGGTTTAAGCGGTCAAGGAGTCCCTTGTCGATGAACTGGTTGAAGAAATTCATCTCTTCCGGTGCGTGCTCTAAGACGTAGCGGATGACATATTTTAACATATCCTCGGCAACTTCCATGTTGTCGTTCAGATCCGCAAATGCCATCTCCGGCTCGATCATCCAGAACTCAGCTGCATGACGGGTCGTGTTGGAGTTCTCTGCGCGGAAAGTCGGTCCGAAGGTGTAGATATTGCGGAATGCCATCGCGTAGGTCTCGCCGTTTAACTGACCGCTGACAGTTAAGTTAGTTGGTTTTCCGAAGAAATCCTGGGAGTAGTCAACCGTGCCGTCGTCCTTTTTCGGAACATTGTTCAGATCCATCGTGGTAACCTGGAACATCTCACCGGCGCCCTCGCAGTCACTTGCGGTAATCAGTGGAGTGTGGACATACACGAAATCGCGCTCCTGGAAATACTGATGGATCGCGTAAGCTGCCAGGGAACGTACACGGAACACAGCCTGGAAGGTGTTAGTTCTCGGACGCAGGTGGGAGATGGTACGCAGATACTCAAGGCTGTGGCGTTTCTTCTGAAGCGGATAATCCGAAGCGGACGGTCCCTCAACGGCTACCTCGGTCGCCTGAATCTCGAACGGCTGCTTTGCCTCCGGGGTTGCAACCAGGGTACCTTTTACGATAATGGATGCGCCTACGTTTAACTTGGAGATCTCCGCAAAGTTCGGCATTGTATCATGGTAAACAACCTGAAGCGTCTCAAAGTAGCTGCCATCGCTCACAACGATGAAGCCAAAGTTCTTGGAACCGCGCACGCTTCGTACCCAGCCGCCGATCTGAACTTCTTTGTCCAGATACGTCTCTCTGGAACGGTAAATTTCTCTTACAGTGGTTAAATTCATCTCAGTAAACTCCTTATTTTGCAAAATAAACTTTCTCATGCGGACTGCCCTGCAGTGTGCAGACCGTGTTTAACTTTCATTATACTGTATTTTTCTTGTAGATTCAAGGGACGGAGGGAAATTTGCTAGGGGAAGAAACCTGCCCGTATAAAAAGTGACAGCTTTAAAAATTAACAAAAACAAATGCAAAAACAGAAGGAAAGGGCAGAAAACAAGCTGGGTATTGTGTCAACTCTGTGAATACTTGTTTTACAGAGACAAATGCCCGGTGTTAGAATGGGGATAAAGAAAGAAAACCGCGGAATACTTTCAAAGAGTCTATCAAACGGAAAGGGTGTAGACAGAAGAATTATGACTGAACTTGACGCAAATAAAAAAGCGGAAGAGCTTCTGAAAGGTGCGTACGATTTACATGTACATTCATCGCCCTCTGTTTTTCCGAGAGAATTGGATGGATTCCAGTTGATCCGGGAGGCAGACGCAGCAGGAATGGCGGGAGTGATGCTGAAAAGTCATTATGAATCAACGGCTTTGCGGGCAGAACTGATCAACCGCTACAGCGGCTGTAAGGCGAAAGCGTATGGCGGGCTCTGCCTCAACTGCCCGGCAGGGGGCTTGAATGTATACGCGGTGAAAAATGCATTGCGGGCGGGGGCAAAAATTGTATGGATGCCGACCCGGGATGCGAAAAACAGCCTAGTATTCGGAAACATGGAGGGAGATTTCTTTGACCGCAGGGGTATTACCATTCTGGAACAGGATGGAACATTAAAAGAATGCGTCTACGACATCATGGATGCTATCAAGGAAAAGGACGCATTTCTGGCAACAGGGCATATCAGCCCGGAGGAATCCCTGATTTTATGCAGGGAAGGACGGAAACGGGGGGTCAATATGATTTTGACACATCCAGAGTTTCCAAGGACGAGAATAGGAAGAGACGATCAGGCGGAACTGGCGAAGCTGGGGGTTGTGATTGAGAAGAACTGGTTCAATCTGGCACAGAAAAGTGTGATGCCGGAAGAGATGGCAGAGACGATTCGGACCGTCGGAAGCGGACACGTATATCTGGCAACGGACCGCGGGCAGAAAGGGGCACCGACACCCGTTTCGGAATTGAAACGGTTTATCGCCGTGATGCTGACCTGTGGGATTGCGGAAGCACAGATACGGGACATGGTCCAGAAGGTACCGGAAGAAATGGTATGCAGATAAATTTATATAAATGCACATTTTTTTAGAAGGAGGATTTTACATTATGAGGAAAGACAGAGTATTGGCAGGGGCATTAGCAGCAGTGACAGCGTTCAGCATGACAGCGTGCGGCGGCGGACAGGCAGGTGGCACCACACAGGCAGCGGCGGCAGGAACACAGGCGGCAGCCGAGAACACCGCTAACCCGAATGCCGAGACAACACTCAGCATCGGTTATACGACCGCAGCAAACGCGGATGATCCGTATCACTTTACAGCAACCAAATTCAAAGAGATCGTGGAAGAAAAATCCGAGGGCAGAATTGCGGTCAACCTGTATGCGAGCAGTCAGCTTGGTTCCGAGCCGGAGATGTGGGAAGGCATGCAGACCGGAACATGCGACATGGCAGTCATGACGAATGCATATGTTTCTTCTTATGTACCGGCAAACGGTGCATTGGATCTTCCGTTCATTTTTAGCGATCTGGGACAGGCACGTGAGATCGTAGACGGCGATTTCGGTCAGTCCCTGATCGACAATATGGACGGAACAGGCGTTACATGTCTTGCATTTTCTGAGGGCGGATTCCGTCAGTTATGTACAAAGGACAAAGAAATCAAAGCACCGTCCGATTTGAATGGACTGAAGATCCGCTGCATGGAGACAAAGATTTACCTGTCTGCTTATAAGGCACTGGGTGTAAATGCAACCCCGATGGCATGGGGCGAGCTTTTAACTGCTCTGCAGCAGGGTACCGTAGATGGCTGTGATGCACCGTTAAGCGTATTATATACCAACGGTTTCCCGGATATCTGCAAATACATTGATAATGTAAACCTGTTCTATTCTCCACTTCCGGTATGTATTTCTACCAGCGTATATGAGTCCTTATCTGAGGAAGATCAGGCGATTTTAAAAGAAGCAGCACAGGAAGCAGCCAAAGAAACACGTGAAAATAACGATGCAACCGCTGAAAAGATGGAGTCGGATCTGACGTCTCAGGGCATGACGATCGTATCTTCTGAGGATGTAGATACAGAGGCATTCCAGAGTGCCGTACAGCCGTGCTATGACGAGATGGAATCCTACATCGGTTCTGAGTGGGTGGATCAGATTAAATCCCTGACCGGCACGGAGGGGTGATTGCAGAAAGAGGGTTTGACAGCATGAAAAAATTAGAGCAGGTTTCAGACATAATTAATAAGTGCGTCAGTTACATAGGAATGGTGATCTTTATTGTCCTGATTGTTGCCTGTGTGGCACAGGTGTTTTTCCGCTTCATTCTGAATAATTCACTGTCATGGAGCGAAGAACTTGCCCGGTACTGTTTTATCTGGATGCATATGCTGGGCGCTTCCTTGTTGATTGAGGGAAGCGGACATGCTACAGTAACAGCAATCCTGGATCTGATGCATGGAACGCTTCGAAAAATTGTCGATATTATCATTGAATTAGTTATCTTTTTTGATGGAACCGTAATGCTGTATGCAGGCTTAAAGCTTGCGTACAGCTCCAGAACCAACTTGAGTACCGCGCTTTCTGTCCCGATGTGGTGTATCAATTCCTCCGTGGCAGTCGGCGGAATCCTTCTGATGTTCCAGGCATTTGTAGCGATTGCGATGATCGTATCAGCGACAGAGAGAAAGGAGGATAAACCGGTATTATGACACTTGTATTAGTAGTATTATTTGGTCTGATGCTTTTAGGCATTCCGGTTGCATTTGCAATCCTTTCTGCCGGAATGGCATATCTGGCGACAACGGGAGGAAGTATGCTGGTAGTCGCACAGCGGCTGATTTACGGTCTTAACTCCTTCACACTGCTTGCAGTCCCACTGTTTATCTTGGTAGGAAACCTGATGGATTTCGGTGGTATTTCCAAACGTCTGACCGATTGGGCGAAGAGTATTTTAGGCTGGCTTCCGGGCGGACTTGGAATTGTAACCGTATTCAGTTGTGCGATCTTTGCAGCGCTGACGGGCTCCGGTCCGGCGACGGTAGCAGCGATTGGTTCAATTATGCTTCCTTCCATGCTGAAGGCAGGTTATTCCAGAGAAACGAGCGCGGGGTTAGTTGCATCGGCAGGTGCATTGGGACCAATCATTCCTCCGAGTATTCCCATGATTATTTATGGAGTTACAATGAATCTTTCAATTCCGGCAATGTTTATGGCAGGGGTTGTCCCAGGACTTGTTATCGCACTGGCGTTATCGTTAGTCAATGTCGTATTCGCATACAGGAATCCGGAGGTTCTGAAACATGCGAAGACGATGAAGTTTGATTTTAAAGAATCCATGAAATTGTTCTGGAAAGCGCTGGGCGCTCTGGGACTTCCGGTTCTGATTCTGGGCGGTATTTATGGCGGTATCTTTACACCGACCGAATCCGCAGCGGTCGGCATTGTTTATGCGCTGATTCTGGGTTTTGCATTGAAAGAACTGAAAGTAAAAGATTTACCGAAGATCCTGATCAATTCCCTGAAAACATCGACAATGGTCAATTTCATCATCGCGGCGGCGTCCCTGTTCTCCTGGGTTGTATCGAAATCCCAGATCGGAATCGTGATTTCCAATGCATTTATCAGCTTCGTAGGTGGCAGCCAGGCACTTTATCTCTTCGTACTAGTTGTAGTGCTCTTAATTGTAGGCTGTCTGATGGATAACGTAGCGGCAACTCTGATTCTGGCACCAATTTTAATTCCGGTTGGAATTGCACTTGGATGTAATGAACTCCACATCGGTATGCTGTTCTGTATTTGCCTGGTAGTTGGATTCGTAACACCTCCGTTTGGATATAATCTGTTTACGGCGGTTTCGATTTCAGGCTTGAATTTCAAACAGATTGTAAAGGGAGCGCTTCCGTTCCTTTTGACGGAAATATTGCTTCTGTTTGTATTTGCATATGTACCGGGAATCATCACATGGCTTCCGAGACTAATGGGGTACGGATACTAAGTATTAGAAAAATACGTAAGAAAAAGGGGCTGTGAAAAGACAGCAGAAGAGACTTGAAAGGTCAATGCGCTGTTTTTTTACGGCTCCTTTTGGTTAGAATAAGAAAATAGATAGAACTGAGAACTGGCGGAGGAAACAATGAAAATAGGATTCGAAGTTTTTTTGGTGGTAGCCAGAGAAATGAGTATTACAAAAGCTGCAAATGAGCTTCATATTACACAGCAGTGCGCCAGCGATCATATAAAGAGGCTGGAAAAGGAGTATAATGTCGTGTTGTTTGAACGGCGTCCCAAATTCCGTCTGACGCAGGCGGGCGAGATCATGCTTCATAACCTGTTAAATATCCAGATTATGGAGACGAGCATGAGCCGGAGCCTAGCGGGGATAGCGGAGGGGACGGTGGGCGGTTTTACCTTGGGAATCAGTACATCCCGCGCGCCAATCATACTGCCCCGATATTACCAGTGTTACCCGAAGGTAAATATATCCTTTACGGAGGAGGACACACAGATTCTGGAGGAACGCCTGCTGAACGGACAGGTGGATTTATTTATCGGGGTCAATACGTCGCCGCATCCAGATTATAAGATCCAGACTCTGACAACGGACGAGATCATCCTGGTTATCTCCGCCAAGCTTTTGAGGCGGGAATTTACCGAGCAGGAGATCCGGCAGATGGAGGATGGGATTGATTTGAAACGATTTTCAAATATTCCGTTTACGCAGAGTTTCAAGACTGGAAAAGTCAACCATGCGATCCAGGAATATCTGGACAGTTATAATGTAAAGCTCAATGTCATCTATAACATCAGTGACAGTGAGACGCAGATTCTGCTCTGCGCGTCCGGCATCTGTGCGGCGCTGTGTCCGAAAATGCTGCTGGCAGCCGCGTACCGTCACAATCAGACCTGTAAACCGGAGGATGAACTCTATATGTTCCCGATCCGGAACCTGGGACGGGAGTTAAAGATCGAGCTGGTCAGCCATCGGAATGCGATGCATCCGATGTATATACAGGACTTTGTCCATATCTTACAGGAGGAGTTGCCGCGGATTGCAGATTCGATGAGTCTGGAAGAATTGAGAAAGAGTATACAGTAAAAAAGCCTTGAATCGGAAATGCTTTTGAGTCAAAAGTGTCTCAGATTCAGGGCTTTTTTCAGTTCACGGGAGGTTCACTCTCAGATTCCACATCCCGGAATTACGAAAATATTATGTAAAAGGAACGAAAAATGTCGGAAAATGTACAAAATTGGGACAAATTCTATTAAAAATTTGTTCACTATTTTCGTGAAGTATGTTATAATAAAAACAGGTTTAAAATACACATTATATGTGAGCATCGAGGGGTGATATCGTGATTAAAAAGGAAATGATAGCTATGCTGTTGGCAGGCGGACAGGGCAGTCGTCTGGGTGTCTTAACTCAAAAAGTAGCAAAACCTGCGGTTTCTTTCGGAGGAAAGTATCGAATCATCGATTTTCCGTTAAGTAACTGTATCAATTCGGGAGTGGACACGGTAGGCGTTCTGACCCAGTATCAGCCGCTGCGGCTGAATGCACATATTGGAATCGGTATTCCGTGGGATCTGGACCGCAACGTAGGTGGTGTGACGGTACTTCCGCCGTATGAGCGGAGCAAAGGAAGCGATTGGTACACCGGTACGGCGAACGCGATCTACCAGAACCTGGAATACATGGAAACGTACAATCCAGAGTATGTGCTGATTTTGTCCGGCGACCACATCTACAAGATGGACTACGAGGTAATGCTGGAATACCACAAAGCAAACAATGCGGATGTGACGATCGCGGCGATGCAGGTTCCGATGGAGGAGGCAAGCCGTTTCGGTATCGTTATAACCGATGACAACAACCGCATTACGGAGTTTGAGGAGAAACCGGCGAATCCGCGCAGCAATTTAGCTTCCATGGGTATTTACATATTCAGCTGGAAGGTGCTCAAGGAAGCGCTCATCAAGCTCTCGGACGAGCCTGGATGTGACTTTGGAAAGCACATTATCCCGTATTGCCATGCAGCTGGAAAACGTATCTTCGCATACGAGTACAACGGCTACTGGAAAGATGTCGGAACCCTTGGCTCCTACTGGGAGGCAAACATGGAACTGATCGACATCATTCCGGAGTTCAACCTGTATGAAGAATACTGGAAGATTTACACGAAGAGCGATATTATTCCCCCACAATTTATATCGGAGCAGTCCAAGATAGAGCGCAGTATCATCGGCGAGGGCACCGAGGTATACGGCGAAGTCATTAACTCGGTCATCGGAGCAGGCGTTACGATCGGAGAAGGTGCGGTGATCCGTGATTCGATCATCATGAAGGGCACGACGATCGGCGCTGGCACGGTTGTGGATAAGGCGATCGTGGCGGAGGACGTTACCATCGGTGAGAATGCCGAGGTCGGCGTCGGAGAATATGCCGAGAGCAAGTACGACAAGAAGGTATATCAGTTCGATCTGGTAACGATCGGAGAGCGCTCCGTGATACCGGATGGAGTGAAGATAGGACGGAACACAGCGATTTCCGGCGTGACGACGGCAGAAGATTATCACGGCGGCGAGCTGGAGAGCGGCGATTATATCATAAAGGCAGGTGGAATACAATGAGAGCGATCGGGATTGTTTTAGCTGGCGGCAACAGCAAGAGAATGAGAGAATTATCCAATAAGAGAGCCATCGCAGCGATGCCTATCGCAGGCAGCTACCGCAGTGTCGATTTTGCTCTGAGCAATATGAGCAATTCCCACATCCAGAGTGTGGCGGTACTGACGCAGTACAACTCCCGTTCCCTGAATGAGCACTTGAGTTCTTCCAAGTGGTGGGATTTCGGACGTAAGCAGGGCGGCATGTATGTATTCACACCGACGATTACGGCAGAGAGCAGCGACTGGTACCGCGGTACCGCAGATGCGCTGTATCAGAACCTCGATTTCTTAAAGAAAAGTCATGAGCCGTATGTGGTCATTGCAGGCGGCGACTGTGTCTATAAATTGGATTACGGCAAGGTACTGGAGTATCATATTGAAAAGAAAGCGGATATTACCGTAGTATGCAAGGAGATGCCTCCGGAGGAGGACGTTACCCGCTTCGGTCTGGTGAAGTTAAACGATGACGGACGTATCACAGATTTTGAGGAAAAACCGATGCTGGCGACCTCCAGCATGATCTCCTGCGGTATCTATGTAATCCGCCGCCGTCAGCTCATCGAACTTCTGGAGCGCTGTGCAGCAGAGGATCGGTATGATTTTGTTACCGATATTTTAGTCAGATATAAGAACCTCAAACGCATTTACGCGTATAAGTTAGGAACTTACTGGAGCAACATCGCTTCGGTTGATTCGTACTACAAGACGAACATGGATTTCCTAAAACCGGATGTACGCCACTATTTCTTCAAGGAATACCCGGAGATCTACTCCAAGGTAGATGATCTTCCGCCGGCAAAATACAATCCGGGTGCAAATGTCAAGAACAGCCTGGTATCCAGCGGCTGTATCTTAAATGGTACGGTGGAGAACTCGGTTCTGTTTAAGAAGGTATATGTAGGCAATAACTGTATCATCCGGAATTCTGTTATTTTAAATGATGTTTACATCGGGGACAATACAGTGATTGAGAATTGTATTGTAGAGAGCCGTGATACGATCCGCGCCAACACGACGCACATCGGTACGCCGGAAGATGTAAAGATTGTCATTGAGAAGAACGAGCGGTTTACATTATAGGTACATCAAAGAACAGACGGAAGGGGTAAATGGGTATGCAGATTACAGACGTAAGAGTGCGGCGGATAGAGAAGGAAGGTAAGATGAAAGCCATCGTATCCATCACACTTGACAATGAATTTGTGGTTCATGATATCAAGGTTATTGAGGGAGAAAAAGGACTTTTTATTGCTATGCCGAGCCGTAAGGCTGCGGATGGAGAATACCGGGATATTGCCCACCCGATTAATTCGGGAACCAGAGACATGATTCAGAATGTCATTCTTGCCAAATACGAGGCGACAGCTTTGGAACTGGCAGAGCTGGAGAAAGCAGAGTAAAAAGCAGGGAAAGAAAGTAAAAAGAGAGAAAATATGAAAAAATGTCCCCGGACGCTGGACAAAGTGCCCGGGGACATTTATTATGTAGGTATAGTATGCTCAAAAACGGGCAGATTTGCCCGAATGTGTACAGATAATCCATAAGGGGGTAATTATGAGCGGTACGATTTTTTCTTTAATACCGCCTATCGTAGCCATTGCGCTTGCATTGATTACGAAAGAGGTGTACCTGTCTCTGCTGATAGGTATTATGTCGGGCGCGTTTTTATTTACGGGTCCAAATCCGCTTCATGCGGTGGAAACAATGATCGCGATCATGGGCGAGAAGATCGGGGGCAATGTCAACATTCTGCTTTTCCTGGCATTTCTCGGCATCGTGGTAGCACTGATCACAAAGTCTGGTGCGTCGAAGGCTTATGGTGAGTGGGCGTCCCACGCGATCCGCACGAAGAAGGGCGCGCTGTTTGCAACCATGTTCCTCGGAATGCTGATTTTCGTGGATGACTATTTTAACTGCCTGACCGTCGGCACAGTTATGCGTCCGGTGACGGACAAGCACAAGATCACACGTGCGAAGTTAGCCTACATCATCGATGCGACGGCGGCGCCGATCTGTATCATCGCGCCGATCTCAAGCTGGGCGGCAGCGGTCGGTTCTTCGCTTCCGGAGGACAGCGGGGTGGACGGCTTCAGTCTGTTCCTTCACACGATTCCGTTTAATCTGTATGCGCTTCTCACGATCTGCTTCATGCTCTTTTTGGTAGCAGGCGATTTTGATTTTGCGGCGATGAAACGCTATGAAGAACAGGTGAAAAAGACCGGAAAAGAGACGACGGTCGAGGCGGAGGCGATGGAGATCTCCGGCAACGGAAAGGTTATCGATCTGATTCTTCCGATCCTGGTTCTGATTGCGTTCTGCGTCAGCGGTATGCTGTATACAGGCGGCATCCTGGACGGCGTTGGTCTGGTCGAGGCGTTCGCTAACTGTGATTCGGCACTGAGCCTGGTGCTTGGTTCCTTCTTCACACTGGTGTTTATCTTTGCATTTTACATGATCCGCCGTGTCATCCGGTTCAATGAGTTCTGTGAATCCTTCACGATCGGCGTCAAGGCGATGATCCCGGCGATCATGATTCTGTGCCTTGCCTGGACTCTGTCTGGTATCTGCAGTGCGGATTACTTAAACATCGGCGGCTATGTCAAAGAGGTAGTGGGCGGCAATGCGCTGGTCGGCTCCCTGATGCCGGCCCTGATGTTCGTCATCGCGGCGGGGCTGGCGTTCTCGACCGGTACGTCCTGGGGTACCTTCGGTATTTTGCTTCCGATTGCATTTGCGGTGGTTGGCGCTGAAAATATGAACAGCCTTACGATCGTGACGGCTTCGATTCTGGCAGGTGCGGTCTGCGGCGACCATGTTTCCCCGATCTCGGATACGACCATCCTTGCGTCGGCTGGCGCCCAGTGCCACCACATCAACCACGTATCGACCCAGATCCCGTATGTGCTGTGCGTAGCGGCGTGCTGTTTCCTCGGTTATCTGGCGGCCGGAATTACCGCCAATGGCTGGGTGGGAACCGGCGTGGGATTCGCAGCGCTGATTGTGGTTCTGGTTATTTTGGATCGAAAGAATAAAGGGACGAAAGAGGCGTAAAAGCATCGGCAGTAAACGAAAATTGGTTCGTTTACTGCCGATTTCTTTCGTTTCATCGGAGGAAGCGGTCGTATCTTCCGCCGGGGCATCGGTAGCAGCTGCGGTTGTTTCTGCCAGAGCAGAAGACTGTCCGCACCCTCTTTATGAAATAGTGGTGGCATGGAAACTTTGGAAAAACGCATTCCCCACCAGCGATAAACTCCGTTCCTTCCGTTTGACCAGACAGATACTTGAGTGGATCTGCGGCTGGGTGATGATCCGGCGGATCAGGGCGGGATCGGAATTTAAACAGAGGGCAGATTCAGGCGCGAGCGCGATGCCCAGCCCTTCGGACGCCCATAAAAGGGCGGTTCTGGCATCGTCGGCAATGCAGACGATGTTCGGTTCCAGCGCCTGTTCCTCAAAATATCCCAGAATCAGCGGCTGCCAGCGGCGGTAAAGGATGAGCGGCGCGCGGGTGAGGGCGGAGAGGGGAAGAGATGTGGGCGTATGGCTTTTTTGTGGTTCGGAAGCAGGAATATCAGTCAGAAGGGCATTCGGGCATTCCTGGTAATGGCTCCAGATCATTTCGCGCCCGATCGCCAGAAATGCCTCCGGCGGCAGTGTCTGCATCTCCAGCCCGGCTTTGGCAAATGGCGTCCGGATCACGGCGAGGTCGATCTGGTTGGAGTGAAGCAGATCGAGCAGGTGGTAGGAATTGGACTCATGGAGTTCAAACAGGGCTTTGGGATAGGATCGCCGGAATGGGGCAAGATAATGCCGGGTCACAAATTCGACGGCGGAGGAGATGATGCCAAGGCGCACAACGCCCTGAATCTCCTGTTTCTGTGCAGTCAGCTCCGTGCGGGCAGCCTGGCTCAGATCGAGGATCGCAAGCGCCCGGTCGTAGAACGTCTTTCCAGCAGGTGTCAGTCGGATGCGGCGGGAACCGCGCTCAAACAGCGTCACACCCAGTTCTGCCTCCAGAAGCTTCATCTGGTGGCTGAGCGGAGGTTGTGAGATATTCAGTTTTTTGGCTGCCTGGGAAATATTTCCCTCGTTGACGATGGTGGTGAAGTAGGATAACTGGCGAAGTTCCATAAATGCTCCTTCCTGTTCGGATTCGTTGTAAAACTGTGTATACGGCAGATATATTATATAACAAAATCCGATAGAATAACAGGCGAACTATATCTTTCCGATATATATTCTATATCCGAATGGTATTTTTCAGACTCCTTGAATTCTGGTATGATACATAAGCAGGTATATACTGGAAATTCCAGAGAAATAAAAGTGTAGGGATAATACGGAAGGGAGTGGGCAGAAATGAAAGAACTGCTGGATATGTTTTTGACGTTTGCCAGAATCGGAGGGTTTACCTTCGGCGGCGGATATGCGATGCTGCCGATGCTGCAGAAAGAGGTAGTCAATGGACGCCATTGGGCGACGGATGAAGAATTGATGGATTACTACGCGATTGGTCAGTGTACACCGGGTATCATCGCGGTCAACACGGCGACGTTTGTCGGTTATAAGAATCGGGGAATTCCAGGGGCGATTGCGGCGACACTGGGAGTCATTGCGCCGTCGCTTGTCATCATTATGATTATTGCGGCATTTATTTCTAACTTTATTGAACTTAGCTTTGTGAGCAGCGCCTTTGCAGGCATCCGCGCCTGCGTTTGTGTGCTGATCGGCAGTGCGGTTGTCAAGCTGGCGAAGAAATCGCTGGTTGATAAAGGAGCGATCGCGATTGCGGCGGTTGTGTTTGTACTGTCACTGTTTACATCGGTTTCCCCGGCGCTTCTTGTTGTCGTGGCGGGTGCGATCGGGATTGTACTGAAGGGCGGAAAGGGGGAGAAGAAATGATGCTGATACTTGAATTATGCTTCCGCTTCTTCTGCTGCGGACTGTTTGCGATTGGAGGCGGACTGGCGACCCTCCCGTTCCTTTACAATATTTCCAAGGAGACGGGATGGTATACCTTTAATGATATTTCCAACATGATCGCTGTCTCCGAGTCCACACCGGGACCGATGGGAGTCAATATGGCGACCTACGTCGGCTTCCATATTAAGGGGATTCTCGGCGGACTGGCAGCGCCACTCTCACTGGTGCTTCCGTCGGTCATCATCATTGTGATTATCTCGAAGATTCTCGATAAGTTTAAATCCTCTTCGATCGTACAGAATGCCCTCTATGGTCTGCGCGCGGCATCTACCGCCCTGATTGCGGCAGCCGGTATCGGCGTGGCAAAGATAGCGTTCCTCCATGTCGGCGAGGATGGCAGCCTGGCGTTTTCCGAGCTGTTTTCCATCATCAACTGGAAAGCGATCGTACTGTCGCTTGCGATCTGGTACGGCTTAGTTAAATGGAAAAAGCACCCGATCCTCTATATCGTGGTGGCGGCTGTGGCCGGAATCGTGTTCCAGTTCCACTAGGGAAGATAGAAGAAAATAGAACCATTTCCAGAAGAGGTAGTTCGGTATCGGCATATTCTTTTGGGGTGGTTCTTTTTTGTCATAGGAAGCTTCGTCCTATGACAAAACGCTCTGCGGGATGCGTACTCACGCGAAGAAGAAACATGCCGCAAGCGGCCGTGCGAGAAGCCCGGATGTGTCAAGGCACATGATTTGTTCATGGGACTTTCTTCATTTTACAGGAAATTGCGTCCTATAAAACAAGAAATACAAGAAATTGCGATCGCAAAGCGCAATAATAGTTAGAAACAGAATAAATAAAACAGAAATACACAACAATTACAAAAATATAATCAGATAAATAAAGAAAAATATGAAAAATAATTAGAAATAATACTTGACAAAATGGAAATTATCTAGTAAAATAAAACCATCAAAAGAAACAGAGATAACCCCAACAAACGGTTACCATAGTTTCTAGGACGAAATAAGGAACAAGGAGGACAGTCCAATGGGATAGTTAGTTACTAAAAAACATGATCATGATTTAAAAAACCGAATTTATCAAATAAATAAAAAGATAAAAATCGGTATTGATGGAATCCATCATCATACAATCTCTAAAAGAGTTTACATAGATACATGTAATCAAAGGAGGAGATTCATATGAAAGGAAGAGGTCCATAGCACATTTAAAACAAAATATAAAAGGAAGAGAGGTTATATAGTGAAACTTCGGGATATTTCATAAAAGAGCTGTCTGATGACGAGAAAGTCGGACAGCTCTTTTTTTGTGCAATAGGAAATTCCTTGGAATTCCCCATTACACAAAAAGGCACATCCTTTGTTTTGTTTACAGAAAATCGAAGCAAGCGCGGCAGAAAGGTTGACGAATGAAGTCAAAAAGGATATTCTGGAAAATGAAAATTATGTACATTATAAAATGTAGGGAATTGCTGGAGGTATCTATTTAAAATGAATGAAAACGACATGGTCATTAAAGACGCCAGAACACTGGGTCTGCCGAAGATGCTGCTTTTAGGTTTGCAGCATATGTTCGCGATGTTCGGCGCGACGATCCTGGTGCCGATTCTGGTCAATACCTATTTTGAGGGAGAGGGACTTTCAATTCAGGTAACGCTGATGTGCGCGGGTCTGGGAACACTGTTTTTCCATGCCTGCTCTAAGTTAAAAGTTCCGGCGTTCCTCGGTTCCTCGTTCGCATTCCTCGGTGGATTTGCGACGGTGGCAAACTTGGACAGCGGTATTTTTGCAGATATGACGATGGGCGAGAAATTGCCATATGCCTGCGGCGGTATCGTGGTAGCGGGTGCGCTGTACCTGATTCTGGCGCTGATCATCAAGCTGGCAGGCGTGGAGCGCGTCATGCACTATCTGCCGCCGGTTGTGACAGGTCCGATCATTATCTGTATCGGTCTTTCACTGGCGCCGTCCGCGATCGCCAACGCATCGACAAACTGGCTGATTGCGTTGATCGCGCTGGGAACCATCATCGTTTTTAATATCTGGGGCAAGGGAATGTTCAAGATCATTCCGATTCTGATGGGCGTTGTGATCTCCTATGCAGCGGCAGCAGTCTTCCAGATGATGGGAATGACAAACCCGGACGGAAGTGCGATCCTGAATTTCTCAGAGGTAGCGACGGCTTCCTGGGTCGGACTTCCTCCGTTCCAGCTGTGCAAATTTGACCCGACGGCGGTCATGGTAATGGCGCCGATCGCGCTTGCGACGATGATGGAACATATCGGCGATATGTCGGCGATCTCCGCGACGGTCGGAGAAAATTTCCTTGCGGATCCGGGACTGCACCGGACGCTGGTCGGCGATGGTATCGCAACATCTCTGTCGGCACTCGTTGGCGGTCCTGCCAATACGACTTACGGCGAAAATACGGGCGTTCTGGAATTAAGCCGTGTCCATGACCCGCGTGTCATCCGGATTGCAGCTGTCTTTGCTGTGATTCTGAGCTTTATTCCGAAGATGGCAGAGGTCATCGGTTCGATGCCGTCTGCCATCATCGGCGGCGTTAGTTTTATGCTATACGGTATGATCTCCGCGATCGGTGTCCGCAACGTGGTCGAAAACCAGGTGGATTTAACCAAATCCCGGAACCTGGTAATCGCTGCGGTAATTCTGGTCTGCGGGCTGGGATTCTCCGACGGTCTGACCTTTGAGGCGGCAGGAACCTCGGTTACCCTGACAGGTCTTGCGATCGCAGCGATTGCGGGCGTTCTGCTCAATGTGATTCTTCCGGGTAATGATTACCAGTTCGGCAAGAATTTACAGGGCGACATCAACCGCGGTGTGGCGATCAATCCGAATCCGAAGAAACGGCAGGAATAAAAAACGCAAAAATTTTCAGTTCCAAAATTGGGACGAACCATTTCAGATGTATAATCCGCCTGCATTTCCACATACTACCCATAAGACACACGATATGGCAAACGTGGTATGCAGGAGGAAGAATCATGAAAGCTACAGGAATTGTGAGAAGAATCGATGATCTGGGTCGCGTTGTCATCCCGAAAGAGATACGCCGGACGCTGCGCCTTCGGGAAGGGACGCCGCTTGAGATATTCACGGACCGCGAGGGCGAGATTATATTGAAAAAATATTCACCGATGGTGGAGCTGGCGGCATTTGCCGTGCAGTACGCGGAGGCGATGGCGCAGTCCACGGGGCTGATGGTCTGCATCGCGGACCGGGATCAGATCATTGCGGTATCCGGGGGACCAAAGAAGGAATATTACCAGAAGACGATCAGCCGGGCGCTGGAGCTGGCAGTTTCCGAACGTCAGAATATCTGTGCGGCGCGGGGAGAAAAAGCATTTATCCCGATTACCTCGGATGAGGTGGAGGAGAGCAGCGCCGAGGTGATTGTGCCGATTTTGAGCGAGGGCGATGCGATCGGGGCGGTGATTCTCCTCAGCCGGGAGGCAAAGCAGGCGCTTGGAGGGGCGGAGATGAAGCTGGCGGCGACGGCAGCTGGATTTCTGGGACGTCAGATGGAAGGATAAAAAAAGATAAATGAGATAAATCTGCCTGGAAACAGGCGATGAGAGAAAAAAGAAGACGGGATCGATGGAAAACGTAAAGAGAGATAAAACTCCTGGGCGGTTGTCCATCGATCCTGTTTTTGATAGTCCTGTATTTGATAAAAACTGGTATTTGATATAACAGATATATCGAAAAACAGACGAAAGCGCAAGGAAGTTCATAGATACTCCATGATTTTTCACAGAAAAAACACAGCAAGGCGCACGACAAACGCATGAGTAAATAAATTGTGAACACGCCCCCTTTTTTGTTAAAATTAAGAAAGAGAGGTTATATAGTGAAACTTCGAGATATTTTATAAAAGAGCTGTCTGATGACGAGAAAGTCGGACAGCTCTTCTTTATGCCTCAATGCGTTTATGTGTGCAGTGGAAAGGGTTCCGCTGTTATTTTTTTGCTTTGACACGGTCTCCGCGCTCTGGAAGCAGAAAGATACAGATTAAAGAACTGATAAACAGCATGCTTGGATAGAACAGAAGCGGCATGACCTCAAAGGCAGACAGTTCATAGCCCAGCTCATGAACCGCCGATAATGCTACCAGCATCTGAGCACCGTAAGGCAGGATTCCCTGGGAGATACAGGAAAAGGTATCCAGAAGGGAGGCTGTCTTTCTGGCACTGATGCCATAATCTTCAGAAATTTCCTTTGCAATAGGGTTGGCCATAACGATAGCTACTGTGTTATTGGCAGTTGCGATATCCAGCAGGGTAACTAAAAGGCCGACACCAAACTGACCGCCGCGTTTTCCACGGAAGATGCGATGAATAACGTTAAGAAGAACGTCGAAGCCACCGTTTTCACGGATTAGTGCACACATAGCTGCAACTAAGATGGCAACCATACTGGTCTCAAACATGCCGGAAGTGCCGGAACCCATGTTGGTAAGCATTTCCCAGGGAGTAGTCTGGCCGGAGCCCAGCATAATGATGGCACCGGATACGATTCCGACTAACAGAACGACAAATACCTGAATACCGGCAATGCCGCCTGCTAATACCAGAAGATAGGGGATCAGCTGAATCAGGTTGTATGGTTTTATGATGGCAGTTCCCGGATCCTGATGGAAGGAAACGACCAGGATAAGTGCCAGGGAAGCGATGGCAGCCGGAAGTGCGATGCCGAAGTTCTCACGGAATTTATCCTTCATAGCACATCCCTGACCGTTGCAGGCTGCGATGGTTGTATCGGAGATGAAAGAGAGATTATCTCCAAACATGGCACCGCCGATGACAGATGCGACGCAAAGGGCCAGAGAGAAACCAGAGGTCTCAGATACGGCAGTGGCAATCGGAACGATCAGGGTGATGGTTCCAACGGAGGTTCCCATGGAGGTAGAGACAAAGCACGCTACCACAAAGAGAACAGCAACGGAAAAACGGGCCGGGATAAGAGACAGCATCAGATAAGCAACGCTTTCAGCACTGCTTCGTCCTACGACACCGACAAAGGTTCCGGCTGTCAGGAAGATGAGAAGCATGGTGATGATGTTCTTATCTCCGATGCCTTGCCCCATCAGCTCCAGTTTCCGGTCAAAGGAAAGAGAACGGTTCTGGAAACAGGCCGTCAGGATCGCAAGCATAAATGCGACAACAATCGGAATGTTGTAAAAGCCCATCGGGATCTTCATGATATATTCTGACCAGATTCCTAGCCCCAGATAAAAGATCAGAAATACAGCGATAGGCAGAAGGGAAGATAGTTTTTGCTTTTTCATAATAATTTTCAGCCTTTCTATATGTTTGCCGTAATAGGCCGGATATACATTATTTGATCTTACCATAAGAATGGGATTCAGGCAAGTAAAGAAGACAGTGTAACTGTAATGAAAAGGTTGACGAAAGCCTGTAAAAACGATATTCTGAAAGACGGAGAAAAGCATGCAAAAACGATAGAAAATATGATCGGAAATGAGATAAAAGCACAAGGGATTTCACAGATACTACACGGGTTTTCACCAAAAAATCACAGTGTGAAGTGCTTGCGTGTGCTTCACACTATGATTTTGGCGATGCTTCGCATTTAAAATCGGAATAATCTGCTGCCTAAACGGCATCGTACGGAATTTTCAGTTTAGAAAATTCCTATTTGCGAGTCGTAACGATTGTCGGTTCGGAATGTGAGGAAAAGTGCAAAAAACCTTGACAAAGCAAGGAGAAATGTATATAAATGTAAAGTAAGATTTGCGGGCATGTACGAAGAAAACTAAGAGGATTCATGTGCAAAGATATAAGCTAGGAGGAATATACGATGAACAAGACAGAATTAATCGCAGTTGTAGCTGAGAAAGCAGAGCTTTCCAAGAAAGACGCAGAGAAGGCAATCAAGGCTTTCACAGATGCAGTATCCGAGGAACTGGTTAAGGGCGGAAAGATTCAGCTGGTTGGCTTTGGTACTTTTGAGGTAGCTGAGAGAGCAGCTAGAGAGGGAAGAAACCCGAAGACCGGCGAGACCATGCCGATCGCAGCTTCCAAGACTCCGAAGTTCAAAGCTGGTAAAGCATTAAAGGATATGGTAAACGCATAATTATCTCAGACATATATGTGTGACAGACAGCCCTTCGTGATGAAATATCATGGAGGGCTTTAGTATTATAGGAGCGAAGGGATTCCGCCAGGATATGAAAGTGCCCTGCAAGGGGGTATGGAAAGGAAAAATATGAGGCTAGATAAGTATTTGAAAGTGTCCCGCATCATCAAGAGAAGAACCGTAGCCAATGAAGCGTGTGACAGCGGACGAGTGATGCTGAATGATAAAGTGGCAAGAGCCAGTGCAGAGGTTAAGGTTGAGGATGTGATTGAAATTGCCTTCGGCAATAAATCGGTGAAGGTCCGCATTACAAGCGTACAGGAGACCATCCGCAAGGAAGATGCCAAAGAAATGTTTGAATACCTGTAAAAATCCAAGAGACGTCAGTAAAAGGCGCGGAGGACGAAATGCCAAGAAATATAGAGCGGGATGAAAAAGAGGCGATGCGCCGGAAAGAACAGCTGATGGAAGCTGGATTCAGGCTGTTTTCGCAATATGGGATCGAGAATGTCAGCTTACAAAGAGTGGCGGACGCTGCGGAAGTGGGCGTTGCGACCCTATATAACTATTATCAGACGAAGGTCAAGCTTGTGATAGCGATCAGCGGAAAAATCTGGGGCGATCTCTGGAAGGAGATTCTGGAAGAAAAGGGATCGGAGATATTTGAATCATTCACGGCGTATCAGTACATTGAGTTTTATACGGACCAGATCATCCGGATTTACCGGGAACGCCCGGAAATACTCCGGTTCAGTAATAACTATAAAAACTTTATCTCCCGGGAGAAAATCAAGGAGGAAGCGCTGGCTGAACATCTGGATGTTTTGAAGCCGGCAGGAGCGCTGTATCATAAGTTCTATGAGCAGGCGAGGAGCGATAAAAGCATCCGGACCGATATCCCGGAGCAGCAGTTATTTACAAGCGTTGCGATTGCGATGCTGGCGGTGGCTGAGCGCTATGCACAGGGAATTGTGTGGGCGGACGATCACAAGGCAGACCACACGCAGGAACTGGAATTTTTAAAAGAAATGCTCCTAACATGGTGCAGAACCCCGGAGAACCTGGAGAAATAATCATATAAAGAACGGAAATAAAAAAAGAAGTCAAGAGAATTGAGGTGTCCCCTCAAAGTTAGACTTTTACGAGACGACTTCGGTCGTCTCGTTTTTCTTTATGCGCTTAAAAGAACAGATTCTGTCTTGAATTTGTAAGAGTTGATTATTATAATATAAATATAGTGACGACTCATTTGTGTATACACACTTTATGACGGATAATCAACATTTCGAGAATGAGAGGAAAAAGCGTATGAGAAGGAGAAAAAGAAGAATCCTGGCAGCAGGAATGGTGGTAGTGATAACGTGCAGTTCATATGGCTCTGTGCCTAGAGTTTATGCGAACACGAATTTTTATCAGATCAGGGAGATCGAGAGTTTATCGGAACAGGTTCTGTATCAGAAAGTTCCCTATGGAACCCGGTATCAGGATCTGGAGATGCCGGACAGCATAGACGTTTTTGTCAGCGGGGGGGGCAAAATGAAGATGTGCCTGACGCAGGGAGCGATGAGAATGTAGCTGCGTTTGCCAACCGCACAAATGATGATGCCGTGCTGGAAAAGACGGACGGTGAAGAGAATGGAGAAAAAGAAGATACTGAAGGAAAAGATACCGAAGGAAAAGATGCCGGAGAGAATAGCAAAGACAAAAGCGAAGGTGGAGAGGGCTTAGAGAAAGCGGAATCCGGTTCAGGTGAACAGGGAGATTCTGGGAAAGATGGAAATTCGGCGGAAAATGGGGACTCTCAGGATGAAAATGCAAATCCGGGGAACGGTGAATCCGATGAGAAAGACGATTCCGGTAAGACAGATTCTGGTTCTTCAGGTGGAAATGCAGATTTGAATGAAGAGGGCAGTTCTTCGAACGGAAAAACGGATGAACCGAGGGAAGATGTCAAGACGGATGAGAAGACCGAGGAAGAGATTGACGAAAAGGAAGGTTTCTGGCGAAAAGTAAAGGTGCGCTGGGTTCTGGATGCAGAAGAGAGCCAGGCATCCCGTTATGATGGAGAAAATCCGGGTATCTACCTGTTCCGTGCAGAGTTGAAAAGCAGCAATTATGAGGTAGATGAGGACGAACTTCCAGTGATCCAGATCACGGTCCTGGAAGAAGAGCAGGCGAAAACGACGCTGGAATTTGCACCGTTGGAAGAATCGATCACCGATCAGATTCTCCCGCTTGGAAGCAAAGAATCCGACATCCAGTTCCCGGAGACTCTCACCGTGCGTGAGACGATGGGAGAAGAAACCACCGAGCGGACTTTGTCGGGTATCACGTGGAAACTGGATGAGGAAAACAGCGACTATTCCGAATTTCAGGGCGGACTGGCACCGGAGGACTATTTTGACCGCTTCGATGAGGACGGCGAACCAGAAGAAACTGAAGAAAAGACCTGGGAGGGCTACGATAAAGCCAATGAAGAATACAATGGGGCGATCTATACCTATATTCCGGTGATTCCGGAAAGCGAAGAGATACCGGAAGACACTGATTTGCCGGAGATCCATGTGCAGGTGGGAGACGCGGGGATTGCGCTGTATGCGGATGAAGGAATCACGGGAAGCGGTACATTGGAAGATCCGTATGTGATTACGACGGCAGATCAGTGGTCTATCGTCATGGGTAAAGGAAATAAAAATCAGTATAATGGAAGTGGTCAGTACAATTCTAATGTAAATAAATATATTAAATTGGGGAATAATATTGATCTTAGCGAAGTTGACCCGTGGGAGGAAAGAACATTAACAACTTGCTTAGACGGTGATGGCTATACTTTGAGTGGAATTTCACAGCCGTTGTTTAGCAGTGTGAAAGGAACGGTAAAAAATTTAGTTTTATCGAATGTGAAAATTAAAGAGGCGAAAAATTTCAAACATGTAGGCGCGATTGCTAGAACGACAGCAGGTACAGCCATCATTGAAAATTGTTATGTTGAAGGTGCCAAGGACAATGGCGATGATGATGCGGGGATTCTTAATACAGGAAACTACGCAGCGGGTGGACTAATTGGACAGGTTCCTTCAAGTAGCACGTTGACGGTAAAGAATTGTGTTGTTAATGCGGATGTTAAGAGTACAGGCTCAGATTCTCAAAATTCATTGGCTGGTGGTTTGGTTGGATTGGTTTCAGCAAAAAATATATTAAACATTGAAAATTGCATGGCAATGGGAAGTGTTTCAACAGAGTGTAATAGTGGCTGCGGTGGCTTAGTTGGCGGAAGAAATGTAAATGTTATAATCGAAAAAAGTGTAGCATTACAGAAAACAGTTTCCACAAAAAACCTTAGTAGTTATGTAGATAGAATTTTTGGCTATAGTGGAGATTCAACCGTTTATGTATCAGGAAATCAAAATTATGCTTATCAAAATATGGCAGGCGGATATAATGGAAATTTTGCTAACAAACATACAGAGCACCATGGCGAAGGTGTCACGAAAGCAGAACTTTTAACAACCAATTTCTGGGAAAACAAGATCGGCTGGGGAAATGACTCAAATTCAAGCTGGAAAATTGAAGCAGATCAGTTCCCTTCGCTGGAAACAACAAATGGTGATGTGATATTTTCAGGTGATGATTTACCAGATTACCTCCAGGCAATCAATATGGTAACAGGAACTGTAAGCTCTGGAGAAACAGGACTTGATGGTGCGGAGATTATCTTTAAGAAGGGGAATAGTGAAAAAAGTACCACAACCAATGCAGATGGTGATTTTGAGATTGAACTCGCAAACGGAATTTATACGGTAACAATCAAAAAGACCGGATATCTGACGTGGACAGATAGTGTTACAATTCCAAGAAACCTTGATTTCACCTTGGAAGCCAACCCGGTTTCCATGCCTGCGAGACAAACTGTGACAGGAACTTTCCAGACAACCGATGCGGAAAGTGCCACAGCAGAAGGGGAAATTAAACTTATATATGCAGGAACAGATAGTTTGCAGCCGAAAGATTTTACCCTTTCATCCGAGGAAGATGGAATGGAGTATGGCGAAGTTACAATTTCTGGAGTGGAAAAAACAGAAAATGGATGGGGGATAAAGATTCGATTTGCTAAATCGCTGGCTCTTGGCAGTATAAATGAAAAACAGCTTTATGTCCATTATAAGGGAAGCTTGATTGGCTCAATCACGCTGACAAAAGAGGTGAATCTTGTTCAGCTTGCAGCGCCTGCGGATGTCAAATGGGATGAGACAGTAAAAGGAAAAGCCGTCTGGAGTCCGGTTGAGAATGCGTCGGGTTATAAAGTACAGCTCTATAAGAATGGTTCATCACTGGGGGCTGGGGTAACACTTGGGGCGGATGCAGCCAGTTACGATTTTACCTCCCAGATTGCAGATAGCGGAACCTATACGTTTGGAGTCCAAGCAACGGGCGATGGTTCAACCTATGATGACAGCGAGGAAGAGAAGAGTGGAACCTATGAATTTTCCGAGCAGACATTAGCGGATGTCAAAAAAGCGGTAGCGGCAGCGCTGCAGGCGAAGACAGTGACAAATGAGACGACATCAGAGGAAATTTTGCAGGTTGTACAGATTGTTATCACAAATAACAAAATTCAGGCGAAGTGGTCCGATGAAAAAGGTTTTAAGCTAACACCGGCAACAGACGAAACAGATCCGGGACAAAACGGAAGTATCACGGGAACGATTGTTTTGAGCTATACCGCTGATAGCGCGTCAACAGAAACAGATACAATCGAAATAAATCTTCCAATCGCGGCGAAGTATGCAATTACCTTTACGTCTGGACGTAAGGATTCACAGGGAGAGGCGCCGACACTGGAAAATGCCGCAGCCGGAACCGTGATTACGCTTCCGGAGAATACCTTTAAGGTATACGGCATGAATTTTGGAGGCTGGAGTGACGAAACTAAGACATATGCCAGCGGTGCAAGTTATACAATGCCGGAAGGAAATGTGACATTTAAGGCGGTATGGGTGCAGGATCAGTGGGATGGACAGGCGGTTGTGGAACCGGCCAAAGATGAAAATGGTTATTATCAAATTAGTACAGGGGCAGAGCTTGCGTATTTCCGAGATACGAACAGTTCAAACTGGAAAGCGAAACTGATGTGCGATATTGATATGGGCGGTCACGACTTTGCCCCGATTAATCAGGCCGGAGCTGAATTTGATGGATGCGGACATACGATTCAAGGCTTGAATGTAGTCGGCGATGCTTATGTGGGATTGTTTCGAGCAATTTCTTCGAATTGTGAAATTAAGAATCTGACCATAGAAAATGCGGTGGTTAAGGCTTCCGGCGATAAAGCGAGAGTTGGCATCCTGGTTGGTGATGTATATGGTTCTCTGACAGTAGAAAATTGTTACGTCAGTGGAACAATCGAAACTGCAGATGGAACAAATAAGATTGAATCGGCAGGAGGTTTGATTGGAAACGTAAGGGAGTATTCGAATTATTCGGTAAATATTAAGTCCTGCTATGCAGATGCTAAAATCAAAGGAACCACCGACAAGGGATTTGCAGGTGGTTTGGTCGGTTGGACCGGTGGAACTACAACCATTGACAACAGCTATGCAGTTGTGGATATGGACGTTGATAAGGGATATTATATCGGCGGACTGGTAGGAAGCGGCAACGTAACGATCTCCCACAGCTACGCGGCAGGCGAAACGCTGACAAAAAATCCCACTGGCGCATCCGTGGCGGGCATTTCCAGCAACGGTTCGATTTCCTCCTGTGTCAGCATTTTCCCGGAGATGCGATCGCTCAACCGGATTGGTGGAAGAACGGGAAGTTACCAGAACAACTACGGCTTTGCCGGCACAGTTGCGAGAAAATCAGATGGAATGATTTTGACCCCGGAACCGGATATGATGGGGGCAGATAAGCTATATGGAGCGGACGCAGCGGCGGCAGATCTGAAAAATCCGGCATTTTATAAGGGGCTGGGCTGGGATTTTGATTCTACCTGGATGATGGATTCAACCGGCGAGTATGCCTTCCCGATTCTGAAAAACCAGACTTTACGTCCGGATCTGACGCTGGATCTGACACCTTCGGTTACCGGAATTACGCTGGATAAGACCAATGAGACGATTTACCCAAGAGGAAGCGTCCAGCTTACTGCAACCGTCGATGTGGCAAACGGAGCGTCCAGAGAAGTGACGTGGAAAAGCAGTGATCCGGCAGTCAAGGTAGAGGACGGCTTGGTAACCGCTGCGGATGTGGCAAATGGAACCTATATAATCACAGCCATCAGCAAGGCGGATCCTTCCAAGCAGGCAGAATGCCAGCTGACAGTTGATACGGCGGAGCACACAGTTACAGTAGGACGGGAGAATACGATAAACTCCCTGAATGCAGTTGTGAAAGCGTATGCATCCCTGGATGATGCAAAAAAGGAAACAAATCCGATTTCTACGATAGGTAGTGAAACTGGTACATTTACATTTTCACGGAAAGCCGGAGAAAAAGTGTACCTTGCATTTACGGGTCTGGATCCGAAAGATGTCGTAAGCGAAGTAACGATTACCGGTGAGAATAATTCAAAAGTGAATGCGACAATTTGCAATCTGGAGAATCCGACGGTGTATTGCTTTACGATGCCATGTTCAGATGCCTCCGTACAGGTTTCCTATGCGGAAAATATGAACGCGTACCAGTATACCTGGTTCGTAGGACAGGAATGGGGTACTTGGGGAACAACGGCAGCCTTTGAAACCGAAGAGTGGAGTGGAGGCGACCATATTGGTTCTCTGAAAGTAACAAAGATTATCAACGGCAAGCTGTTTAAAGAATTTAAGATAAAGTCAATGTCGCTCTATAAGAAAGATTCAGTTACACCGAAAAAGGTAAATAGGAAAGCAGATCTTAATAACAACGGCGATTATTGCATTGAAACAGATGATACAACCGGTCTCCCGACTCTCTATGTATACTTAGATGGACCGGGCATGGTGGCTGTGGATATCGAGGTTAAGGATGATCCAAGTGCAGTATTTTCAATTACGAAGAAGCCGGAAAGCAGTTCTTATTATACGCTGGACAAGACTACAGCAAACGCCGGGAAGCAGGTAACGGCGACCTTGACAGATGAAGGTGTCAGACGGATGAAGGAGAATCCGAACAAGAATGCTTGCCTTACATACAGCGGTGGTTTACTTGTAGTTATTTACCCGCCGAAATTTACCGAATCCGACGGCAAATGGACGGCTTCCTTTAAGATGCCGGCGCAGGATGTTGAGACACATGTGTATTTTGGGGACAAAGATAAGGTTACACTGAATGGTACGGATAAAGAGGTTGATTACGATGGAACGCCGAAGTCTGTGGGGGATGGAATTCAGGCAACGATAGGTGGACAGGATCTTTCGGAACAGTTTCTGGGTCAGTATGAGGTGTACTATAAAGGTGTGAACGGAACCGTTTATTCCAGCACGACACCGCCGACCAATGCGGGAACGTATTCCTGTAAGATTAAGATCCCGGACAGCAACGTAAGTTATATGAGTGATCCGATTACGGTGCAACTGACGATCAAGAAGATAGCAACGAAGACCCCGAAAGCACCGCAGGCAGCAGCGTGGACAGACACCAGCGTGACCCTGAAAGCAACGTCTGCATTTGTGGATGGAACCGCGATTCCGGCGGGATACGAACTGGAATACTGCGTGGATCAGGGAGAATGGCAGGATTCACCGCTATTTACCGGGCTGACACCGGAAACGACTTACAATTTCTATGTGAGACTCAAAGAAGGTGTCAATACGACGGCATCCGCAGCCAGCGAGGCGGTCGCGGTCCAGACAAAGAAAGCATCGTCTGACCCGTCCGATCCGACGAAACCGGATCCATCGAATCCGACCCCGTCCACCCCAGGCAATCCGCAGGGAACGGCCACTTCCGGCCGCGACAGAAGTACCAGCACATGGGTAAAAGAGAGTGCCGGATGGCGCTACCGCCTGTCAAATGGCACGTATCTGTCCGGAAGCCTGGTTCTGGATCCGGCGACCGGCAGGCAGGTTGAACAGGTTGTGTGGAAACAGCTCCGGGGCGCATGGTGGGCATTTGGAGCCGACGGATATATCCGGACGGGCTGGGTCTATGATTACAGCGCAGGCAAATGGTACTATGTGGATGAAAACACAGGCATGCGGACGGGCTGGTATCTGGATCCGCAGGACGGCAGATGGTATTATCTGGATCCGGTAACGGGAGAGATGCTGACGGAGTGGCAGCTGATTCCGGATTTAGGCTATGTATACTTAAATCCGTATGCACCGCAGCCGACCTGGGCGTATGATGAAGCATTAAAAACCTGGGTTTACATGGAGGGCGCAGGGCGTCCATACGGCTCCCTTTATATGGCTGAGTGGACACCGGACGGCTATTATGTAAATGCAGACGGTGTCTGGGAACCGGCCAGATAATCATTCATAAACCTGAAAACCTCCCAATATATTTAACAATAGGCAGCTATAGGCTATAAGTTAGATAAATTGGGAGGTTTTTTGCATGGAAGAAAAATTGGATGCCAGACCTCACAAGCTGGAGCTTCTGAACCGGGAAAAGGGGAGTGTGACGGGGATCCAGGATGTGGTGTCATTTGATGAGAACCAGATGATTCTCGATACAAACATGGGGCTTCTGACGGTGCGTGGGAAGGCGCTGCATGTGAGCCGTCTGACGTTGGAAAAGGGCGAAGTGGATATTGAGGGCGAGTTTGAAAGCTTTTCGTATTCCTGCAACGAGTCCCACCGGAAATCGCAGGAGTCGTTCTTTGGACGGCTGTTCCGTTAGGTGGTGGCGGATGAACGGGACGGTGAGAGGGGAAATATGGCTGCTTGGCGGCAGTGTGTGTACGGGAATCGCGCTGATGATGATGTATGACGGGCTTAGGATCTTCCGGTGGCTGGTACGGCACGGCTCATTTTGGACAGGCATGGAGGATGCGGCGTATTGGCTTTTTGCCAGCTTTGCGACGTTCCGGCTTTTGTTCGGGCAGAATGACGGAGTCTTGCGCGGCTATGCGGTGGCGGGCGTGCTCGGCGGCATGGTGTTTTATGACCGGACGGGCAGCCGTCTTTTGTTTGCGGTATTGAAAAAATGCAGCGGATGGATTAAAATGAAAAGAAGAGGCAAAAAAAGCCAGAAGACCGGAAAGAAACGTACAACAAGGGGACAGGCAGAAAACATGGAAAGGAAGTGAGATGAGAATGCGTAGACAGATGTCGGAAGGCAGACCGGGTGGAAATGTGCGGAAAAAGAAAAAGGATAATTTAAACAACCGGATGGCGCTTGTGGGCGTTACGATGGTAGTGCTGAGTCTGGCGGTTGCCGTGCACATCAAGGGCATCGATCTCAAGGAAAAGGATAGGAGTTATTCAATTCGTGAGGAAAATCTGGAGGCGCAGGTTGCGAAAGAAGAAGAACGTGCCAAACAGCTTGAGGAATACCGCGTATACGTGCAGACCAAGCAGTATATCGAGAAGGTAGCGAAGGAGAAGCTGGGGCTTGTAAACCGCAATGAGATCCTGCTCAAGCCGTCGAATCCGAATTAGACTTGCAGCACATCATAGAATGCCTGGAGTATGGCACACGGGGGAGCAGTGTTCATAGATAGGTCGGAAAATGTCGAAGTTTTCCCTGGTTTTGCTCTGTCCGTTTGACAAATATTTCTCTCCAGCCTGTATATAATGGCGTTATACAGGTTAGGAGGGATTTTTTGTGCTTAAACGGAGAACTTTACATAGAGATATGGCTGATGTCAACGTCTACACGGCAAGACGTTTAAAGAGCATGGCACTGTCGCTGGGCGGTCTGGCGCAGGCGTTTGCGGATGAGATCGGCGGGCAGGGGCATCTGACGAAGGAGGACGGGCTGGCGGCAATGCAGACGGCGGCGTCGGCGGTATGCGGCGATTGTACACGGTGCAACCTGTATTATGGCAGCCGCCGGGACGACAGTTATTATCTCTATTATCTGCTTCGGACGTTCGAGCAGAAAGGGAAAATCGACCTGGAGGACATGCCTCGCCTGTTTCATGAGATCTGTTCCCAGAGAGAGGCGTATTTGCGGGAATTGAACCGGAGTCTCGGGCGGGCGACGATGAATCTGGGGTGGAAAAACCGTTTTCTGGAAAGCCGGGACGCGGTAATCGTCCAGTTCCGGGAGCTGGCGGCGATTCTGGAGGAATTTTCCAACCAGATGGAACAGGCGGCGGATGTGACGGCATCCTGGGAGGAGGTGCTTTCAGGGATACTCCGCAGAAACCATCTGCGTGTGGACAACATGCTGGTGCTTCAATATGAAAATCAGCAGAAGGAGGCGTTTCTCACACTGCGCAGCGTCAACGGGCGATGCATGACGGCGCGGGATGTGGCGGAACTTCTGGGACGCGCGATCGCCGGAAGCCACTGGAGTGTGGCGAAAGACAGCAAAAGCCTGATCACCCGCAATGCGGCGACCTTCCGTTTTGTGGAAGAAGGTAAATACCGGATGGTGTACGGCATGGCGTGCAGCCCCAGGGAGGGAGAACCGATTTCAGGCGACACGTGCACGGTGCAGACCGGGCTTCCGGGGCAGGTGATTATGAGCCTGTCGGACGGCATGGGAAGCGGCAGAAGCGCC
This sequence comes from Clostridium sp. TF06-15AC, assembly GCF_003481165.1. Taxonomy (NCBI): domain Bacteria; kingdom Bacillati; phylum Bacillota; class Clostridia; order Eubacteriales; family Clostridiaceae; genus Clostridium; species Clostridium sp. TF06-15AC. Next base: position 199,375 of record NZ_QUKS01000005.1, read on the forward strand.
AGCGAGGACAGCGAGAAGGTCATTGAGCTGACCCAGCGCCTGCTGGAGACGGGATTTTCGGCGCGATCGGCGCTCAAATTGGTAAATACGGTGCTTCTGCTGGCGGGTACGGAGCAGAATCCGGCAACAATCGATCTATGTTGTATCGATCTGGGGACAGGTGTGCTGGAAGCGATGAAGCTGGGCGCGGTGCCGACCTTTATTCTGGGGCGTGAGGGTGTTGAGTTTCTGGAAGCAGGCGGGCTGCCGATGGGAATCGTACAGAACGCGGAGCCGGTTCTGATGTCGCGGAAAATGTGGGACGGCGAAAAAATCATTATGATAAGCGACGGTATTCTCGAAGCGATGCCGGGGGAACACAAGGAAGAGACGTTCATGGAATTTGTATCAAACCTTTCCGGCGGCAACCCGCAGGAACTGGCAGAACAGATCCTGGCGTTTGCGTCCGGGCTTTCGGACGGGGGTGTGGTGGATGACTGCACAGTGTTGGTCGGGACGGTGCTGGAACGTGGGTAGTTACTGTTTACGGGTAGGCACTTTTGGAACCGAAAGTGCCGTAAGAAAACGTGGTGGCAGCAGGAATTTGCCGTATTTAAATGCGAAGCCACGGCAAATTCCGTTACTGGGCACGTATGCGTGAACAGTAACGTAGAATCTGGCAGGTTGAGAAATAAGGAGAGATCCGTTATACTGTGAAGGTACTGAACAGTTACGAGTGGATTTATTTTTAAGAGGGATAAAAAGAAATATAAAAGAATGCAGAAACAAACAGTAATTTATATGAAACAAAATCATATGACCAGGCCGGGGGATGGCGTTCTGGTCGGTTTATCCGGGGGAGCGGATTCCGTCGGTCTTTTGCTGGTGCTCTGGAAGCTGCGGGAGACGTTTCAGATTTCCCTGCGGGCGCTCCATGTCCATCACGGGCTGCGCGGCGCGGAGGCGGATAGAGATGCGGCATTTTCACGGATGCTGTGTGAACGGCTGGAAATTCCTTTTTATGAGTTCCGTATCGATGCGGCAAAAGAGGCGCTTGACCGGAAATGTTCCATCGAGGAGGCGGGACGGCAGGCGCGGTACCGCCTGTATGAGGAGACGGCGCTTGCGTGGGAGAAAGAGATGTGTCCGGATTTGACATCGGAGAATGCGGGGGAAAAAGAGGCGGCAGCCGCCCGGGTTCACATCGCCACCGCCCACCATGCGGATGATAATGCGGAAACGGTTCTTTTTAACCTGTTCCGCGGAAGCGGTCTGACCGGGCTTTCCGGCATTGCTCCGGTGCGGGGGCGCATCATCCGTCCTCTTCTCTGGGCGCAGCGGAGTGAGATTCAGGCATGGCTTTTGCAGCAGGGACAGGACTGGGTCGAGGACTCGACGAACCGGGAGAGTGAATACAGCCGCAACTGGCTTCGGAATGAACTGCTTCCGGCGGTAGAAGAGCGCCTGAATGTACAGGCAGTCCGTCATATCGACCAGGCGGGCAGACGCATCCGGCAGGCAGATGCCTATCTGGAAGAGGTGGCAGAGGAATGGCTTCAAAAGCATGCACCGGACGGAAAGGCGGATGCAGGAGCGCTGGCAGAACAGGCGGAGATTGTGCAGGGCTATATTGTGCGGCGGTTGTTTTTAAAGAGCAAAATGCCGCTCCGGGACGTGACGGAGACGCATGTGCAGGCGGTGCGGGAACTTCTGCATCAGGGAACCGGAAAGAGTATTTCGCTGCCGCATGGGTTCCGGGCGGTGAATGTATATGGATTTCTTGAAGTGCGCTCGCTTAGTCATCCAGGGGAAAGAAAAGAGGTTTTGCTTCCGGGCAGCCAGGATGAGAATCTTTTGCAGATGCATATTTTCCCCTGTGAAAATGGGGATGAATTTCCGAAAAACCAGTATACGAAATGGTTTGACTATGATAAAATAAAAGGTACCTTATCGCTGAGACACCGGCAGCCGGGGGACTACCTGACACTGCCGTCCGGTGGTCGGAAAACACTGAAATCCTGGATGATTGATGAGAAAATTCCGAGACAGGAGCGGGAGCAAATCTGGCTTCTGGCGGAAGAAAAACATATCCTGTGGATAGTGGGGCACCGGATCAGCGCATATTATAAGATAACAGAACAGACAAAAACCATCCTTGAGGTGGAATTTAACGGAGGAAAAAGCAGTGGCTGATAAGATTCGTGTATTATTAACGGAAGAAGAAGTAAACAAGAAGATCAGTGAAGTGGCAGCACAGATCAACAAAGATTATGAGGGAAAGGAAGTCCACCTGATCTGTATCTTAAAGGGCGGCGTATTTTTTACCTGCGAACTGGCAAAACGCCTGACTATTCCGGTTTCCCTGGATTTCATGTCTGTATCCAGCTACGGTTCCGACACCAAGTCAAGCGGTGTGGTAAAGATTATCAAGGATCTGGACGAGCCGCTGGAGGGCAAGAATGTCATCATCGTGGAGGACATCATCGATTCCGGACGCACCCTGGCATATCTGATCGAGGTATTAAAACAGAGAAATCCGAAAAATATCGAGCTGTGCACCCTGCTTGACAAGCCGGAGCGCCGCGTGAAAAAACAGGTTCAGGTTAAATATACCTGCTTTACAATCCCGGATGAGTTTGTCGTAGGTTACGGCCTGGATTATGATCAGAAATACCGCAACCTGCCGTACATCGGTGTTGTGGAAGTATAAGGAGGAAGCCAGTTGAAACAACGTCAGTCGATGGGAGGCGTGGGGCTTCTGATCCTCATGCTGCTCGTTATCATGTTTTTCTCGTTGAAAGTCCCTGGAATGGCGACGGAGCGGGAATTAAGCTATCCGGAGTTCATGGTATATCTGGAAAATAAGACCGTAGAGAGTGCACAGATCCGCCCGAACCGCGAGGTGCCGACCGGTGAGGTTATTTTTGAGACAACCTCCGACGACCGGGAGGAGTTCAATGTGCTGGATGTGAAGGAAGTAGAGATGGCGCTGCGCAAGGCGGGGGTTCCGTACACGACCACCAGCGTCCGCCAGGACAGCTATTTTATGACGGTGATCCTGCCGATCGCTTTGTCCGCAGGCGTCCTGATCTTCCTGTTTATGTTTATCAATTCCCGTTCCGGCGGCGGGGCAAATGCCAAGATGATGAATTTTGGACGCAGCCGTGCCCGGATGGTATCGACCAGCAAGGTCAACTTTACCAAGGTTGCCGGTCTGGAAGAGGAGAAAGAGGAACTGGAGGAGATCGTAGATTTCCTGAAAAACCCGCAGAAATACACCGGTGTCGGGGCGCGCATCCCGAAAGGCGTGATCCTAGTCGGACCTCCAGGAACTGGTAAAACCTTGCTTGCTAAGGCCGTAGCGGGCGAGGCGGGTGTCCCGTTCTTCTCGATTTCCGGTTCGGATTTTGTTGAAATGTTTGTCGGTGTCGGCGCATCCCGTGTCCGCGACTTGTTTGAGGAAGCCAAGAAAAATGCCCCGTGTATTGTCTTTATCGATGAGATCGATGCGGTTGCCAGACAGCGTGGTACCGGCATGGGCGGCGGTCACGACGAGCGAGAGCAGACGCTCAACCAGCTCCTGGTTGAAATGGATGGTTTCGGAGTCAATGAGGGCATCATCGTCATGGCGGCGACGAACCGCGTGGATATTCTCGACCCGGCGATTCTGCGGCCGGGCAGATTTGACCGAAAGGTGGCAGTCGGACGACCGGACGTCAAGGGACGCGAGGAGATTCTCGGCGTTCATACGAAGGAAAAACCGCTGGGCGAGGATGTGGATTTACACCGCATCGCGCAGACGACCGCTGGATTTACCGGAGCCGATCTGGAAAATCTGATGAATGAGGCGGCGATCAATACCGCAAAAGAAGGACGTAAGTTCCTGACCCAGACGGATATTGAGAAAGCCTTTATTAAAGTGGGAATCGGTGCTGAAAAGCGCAGCAAGGTGATTTCTGAGAAAGATAAGAAGATTACCGCATACCATGAGGCGGGTCATGCGATTCTGTTCCATGTCCTCCCGGATGTGGGACCGGTTCACACCGTTTCGATCATTCCGACCGGTGTCGGTGCGGCAGGCTATACGATGCCGCTTCCGGAGCAGGATGAGCTTCATATGACGAAGGGCAGAATGCTTCAGAATATCATGGTTTCGCTGGGCGGACGAATCGCCGAGGAGATTATCTTTGACGACATTACGACCGGCGCCTCCCAGGATATCAAGCAGGCGACCTCGATGGCGCGCGCGATGGTAACCGAGTACGGTATGTCAGAAAAACTGGGTATGATCAACTACGGTGGAGACAACAACGAGGTCTTTATTGGCCGCGACCTGGCGCATACGAGAACCTACAGCGAGGAAGTGGCGAGCGAGATCGACAGTGAGGTAAAACGCATCATCGACGAATGCTATGCCAAGGCAAAACAGATCATTCTCGATCACGAGGATGTCCTTCATTCCTGCTGTGCCCTGCTGATGGAGAAAGAGAAGATCGGTCAGGCTGAGTTTGAAGCGCTGTTCCAGGATGGAGAAAAGCCGTCAGGGGAAGCTGAAACTCCGGTGACAGAAGCATAAAAAGTTCAAAGCATGAAACAGGTCTGCAAATAAGCCTGAAAAAAGGTGCCAGTCAGCTGCCAGAATGTGCGGGAGACATCCCGGACAGCCATCGGATAGATGGAAATGGCAGCGGCGGCACCTTCTTTTATGCAAATTTCAGGCGGATTTTGCTGGACATTTCGGGAGAGAGTGTTGATTTGCACAAAAAAGAAATCGAAATAAAACGATGTTTGTGCACACTTATTTCCGCTCCTATGCTATTATAATAGACGTAACCCCCCCAATACATTATATAGTTTTTGCTACACCCCATAAAACGAAATACCTTCTCCTAAAAAGGTCAGCTACCCCGCTGACCTTTTTTATTTCATAGGAAATTACGTCCTATGAAACAAAAAACGCTCCGCGAGGATGCGCACTCGCGCGAAGCAGAAACATGTCGCAAGCGACCGCGCTCGGCGCGAGAATGTGCCAAGGCACATTCTTTTTTATTACCTAAAATTAGGGGTGTGAAAATAACTTGTGTAATTTTGGGAAATCCTGTAAAATATGGGCAGAAAATAACATGATTGTGAAAGCGGTGAAACCGCTGGAAAGGGAAACAGATGGAGCAGATCAATCGCGACGCGCTATTTTGTGACGAGACAGAGGATTACCGTTGTCCTTCGGAGGCAGATGCGGGTGAAGTCGTTACATTTTATTTCAGAACAGAGAAAAATGGAGCAGATGCGGTTGTACTGCTGGAATATGACCCGGAGACCGGGGCGCTTTTGCAGGAGTGGCAGATGAAACGGCTTTCGTGGGAGTGCTGTGCTGGCAGCGTTGGGAACGGTGCAGATACAAATCGAGGCATAGATGGTAGCGGTATGGCTGACAAGTCAGACAGCCGTTTTGATTACTACAGCTGTGCGCTGACTCTGGGAACGAAAACATTTTCGTATGTATTTCAGGTAACCTGGGGCGAGAACGTCTGTCTTTACAACCGGATCGGGCTGACAGAGGATGCGGCGGCGCACCCGTTCCGCCTGATTCCGGGATTTCATGTGCCGGAGTGGAGCAAGGGCGCGCTGATGTATCAGATCTATGTGGATCGGTTCTGCAACGGCGATCCTACAAACGATACGGAAACCAATGAATATATTTATCTGAAAAAGCCGGTCACCCGGGTGACGGACTGGAAGGAACCGATCAGTACACTCGATGTGGGACGGTTTTACGGCGGTGATCTGCAGGGTGTTTTAGATAAACTTGATTATTTAAAGAGTCTCAAGATAGAAGCAATCTACTTAAATCCGGTATTTGTATCACCGTCGAACCATAAGTATGACTGTCAGGACTACGACCATATCGATCCGCATTATGGAGTGATTCTGGAGGACGCAGACGGGCTGGTGTGCCCGGAAGATACGGACAATGACCGCGCACATAAATATATGACGCGGACGGCGGATGAGCAGAACCTGGAGGCGAGCGATGCCTTTTTTGCCCGCCTGATTGAGGAAGCACACAAGCGGGGAATCCGGGTGCTGGTGGACGGTGTGTTCAACCATTGTGGTTCTTTCAATAAATGGCTGGATGCGGAACTTCTGTACCAGCACGCGGGCGGCTATCCGCAGGGGGCATATGTCTCGGAGGACAGCCCGTATCGCTATTTTTTCCAGTTCCACAATGAAAATGCCTGGCCGTTTAATGACAGCTACGACGGCTGGTGGGGACACGCGACGCTTCCGAAGCTCAATTACGAGGAATCGCCGGAATTGTACCAGTACATTCTGGGGATTGCGAAAAAATGGGTGTCGGCGCCGTTTGGAGCAGATGGCTGGCGGCTGGATGTGGCGGCAGATCTGGGGCGGAGCGCCGGGATGAACCATCAGTTCTGGCGTGATTTCCGCGCGGCAGTCAAGGAGGCAAATCCGGAGGCGGTCATGATCGCGGAACATTACGGCAGCCCGTATGACTGGCTGAAGGGCGATCAGTGGGATACGGTCATGAATTATGATGCGTTTATGGAGCCGCTGTCATGGTTTCTGACCGGGATGGAGAAGCACAGTGACGAAGAAAATCCGACGCTGTTTGGGGATGGATGCGCCTTTTTTGAGGCGATGCGCTACCATATGAGTGAAATGCCGACGGCTTCCGTGCAGTGTGCGATGAACGAGCTGTCCAACCACGATCACTCCCGCTTTATGACGCGGACAAACCGCCGGGTGGGCCGTCTTGCGTCGGCAGGTGCAAAAGCAGCGGAGGAAGGCATCAGCTATGGCATTTTCCGCCAGGGTGTTGTCATGCAGATGACCTGGCCGGGCGCGCCGACGATCTATTACGGCGACGAAGCGGGCGTCTGTGGATGGACCGATCCGGACAGCCGCCGGACGTACCCGTGGGGCGGGGAAAACCTGGAGCTGATCGAGTTCCACCGATACATGAGCGGCATCCGGAAACGCTGTCCGGCATTTAGAAATGGTTCCTTGAAAGCGCTGGCGGCGGGAGATGGCTATATTGCCTATGGACGTTTTCAGAGTGCTCAGAGAGCTGGCGGCGCGTGCTGCGGCGTGACGGCGGTCAATACAGGTGATGACTGGCTGACGCTCAAGATTCCGGTCTGGCAGATCGGGGCGCGCGACGGGGCGGTCCTGCGCCGGGAAATGATGACCTATGAGGACGGTTACAACGCCGGACAGGTTGAACATGAGATAAAGGACGGCTATATCGAGGTGAAAATCCCACCGGTCGGAAGTATCGTTTTGACGGGAAATGATACGGCATTGTAGGAAATGCGGCTTCGACAAGATATATGATTTCTGGCAGTTGAACGAGAAGAATCAAAAGCAGGAAAAAATGGAAATAAAAATATTAAATAAAATAGATAAGTTTTAGAATGAAAATCGACAAGAGGTTATAAAGCCTCTGCCGATTTTCTTTTTTTATAGAAAACAGCAGAAAAGAAGAGCGTGCAGAGCGTAAAGACTCTGACACGCTTATTTTTTTACCATAAAAGCAAATGAGGACGGAAAGGAGCATAGAACATGGCGAAACGAAAGTACAAGCGTCTGCATTACGAGGACAGGCAGACCATAGAGGCTATGAGTAAGCAGGGCAGCAGTGTAAGCGATATTGCAGAGGCACTGGGAACGCATAGGGACACAATTTATAGGGAGTTCAAACGTTGCAACGCCACACTGAAAACCTACACGGCGGCAGCAGGGCAGCAGGCGTTATAAACAAGAATAACAAAAGAGAGGTAAGACACATGAAAAAAGTAGATTTTAATAAATTGCAGGTAGGCGACTTAGTAGAAGTGCCACGCACACAGTTTGCACCTATGCGTAGCGGCTGGAATGGCTGGTTATTCAGTGAGGCAGTAGTAATAAGAAAGGGCGTAGGAAGAAAAAGCAAAAAGAATGTAGTCGTAGTGGAAATGAGAACACCAGCAGGAAAGAACAGCTACGGGACTATAGAGGCTACATTTTACGCAGAGAATGTTTTTACTACGCCAGCAGTAAAGAACGCAAGAAACATTTTGAAGAAATACGGAATAGAGGACGCAGAGAGCTTTTACAAATTCATTGAGCGGGACGACGTAACGGGCTGCGACTGGATAAGGTTTTTAATAGAAAAAGGCTTTTTATTTAATGAGTAGGCGGCAGCAGCCGCCACGAGTGCCGTTAGTTCAGTTGGTTAGAGCAGCCGCCTCATAAGCGGCAAGTCGTGGGTTCAAGTCCCACACGGCACATTGTGTAGCAGGCATGGCGAGCCTGCGGCAGAGGGCAGCAGGCTAATAGCTGCAATCTGTATACCGTGGAAAAATAGCGGCGGTCATACCAGCCAGAAAGTATGTGGACAGTCAACAGGTTTTCAGTTGCTTTTTAATGCGAAAAGCAGCCCGCACGGTAAAACCAAACGCCAGAACAGGAGAGCGGCACACATGGAAAGACAGAGAGCGCCGCCGAAAGGAAGAGAGGCAGAGAATGGCAGCAGAGGCATTGATAGTAGAGGACGCATACCAGAAAGGCTACGCAGATGCAATGGCAGATATGCGTAAGAAAAAAGAGCAGAGGCGGCAACAGGAGCAGGCAAAGAAAGCCCGCCGTTGGTATTTCATTAAACAGAAAGCCTGTGGGCTTGCAATGCTTGCAATTACCGTGCTGGCAGTATGGGCGACAGAGGGCGACATAACGATAGCATTTATTACAGTACCGCTGGGGCTTACGTGCATTTTCAGTAAAGAAATGCTGATTATGAATGATTACTATTTTACTACGAAAGAAAGGAAAAAGAACCATGATACAGATTTTAGAATTGTTCGGCGGGATAGGTAGCCCACGTTGCGCACTGCGCAATATTGGCATACCAGTAAAAGCCATTGACTATGTAGAGATAGACGAAAAGGCAGTACGTTCCTATAACGCAATGTTTGCGGACGAGCTGCCATATAAGACGCAAAGCGTCGTAGGCTGGAATTTAAAACCAGACATTTTAATACATGGCAGCCCTTGCCAAGATTTTAGTATAGCAGGACACCAAGGAAAAGCGACAGCAGAGGCGGGACGGATAAATAGAGGTAAGGGAGCAGACAAAGGTAGCGGCACACGTTCAAGCCTTATGTGGGAAACAATTCATATTATCGAACAAATGGGAGAATGGAAACCAAAGTACGTAATATGGGAAAACGTCAAAAATGTGTTAAGCCGCTATATGCGGGTAAATTTCAACTTGTATTTATCAGAAATGGAACGGCTGGGATATAGTAGCAATTTTGAAATACTGGACGCAAGAGAGTTTGGTTTACCACAATCAAGAGAAAGAGTTTTCACAGTATCTGTATTGGGAAAAGAAAAATTTTCTTTTGATGATTTAATAAAAACGCCCATGAAAGATATTAACGACTTTTTACTACCAGATGCGCCGCCAGTGTATGACGTGACACAGCCGAGCGTTTTAGATGCAATCGGAAAGAAAGGAATACGACGGGCAACGGTAATAGAGGATTGCGCTTTTACAATTACCGCAAGGCAAGACAGAACACCAGCACAGGTAATAGATATGGGCGGCGGGCGCTACAGATACCTTACAGAACGGGAGTGCTGGCGCTTGCAAGGCTATACAGATGCAGACTACGAGGCGGCGGCTGCGGTACATAAAAAAGTAGGGCGTTACACAATGCCACTGTATAAGCAGGCGGGGAACAGCATACCAGTACCGATTTTTGAGAGTATGTTTAGAAAAATATTGCTGGGCGAAACAACGGAAAGCGGGGCGGGAGAATGAGCCACAGATATTACAGCCCTTTACGCCCGTTATCACTGGGAACATTTCCAAAGCCGCAGGGAAACGAGATTTTACATATAGAAAATTTTGAGGAACGGCAGAACGTACCAGAGATAGAACGGCAGGCGTGGGGATACATTGAGTACAAAGAGGTGCTTACAGAAATAGAGGCGGCAGCTTATGAGCTGATACCGTCAAACTGCATTTCTGAAATGGAAAACTTAGAGGCAAGGAGATAAAGACAATGAGCGAGGTATATATACGCAGCCAGAATAAAGAAAAGCTGTATAGACTGGGCGGTAATTACGCCTGCGTAGAGTATGGAGAGCACGAGGACATAAAGAAAAAGAGAGGCGGCGCAGAGGCAGACGAAAAGCGCCACGTAATTTGCATAAGTGACGGGTGTTTAGAAGAAATTGGAGAGTATGCCACAAAAGAGCGCTGCTTAGAAGTGCTGGACGAGATACAGAAAGCGTGCGTAAGTTATCTGTTTACGGCTGGTGGTGCAGCCGTAATAAGGGGCGGCATGGACGTACAGCCGTTTGCGGCAGTAATACCGAGGCTGTACGAAATGCCGGAGAAGTAGGAGAGGCAGACAGTGACAGTAAAGGAATTTATAGGCACGCTGGAAAGTTCAGACCGCCTGCGCATTATCGAGGGCAAAGCAGAGGCTTACGTAGGGTATCTGGCAGCGTTCAAACCGTTTGCAGACCATGAGATAAGCGAGGAATACCGAAAATACAGCGGGCATGAGGTAAAGAAGTTTAGAGCAGTGCCGGAGATAACGCACAGACGCTGGAAAGAGCTGGGGCTTATGAAACCATTAGAGCCAGAACAGACAGCACAGTATAAGTTTAGTGATTTGCAGATGTCGCTTTACTACACCATTTACATATAAGAAAGGAAAGGGCAGGAAGTATGACAAAGAAAAAGCCAGATTTTTTACGGGATTTAGATACTGCAATCATGGACGAGCTTACAGGTGGCGGTATCAAGGGAAATGTAGCGGGACTGGTAGGAACGCTTACACAGATTAAGGAAATTAAGCAGCTATGCGGGCTGCCGCTTTGTGGTTATATGGCAAAGCTGGAAACGGTAAGACCAAGCGGCGTGCCGGACGAGGTAACGGTAGTATTTGCAGAGGACGTACCATACAGGGCTTGCAACGGCATAGAATTTGACGTTATGCAGGAATTTGTAGAGGGCAGCAGGCTTTTACTGACAGGTAAGGTGCAGACGCTTAAGGACTTCCAGAGCGGTAGACTGCTGGTATATATTCTGGCAGATTTTGTGGCGGTATCGGAAAAGGCAGTAGAGCAGGACGAGGCAGCAGTAAGAGGCGTTATAGCGAATAAGCCAACATACAGAAAAACACCGAGAGGCAAGCGCATTACTGATATTACGGTAAAGGTAAGAAATGAGCTTACAGGCGGCAGCTGCTTTTTACCGTGCATCTGCTGGCAGGAACAGGCAGACGAGGCGGCGCAGTGGCAGCAGGGCGACACTGTAGAGCTGCTGGGACGGTATCAGAGCCGCCAGTATGAAAAGGTGCTTGACGCAGCCACAGGAGAAAGAGAACAGCGCACAGCTTATGAGGTATCGGTACGGCTGATTAGAAGAAAGGAAGAGGCAGAAAATGAGCGTTGAACATATCGGCAAGGGTTATGTAAAAATCTGCGTGAGCGAGGAAGAGTTAGAGAACAGCATAGCTGGGCTTAGCCAGTTAAAACCTATTTTGCAAGCGCAAGTAATGAAAGGGAACGGAAGAAACATAAAGCAGGGGCTTATTGACGCAGCAGAGCTGGGGAAACATTTTGATACAGCGATAGATGCAATGACTATGCTTTTGGCTGTGTTTAAGGAAGAAAGCGAGGCACAGAATGAAGAGTAAAACAATTTTAGGAGCAGACGGCGCAACAAAAATGCGGCAGATTACAGTAGGGATACACGGAAAGGGCGGCGAGGCAGGCATAAAGGCAATACAGCAGCTTGCAGGCATGGTGGACAGCTTAAAGCAGTGCCAGACACCACAGGAAGTATACGACAGATATTTACAGATTACGGGGTACTGTAAATGCTGCGTTGATTGTAATTTTATAGACCAAAAGGGAGCAGACGAGCTGATGTGCTTAGCAGCATATCTGGCAGGAAATGAACAGGCACGGGCAGAGGCACAACAGAAAGCGGGTAAAAAGGCATGAGAAAGGTTTATATATGCAGCCCATACAGGGCGAAAGACGGCGCAGAGCTGGACAGAAACATAGATTATGCGCAGCAGCTGACACGGCAGGCGTTAGAGGCGGGCTTAGCACCCATTACGCCGCATTTATATATGACGCAGTGCATGGACGATAAAAAGCCGGAAGAGCGGGCAAGGGGCATGGCTGCGGGGCTTGCGCTGCTGAAAGGCTGCGATTTTGTTATTGCTGGTGTGAAATACGGCATAACAGAGGGAATGGACAGAGAAATACATACAGCAAATATGCTGGGAATTACGGTTATAGATGCAAACCAGATTAAACGGCATCTGGAATATGGGGAAAAGCGACAGGAGAGGGCGGCGAGCGATTACGCAAAGCTGCATAGCTGCGAATTTTGCAAGGGCAGCAAATTATACAGCTGCACGGGCTACGATTGCAGAGAGCCATACAGACGGGCTTATGAGTATGCCTTAAGCCGCATAAGAGAGCGGCAGGAAACATGAAAAAATAAAAGCGCCTACGGTGGGGAAACACCATAGGCGCTAAGCTATACAGCTTTGAAATACTATAAAAATTATAAGCTATGTATGGCGCAAAGTCAAGAAATTTAACGGGCAGGCAGCCCGTTTTAACACTTGATAAAAGTATTAACGAACCGACAGAGAGGTAGATATATGCCATACGTAGAGAGGGTAACAAAAGCGGGAAATACGATAGAGATAGAGAGGTACTTTACCAGCAGATACAAAAAGAAAGGTATTAGCAGAGGGGATAAGGTAAAGCCAACAAAAGAAGAGCAGGAGAAAGTAAACACCAGACAGGCAGAGAGAAAGTTAAGGATACTCATAAATGCGAACTATGGCTATGGGGACTACCATTTAGTGCTTGACTATATCCGCAGGAAAGGAGAGCCAGACAGAACGCCGGAGCAGATGCGGCAGGACATAGACGTATTTTTGAGGGAGTGCAGAAAGGAGTACAGAAAAGCAGGGTTAGAGTTCAAATACATACACGTTATGGAGATAGGCAAGAAAGGTGCGAGGCATCACCACCTTGTAGTAAATAAAATTGACACAGAGATTTTACAGCGCTGCTGGTATAAGGCATACGAGGGGCATAACAGGGTTAAGGTATTCCCACTGGACGACAGCGGCAACTATGCAGAGCTGGCAAGTTATTTAATCAAGTACACAGGAACGCACAAAAAGGGTACTGACGGAGCATTACAGGGAAAGCGCTGGAATTGCAGCAAGAATTTAGTAAGACCAGAGCCAGAGTATCACATAATTTCAGACCGTGAGTATTTCAAGAAAGAGCCAAAGGCAATAAAGGGCTATTACGTGGATAAGAACAGCGTAAGCATGGGAGTACATAGCCCAGAATATTACGGCTATGGGTATTTAAGATACACATTAGTAAAAATAACAGATAGGGGGGGCTGAAATGCAGATAATCAAGGGCATTGCCATTGCAGCAGTGCTGATAATAGCCGGACTACTGGCGCTGATTGTGGCGGCATATCTGGCGTTTAGAATTGCGGCGGCTATTTTTGAGCAGCAGGAGAGCTGGAAAGACAGCGGCAGCAGAAAGGGCAGAAAACATGATAGAAAAAATTAAATACTGGTTATTCCAGAAAGGCAAGGACTGTAAGCGCTGCTGCCTGCGGTGCAGATACTACGATATATGCCGCTGGGACGTACTGGGAAATGCGGGACTACAAAGCGAGGAAACAATAACGCTTTTGGCGATAGAGAACAGCAAGCCGCATAAGGACGGGCTGCTTTTCAGAATTTGCCAGTATGTAGAATTTAAGCAGAGAGCGAGGCGAGAAAATGAGAAACTTTAGACTGGACGACGAAAGCGGGCATCAAGAGGCATTATTTAGCTGGGCTGCATACAGAACAGGGCTTATGCCAGAACTGCAATATATGTATCATGTGCCAAACGGTGGCAAACGTGATAAAGCAACAGCAGCGGTGCTTAAGAGGCAGGGCGTAAAGGCTGGCGTGCCGGATATTATGCTACCAGCTGCAAGGGCTGGGTATCATGGGCTTTACATAGAGCTTAAGGCAGGCGAGAACACGACGACCAAGAAACAGAAAGAGTGGTTAGAGTATCTGCGACAGCAGGGATATTATACCGCCGTCTGCTACGGCTGGCAGCCAGCAGCGCAGCTGATAGAGCAGTATTTATTACATTCAGACGAGCTTACAAAAGAGCAGGAAACAGTAACCATGCGTTAGAGGCGACGCAGGAAAGAGAGGCAAAGAATGAAAACAATAAGCATTTTGAACTTAAAGGGCGGCGTAGCCAAGACCTTTACAGCGGCAAACATGGCGTATGAGCTTTACAGGCGAGGTTATAAGGTGCTGCTGATTGACAACGACAAGCAGGGAAATTTAAGCAAGGCGTACAGCAGATATGATGCAGAGAACGTAGCACCAGTTACAAGGCTGCTGGCTGGGGACTGGGAAAGCGCAGACGAGCTGATACAGCATACAGAGTATGAGGGTATCGACATTGTAACGGCGAATATGTCACTATTTGGGGCTACATGGAATTTAACAAAAGAGGACAGCGAAAACCAGATAGAGAGATACAAAGCGCTGGTAACAGCGAAAGTGCTGGGGTTCGGGTATGCAAAATTTGACTACATAGAAACAGAGCGGGCGTATGATTACTGCATCATTGATAACCCGCCGGATATTGGGCTTAATGTTGTAAATGCGCTGGCAATCACGGACGAGGTAATAGTACCCGTAAAGGTGGACGAGGACGCTTTAGAGGGGCTGGACATTGTGACAGAGCAGATAGAGGACGCAAAGGCGTTTAAGCCAGCATTAAAGCTGGCAGGCGTACTGATTACGTCATACCAGAACACAGACGGAGAGGCAGCAGGCATAGAGTGGCTGGAACAAAAGACAGATTTTAATATTTTGGGTATTATTCGGTATTCCAAGAAAGTAGCAGAAAATACTTTCATGCGTAAGCCGATTTATGAGTATAGCCCATGCTGCGGAGCGGCGCAGGGGTACAAGAAATTTGTAACAGCGTATACAGGGAAAGCGAGGTAGCAAGCGTGGCACATAAAGAGAGATTATGCGTTTACTGGCATTGCCGCAGGACTGGCGGTACGGAGTGCTGGAACTGGGGCGGCAAATTTGCAGGGCAGAAATGCCCGCAAAGCGACGCTTGCGAGCATTGGAGAACGTGCGAAATGTGTAACGGAGTAATGGGACAGTGTAAGAAAAAACAAAGGATTGAGAAAGCGAGGTAGAGAATATGGCAAAGTTTGGCATTAACGACATTCTGAACGCAAAGACGAAAGCAGCAGGGCAGCAGGCACAGACGGACGGATACAAAGAGATTTATTTAAGCCCTTACGAGGTAAAGGCAGCGCAGGAGAATACACACCAGAAATTAGAGAACATAGAAGAGCTGGCAGACAGCTTTTTGCACGTAGGACAGGAACAGCCTACAGTATTGGCAAGAGTAAACGGGGAATACCGTATAATCGACGGACACAGACGTAATGCGGCAAATATTTTGAACTTAGAGCGGGGGCATAAGGAGTATGAGAAAGTGCTTTACCGCTTTATGGATATGAGCGAGGCAATGTATGAGCTGCGCTTATTGGCTGGCAACGGATTTACGCAGGAGCTTACAGCCTATGAAAAAACCAGATTAGTAGAGCGTACCAAAGCGGCGCTTATCAGAGCCAAGGAAGAGGACGGCTTAGAGATACAGGGCAAAATGCGTGATTTAGTGGCGGCTATGATAAATGAGAGCAGCACAAACGTAGCGAGAATGGACGCAATCAACAACAACGCAACGCCGGAGATTAAAGAGCAGCTGAAAGAGGGAAATTTAGGTATCACTGCTGCATACGAGGCAGCCAAGTTGGACGAGGACGAGCAGAAAGAAATAGCGGAAAAAGCAGCAGCGGGCGAAAATGTGAGAGCAAAGGAAATAGCGGAAAAGGTAGCAGAGAAAAAGGCGGGGGACGATTACGAAACACCGCACCCAGAGAGCATAACGTCCTTGTGCTATTCCTGCCAGAAATACAAGGACTGCAACGTAAAAACGGGAACGTGCCAGAAATGCGACCAGTACATAAACAAGGCAGAGGCTGAAAAGACAGACGAACAGCGATACAGCGAAGAGCAGGACGCTATAGACCGCCAGACAAAGAAGAAATTGCAGGAACGGGCAGACGCAGAAAAAATGGAGCATCTGCCAAGTGAGGGAAATATAGAGCATAAGCAGCATGAGATAAAAATAGTGGCATCTGATTACGAGGACGTAGTAAGCGGGAAAAAGAGCTTTGAGCTGCGGAAGAATGACAGAGGCTACAAACAGGGCGACAGCCTTAAAATGCTGGAATTTAAGGACGGTAAGCACACGGGGCGCACGATTGATGCAGATATTATTTATATGCTGGAAGATTACACAGGGCTTACAGAGGGCTACTGTATTCTGGGTATCAGAGTAACAGACTATACGGGTAAGGTGTCCGAAACGGACACGGAAAGCGGGGTAGAGCATGAATAGACGGCAGCGGAAAAAGAAGAAAGCACAGGTATTTACAATTATTCTGGGTTGTACGGCATTTTGCAAGGCAGAGCAATACGAGAAGATGCGGAAAAGCGTAGAATATCAGTTACGAACAGGCAGCGTGGTTATGCTGCCTGCATACTTGCACGTAGAGGCAATTATAAAGCAGCGAGGCGGCAGAAATATTGAGATTAAGCAGGAAAACGGGGTAGTAAATGTTTGAGTATATGGACGGCATAGTAAATGCAGTGGAAGAATTTGGACAGGCAGCAGTAGACATAGCGGTATATATGCTGATATGTGTAGCAAAACTGGCGTTGATAATAACAGCGCCAGTATGGCTGCTGCCGTATAAAATGTGGAGAAAGGGGCGCAAGGAATGAAATACAGACAGTGGAAAAAGAACTACAAGAAAAAGCACGGAGTAAACCCGCCGTTAGAGCTGGACAAGCGAAAACAGCGCAGGCTTGCAAGAAAAATGGCAAGACAGATAAATAAAACATTGCCAACAGCAGCAGAAACATTGACGGCAGCTATTAACAGCTGGGTGCAGAGTATAAAGCCAGCACTGGCGACATTATGTGAGAACGTAGCAGCGGCGCTTAGCAATATGGCAGCGGGATTGAGAGAAGAAAGCGAGGCGGTAGAAAATGACTAATATTTTACTGGGAATTATAGCACTGGAATTGCTGGCTATATTTTCAAAGATGGACAAACTGGAAGAGGGGAACAGAAAGCATGAATAACGTATCACTTACAGGGCGGCTTACAAGAGAACCAGAGCTTAGATACGGCGGGCAGGATAACAGCACAGCTATTACCCGCTTTACGCTTGCGGTAGACGACGGGAAAGACACAGATTTTATAAATATTAAGTGTTTCGGACGTACTGCGGAATGGGCGCAGAAATGGTTAAGCAAAGGCAGCAGGGCAGAGGTTACGGGCAAGATTAAAACAGGCAGCTACGAGAGCCAGCGCACGGGCAGTAAGGTATATTACACAGAGGTTGTGGCAAATAACGTAGGATTTGGAGAGAGCAAAGCAGAGGCAGAGGCGAGAGGGCAGCAGCTGCCGGAGAGTGACGGGTTTATGAACATACCAGAGGGAGCAGACGAAGAGCTACCATTTAATTAACAGAAAGCGAGGTACAGAACATGGAGCAGGAAGAAACAAAGACAACAGCGGCGGCAGGGGTAGAAATGCCGCCAGAGGCTGAAAGCTGGGTACAGCTGCATGAAAGCGAATTAACAGAGCTGATGCAGAAACAGGCAAAGGCTGCAATAACGGAACTAAAACGACAGGAGAAACAGGAGCGGAAGAAAGAAAAATACCACAACACTTTTACGCTTATGAAATGTTACCGTGATATGGCTTTTCATATCGAGAACGCAATAAGCGACGGGCAGCAGTTAGAGCTTAAGGGCATGACGGACGAGCAGCAGCGTACATACTTAGAGAGTATCAGACGCACACGCTTTAAGACATTGATAATGACAGCACATATAGACAAAGCGGTAGAAGAGATAGAGCGCCGCAGAGAGGCAGCAGGAAGAGCCGTAGAGTATAAAGCGTTTGAAATGTATTTCATGCAAGGCATGGACTATGCGGAAATTGCAGAGGAACTGGACACAGGAAAGAACACACCGAGGCGCTGGGTAACAGGTATCATAAACGAGCTGTCAGTATTGTTGTGGGGGATTGATGAAGAGCGCACAGCTGGCGTGGTAAAGTAATGGTAAAAACGTGGTGTTTACATGGGAAAACAAAAGAGATACAATGGTAGCATGAAATGAGTAGGCGATAGCTTAAGCCATGTGCGGCAGCAGTTGCCTACTCTTTTTCTATTCATTCTTTAGCCTCCACCCAGCGCATGAAACTTAGGGCGCTGGGGAATGAAGAAAGAGAGGGGACAGTATGAAAGCATGGGCTAAGAGTTTTTATTTATCAGCGGCATGGGAAAAAACCAGAGCCGCTTATTTAATGTCACAAGATTATATTTGTGAACGCTGCGGGCAGCCCGCAAAGATAGTGCATCATAAGCGCTGGCTTAACAGAGAGAACATAAACGACATAAGCGTTACGTTGTGCTGGGATAACTTAGAGGCGTTGTGCCAAGACTGTCACAACAAGGAACACCACAAACAGGAGAGGCATAAGCGGTATCAGTTCGACGAGAACGGCGGCATACTCCCCCCATATCAGAAAAATAATTAAAGGGGGCGAATACCGAGGGGGATACCCTAAAATTACCCTACGGGCGTGCGCACGGGTGGTGTAGGGGGTGTGGTGCGGCGCAGGAATGGAAAGCGGGGTAAAGGAATGGCAACAAAGAAAGAGAAAACCAAAGAACAGAGGATAAAGACCGAAAAGACCAGACTTAAGGGAATTTTCAAGGACTTAGACGAAAACAAAAGAAAATTAGTAACGCCGCTGATAGAAAAGGCTGCATTTATGAGCGTTGAGCTGGACGACTTGCAGGCGAAACTTGAAAAAGACGGCTGGACGAGCGAGTACCAGAACGGGCAGAACCAGTGGGGAACAAAGAAAAGCCCAGAGGCAGAAACCTACATAGCGCTTAGTAAGAACTATGCAGCAGTGATTAAGCAGCTTACGGAATTAGTACCAGCTGCGAAACGAAAGACAAGCAGGCTGGCGGCTTTGCGGGAAGAGTAAGCAATATTGCCGCCTTATCGAAATTATATCTATGAGTACCACGCAAAGATTACAAGCGGCGAAATCATAGCGGGAAAATGGATAAAGAAAATATACGAAATCATTATAAACGGGCTGCAAAAGCAGGAGTATTTTTTTAATGCAAAGGCTGCGAATAAGGCTATACGGTTCATAGAGAACTTTTGCCACCACAGCAAGGGACGTAATGATTTAATCAAGTTGGAGCTATGGCAGAAAGCCATAGTTTCTGTTATTTTTGGCATACAGGACGCAGAAAAAATACGTATTTTCCGTGAAATTTTTATTGTAATTGGCAGAAAAAACGGAAAAAGTTTATTTGCATCTGCGATTATTGCATATATGGCGTACTTAGAGCCGGAGTATGGACAAGAAATATACTGCTTAGCGCCGAAATTAGACCAAGCGGCGCTGGTGTATGACGGATTTTATCAAATGGTACAGGCAGAGGACGAGTTAGCGGAGCTGGCAAAGAAACGGCGCAGCGATATTTATATTGCGGAGAGCAACACGGTAATAAAACCGATTGCTTTTAATGCCAAGAAGTCAGACGGATTTAACCCGCAGCTTGTGGTATGTGATGAAATGGCAGCATGGAGCGGGGACGCTGGACTAAAGCAGTATGAGGTTATGAAATCCGCTTTAGGCGCACGTACTCAACCTATGATATTGAGCATAAGCACTGCCGGATATATCAACGACAGTATTTATGATGAACTAATGAAACGTAGCACAAGTTTCTTGAAAGGAAACAGCAAAGAGCGCAGGCTATTACCATTCCTTTACATGATTGATGATGTGGAGAAGTGGAACGACATAGACGAACTGAAAAAGGCTAACCCTAACATGGGCGTATCCGTAAAAGAAAGTTTCTTTATGGACGAGATAGCAGTAGCAGAGGGCAGCTTAAGTAAAAAAGCAGAGTTCCTTACAAAGTATTGCAATATCAAGCAGAACAGCTCTATTGCATGGCTGGAATATCAGACAGTAGAGAACGCCGGAGTAGAAAAGACCTTAGAGGACTTTAGGGACTGCTACGCAGTGGGCGGTATTGACTTAAGCCAGACAACGGACTTAACGGCAGCCAGTGTGGTTATTCAGAAAGACGGCACACTGTATGCGTTTACGCAGTTCTTTATGCCACGGGGCAGGCTGGAATACTTACAGGCTACGGACGGCGTGCCGTATGACATATTTGTTAAAAAGGGGCTGATAACCTTAAGCGGCGAGAATTACGTAGACTACCACGACGTTTACGACTGGTTTACTATGTTACTGGAAGATTACGGCATACGACCTTTAAAAATCGGCTACGACAGATACAGCGCCCAGTACCTTATTACCGATATGGCAAATTATGGTTTTCACATGGACGACGTTTACCAAGGCGAAAACCTTACACCAGTTATAAGGGAGTTTGAGGGCATCATAAAAGACGGCGATTTTAAGATAGCCGACAACAATTTACTAAAGACACATTTCTTAAATGTTGCGCTTAAGCACAACATGGAAACAAGAAAATTCAGACCTATAAAAATCGAGCAGCGGGCGCATATCGACGGCTTTGTATCTGTCATAGATGCAATGACCGTGCGGCAGAAATACTGGGAAGAGTGCGGCGAGCTGCTTAAAAATGCCGCATAGAAAGGAGAGTAAACGGCATGAAATTTTTAGATTATCTTTTTCATGGTAAAGAGCTGCGATATATCGACAGCTATTTTAAAATGCTGAACGGATACAGCCCGACGTTTACCAGTTATAACGGCGGCGTATATGAAATGGATTTAACCAGAACGGCAGTAAACAGCTTTGCGACACATTGCAGTAAACTTAAGCCGGAGATTGAGGGCAGCGCCCTTAAGTCACTGGAAAAGACACTACAGCATAAGCCCAACTATTTTATGGACACAACAAAATTTATTAAGCGTCTGGCAACGTATGTAGCGGTGGAACACACCGCTTTTATTATACCTATCGAGGACGAGTACGGGCGGCTTTGTGGCTGGTATCCATTGAGAGCACAACGCTGCGAAGTCGTAGAGGCAGCAGGGCAGGTGTATTTACGGTATCTGTTTGCAAATGGCGAGCATGGAGCTATAGAGTTTGAACGTGTAGGCATTATGACAGACTTTGAATACACAGACGACCTTTTCGGAGAGGACAACAGAACACTTAAGCCAACAATGCAGCTGATACATACGCAAAACGAGGGAATTATAAACGCTGTCAAAAATTCTGCAAATATCCGCTTTCTGGCAAAAGTGGCAAATATGTTGAAACCAGAGGATATAAAGAAAGAGCGACAGCGTTTTACCGAGGATAACTTAAGCGCCGACAACGATAGCGGCATGATAATTTATGATAACAAGTTTAGTGAGCTGAAACAGGTAGAGAGCAAACCATACACGCCAAACGCATTGCAGATGCAGAATATACAGGAAAATGTATGCACGCATTTTGGTACAAACATGGATATTTTACAAAATAAATTTGATGAAAATACGTGGAATGCTTACTACGAGGGGAAAATAGAACCGTTTGCAATACAGCTATCGCTTGTTATGACAAATATGAGTTTTACCGAGAGAGAAAGAGCTTGCGGTAATGCTATTTTCTTTTCAGCAAACCGCCTGCAATATGCCAGCAACGCCACAAAGTTAAGTGTAAGCACACAGCTTTTTGACCGTGCGCTATTGAACAGAAACGGCGTTATGGATATATGGAACATGGCACACGTTGAGGACGGGGAAAAGTATTATATCCGCAAAGAGTATACCGAGGTAAGCGAACTGCAAAACAGTAATGGAAAGCCACAGATAATTATACAGCAAGCGCCCATAGCAACAGGGCAGCAGGCAGAGCCGCAGCAGACACCGCCAGCGGCAGCAGGCGAACCAGCAGGCGGGCTGGGAGAGAAAGAGGGTGTAAATAATGCCGATTAAGAAAG
Source organism: Clostridium sp. TF06-15AC (assembly GCF_003481165.1). Lineage (NCBI taxonomy): Bacteria > Bacillati > Bacillota > Clostridia > Eubacteriales > Clostridiaceae > Clostridium > Clostridium sp. TF06-15AC. Next base: position 221,573 of record NZ_QUKS01000005.1, read on the forward strand.
AGCGGGAATATAGGGCGCTGGCAGCGCCATTGACAGCGCAGAGTGCAACGAAATTGATACAGACGGAGTATTACGTAGAGGGTTACGCCACTACGTTTGATACGCCATATTTGCTGTATGAATTTGAGGACGGCACAAAGATTTACGAAAGAATAGACGCACACGCTTTAGACGGTGCAGACATGAGCGACGTTATCATGCAGTACGACCATGAGGGCAGGGTATTTGCCAGACAGTCAAATAAGACACTGATTTTACAGCCGGACTATAAAGGGCTTAAGGTGGCGGCTGATTTAGGCAAGACAGATTTAGCCCGTGGGCTATACCAAGACATAGAGGCGGGCATGATAAATAAAATGTCATGGGCTTTTAGCGTAGCAGAGGAAAGCTACGACAGAGAAACACATACAAGGACGATTTTGAAAATCAAGAAAGTTTATGATGTATCAGCCGTGAGCATTCCAGCAAACGGCGATACTGAAATAAGCGCCCGTGCTTTTGCGAGTAGGAGTTACGAGCAGGAGCGGCAGGAGTTGCTTAAGAGGCGGGCAGCAATACTAAAGATTAGAGCGAGCTTATAAAATCCAAGACCAGAAAGGAAACATAACAATGAGATTAAAAGAAATTGAGGAAAGATTAGCAGCAATTAAAAACGAGCTTACCACAAGAGCAGCGGAGCTGAAAGAGGAAGAAATTACAGCGCTGGAGAATGAGGTAACAGCCTTACAGGAAGAGAGAGCGGCAATTAAGGCAGCAGCAGAAAAGCGTAGCGCACTGCTTGCGAGAATTGCAGCAGGCGAAAGCGTAGGCGACGGAGAGGGAGACGGCAGCGGACAGCAGAGAGTGCTTAGAAATTTCAAGGGAGTAGCTGGCGAGGGCGATAACGACGACAAATACGGCAGCATGGAATACCGCAAAGCATTTATGAAATATGTATGCAGAGGCGAGGCGCTGCCGAAAGAGTACAGAGCAGATGCGGTAAGCAAAAGCACAGACGTAGGCGCAGTTATCCCTACCACAGTGCTTAACCAGATTGTAGAAAAGCTGGAAAGCACAGGTATGATTTTAGCCCTTGTAACCAGAACTGCATACAAGGGCGGCGTTTCTATCCCTGTATCTACTGTAAAGCCTACTGCAACATGGGTAAATGAGGGAGCAGGCAGCGACAAGCAGAAAAAGAATATTGCAAAAGACGGCATGATTACTTTTGCATACCATAAGCTGCGCTGCGCAGTAGCCGTATCTCTGGAAGTAGATACAATGGCAATCAGCGCTTTTGAAACACTGCTTATTAACAATATTGTTGAGGCAATGACAAAAGCGTTAGAGCAGGCAATCATTGACGGAAACGGAACAGGAAAACCGAAAGGAATTTTAGCAGAGACACCAGCCGACGGGCAGACAATCGAGAGCGCCGCACCGTCTTACAGTGATTTGATTAAGGCAGAGGGTGCTTTACCTATGGCTTATGAAAATGGCGCTGTGTGGTGCATGAGTAAAAAGACCTTTATGGAGTATGTAGGCATGACAGATAAGAACGGGCAGCCTATCGCAAAAGTGAACTATGGAACATCTGGAAAGCCGGAGAGAACGCTTTTAGGCAGAACAGTTGTACTTTGCGATTACGTAGCAAGCTACAGCGCAGCACTTGCGAAAGATACAATTTTTGCATTCCTTTTCAATTTCAAGGACTACGTGCTTAATACAAACTACTCTATGGGCGTAAAGAAGTATGAGGACAACGACACAGACGACCAGATTACAAAGGGCATTATGCTTGTAGACGGCAAGGTAGTAGACAAAAACAGCCTTGTAGTTGTAAAGAAAATCGAAGCAGTGTAATTAACAAGGCAGCTGGTGTATAAACACTGGCTGCCAGAAAGCGAGGTAGACCATGAAAGGGTATTTAGACGCTAAAGAACTGGAAAGCTACAAGAAAGAAGATTTGCAGGAACTGGCAAAGCAGCTGGGTGTAGATGCAGAGGGAACAAAGAAAGAAATTGCTACACGCTGCGCAGCGGTTGAGGTAGACATACCGGACGAAAGCGAGCTTACAGAAGAGGATAAAAGAGCAGCGGAAGAGGCGGCAGCAGAGGCAGCAGCGAAAGCCGAAGAGGAAGAGGCAGCCACAGAGCTTGTAAAAGTAAAAGCACAGCGCCGTTTCCTTGACAAGGAATTAAACCAGATTAAGGATACTGGGGACGAATACGCAGTAAGCAGAGAACGTGCAGCAGTTCTGGAAGAGGCAGGCGTAGCAGCAGTAATAGAAGAGTAAGAAAGAGGGTGCAGGCTGTGGCAGCAGATACCACAACATTAACCGAGAAAATGCGGGCGGCGCTGCGTATCAGCAGCACCAGTGAGAAAATCACAGAGGAAATAAACGACTGTATAGCCGCCTGCAAAGCTGATATGAAAAACGACGGCGTAAAAGTGATAAAAGAGACAGACGGGTTGATTATCAGAGCAATTACACTGTATTGCAAGGCAGAGTTTGGTTTTAACAATGCTGCGGAACAATTTAGAAAGTCATACGACGCACTTAAAATGCGCTTATCTTTATCAGCAGAATACAACACAGCGCCGCAAGTGTCCGAAACGGACACCAACAGCACAGAAAGTGGGGTGTAAAGCGGTGGAGTGGCTGGACGAATTAACACTTATTGCAGAAACAACAGCAGAAAACAGGGTAAATAAAAACGGCTTTGCAGTAAAGCCGGAAGAAAGCACCCGCACTGTATTCTGTAACAAAAAATCAGTAGGGTACAGCGAATATTTTAAGAGCCAGCAGACAGGAAAACTGGTAGAGGCAAAGTACGAGGTACACAAGGCAGATTATGGCGGCGAGGACGTAGTAGAAGTAAACGGGCGGCGCTATTTTGTACTTAAGACCTACGATACAGGAACAGACACCATAGAGCTTACGCTTACAGATTTACGCCACAGAAACGAGGTGTAAGCATGGGAGAGTTTAACACAGTCGGGCTGGAAGATATTATAGACGCTTTTAGCCGGAGAGAGGCGGCTACAGTTGAGGCAGTCCCCAAAATGCTTAAAGCTGGTGCTGATGTGCTGATAGAGGCACAGAGAGCAGAGGCACAGGCAATGGGACTGAATGAAACGGGCGGTTTTATCAATTCCATAAAAGCTACGGACGTAAAGGGCGACGATACGGAGAAATACGTAGAGATATACCCACAGGGACGGGCAAAGCATGGAAACGACAGAAAAGGAGATAAAAGCAAGGTGCGCTATGCAACAATCGGCTTTGTGGCAGAGTACGGCACAAGTAGCCACGCTGCACGCCCTTATATGACAGTGGCAAACGAAAAGGCGCACGAAAAGGTAGTAGAGGCACAGCGCAGTATATGGGAGAGTGAAACAGGCGAATGAGTATACAGGAGATTTTAGAAAGCGCAGGGTTGCCAGCCCAGAGAGGCGTTTACACTGGACGGGATAAGCCAGACGCATATTATACGTTTCTGCGGCTGCTGTGTACGCCTGCGGTAAATGCAGACGACGAAGAGAAAGAGCGCAGGGAAATGTATAGAGTTACGCTTTTCCATAAGGGCGATTTTGAGGCGCAGCTTGATAAGACAAAAGAGGTATTGAAAGCAGCAGGCGTTTATATCAACAGCATAGACGCAGAAAGCTACGAAACAGAAACGGGGTACTGGTTAGTGCCTATCACAGTCGAGATTTTGAAAGAGGAGTGATTAAACAATGACACTGGGACTGAAAGATTTATATTACGCCGTATGCACAGAGGCAGACGGAGCAGAGAGCTACGGGACACCTAAGAAAATGGCAGAGGCAATGAGCGCCGATTTATCCGTAAAGACAGCAGACGGCAGCTTGTATGCAGACGACACATTAAGCGAGAGCGTCACGGAGTTTGCAAGCGGAACGCTTAAGCTGGGAATTAAAGACCTTACGCCGGAAGTGCTGGCAGAGCTGCTGGGACAGGCAGTAGATAAGAACAGCGTAGTATGGGCGGGAAAAGAGGACGAGCCGCCGTATGTTGCTGTAGGGTTCAGAGCTAAGAAAACGGGTGGTAAATACCGTTACGTATGGCTGCTTAAAGCAAAATTTAAAGTACCGTCTGAAAAGTACGAAACAAAGGGCGAGAGTATCAAATTTAACACGCCGGACATTGAGGCATCTTTTACAACAAGAAAGAAAGATAACTTGTGGAAAGCAGACTTTGTGGGAACAGAGGAAAGCGCAGCGGCTAAAACGTGGTTTACAGCAGTGCCGGAAAAGGCAGCAGCAATGGAAAGTGTATAAAACAGGAAAGGAGAGAGGCGTAGCATGGGCTGCGCCTTAATTTTATATCATGGGAGCATTAAAGAGCGGGGCTTTTCCCGTAGAGCTGAACGGCAAAGAATATGGTTTACTTTTTTCGCTGAACGCATTAGACGAAGTACAGGAAAAGTTTGGGGGCTACGACAAATTAAGCGAGGTATTCAATAAAGATAACCCAAACCTTTTTAAAGATACAAGGTGGTTACTTACGCTGCTTATTAACGAGGCACTTTTAGCAGAGGACGAAAACGCCCAGCTGCTTGAAGAGAAGAGGGTAGGCAGACTGATACACGCAGGAAATTTGCAGGAAGTACAGAACGCTATTTTTAAATCGTTCTACAGAGGAACTGCGGGAGACAACAGCGACACAGAGAACGAAAACGACGGAGAAGAAACAACAGAAGAGGGAAACAGGGCAGCCGTGCAGGAAAATTAGATACTGCACGGCTTTTGTATATTGCAGTAGTGCTTTTGAGATACAGGGAACGTGAGGCGTGGAGAAAAACACCATACCAGATAACGACACTGTTTAAATATCACAAGGAATATAACCCGCACATTTTCCGACAGAAACAGGCGGGGACACCAGCAGCCACAGAAAACATGGACGATATAGACATAGCGTTAGGGGGCTTTTAATTATGGCAGATAAGACGCAGAACGTCAAAACAAGGTTAAGTTTTGACGGAGAGGCAGAGTATAAAGCAGCCTGCAAGGAAATTAACAGCACCCTTAAAGTGCTTAATTCTGAAATGAAACTTGTAACGGCTGAATATAAGGACAATGCAAGCAGCGTAGATGCGCTGAAAGCAAAGCAGACGGTACTACAGAAAACATACGACGAGCAGGCAAAAAAGGTAAAAGAAACCGAGGCGGCATTAGAAAAATGTCGCAAGGCAACAGGAGACAATAGCGAAGAAAGTAAAAAACTTGAAACCCAGTTAAATTACCAGAAAGCAGCGCTTGTAAAGACAGAGCAGGAATTAGGCAAAACGACTGACGAAATGGAAAAAGCAGAAAAAGCCGCTGACGAAATGGGAAAGGAAATAAAAGACAGCGGGGAACAGGCAGACGACGCAAAGGGGAAATTTTCTGGATTTACAAGCGTGCTAAGTGGAATGGGTACAGCGCTTAAAGCAGCAGCAGCGGCGACGGCGGCAGCAGTTGCGGGAGCGGCAACAGCCATAGGAGCGCTTACCACAAAAGCGATAGAGGGATACGCAGCACAGGAACAGCTTGTAGGCGGTGTAGAAACTCTTTTCAAAACGTCGTCTGATACGGTTGTTGGTTATGCAAACGACGCATATAAAACAGCCGGAATGTCTGCAAATGAGTACATGGAAACAGTTACCAGCTTTTCAGCGTCGCTGCTTGCCAGTATGAATAATGACACGGCAGCGGCAGCAGAAAAGGCAAACGTGGCAATTACGGATATGTCAGACAATGCAAATAAAATGGGTACTGATATATCGCTTATACAGAACGCCTATAACGGTTTTGCAAAGCAGAATTATACCATGCTGGATAACTTAAAACTGGGATATGGCGGTACAAAAGAGGAAATGCAGCGACTGCTTGATGATGCAAGCAAGCTATCCGGCATTAAGTATGATATTTCATCATATTCAGACGTTGTAGACGCTATTCACGTCGTACAGACGGAAATGGGCATAACAGGGACAACGGCAAAAGAGGCAAGTACAACAATAGAGGGTTCGGTTAGTTCTATGAGTTCAGCGTGGGACAACTGGGTAGCTGGAATGGCAGACAGCGAGGCGAATTTCTCACAGCTTACAAGCAATCTGGTAGACAGTATTGTAACAGTGGTAGGGAATATAGCACCGAGGGTAATAGAAACAGTGCCGAGGCTGGTAAGCGGACTGGGAGAAATCGTAGAGCAGCTTGCAACGTATATACCACAGGTTATACAGGAGTTATTACCGCCTTTAATGAGCGGCGTACAGGACTTGCTTAATACGCTGGTTGGAATGCTGCCGGAAATGATAAGCATAATCGGGCAGATTATACCGACAATCATAGATACGCTGCTTACTATATTACCGCAGCTTTTAGAGGCAGGCGTACAGATTATTACGGAATTGGCGCAAGGTATCGCACAAGCGTTACCTACATTGCTGCCAACAATCGTAACGGTGGTTACGAACATTGTAACCATGCTGATAGAAAATATACCGTTGCTGATTACAGCAGCATTACAGCTGCTTACGGGACTGGCACAGGGGCTTGTAGCAGCGCTGCCCGTACTGATTGAGGCACTGCCGGAAATCATAACGGCTATCATAAATGCACTGGTTGAGGGCATACCGCTTATTATCGAAAGTGCGGGCGATATTATAGTTGCATTGATTGACGGCATCATAGATGCAGTACCGCTTTTAATCGCAGCCATACCGCAGATTATAGCAGCCATTGTAACAGGACTGATTACGGGGCTGCCTAAGATTTTGACGGCGGCGGGCAAGCTGGTAACGACAATCATAAATAAAATAAAAGAGCTACCTACTCTGATACCGCAGGCAATCGCTGCGGGCGTTGAGAAAATAGCAGAGTGGGGCGCAAATATGCAGGAAAAAGGCGGCACAGTTATAACAGATTTTGTAACGAAAGTTATAGATATTGTTAAGGAGCTGCCGCAGAAAATCTGGAACAGTATAGTAAGCGCAGTAACCAGAGTGGCTACGTGGGGCGCAAATATGCAGACCAAAGCCAAAGAAGTAATGAACACAATGCTTACGAACATTGTAACGATTGTGAAAGAAACGCCTGCTAAAATCTGGAACAGTATAGTAGGGGCAGTAACCAGAGTGGCTACGTGGGGTAACAATATGCTTACGAAAGCCAAAGAGGTAATGAATGCCATGGTAACAGGCGTTATTACGATTGTTAAGGAACTGCCGCAGAAAATCTGGAACAGCATAGTAGGGGCAGTTACCAAAGTGGCTACGTGGGGCAACAATATGCTTACGAAAGCCAAAGAGGTAATGAATGCCATGGTAACGGGCATTGTTACGATTGTTAAGGAAATACCGCAAAAGATTTATAACAGCATTTCTGGTGCAATTTCCAAAGTGGCTACATGGGGTACAGAAGTAAAGAACAAAGCCGTAGAGGGCATGAAAAATGTAATTACTGGAATAACAGACGTATTTAAGGATATTGGCAGTACGTTTGCAGGGTTCGGTAAAAACATGGTAGAGGGCATCTGGAACGGCATAAGCGGCGCTACGAGGTGGATAAAAGACAAAATAAGCGACTGGGTAGGAGATGTTACCGATTTCCTTAAAGATTTATTCGGAATTGCCAGCCCGTCTAAGCTGATGCGTGACGAAATCGGCGTATATCTGGCGCAGGGTATCGGCGTTGGCTTTTCTAATGAAATCGGCGGTGTTAAGAAAATGATTGAGGACAGCGTACCGCAGGAATTTGACGTAGACGCAAAGGTAAATGTAGGCAATGAATTTAAGTATGATAACGACGACAAAAAGCCAAAGCCGAGAGGCGGCAGTGCAGCAGGCGGCGTAGTTGTCAATCAGTATATTTATGCGAATACCACGGACTATGCAAAACAGCAGAAAGAGGCAGCCCGACAGTTCAGAATGATAGCAAGGACGGTGTAACACATGGAAAATGAAAAACTGACTTACATAAATTCAAGGGGCGAGCGGTTAGAGCTGGGAGTAGACAGCGTATACCATTGCAATATAAGTAAAGACGTAGAGGGCATTTCCGGCGTTACGAGCGTCATTTACAGCACAAACAGTATGGGACAGCACGGCGACACCTACGTAGGGCAGCGTATCGAGGCGAGGGACATAGACGTAGTGGGACATATCAACACACGGGATAAGGCGCAGGCATTGGAACTGCGCCGCCGTATGCTTAAGATATTTAACCCAGAGCTTAGCGCTACGCTGGTGTATGAGTACGGCGGCTTTAAGCGTGTGATTGATTGCAGGGCGTATGGAGAGCCTAAGATACTAAAGAAAGAGGTACTTTATGAGTTTGATTTACAAATAGAGTGCCTTAACCCGTTCTGGCGGGAAGAGGAAGAAACAAAAGAGGATATAGCAAGCTGGGTGGCTGCGTGGCATTTCCCTTGCGTTATCGAAAAGGACAGCACAAAGAGCATGATATACGGATACCGAGCGGAAAGCGTAATAGTGGACTGCTACAACGAGGGCGACGTATCAACAGGAATGAGGATAAGGTTTACAGCACTGGGGACAGTTTTAAACCCGATACTGCTTAATGTGGATACCGAGGAATTTATACAGATTAACGCCACTATGAAAACGGGCGACGTGATAGAGATTAACACGAAGTACGGCAGCAAGGGCGCTAAGCTGATAAGGGACGGCGTAGAAACCGACTATTTCCGCTACATTGATGTAGACAGTACATTTATGCAGCTTGCCATAGGCGACAATATGTTTAGGTATGACGCAGCCAGCGGCGTAAACTCTCTGGAAGTATCCATATTCTACAGTAAGGAATTTTTAGGAGTGTGACAGTATGGAGCTTAGAGTATTCGATAAGACGGCGCAGCCGCTGGGAGCTATAGACGAGCTGCCAAGCCTGCTATGGCATACAAAGTATTTTGACGTAGGAACTTTTAGCCTGCTTGCGCCGATTACGGACAATAACAGCCGTTTGCTGGTAGAGGGCAATTTAATAACCAAGCACGACGGGAAAAAGGAAGTAAAGACCGCTGACGGCGGCGTATGGCGCAGGGCAGCGCAGATAACCTACGTACACATTACAAAAGACGAGAACGGCTTAGAGCAGTTAGAGGCACAGGGCTATATGCTTAGCTGGTGGCTTAATAAACGCTGCATTTATCCGCAGATTATGGCAACAGGTACAAACCAGTATCTTATAAACCTTATGGTAAAGAACAACTGCGGCAGCGCAGCAGGAACAAAGCGGCGTTTTCCATTGTTTACATTTCTGGCGCAGGAAACCATAGACGGCGTGGCGGTTGAATATGCAAACGAGGTATACGCACAGCTGGGGCAGGAAGTAAAGGCAAGGGCGCAGGCTGGAAAGCTGGGCTATGACATTCTGCTTAACGAAAGAGAGGGACTGTTTGGCTTTTATCTGTATAAGGGCAATGACCTTACAGCCACAAATACCGAGGGCAACACTCCATGTATATTTTCAAAAGATTTTGATAATGTCAACGAACAGGAATATACAGCCAGTATAGAGAACTGCGGCAACTTTATTTATGTGCAGGGAGCAGCTGACGACGACGGCAGCCAGCCGGTAACCACAGTGGACGGCGAGGGCGCAACGGGGCTGGATTTGGTAGAGGTATTCTGCGACGCTACGGATATTGCCAGAAAGTACCAGCAGGGGGAAACAGAGGTAACAATACCGCTGGATACCTATATTGCAATGCTGAAAACGAGAGGCAGCGCAGAGCTGGAAAACTACGGAAAGAATATAAATTTTGTAAGTACCATAAATACAAATTCAAACTTGAAATTTAAGGCTGATTTTGATTTAGGCGACCGCATTACTTGCAAAGAAACCAAGTGGGGCATACAGATAGATGCACGTATTACAGAAGTAACAGAAACATACCAGAAAGGCAAGGAAACCGTAGAGGCGACTTTTGGCGACAGCCTGCCGACGCTGGTAGACCAGATTAGGAAAGTGAGGTAGCGGAAATGGCAAACAGCTTACCGTTTAATGCCGTGGCAGTAGACGGAGAGTACGACAGGGTATATAAAGCCGAGGATTGGGCGTGGTACTTTGCTACTTTCATTGCAAACGGCATTTTTCCAAAGCCGAGCGACGGGCTACAGGTGGTAGCTTACAGCGGCATGGAAATAAGAGTAAATGCGGGCTATGCCTTTATAAACGGCTACGCCTTTAGAAATCCCGCAACGCTTAGCGTAACACTGGATACGGCAGAGGGAGCGCTTAACAGGGTGGACAGGGTAGTAGTTCGCTGGGATTTGCCGCAAAGAGATATGTATATTGCGGTGCTGAAAGGCACACCGTCTGCAAAGCCGACAGCAACGGCAGTAACCCGCACTACGGAAATATGGGAGCTTGCGCTTGCAGATATTTACGTAGGCAAGGGCGTAACAAGGATACAGACGCAGAATATCACAGACCAGCGGTTTAATAGCGCAGTCTGCGGTATCGTAACGGGAACGGTGGAAGAGATAGACGCAAGCGTGCTTACAAAACAGTTTACGGACTTTTTCAACACCTATAGCGCAGCCGTGCTGGACGAGTTCAGCGCATATAAGCAGAATATGGAAAAGTACCTTGCAGAGATTGCGGGCGTATATGACAGCTACGTAAGCAAGACAGAGGGCTTATTTGCGCAGTATGAAAGCCAGTTTAACGAAAGATACAGCAGTTTTGAAAACACGCTTGACAACTGGGATAAGGAACTTTTAAGCGCCTATACAGACTTTATGGCAAAAATTAAGCTATTCCAGTCGGACGCTGAAAACGAATTTAACACATGGTTTGAGAGTATCAAGGACAAGTTGGGCGAGGACATAGCAGGCAGCCTGCAACTGCAAATTGAAGAGCTGGCAGCAGCCATGCAGGAAGTGAAAAAGCAGGCAGAGGCTGGCACGAAAGAAACCAAAGAGGCAATAGCAGCGCTGGACGAGCGGCTTAAGAGAGTAGAAAGCGGCTGGGGCATTGACTATAAGCATGATGCTGTACTGGGATTGTGTTACATGGGTGCGGCATACATGAGCCAGCATTACGAAAGAACAGTAGAAACGGCAGTGTTAGGGGCTACCTACGTGGGTAATTCCTATCTTGCAAATACATTTTAGAAAGGCGGCAGACCATGAAAGGATTTCCTAAAGTATTAAAGACAAAAGAGGACTATTACAACTGCCTTGCTATGGTAGCAAGCGGAGAACTGGCGGCAGCGGATTTGCTGGCAAAAATCGAGAGCGCAGAGAATCAGCGTTATATTGAGTGCGGCGTAGCAGCTGTAGAGGAAGAGAAAAAGGCGGTTACGGTATATTACTGCGACGAGGCAGCGGTAGGTATGAAATTCGTAGCGGGCGACGTATCCGGCACGGTGCAGGGAGTAACACATATCCAGACCGACGAGGCAGCGGCAGCAGGAGAGGCAGGAAACGACAGAACAGCCCTTACACTTTCCAAAGCGGTAAAAGCGGGCTGCAAGGTAATTGCGCTGGAACGCACAGACACCGTGGCAGGAATGACAACAGACGACATTGCAGCACTGAAAGGAGTATTAAAGCAGTATGAGTAGATTATTAGTGGACGACGTTACAAAGACCGACGCAAGGGCGCTTTTGAACGTAAATAAAATGGCTACAATCAGCGATATTGTAGCACCGAGCAATGAGTACATTTACGCCAGCGGAGCAAATGAGCTGACTGTAGTAGAGGGCTGCGTAATTGCCGTGGGTGGTGCTGGAATTTTCAAGACAGCAAACACCATTCTTACGGCTGCTAATCTGGACGCAGGCAGCGCTTTTGCGGTAGGTAAGGACTATTACGTATATATCTGCGACAGCAGAATTGACAGCGCAGACGAGAAATACGTAATTTCCCTTAACTCTACATACCCGACAGGCTGGAACGCTACAAACAGCCGTAAAATCGGCGGCTTTCATTATGGACGCTGCCGCAAGGTGGACAGCAATTTACAGCCGCTTAATGGCAGCAGTGTTATTTTTGGCACAGGCTGGGAAAGTGCAGTAAGCAACGGCATTGTACCACGTTCTGTATGGACACTGGGACACCGCCCGAAATGCAGCCCAGAGGGTATGGTATATTTAGGCGGCGGCACATGGGTAGATATTTACCTTAATTCTGACGACGGAGCAAAGGGCTTGAAATCAGAGTACGGCTGCGCACCTATGACGGGTACAGAAAGCATGAACTGGTACAACTTTGTAGAACGTCTGGCAAAGAGCGGTAAACGCCTGCCGAACTATGCGGAATTTTGCGCTTATGCTTTTGGCAGCCCTGCCGGACTGGATAACGCAAATACAAACGCATGGAGCGCCACCAGCAACACAGGTAGGGGCGTAACAGGCAGTGTGGTAAATGCCGTTTCTTCCGTGGGCGTTGTAGATGCCGTGGGGCGTGTCTGGGAGTGGCTGGACGAGCTTATTACAAGAGCGGAACACGCCACAAATGCAGACTACCACGCAAGCGTAGCGTGGGGCTGGGACAAGAAAAGCCCATTGAACACAGGCGAGAAGTCTTACGACGTTGGTAACATTTACCAGTATTACGCATATTCTCTGGCGGCGCTGAGAGCGGGCGGCAACTGGCTCGATGGGGCGCGTTGCGGCGCTCGTGCCGTGGATTGCAACTATTACCCGTGGAATGTCAATACGATCATTGGCGCTCGTGGGGCGTGTGACTCTCTGTAGACGGCGGGCGAAAGCCCAGCCGGATAAACGGGGGTAAGGCATGGACATACAGACAAAAACAGATATTATACACCAGAAAATATACGATTTTCTGCTATATATTTACCCTCTGCTTACGAAGTACCCAAAGTATGAGAAATTCAGTTTACAGACGGCGACAAGAAACGCAATTCTTGAAATGCTGCAAGAGGTTATAAAGTGGGATAAGACGGCAACGAAAAGCCACTTATACACGGTAGATACGGCATTGCAGGAAAGTAAAGAATTGCTGCGGCTGGCGCATGACTTGAAGTATAGCGCTATGAACGCACGGCACTACGGCGAGAGCTGCCGCAAGCTGAAAGAAATAGGCGTTATGCTGGGCGAACTGATAGAAGAGGTAAAGACCAGAAAATAGCAGGATATGGGGCAGCTGCTTACTTACAGCCTCTGGCGGCGCTGATAGCGGGCGGCAACTGGAACAATGGGGCGAATTGCGGCGCTCGTGCCGTGAATTGCAACAATTACCCGTGGAATGTCAATACGAACATTGGCGCTCGTGGGGCGTGTGACTTAGTGAGAACATTACAGGCACAGAGTTCTACGGAATACTGGCAAGGACTTAGAAAGGGATAAGACCGAGTGTTTAATATCCTATAGTCAGAGTGGCTGTCCCGCCGTGAGGCAAAGAGAAAAAATACGGCTGCTGGTTAGTAGCTACGGCGAAAGGCAGGAGCTTAATACTTGAAGAGAGTAGGATACATTACCGATAAGGACGGGCGGCGCATTACGCTTTTAGAGGCTATGGGCGACTATGGAAACGTACAGAAAGCCTATAACAAAGCCAGAAAGTGTAAACGCCACAGAAAAGACGTACTGATTTTTACGAAAGACAAAGAGGAAAACTTAGACAAGGTGCGGGAAGATATTATAAACCTTGCCTATGAGCCAAGCAAATACCATTACTTTAAGGTGTACGAACCGAAAGAGCGGCAGATAATGGCGCTGCCGTTCTATGACAGGGTGGTACAGCACGCCATAAACAACGTGTTAGAGCCTATATTTGATAAGCGGTTTATATCGCAGTCTTACGCCTGCCGGAAAGGTAAAGGTATGCACGCTGCGTCTGATACGCTAAAAGAGTGGCTGTATGAGTGGAACAAATACCACCCAGACCAGCCGCTTTATGCTATCAAGGCAGATATACACCACTATTTCCAAAGCATAGACCATGCGGTATTAAAAACTGAAATACGTAAGGTTATAAAAGACGCTGGGGTACTGGCATTGCTGGACAGGATAATAGACCACAACGGCAATATGCCGGACGGCGTAGGGATACCAGTAGGAAACCTTACCAGTCAGTTATTTGCAAATATCTATCTGGACGCATTAGACCAGTTTATTAAGCATGAGCTGGGCGTAGAGGCATACATACGCTATATGGACGACTTTGTAATATTAAGCCCAGACAAGGAACAGCTGCGCAACTGGCTTGCACGGATAGAGCAATTCTTACGGGAAGAGCTTAAGTTAGAGTTTAACCCGAAAACTACCATGCTGGCAGCAAAGAACGGTATAGACTTTGTAGGCTACAAACACAGGGCAACGCACAGGAAAGTACGAAAGGACAGCATAAAGCGCATAAAGCGTACTATCAAGAAGTGCGAGAGCGGGAAAATCACAAAAGAGCAGTTACAAAAGAGCATACAGAGCTGGACGGGACACGCAGGACACGCCGACAGCTACAACCTACGAAAGAAAATAGAAATGCTGGCAGAGGCAGCCATAGAAAAGGCTGCTTAAGCGGCAGAATGCAGGAGCGAGTACATGAGTAGCAATTTACTAAGGGTAGTACAAGAACAACAGGAAACCATAGAAAAGCAAAGCAGGCTTATTGCTGATTTAATAGCCACTCTGGAAAGCTGGGAGCAGACAGCAGGCTACGACGGCGCAGAGCTGAAAGAGCGGGCAGAAAATTTGCAATTAAGAGAAAGGCAGGATTTATGAACATGACTATTACAGAATTTATTGAGGCGGCGGCACATAACAAAATTATCCAGCTGGTAGTATTGGCGATTGTGTGCGACACGGTTTTTGGCGTGCTGCGTGCAATCAAAGAGAAGAAATTTAACAGCTGCGCAGGCATTGACGGGGCTATCAGAAAAGTAGGTATGCTTATTTCCCTGGTATTCATGCTGGCAATCGACGTACTGATTAAGATTAACTTAATCGGATTTATACCGGAGCAGGCACGTACATATTTAGGGCTTGATACCGTGGGCGTGGCTGAATTTTTCGCATTGCTTTACATTGCCTATGAGGTAGTGAGTATTTTTAAGAATATGGCATTATGCGGGCTGCCCGTAAAAAAGGTATGGGAAAAGGTGCGGGAGTTTCTGGCGAAGTATACGGACGAACTGCCGGACACAGACGAACTGGACGGGGACAGCACCACAGGCAACGTAGAGGAACACAGGACACAGGAAAGATAAGAATAATAAGGACATAGCAGCAAAGAGCGCTTGCGGGACACCGCAGGCGCTTATTTTGTATGCGGAAAGGCAGGAAATATGAACATTAACAGAAAGATAAGTAAGTACAATTTCAATAAGGGCAGCGTTTCCAGAATTAAGTATATTGTTATCCATTATGTAGGCGCACTGGGCGGCGCAGAGGACAACTGCCGATATTATGGCGGCGGCAATAGAAATGCGTCGGCGCATTACTTTGTAGGATTTAACGGCGAGGTATGGCAGTGCGTAGAGGACGCTAATATAGCGTGGCATTGCGGAGCGTCGAGCTATAAGCACGCAGAGTGCCGAAACGCTAATAGTATCGGTATTGAAATGTGCGTAAGGAAGAAAAACACAAAGAGCATGGGCGCAACAGATAAAGACTGGTATTTTGAGGACGCAACAGTAGAGGCAGCGGCAGAGCTTACCCGTTACCTTATGAATAAATACGGCGTGCCTGCATCTCATGTAATCAGACATTACGACGTAACGGGCAAGATTTGCCCTAACCCGTATGTATATAACACCAGCGCCCACACATGGGACGAGTTTAAGCGTAAAATCAGCGGACAGGCAGAAACACCGCAGGGCGGCAATGAAAAAACAATCTGGAATTTTCTTACAGGAAAGGGCTTAAATGCTTATGCTGTGGCTGGTATTATGGGTAATCTGTATGCTGAAAGCGGGCTTATGCCGAACAACTTACAGAACGCCTATAACAATAAGCTGGGTAAGACGGACGCAGAATATACAGCAGCGGTGGATAATGGCAGCTATGGCAATTTTGTAAAGGACAGTGCAGGCTATGGGCTGGCGCAGTGGACGTATTGGAGCAGAAAGCAGGCGTTGTTTAATCATGCAAAACAGGCGGGCGTATCCATTGCAGACCTTAATATGCAGCTGGGCTTTTTATGGGAAGAATTGCAGGGATACACAGCAGTAATGGACGCACTGAAAAAGGCGGGCAGCGTGCGTGCTACATCTGATGCCGTTCTTACTGGATATGAAAAGCCAGCAGACCAGAGCGAAACAGTAAAGAAAAAGCGTGCAGAGTACGGTGAGGGATACTATAAAAAGTATGCAGCAGGAAACGGTACAAAGTATTACAGAGTGCGCAAGAGCTGGACGGACGCAGCAAGCCAGCTGGGGGCGTTTACGTCGCTGGAAAATGCAAAGAGCGCTTGCAAGGCGGGTTATACTGTATATGATGATAACGGCAAGGCGGTATATACCGCAGCAGGGCAGCAGGCAAGCGCAGGCGTTCCGTTTAGCGTACAGGTAGATATTTTAGACCTTAATATCAGAACAGGAGCAGGCACGAACTATGCAAAGACGGGAGAAACCACAGGAAAGGGAGTATTTACCATTGTGGAAGTGAAAGCCGGACAGGGTGCAAGCGTTGGCTGGGGACGTTTGAAGAGTGGCGCAGGCTGGATTAGCTTAGATTATGCCACAAGATTAGCTTAAGTTTTCGAGGGTGGACGGTTCACTGTCTGCCCTCTATTTTTTTGCAATTTTATAGCATTTTCCGCATAAAAGAATTGACAATATACCAAAGTTGGTATATAATAAAATCATGGAAAGGAGATAAGAACAAATAAGAGGCAAAGCCACTGGAAAGGAGAAACGGCACAATGGGTAAGAAAAAGAAACAAAAGAAAAAGCCTATCGAATGGCGAGACCTGACAATCAACGCATTGATAGACTTAATCATAGGCATAATACTTATCATAATCGGTAAGCACATAGGTTAGGGCGAAAGCCCTAACAGGCGGGCGATAAGCCCGCCGCCTATAAAAAATATAACACAAACCCACAGCCGAGTAAAGAGTATGCTTTTGAAATTAGGAGTATTTTTAGTAGTAGTAGGACTGGTAAAGCTGATTATTGCTTTCATTTTGAGAGCAAAGGAAAAAGAGAGGTAAGGCATGAATTTAGGCGAGAACATAAGGAAAGCACGAAAAGCGGCGGGCGTTTCACAGTCAGAACTTGCGGAACGCCTGCAAGTCCACCAGAAAGATATAAGCAGGTGGGAGAACGGGGCGCACGCACCGACAATAGAAATGTTTGCGAAAATATGCAGAGAGCTTAACGCCTCTGCTGATGAAATTTTAGAATTGAAGTAGATACGAAAGCGAGGGCTTACTATGACAAAGAAAAAGGTAATTTTAGTGGCAGCGGCTGCATTATTTGCAGTAAGCGGTTTAACGGCGCTGCCGTCTGGAAATATAACAGGTGGGGTGGGCTGCATTGTGGTTGCGGCAGTATGCGCCTATTTTGGACTGAAAAAGAAAAGCGCAGGAAAAGAGAACGAAAACAGAACGCCTGCGCCTGCCGCTGCATCTGGTGGCAGAGTTTTAGATACAATCAGAACGAAAGTAGTAGGCGTGACGTTCAATAATGAGGACGGAGAAAACAGGCAGGATATTTTAAGCAGAATGTCCGGCAGTGAAGATATTACAGTAGAAAAGTATACATACAACGGAGAGCCTGCCGCATACATAAAATGGGGCGATAAGGTAATAGGCAATCTATCGGCAGAGCTGGCGGGGGACTTAGCGAGAAAGTACCCGAAAGCCCGCTACACCGCAGAAATACTGGAAATTTCTGGGGGGGGGGGTACAGACGTTCGGGTGCAATATAGAGCTTGACGTAATCGAGGACGCAACGCCCAGCGTAAGCCAGCATACGGGAGAAACTACAGTATATGTAGACCGTAGCAACAAAAAATACCATAGTAAGCCTAACTGTTCGGGAATGAAAAACCCAAAGAGCATACCGCTAAGCCAAGCAAAGAAGAAATACACCGCTTGTAAAAAGTGTTGTAAATAGGTAAAGGCATAAGCCGCAGACTTGTAAAAGAGTTTGCGGCTTTTCGTCGTATATGGGGAAAGAACAGGAACGAAAGAGAGGTAGCAGAAATGGCGAATAAGAAAGGAAGCCGACAGCTGACATGGACAGACCGTATAAGTATTGAGGCATTGAAAAAAGCAGGGCATAGCGTGATAGAGATAGCAGAACAGCTGGGCGTACACCGCAGCACTATATACAATGAGCTTAAGCGAGGGAAATATATGCACAGAAATAGCGACTATACAGAAACATTAAGTTATAGCCCAAACAAGGCACAAATGAAAGCAGAGGAAAATTTAAAGGCAAGGGGTACACAGCTTAAAATAGGAAACGATATTGCATACGCAAATTATATAGAGGATAAAATAGTAAATGAAGATTACAGCCCAGCTGCGGTACTGGGAGAATTGAAAGCACAGGGGAAAGAGGGGGACTTTTCCGTAACAGTATGCGTAACGACCTTATACAGCTACATTGATAAGGGTATTTTCCTTAAGCTGTCTAATAAGAATTTGCCAGTAAAGAAGAATAAGAAGAGAAATTATAAGAAAGTACAGAGGCAACAGAAAAGGGCGGCAGCAGGAGAGAGTATAGACAAACGCCCGAAAGAGATAGATACACGGGAAGAGTTCGGAAACTGGGAAATGGACAGCGTTTTAGGTAAGCGGGGAAAGTCAAAAAATACGTTGCTGGTACTGACAGAGCGGAAAACCAGAAACGAGATTATATTTAAACTGCCAGACCATACAGACGAGGCAGTAGTAGCGGCACTGGATAGATTAGAAAGAAAATGGGGCGCTGATATGTTTAAGCGGGTATTTAAGACAATCACAGTAGACAACGGCAGCGAGTTTGCAGATGCAGAGGGCTTACAGCGTTCTATTATCAACGAGGGAGAAAAGCGGACAAAGGTATATTATTGCCACCCGTACAGCAGTTGGGAGCGTGGCACAAATGAGGTAACAAATAAGATGATACGCCGGAAGATACCGAAAGGCACAAATTTTGACGACAGGACAGAGGAAGAGGTAGAGAGTATAGAGAACTGGATAAACGGATACCCACGCAAAATACATGGTTATCATTCAGCAGGGGAACTATTCGAGGAAGAGGTAAAACAGCTTGCATAAGAACGGAAATAGGGGGCGTGAGAGGCTGGCAGGAGTGGCAGCCTTACTATTGCGCTGCCTAAAAGTGAAAATATACAATAAAACAGGTTGCGTATTGTGCAAAATGGCAAAACGATAAAAACATGAAAAAATGTCGAATTTAATGTTGACATTTTTAATATTAAATAAAATATATAAAAACACTTGCTTTTTTGAGACGGCCATGCTATAATCTTCAACTGTCAGAGCAATTTTGGATGGGTTCCCGAGTGGCCAAAGGGGGCAGACTGTAAATCTGTTGCGTCTCGCTTCGGTGGTTCGAATCCACCTCCATCCATTTGGCTTTGTGCCAGTCATGAGTAATCATGATGCCGGCGTGGCGGAACTGGCAGACGCACAGGACTTAAAATCCTGCGAGGGTTAAACTTCGTACCGGTTCGATTCCGGTCGCCGGCAGTATCGGGAACAGTTTTTAACTGTTCCCGATTTTGCGTTATACGGACGTATTTGCAGCGTTGGTTTATATCAGGATATAGAAATCCTGTCATAAACCGGCGCTTCTTTTGCATATAATACAAAGCAAAGGAGTGAAAACATGTCTGCATATCATCGGTTAATATCATATATCTATGCATACGAGGGCGGAATCAAAGGGAAAAATACGGGATTTGCGAAATTGGAGACGCGGGGAACTTCCTGCCGGATTCAGGTCAGCGTCCGCCGTGTCTTTGCGGGCGGCAGCCCGATCGGCGTATACCTTCTGGCAGGGCAGGAGGAGATCCGTATCGGCACCCTGTTTGTCCGTGGCGGAAATGGGGAGTTCCGTGCCGTCGTCAATTGTGAAAATATTGAAGGAAGCGGCTGCAATATGGAAGAGTGCTGTGGTCTGACTCTTCATGAGACGGACAGCGCATGGCGTGCCTATACGACGATCTGGGAAGATGCCGTCGCGCATGCGGCAGAGGTTGAGCTGGCGGATGTGACTGCTGAGAAAGTGCGGGAGCAGGAAGCGGAGAAGGAAGAGACAACGCGGAAACTGGCAGAGAATGTATCTGGGGAAGTGAACAGCGCGTCTGTAGGGAAAGAAAAATTGGATGAGGCGTCAGAACTTACCCGGTCGGGAGAAATGGAGAGTCAGGACACATCCACGGAGACAGAGAAGAAAGAAGCTGTGAATATAAACGAAACGGACTTCGGAATCAGCCAGCCCCAGCCAGAAAAGCTGGAGGATTCAAACCTGGAGATTTTCGAGGACACGGAAACCATGGAAGCGGTTCCAGATATCTCAGAAACATCCGATCATCAAGAGGCAGAAGTTGTTCAGGAAACGCAAACGGAAACACCGCAGGAAAGTTTTCAGGAATCCACTCAGGAAGTGCAAACGGAAACACCGCAAGAAAGTTTTCAGGAATCCACTCAAGAAGTGCAAACGGAAACACCGAAGGAAAGTTTTCAGGAATCCTATCAGGAAGCACAGACAGAAGCAGGGCGGAAAGATTCTCAAGAATCCACCCGGGAAGTCCAGAAAGAAATGCCTCCAGATTCTCCACCAGACCATCAAGAGGCATTTCAGTCAGACTCTCAAAATCAAAAACAACCGCAACCAGATTCATCCAAGGAATTTTCGAAAGAAGATCCCGCCGAGTCCCTCTGGAACCGTCTGCGTGCTGCCTATCCCAAAGTAACCGCCTTCGAATGCGCCGACGGCTGCGAGATTCTGGTAATCAAACCGCAGGATATCGGGCTTCTGCCGCGGGAAAACTGGGTGTATGGAAATAACAGCTTTCTTCTGCACGGTTACTACAACTACCGATATCTGATTCTGGCGAGACTGGGAAAACCCGGCGAACGGGGGCGCTACATTCTGGGCGTGCCGGGACATTATGGAAACAATGAAAAATATATGGCGGCGATGTTCGGCTTTGACCGCTTTGTCCGTTCCACCCGCCAGCCGCCGCGCGACAGCCGGTTCGGGTATTGGTATACGGATTTGAATTTTACATAAAAGCCGGTCGATCCTTTTAGAGAACTCTTGACAAAGGATAGCTTTTCTGGGTAGGATGGACACGGGTCAAATGTTTTCAGGTGTTTGGTTGGCAGCGGAGCAAACTTGCCGGGAAACTGGGATAAGGATGTCTGTTGTTGGATGCGGATAAATTTGAATGGAGGAAAAAAGATAGAAATATATAAAACAAGAAAGAGGAAAAAACAGTGGCAGCAAAATTGACACGGGAAGAGAAATATATGAAAGCGGCGATCCGCGAGGCGAAGAAAGCCTGGGCGCTCGGAGAAGTGCCGATCGGCTGCGTGATCGTGTATGAGGACAAAATCATCGGCAGGGGTTACAACCGCCGGATGGTCGATCATAGCGCGCTGGCACATGCGGAGATCGCGGCAATCAAAAAAGCGTGCAAGCGCATGGGCGACTGGCGCCTGGAAGAATGTGAGCTGTACGTGACGCTGGAACCATGCCCGATGTGCGCAGGGGCGATCGTGCAGGCGCGGATTCCAAAAGTTTACATCGGTTCCATGAACCCGAAAGCCGGTTGCGCCGGTTCGGTACTGAATCTTCTGGATGAAAAAAGATTCAATCATCAGGTGGAGACAGAAGAAGGACTTTTGGGCGAGGAATGTTCGATGATGTTGAAAGAATTTTTCAAAGAATTGCGTGAAAAGAGAAAAAAGAAGAAAGAAGAAAAAGCTGGTGAATGATTTCCACCAGCTTTTTGCATTCCATATTTCCCATTCAAACCGAAAAATACAGTCCTTATTTGATTACGTGGATCCAGCCCTCCGGAGCTTTGATGTGACCCATCTGGATGCCGGTCAGTGTCTCGTAGAGTTTCTGGGTAACCGGACCCATCTTCTCCATACCTGCCGGGAAGCAGATTTCCTTGCCGTGGTCAACGATCTTGCCAACCGGGGAGATAACAGCTGCGGTACCGCACAGGCCGCACTCTGCGAAATCTTTTACTTCGTCTAAGTATACTTCACGCTCTTCGGTCTCCATGCCAAGGTAATCTCTTGCAACCTGCAGGATAGAACGGCGTGTGATAGACGGAAGGATGCTGTTGGACTTCGGAGTTACCAGCTTGCCGTCTTTGGTGATAAAGATAACGTTTGCGCCGCCGGTCTCCTCGATCTTGGTACGTGTCTGCGGATCCAGATAGATGTTCTCATCGAAACCGTTCTTATGAGCATCGACGATCGCATGCAGGCTCATCGCGTAGTTTAATCCGGCTTTGATGTGACCGGTTCCGTGAGGTGCTGCACGGTCGAAATCGCTGACGCGGATAGTGATCGGTTTAGCGCCGCCCTTGAAGTACGGGCCAACCGGTGTACAGAATACGCGGAACTGATAGATGTTTGCCGGTTTAACGCCGATGATGGAATCATAACCGAACATATACGGGCGGATGTACAGGGTTGCACCGGAACCATACGGCGGTACGAATGCTGCGTTGGCTTCTACTACTTTTGTGATGGCGTCTACGAAGCGCTCCTTCGGGAATGGCGGCATTTCAAGACCTTTTGCGGAATTCTCCATACGCTCGCCGTTTAAGTCAGGACGGAACGTAACGATATGGCCGTCCTCGGTCGTATACGCTTTCAGACCCTCGAAGCAAGTCTGTGCATACTGCAGAACACAGGCACATTCATTCAAGGTAATATTCGGGTCGGAGGTAAGGGCGCCTTCGTCCCAGGAACCATTCTGGTACATGGAAACATAGCGGTAATCCGTTGGCATATAGCCGAAACCGATGTTGCTCCAGTCGATATTTTTCTTCTCCATAATCGTTGCTCCAATCTTACAGAATTTTATGATTTAGTAACTGTTTGACTTTTTGCAGTCGCTAGATTTATACCTATTATAATGATTTCTTTCTTCTGTTGCAAGATTCTGGGATAAAAAATGATAAAAAAACAATAAAATGTATTCTTGTGTATTTTTACACAATGCTTGTTAGTCAAGCTCCGGCTTGACAAAACGGCGGCTGCCATGTATACTAAACAGGCTGACGGTCTGCAGGTCATTCCGTCATATAAGATCAAGTCATAAAGTTTCCGCACAGCCGGGGAGTTAGCGGTGCCCTGTACCTGCAATCCGCTATAGCAGGGGTGTTGTCCGACCGAGGGCGTTTTTACTGTGGGGCTGCCCCTGAAAAGTGGCGTTGAAGTCTGGGTCTTGCGCAACAGAAATCTGTGAACCGTGTCAGGGCAGGAATGCAGCAGCACTAAGCAGAAGCTTCTGTGTGCCGCAAGGCAGCCTGGACCGAGTTAACTGTCAGGGTAACGTTCATGGCATACGTTCGAAGCCGGGCGTGCGGATTTTTTTATTTCATAGGAAATTGCTTCCTATGAAATAAAAAATAGAAAATAATAGATACAGAAACAAGCATTTTTGCAGGTGTGTGAATATAGCCGGGATATGTGGAATTTGATTTGCCAAGGGGTAGGAATACCGTGCCGGAGCAGATTAAAAGCGCGTATCCCGGTATTTTTATGTCTATGATATTTGTAAGGAATTTTTTCTTGCCCGCGGGATATGATTGTATTATAATTACAAAATGGGTGTAGTTTATCCTGATATGGGGGTTGTTGGAAACTTAGAATAAGGGTAACTGTGAAGGTACTGGACGGTTATGAAGAAAGGGAAAGCGCTCATGAGAAGAATCGGTATGTTAACCAGCGGCGGCGACTGCCAGAGCTTAAATGCGACGATGCGAGGCGTGGCAAAATCGCTGTACAAGATGTTCGATGACATAGAGATAGTTGGATTTGAAGACGGCTATAAAGGTCTTATGTATGCAGACTACCGGATTATGAAACAGTCGGATTTTTCCGGGATTCTGACACGCGGAGGTACGATTCTGGGAACTTCCAGACAGCCTTTCAAGCTGATGCGGATGCCGGACGAGAACGGTCTGGATAAAGTGGAAGCGATGAAACACACCTATTACAAGCTGAAACTGGAATGTCTCGTCATTTTAGGCGGCAACGGCAGCCAGAAGACGGCAAATCTGCTGCGGGAGGAAGGACTCAATATCGTTTCTCTTCCGAAAACCATAGACAACGATCTCTGGGGCAGCGATCTTACATTTGGATTCCATAGTGCGGTTGATGTAGCGACCAATGCCATCGACTGTATTCATACGACGGCGGCGTCTCATGGCAGAGTCTTCATCGTGGAGATCATGGGCCACAAGGTGGGATGGCTGGCGCTCTATGCAGGCATCGCGGGCGGAGCTGACATCATTCTCCTGCCGGAGATCCCGTATGATATTGATGTGGTGGTAAATGCGATCCGCAGCCGTACTAAAAATGGCAAGAATTTCACGATTCTGGCGGTCGCAGAGGGCGCGATTTCCAAGGAAAATGCAGCCCTGACCAAGAAAGAATTAAAAGAAAAGAAGAAAAATGGACCGGTTTATCCGTCGGTCGCTTACGAGCTGGGCGCCCAGATTTCCGAGCGGGCGGGGCAGGAGATCCGTGTGACGGTTCCGGGGCATATGCAGCGCGGAGGCGAGCCATGCCCGTATGACCGCGTGATTGCGACGCGCCTCGGCGCGGAGGCAGCAGAGATGATCCGCCGCAAGGAATACGGCTATATGGTCGCTTTAAACAACAATAAGATTGAAAAAATTCCGCTCGCGGACATTGCCGGTAAATTAAAGATGGTCGATCCGAAGAGCGATATTATCCGGGAAGCTAAGGATGTAGGCATCAGCTTCGGCGACGAATAGTAAGGAAGTAGTAGTTTATGTCATATACAGCACTGTACAGAAAATGGCGTCCGACGTCCTTTGAAGAGGTCCGGGGTCAGGACCATATCGTAAAGACCCTGAAAAATCAGATCAACTCCGGGCGGATCGGGCACGCGTACCTCTTCTGCGGGACGCGCGGAACCGGTAAGACGAGTATTGCCAAGATCTTTGCACGGGCAGTCAACTGTGAACATCCGGTGGACGGCAGCCCCTGCGGCGAGTGCAGTATGTGCCGCCAGATTGCGGAAGGAGCTTCCCTCAATGTGGTGGAGATCGATGCGGCATCCAACAATGGTGTGGAAAATATCCGCGATATCCGGGAGCAGGTGCAGTACCCGCCGACGGATGGGCGCTACCGCGTCTACATCATTGACGAGGTTCATATGCTTTCGATCGGCGCGTTCAATGCGCTCTTAAAGACGCTGGAAGAACCGCCGTCCTACGTTATATTTATCCTGGCGACGACGGAGGTCCACAAGATCCCGATCACGATCCTGTCCCGGTGCCAGAGATATGATTTCAAGCGGATCTCGATCGATACCATTGCGGGACGGCTGGCGGAGCTGACGCAGGCGGAGCAGATCGATGTAGATGACCGGGCACTTAGGTATGTGGCACGTGCGGCGGATGGCTCGATGCGAGATGCGTTAAGCCTTCTCGATCAGTGCGTGGCGTTCCATTTCGGGGAAAAGCTGACGTATGACAATGTGCTCGAGGTGTTGGGCGCGGTCGATAACCGCGTGTTCAGCAAGCTGTTTCAGGCGGTGCTTGCAAGTGATACGAAGGCGTGCATCCGTGAGATTGAGGAAATGATCATCCAGGGGCGCGATCTTTCACAGCTCGTCAACGATTTCGTCTGGTATATGCGAAATCTCCTGATTGCCAAGACGACCGACGAACCGGGCGATATGCTCGATATGTCGGAGGAAAATCTGGCAGTTTTAAAGGAAGAGGCGGCAGGTGTTGATACGGAAACGCTGATGCGTTACATCCGTATTTTCTCGGAACTTTCCGGGCAGCTGCGCTACGCGTCGCAGAAGCGGATTCTGGTGGAGATTGCCTTTATCAAGCTGACGACGCCGTCGATGGAACAGAATCTTGATTCCATTTTACAGCGGATTACGCTATTAGAGCAGAAAATGCAGGAAATGCCGGACAATCTACAGAAACTGGCGTCCCTTGCACCGGCAGCGGGGCAGGCGGCATCCTCCAAAACGGCTGTGGTGGAAACGCCGCCTGAGCCGAAGACGGTATCCCTTCCACCGGCACAGTACGAAGATCTGATGCTGATGCGGAAAGAATGGGGACGGATTGCGTCCCTGAGCCAGCTTGTGGGTTCGATTAGACTCAGTCTTCCCAAGACAAGTGTAGAACCGGCGGGCGAAGGCTGCCTTTGCATTGTGTGTACAGATGAAAATACGTTTGGAATTATCAATCGGGAGCCTGAGCTTAAGCATTTGCAGGAAGTAGTGCAAGAAAAATACAAAAAGACTCTGCAATTTAAAGTCCGTTTAGAATCATCTGCTGTGCCGCAAAGAACGGTTTATGTCAGTGATGAGGATTTAAAGAACGCAATCCATACCGATGTGATTGTCGAAGAGGATGATTCCGTGTAGTGGAGCTTGCCAAAGATGAGTCTTGTTTTGTAATGCAAGAAGCTGTGATTAAATGCAGATAAATGATATTAGTGGGTTTATATGATATATAGAACCGGCTGCAATCGGCAGTCAGTCTGAATATAAATAAAAAGAAGTGAAAGAGAGGAATGACACCATGGCAAAACGTGGCGGTTTCCCAGGCGGTATGCCGGGCAATATGAACAATTTAATGAAGCAGGCGCAGAGAATGCAGCGCCAGATGGAAGAGAAGCAGAAAGAGCTGGAGGAGAAGCAGTACAGCGCATCCGCAGGCGGCGGCGCTGTAACCGTGACCGTATCTGGTAAAAAAGAGGTTCTTTCCGTGAAACTGTCTGAGGAAGTAGTGGATCCGGATGATATCGAGATGTTAGAGGATCTGATCGTGGCGGCGACCAACGAGGCATTCCGTCAGGCGGAAGAGGACAGCAGCCAGATGATGTCCCAGTTGACCGGTGGCCTTGGCGGTCTGGGAGGCGGATTCCCGTTTTAAGCGATGGATTATTACAGCAGCCAGATTAGCAAGCTAATCGAAGAATTGTCAAAACTTCCCGGAATCGGAAGTAAATCGGCGCAGCGTCTTGCATTTCATATCATCAATATGCCGGAAGAACAGGTCAGGCACTTGTCCGGCGCGATTCTGGAAGCCAAGCAGAATGTGCGTTACTGCAAGGAGTGCTGCACATTGACTGATAAGGAACTGTGCCCGATCTGCAGCAGCGACCGGCGTGATCATGAGACGATCATGGTGGTGGAAAATACGCGCGATCTGGCGGCATATGAGAAGACAGGAAAATACAACGGGGTCTATCATGTGCTGCATGGGGCGATCTCCCCGATGCTGGGGATCGGACCGGGCGACATCCGGCTCAAGGAGCTGATGACTCGCCTGCAGAAAGAGGAGGTTCGTGAGGTCATTATCGCAACCAACTCAAGCCTGGAGGGCGAGACGACCGCGATGTATTTGAGCAAGCTGATTAAGCCGACAGGGATCCGGGTGACGCGAATCGCCAGCGGCGTTCCGGTCGGGGGCGACTTGGAATATATTGATGAGGTAACGCTTCTGCGCGCGCTGGATGGGCGTACAGAGCTGTAGCCGGTGAGTAAATAAAACGTTACCGGGCACGTATGCGTGAACAGTAACAATAAAACTTCTGCCGCGGCAGGAAGTTAGGAGATGCATAAGATGGATAAATACGAGTTTAACATCAAGGTAGAGCAGATTAAGAAACTGGTCAACAAGGGAGATTTCGAGACGGCGATGAAGATCGCCGATACCATCGACTGGCGTCGTGTACGCAGCACCAGCCTGCTTACGATGATTTCCCAGATTTATGAGAAAAATGCAGAGTATCAGGATGCCAAGGATATTTTATTGCTGGCATATGAGAGAGCGCCGCTTGGAAAGGGGCTTTTATATAAGCTGACTGACCTTGCATTGCGTGAAAATAATATTCAGGAGGCAGAGGCATATTACCGGGAGTTTTGTGAGCTGTCCGGCGATGACCCGCGCCAGTACCTGCTTCGTTTCCTGATTCTGGAGGCGAAGGATGCGCCGTTAGAGCAGCAGATCAATTCTCTGGAGAGATATTGTCAGGAAGAGCTGGATGAGAAATGGCTGTACCACCTGGCAGAGCTTTATCATCAGGCGAACCAGGCGGACGACTGTGTGCGGATCTGCGACAAGATCATGCTGATGTTCGGTCTTGGCAAATATGTGGACAAGGCAATGGAACTGAAACTTCAGTATGCGCCGCTGACGAAATATCAGATGGATCTGGTAGAAAACCGCGAGAAGTACGAAGAGAAGCTGCGTGCGGTGGAAGAAGAGTACAAGAACGGTACATACCGCAAGCCGGAGCCGGAAGGAGAGTATCTGGATACGGATGAGCCGGAGGCAGAGCTGGACGACGAACCGGAGAATGAGCCGGAGGGACAGCCAGAGCAGGCAGAGCCAGAAGAGAAGGCTGGAAAACCGAAAGCTGAGACAAAACCGGCGGACGAGAAAGTAGAAAAGGCTGCGCTGGACGAGGATGTAGTAGCAAGCCTTCATGAAGCACAGGCGGAAGAAGCGCTGGCAAAAGAAGTGTCCAAGATCAAGCCTTACGATGAGGAAGAGGGCGCATCCGAAGGGGAGACACGTGTTTTCAGGAATCTCCGCGACCTGGAACCGGCAGAGGCAGAGGAAAAGAGCGAGGAAGCTCCGATTCATGAATTTGAAGAGGAAGAGGAAACTATAGTGGAAGACTGGGATTTCGAACCGGAAGAGGAAGAAGAGGAGATCAAGGAATCGAATCATCTGATGATCGAGGCGGAAGATCCGGCAGCCGGTCTTGCGATGGCACTTGATTCCCTGAAAAAGATTCACCGCGAGCTGGGGACCAAGCATCCGGTTGCCAAGATCAGCGGCGCAAACCTTTCTCATCGCGGCATCGCATCGGTGGCGGAGCGCCTGGCAGGCAAGGATCTGGTGGTCGAGCATGCAGCCGATCTGGACGATTTGACGGTGGAAGAGCTGGAAGAATTGATGACACAGGATGAAACCGGCATGGTCGTTGTTCTGATTGATACGCAGGCACGTTTAGAGCAGATGCACCGCGCATATCCGGCATTAGCAGAGCGTTTCCAGTATATCGGCTGTGAAAACCAGAAAGACGATGCAGCGAAGCTGGCACAGGCGCGCGAGGAAGAGCTGAAACGCCAGCAGGCGCAGCAGGAAGCAGAAGCAGCCAGAAAACGCCAGGCAGAGCGTGAGGCGGAGATCCGCCGTCAGGCAGAAAAAGAGGCAGAGGAAAAACGCAGACAGCAGGAAGCAGCAGCCCGCCGTGAGGAAGAAGAGCGCGCCAAGGCAGAAGCACAGGCACTGGCAGCCAAAGAGGCAGAAGAAGCGCGTAAAGCGGAGGAAGATCGCCGTCTGGCAGAGCGGCAGAGAGAAGAACTGCGCCGTCAGGAAGAGGCAAGACGCGATGACGAGCCGGAGTATGAAGACGAAGAAGATCGCTACGAGAAGGACGAGTATGAGCCGGAGGATGATTATGCGCGTGGCGGCTATCGTGATGATTATAAGGACGATTACAAAGACAGCTATAAAGACGAACGCGAGGACGACGAGTATTCCAATTATCCAGAGGATGAGCCGGAAGAGAAACCGTCCAAAAAGTCTGGCGATATGGATGTTGAGGAGTTTGTTCAGTATGCCTGCAAATATGCATCGGAGATCGACTGCAGTATTTCGGGAAAGAGCATGCTGGCTCTGTACGAGCGCGCTGAGATGATGGAGGAGGATGGAGAACCGCTTACCAAGACAAGTGCCGAAGATTTGATCGAGGAAGCTGCAGATAAGGCGGAGAAGAAATCCTTCAGCGGACTGTTCTCATCGAAATATGATAAGGATGGACTTCTGATTCTGAAAGAGAAACATTTCTTTGATTAATTAAAACAATTCGAGAAATTTTAAAATTAAAACTAATTAGTAAAAGAGAGCGCTGCGGGGGAATGCTTCCCGGCAGCGTTTTCTGGTAGTGGACAGTAAAAAGAGATACGGGAGAGAAAGATGGGAACACGGTTAATAGCCCTCGATTTAGATGGGACACTGTTAAATGAAAAAATGCACGTGTCGGAAAAAACAAGACAGGTGATGGAACTGTGCGCGCAGCGGGAAATTGAGATTGTCCCGGCGACCGGGCGCGCGCTCCCGGCAGTGCCAGAGGAGGTTTTGAGCCTGCCGGGCGTCCACTATGGCATATTTACAAATGGGGCGGTCGTCCGGGATTTCGGGAAAAATACCTGGGTGTCGGAAAGCTGCCTGAGCTGGGAAGAGACGATCCGGGTGATTGAGGTGCTGCGCCGGCATCCGGTTATTTACGATATGTATGTATCGGAGGGCGGCGTCAGCGAGACGCGATTGCTGGCACAGCTGGAAGAATACGGGATACCGGAACGTGAATGCGCCTATATCCGGGCGACGCGCCGGGCAGTTACTGACATGGTGGAGTATCTGCGGGAGAAAAAATGCCCGGTGCAGAAGATGAATTTAAATTTTAAGGACCGGGAGAGCAAGCAGGCAGTCCGGGCAAAGCTGGAAGCGATGCCGGAGGTTCTGGTGACCTCCTCGCTTCCGTGGAATCTGGAACTCAACGCGGCGGGCATCACAAAGGGGAGCGGGCTGCGGAATCTCTGTCAGTATCTGGGAATTGAAGCGGAGGAGACGATGGCATTTGGAGACGGCGAAAACGACTGGCCCATGCTGGAGGCAGCAGGAATCGGCGTGGCGATGGAAAATGGCGCCCCATTTTTAAAGGAACGCGCAGACCGGATTGCCGCTTCGAACCGGGAAGAGGGCGTAGCGGAGGCGATCAGACAATGGGTGCTTATATAAAAGAAAACTGGCTGTTCGTGGTGGTGGCAGTCTATCTGGTTTCCATGGTACTGTACGGGCATTACCGCGGATTTGTCCGCCTGGCAGTCTCGGCCGTTTCCCTGGTGCTGTCGTTGGGGGTGGTTCATTTTGGTGCGCCGTCTGTCGCGAATCTGCTTCGCAGCAATGAGGTGGTCTATCAGGCGGTGGAGGACAGCGTGACGAAATTTATCCAAAAGGACGATGAGGCGGAAAATGAGGCAGCTGACGCGGCGCCGCCATCCGTACAGCGCAGTATTATTGAAGAAATGGAGCTTCCGGAACAGTTAAAGGATGCGCTTCTGGAGAATAATAACAGCGAAGTTTACGAGGCGCTGGGTGTAAGCAGCTTTACCCACTACGTCAGCCGTTATCTGGCAAACAGCCTGATCAATATTATAAGTTTTTTTCTGCTGTTTGCAGCCGTGTTCGGCGGACTGCGTGTTCTGTCCGTATCGCTCAATGTGGTCTCCCGGCTGCCGATCATATCGGGGCTGAACCGTCTGGCAGGTGCCGTGCTGGGGGGCGCGGAAGGGATCTTTTTCGTCTGGATTGCAGCACTGCTTATTACACTGTTCTCGGCAACGGCGATTGGTGAACTTTTCCTGAACCAGATAGAAAGCAATATCTGGCTGACCTGGCTGTATGACCACAATATGCTTGGAAGCATCCTGATGGGTGTTGTGAAACGGATTATTTAAAAGCGTATAGAGAAAAACTGTGATATTGAAAAACGGCACACCGCATTCTCGCTACTTAGTGATGAGTTAGGTGTGCCAAATTTTTTATTTCAGTCGAGAAGACACCCACCTCTTTAGGTGGCGAGTAATAGCAAATTTGTCTCAGTGGGAGTCCATTCTCCGACTGAGATAAACGCTCCGCGAGGATGCGCAGTGATTCTGTAAAGAATATGTCAGCTTCGCTGACCAGAATCACGCGCCAAGTCTCACGGACGTTCGACTTGAATTCAGTCGAGAAGACTCCCACCTTTTTAGGTGGCGAGTAATAGCAAATTTGTCTCAGTGGGAGTTGGGTCTCTGGCTGAGATAAACGCTCCGCGAGGATGCGCAATGATTCTGTATAGAATATGTCAGCGAAAAAACAAGTGAAAATCCCTTGACAAGTTAATGCTGAAATGGTAAACTCTAACTCTAACGTGTTTTGACGTTGGTCTGCATATGCAGGGAAAATCGAATATCACAGGTTTTCTTATTTGCGAAAATGTTTTGAAAATTAAGAAAAAATAGTTGACAACGACAACTGCCTATGATATGATATTCAAGCTGTTGAGCGAAAGCTCAGTTGCGAAAAATAAAATAAAAAAAGTTGTTGACAAAGATAACTGCTTGTGGTAATATAAATGAGCTGTCAATGAGACAACAACAAAGAACCTTGAAAACTGAACAGTATGTAAAACCCTGAAA